>NZ_AUBZ01000027.1 GCF_000429505.1 Aliagarivorans taiwanensis DSM 22990 | reverse complement strand
TTTTTGTCGCTTCACATCTCGTGAGTGCCCACACAGATTGCTTGATAACTTGTTAAAGAACGTTGCTTCGTTACCGAAGCGAGGTGCGCATTCTACGCTTTCCTCATTCCCAGTCAAGCCCTTTTTTGAAGTTTTTGACCGGTGGTTGCGAGTGCTGTTTCCAGCTTCTCAACCCTGACCTGCTTTCACCGCAAACCCTGTTGCGCCGTGCCGTGTCAGTGGTGGCGCATTATAGGGAGCCGAGGATTTTGCGCAAGGCTTTTTTTGAAGAAAATCACACTTTCGGCGCCAAGCGGTTAGATATTGAGCTATATGTGCAGTTTTGCATAAAAAACACACGTTATTGACGATTGATTAAGCATTAAAGTTTGTAAAAGGCATTTCAAACCGCACTGATTGTTGGCATTAATAGGCGCGAATGCCATTCATTACCCAAACAACCTAATGAGGCCTCAGGCTACACCTCTACTTGCGTCGTCGGTTCTACCGTTCGCAAAGCTGGCATAGCCTTCCCCGTTCTGAGCATTGGCGCACGGATACATGAACATCTGCTAGTTACACTTTAGCTATAGCCCTCCAATAGCCAGCACTATGCAAACTACCGCCTATGCTCCTTTGATGCAGCTCGGTCTCAGTCTATTGCTGGGCTTGCTGATCGGTAGTGAGCGCGGGTGGCAAGAACGGGAGCAGTCCGACGGTCGTCGCGTCGCAGGATTACGTACCTTTATCCTGTTCGCCGCATTGGGTGGCGTGTCCGCTTTGCTAGATAGTCAAAATGGATTCAACGGCCTGCTAATGGGTTTCGTATTCCTCGGCCTGTGCGCGCTAGTTATCGCAGCTCACATTATTAGCGCGGCCAGCGACAACGACCTTGGTATTACCACCGCCGCTTCGGCACTACTCACTTATTGGTTGGGTGTGATGCCGCATTTTGCGCTGTCACTGGAAGCTTCAAGCCTAGCGGTAGTCATTACTCTTCTGCTGCACTACAAGCAAACGATACATCGCTGGCTCAAGCAACTTCAGTCCCCAGAGCTAAGAGGCATGTTGCAGTTTTTAGTGATCGCAGTAGTGCTACTGCCTTTACTTCCAGCACGCACCATCGATCCATGGCAGACAATCAACCCGGCAAAGATTGGCTGGTTGGTGGTACTTATCTCCGGCTTAGGTATGCTCGGCTACTTCGCCACCCGCTGGCTGTCCGCCCGCTTTGGGATCTTGATGACCAGCTTTTTCGGCGGCCTGGTCTCTTCCACTGCAGTTACCGTATCTTTGGCACGAATGCAGCACCGATGGCAAGCTGCTACCACCTTGTCAGCGGCGATACTCTTAGCATGTGGGATGATGTACCTGCGCTTGGCGATAATCGTTGCCTTGTTAACCCCTACCTTGTTTGAACTACTGGCTGCTCCCTTGCTGTGCGCAGCCTTACTATTACTGCTGTGGGCCATTTGGTTGTGGCGTCGCCAGCAAAGTCCAATCCAAACCGTTGACCTGCCACTGCGCAACCCCTTTGAGCTTGGCAAGGCGCTGCAGTTTGCTGCGCTACTCACTAGTGTACTGGTTATTGTTACGCTTACTAAAATGTGGCTCGGTGATGCAGGACTCTATCCCTTGGCCGTTCTCTCAGGCCTAACCGATGTTGATGCTATAAGCCTTTCTTTAGTAGAGCAGTATCAGCAGGGTCTCAGTAGAAAGGTCGCCAGTTTAGGGATCCTGCTCGCCGCTACCAGCAACACCCTAATTAAAGGAGTACTCGCCTGGGTAGCGGGAGGACGGGCTATTGGGATCCACTGCTTGTCAGCTTGCGCAACCGCTGTCGCAATGAGTGTACTGCTTGCCTGGCTGAGTTGACTGTATGCGTAAGCAAATTCCTTCTAAGCTACTGCCCTGACTGAAAAAACTGCTTAAATCTTCACAACCACGGCAGAATTTATAGGCTATCCTGCTAGTAGGAACAGTCGCAATCCGAGGGAACTATGTACAAGAACTTACAGGGAATTGGGGTTAGTAACCCAACCAGCATTGAGCGCTATAGCCTGCGTCAAGAGGCCAATCACGACATCATCAAGATCTACTTTCATAAACAGCGCGGTGAACTGTTCGCTCGTAGCATGAAGCTTAAATTTCCGAGACAACGCAAGACGGTATTGGTCGACGGCGGCCGCGGGACCTATAAGGACGTGTCGGAGATCAACACCAACCTGCGCTTCATCGTTGAAGAGCTCGACCAACTGACCAAACGCGAGCAGGTGGAGCATGATCTGAAAGCAGAAATCCTCAGAGACTTACGCCATTTAGAGAAGGTGGTCTCGAATAAGATGAAAGAGATTGAAGCGAAGTTGGAGCGTTTGAACGAGTAGTACTCATACGCCCAGAAACATGGCGTGTCAAAGCCCGCTGAACTAGCGGGCTTTTTGCTTCCACCAAATACGAAAAAGCCCCGCTCAATGAGCAGGGCTTTCGAAGGTGGTCGGTGAAGAGGGATTCGAGGCCTCACGGCCACCCTCTGCTCCGCTCTTTTCCAGCTTCGCGACGATGCGCTGCTTTCCCTTAACCGAATACGAAAAAGCCCCGCTCAACGAGCAGGGCTTTCGAAAGGTGGTCGGTGAAGAGGGATTCGAACCCCCGACCCTCTGGTCCCAAACCAGATGCGCTACCAAACTGCGCTATTCACCGACAAATTTTGTGACGATACGCTTTGGTACTGCGTTATCCGTCAAATAATGGTGCGGGAGGAGAGACTTGAACTCTCACACCTTGCGATACTAGAACCTAAATCTAGCGCGTCTACCAATTCCGCCACTCCCGCAAAGATGGGGTGAGTAATGGGATTTGAACCCACGACAACCGGAATCACAATCCGGGGCTCTACCAACTGAGCTATACCCACCATCGTACAGACTATGCCATGTCCATAAAGTATGGCACGCCCTGTAGGACTCGAACCTACTACCTACGGCTTAGAAGGCCGTTGCTCTATCCAGATGAGCTAAGGGCGCATTACGATTTACTATTGCAAATCACAGCTATAAAAGCGTTCGATACCTAGTTGGTTAAGCGCGATTACCGCCTCACAACGGTGGCGAATACTACTGCCTCGTTTGGGGAGCGTCAAACCTTTTTTTGCGGAATTGGCCTGAGCGCTCAAACAACACCCAATTTCAAAAGATACTGACTTTTTACGGGCTAGCATGCAAAATAGGCGCTCCTTAACTTCAATCCCACCGTGCTGAAATAAAGGGCATTATGACCGCGCAAATTATTGATGGAAAAAAGACTGCACAAATGGTGCAGCAACAAGTCGCCGAGAAAGTTAAGCAGCGAGTAGACGCAGGTAAGCGTGCTCCTGGACTTGCTGTGATTCTGGTTGGCGCCGATCCGGCCTCTCAAGTCTACGTAGGTAGCAAGCGCAGAATGTGTGAAGCCGTCGGCTTTGTCTCTCGCTCTATCGACCTGCCTGTCGACACCACTGAAGCCGAGCTACTCGAACACGTTGACGCCCTGAACAACGACCCAAGCATCGACGGCATTTTGGTACAACTGCCACTGCCTGAAGGTATCGATGCCGATAAAGTGGTTGAGCACATTCGCCCAGACAAAGATGTTGATGGCTTCCACCCTTACAACATCGGCCGCCTGTGTCAGAAGAACCCTGCCCTGCAGCCATGTACCCCGAAAGGCATTATGACCTTGCTGGAAACCACAGGTATCGACCTGGTGGGTATGGAAGCCGTGGTGGTTGGCGCCTCTAACATCGTAGGCCGCCCGATGCTGCTGGAGCTCCTACTTGAGCGCTGCACCCCAACCATCTGCCACAGCCGTACCAAAGATCTGGAGTTCCACGTTCGCCGTGCTGACTTAGTGGTGGTCGGTGTCGGTATCCCTGAGTTTATCCCCGGTGAGTGGATCAAACCGGGCGCGATTGTGATCGATGTAGGCATCAATCGCTTGGAGTCAGGTAAGTTGGTGGGCGATGTGGAATACGCCACCGCCGCACAACATGCCAGTCATATCACTCCGGTACCCGGCGGTGTTGGCCCAATGACCGTGGCAACCCTGATTGAAAACACCTTGTATGCCTGCGAGACCTTCCACGATTAATCACGCAGCGACATAGAGACAAAAAAGGCGACCCGAGGGTCGCCTTTTTACTGATATCAGCGATTAGCTTTGTAGGATTAGCTCAGACGCTGCAGCCAAATCATCCACCACCTTGGTGGCCAACGCCTCGCCTTCTTCGGTGACCGGCTTACCCGAGCGCACCAACAGCAAGTTGCTTAAGCCCGCAGCTTGACCCGCTTGCAGATCGGCGGGCTTGTCACCGACGATCCACGAGTTCGCCAAATCGATATCCAGCTCTTTGGCGGCATCGAGCAGCATACCCGGCTTAGGCTTGCGGCAGTTACAGTCTTGTAAGTAATCACCCTGGCCTTTGGTTGGGTGATGGGGGCAGAAGTAGATCCCGTCGAGGTCGACGCCGCGGTCCGCCAGCGACCAGTCCATCCATTCGGTGAGTGACATAAACTGCTCTTCAGAGAAGTAGCCTCTGGCGATGCCCGACTGGTTGGTCACCAGCACCAATAGCCAACCCGCGTTCTTCAGCGCTTGCATGGCTTCGATACTGCCTTCGATAAATTCAAAGTCATCGACTTCGCTTACATAGCCATTGTCGACGTTGACCACACCATCGCGGTCTAAAAAGATTGCTGGTTTCACTGCAGCTGCCTGTATCTTGAGTTTGAGCGAAGTTTACAACACAAAGCGACCAATTTGTTGGTTCAATTCGCCAACTTGCTCTTCCAACTCATCGGTTAGCTGCTGACTGGCTTGTGCCTCTGAGGCTGACTGCTGGGAAATATGGGCAATCACCTCCAAGCTATTGGCCACCTCGCCTGCCACCATCGACTGCTCTTCGGTAGCACTGGCGATCGCGTTCACCCGATCGGAGATATCTCCAGCCGTGGTAATCACTTCCCGCAGCGCACTACCGGCCTCGGCTACCACGTTGCGGCCTTGTTCCACCAGCTCAGAGCTGTGATCCATCGCGCTCTGGGCCTGCGAGGTCAGCTCACGGATACGCGCGATCACCTCGGAAATCTCATCGGTAGAGTCACTGGTGCGCCGCGCCAGATTACGCACCTCATCGGCAACCACCGCAAAGCCGCGCCCTTGCTCCCCGGCGCGCGCCGCCTCAATGGCCGCATTCAAGGCCAACAGGTTGGTTTGCTCGGCAATCGCCGAGATAACCTCGGTGATGTTTTCAACTTCTGCGCCAGCTTGGCTTAGCGATGACACCTGCTGGTGACAGCCCTGAACCGCCGACTCAATCTGCTGCATGATGGTGATGGTATCTTCCACCACCCCGCCGCCATCACTGGCCACTTGCCCGCCTCTTAGCGCCTGCTCGGCAGCCGATGAGGTGTTCTCGGCAATCTCTTTGGCCGCCAACGATAGCTGCTCGATGGCAGTAGCGCTTTGCTCAACCTTACCGCGCTGGTTACCCAGTTCGCTGGCAATACCTTGTGAGCGCACTGCCACGTTATCTGCGCCACGGGAGACCTGCGCTACCGCGCTGCCGACGCCGTCGATCAGTGATTTAAGATGCTCTGACATGATATTGATGGAACGAGTCAGCTGGGCCACCTCGTCTTTACCGGTTACCGCCAGCGCTGGCTGAGAAAGGTCGCCCGCGGCAATGGCCTCAGCGCGGGCGTTCACCACCGCCAAGCAGGAAGAGATCTGACGACTTAGCAGCATCACTGCGATTCCACCTACTAGCAGGGCCACGGCAGCTCCCGCGAACACCAACAGCGCAATCAGTTGGCCGCGATGCTCCAGCTGGTCTTCTACGGCAAGTAACTGCTGTTGCTGCTGTTCACTCCACAGGCTTGCCTGCGCCTGCACATCGCTCATTAAGGGCAGCACTTCTTGAGCCAATCGATAGTTGGCAACATCCCAGTTATCGCCGCCGCGAATATCGAACAACTCTTCCACCATGGGGGTGAATATATCCACCAGCTCAACGAATTGCTGCCACAAACGTGCCTGTTCATCGGTAAGCAATGCACTGTTTTGGTTCACCGACTCCACGTAACCTGCGTGGCTGGACATGTAATCTTGGTAGCTGCGACGCTCGGCTGAGTCGCCACTGAGGATAAAACTGCGCAGGGCGGTTAATGCGTTCGCCAGCTCGTTGCGCGCTTCGCTCATATTCGCGACTAACAACATGCGCGTCTTGCGGGTACTGATCCCCGGCAGTGACAACTCCTCTTGGATTACCGAGCTGACCTGGTTCATGGCCTCTTCCGCTAGCGGGGCTAAGTCGTAACGTAGGAGGCTATGTGCAGGCAGGCTGTCATCGGTGTGGGCTAGCTGAGCAATCTCAAATTGCAGGTCTCGCAACTGGCGAAACTTGGCCAGTTGCTGGTCATCCATGGCTTCTCCACTGAGCTCTGCAATCTCATCAAGGCTCAGCTCAATCTCTTGCCAGGCGCCCATTAGCTGCGAGACATAGTCCTGCAGGTGGGCCGGATCGGCGCCATGGATAATGTGAGCACGCAGCGAGCTAAGGGTCAGCTGAAGCTGACTTTCAACCTGGTTGCTCTTGGCCACAATCGGCATCTGAACCTGGCTGACTTGCGCTTGTAACTGATTGACCTGAGTAATCTGCCAGTACACCAGTCCGGCAGAGCCGAACATCAGTACGCCAATAAAACTGAATACAACTAATAACTTCTTGGATATCGACACGCACCTACTCCCTCAGGACGTATAACTGTTAACACCGGAACAATTGACCACCGTTTGCTGTGTCGATAGAGGTGATTTTGCTCGGAAAATCGCCACTAATTTCTACATCAAAAGCTGGCAAAGGTCATAACACTGCCCGAAATGACTGCAATTTTCCAGCCAAGCAGCAACTTATAAGACAGGTTAAAGGGAGACTTGGGAGAGAATTAGGCTAACGAAGTGCGTTTAGAGGGGCTATAAGCGGACCTGCTTTTCCCCGGTCCGCCCAGGTATAAAGTGACAATAAAACCGAACGGTTAGACACTCTCGCGCTGTTGCAGCTGTGCCATCTCGTCGCGGGTGAGCTGGTAGACTTGCTTGAGCTTGGCTGCCAACGGCATGAGGCTTTCGGCATCGCTTTGCTGCTTTGCCAGTCCCTCTAACTGCTTGGCATGATCATGCACCACATGGCCACCAAAGTAGGCGCTACTGGACTTGATACTGTGCGCCAGCCGCTGCACTTCTGGTTGGTTCTGCTGCTCAATGGCGCTGTGCAGCTGGGCTATCATCTCGTCGGTTTCTTCAAAGTACTGCTCGAGTATCAGGCCAAAGTCTTCACCGATGCTCTCGCGCATCTCTTGATACACCTCCAGCTCCACGTGCTGAAGAGCAGCGCCGGCGGCGCTTGACGCCACCTGTTCGCGCGGCGGTTCTGATACCGCCGACTCTGGGCTCAACTGGGCCTGTTGCTCTAGCGACTTTGCTTCTTTTTCTATCGACTTGGCTTGGGCCGCAGCGACTTGATTCTCGATCCGTTCGTTCAACTCATCTACATCCATATCGGGTTTGGTTTTCTTATCCATGGTAACAATCCAGTGTCTCAACACCCGATAGAGCGCCTCGCGATCTATCGGCTTGGAGAGAAAATCATCCATGCCTGCATCGAGACAGGCCTGATAGGCCCCGCGGTGGGCATTGGCGGTTAAGGCGACAATCGGCACGCGCCGTACATCTTTTTCCATGCGCCGGATCCTCATAGTCGCCTGATAGCCATCCAGCTCCGGCATCAAACAATCCATCAGGATTAAGGAGATATCGTCCTTCCACTCTTTATAACGCTCAATTGCTTCCAATCCGTTATTGGCCAACACCACATCCAGACCAAAGCTGTCTAGCATCAAACCCGCCACCCGTTGGTTGACCATGGTGTCTTCCACTAATAGCACTCGGCCAGCAATCGGCGGGAAGGAGTCACCCAACTCACCAACTTCTGCTTGGGTTTGCTGTAACCCCTCGATCTCCTCCTCGGTTAAGGCATCAAGAGGAAGCAAAATTGAAAAGGTCGAGCCTTGCTGAGGTGCGGATTCCAGCTCGATGCGCCCGCCCATCAGGCTCACTAGTTGCTGGGAGATAGCCAGCCCTAAACCGGTACCACCAAAGCGCCGGGTGGTCGAAGAATCCGCTTGGGTGAATGGTACAAACAGCTGTTTTTGGGCCTCTTTTTCAATGCCGATCCCGGTGTCACTGACCTCGATGCACAACAGATGCTCACCCACGGTATTGCTATAGCGGGTGGCCTTGATGCGCACTTCCCCTTGCAGGGTAAACTTCACCGCATTGCTGACCAAGTTCAAAATAATCTGGCGCACCCGCCCCAGATCGCCCCAGTACCAGCGGGGCTTATCCTCGGCATAATCCACATTCACTCGGATGTTTTTGACCTGAGCATGGTGGGAGTAGAGGTGCACCACATCGCTAATCGCGTTGTACAAATTGAACGGTGCCCGCTCCAACTCCAACTTGCCAGCTTCAATCTTGGAGAAATCCAGCATGTCGTTAAGGATGCCCATCAAGGCCTTACTGGAGCTCTCGATGGTTTCAAGATAATCACGCTGACTGGGTTCCAGATGAGTACTTGAGAGCAGCTGGCTCATCCCAAGGATTCCGTTCATCGGCGTGCGGATTTCATGGCTCATCACCGCCATGAATTCACTCTTGGCCACCGAGGCTTGCTCAGCGCGTTGGCGGGCCGATTTAAGTTCTCGCTCGCTGCGCTGGCGCTGCACCACCTCTTGCTGCAACTCTTCAGTGCGGGCACTCACCTGCTCGCGCATGGTATCGATGGCCTTGGCCAGCACTCCCACCTCATCGCTGGCGTTGGTCGGCAGGTTCACCTTAATATTGCGCTCACCAAACAACAGGGTCGCGTTACTCAGATAACGCACCGGCCCGACGATGGTATGGGCGAAGAACCACCCCACGAAGATCACCAGCGCCACCACCGCTATTACCGCCCAAAGCGCTTGCGAGGACGCGCTGCGAGTTGCCGCCAGCGCTTTGCGGTGGTCTTCCACCTGCACCAACTCCAAATACTCCCCGGGCATCCCCGGAAGATAGGCAAAGCGTTGGATGCTGTAGAGGTGGTAGCCGACCTTGATCACCTGTTCATCCACATCCTGAATGGGTGAGTCGAGCAGGCCTTTTAAGCGCGAATAGTTTTGGAACACCGACAACAGCCCTTGGCTGCCATCAAAATCGGTACTCCACAGCAGGTTGCCATTCTTGTCATAGATGGAGTTGGGCAGCTCAGCCTGCATGCCATCTTCGATGGGATAAATAGGGTCGATACTACCCAGCACATCTGGCAAAGACACGTAAATCAATAAAATAAGATTGGGCTGGCCCATGGAATCGACCACCGCTTGGGCCACCTGCCACTGGTGGCTTTCTGAGCCGCGGATGACCTGCGCTTGGGTGCGCAGTGGGCTGCGCCACGCGCGGTTGAGTAGCTCTTGGCTGGGACTGGTTAATGGGCCCTGACTAAGGTGTGAGGACACCTTCCTCACATAGGGCTGCACCAGACCCTCGTCGATGACGTACAGGTGGCCTGCGGCAAAGCTGGGGTTACGCGCCAGCAAGGTATGTAAGCTGTTGCCTAAGCGTTCCTGCCAGTAAGCACGCTCCACCGGGAGATACTCGCCACTGACGTATTGCTGCTCCTGGAACAATTCGAAAGGCGGGATCTGACTAAACTGCTGAACCTGCAAGTACAGCCCGTCGAAGCGGTTTTGCAAACGCACCTGTTGGATATGGCTGCGCAAGTCCAGCTCAACGAACTTCTCCTTCTCCAAGGCCTCCACGAACGAGGCGTAAAAGATGGTATAGGTCACCCCAATCCCCACTACCGACAGGCACACCGCCAGCAAAGCAATCTTGGCGCTGATCTTTAACTGAAAACGCTCCGCCATGGTGAGCTTTCGCTCGCGCGCAGCATCCACTAAGCGGGTGAGCCGCTCATCGTGGCGTGACGCTTGACTGCGCCGATGCAACGACTGCCCGGCCACCAACACTTGCTTGAGGAGCAACAAGTAACACAGTAGCTCGACAACACCCGCCAGCAGCGTCGACATGCCTTCGGAGAAACGGCTGACCGGTAAGATCCAGATATGCACAATGGTGTTACCCAGCAGCATCAGCATCAAGGCGTAATCCACCCCACCACGTTCCCAGCGATGGCGCCAACTGAACAGCAACACCCCACAGATAAAGACCAGCGATACCGAGATATCCACCAGTTGGAAGAACGCCGTGGTGACCTTGTCCATCAATGGCGATACCATCAAATACAGGAAGGTAATATTGAGCACCGAGAACAACAGTGCGCTATTAAGCAGCACCCGCACAATAAGCTTGCCGCCACTACCCAAGCGTTGTTCGCGTTTAATCAGCAGCATCCCGCTAACCAGTACGCTGGCGAGCATGCTGCGCACCATCAGGGTGGACCAATCTTGAAGTTCCGGCAGGGAGGTGTCTATCCAGCCCGCCAATGCCGGGCTAGTGCCGAGCAGTTTGAAGGCGTACAGGCAAAACAGCGCCAGAAAGCCACTGCCGACGATCAGCAAGCGATACTCTTTGCTACTGCGATAACTGAAATACGAGGCCAGGGAGATCGCGCCAACGGCCAGCCATATCAAAATGGTAAACAGCTCGTTTAGCCAACCTGGATAACGCCAGTCAGTAGAGTGGCTAAGGGCTCCGGCGCCCACCAGGCATGCACAAAATAAGATGGCAATCACGCTCAGGCGTTGCGCTTGCCCCGGTAACTTAGGTGAGCCTGCTAACTCGCTCAAACTCTGCATCCTTGAGTATTCATCATCCTATCAGTTTATAGTTAACAATATAGTTGGGTTAGCGGCCAGCTTTTAACGTAGAATTAGGGCTTTCCATCATAACCGTTGTAAACACTATGAAATACCTCGCATTTGTGATTATGACTCTGGGGCTCTCCGCTTGCTCCGGTGGTTATAGCTTTAATACCAACCTCGACAGAGAAAACTTCGAGAACTACGTGCCCGCCAGCCGGGTACAAGTGCTCGAAGATGGTCAGTTCGACGAGCTGAACTCAGAGTACCTCGGGGTGGTGGAAGGCATTGCTTGCCAAGAGAGCAGCAACGATATGCCACCGCAACTGGTGGATGCCCGTAACGATGCCCGTGAGCAAGCCTCACTGATCGGTGCCAATACCATTGTTATCCAGCAGTGCTACCCCGTCACCGACCCAGTCGGGTGTGAAGCGATGCTGAGCTGCTTTGCCCGCGCCTTCTCCGTTCCTCAGGAATGACCCAAGCGCGCATGAAGCAATCTCCTGTAAACCAAGCTCCTATTAACCAAGTGCTGGAAGCAATCGGGGTGATTGAAAGCCCCTACGCAGAAAAGTTTTCGGTGCCCCGCCAGCCCGGCTTGGTAACCAGCGCCGAAACCCGCTTGGTGTTAAAGGCGCCGTTTAACCATTCAGACTTTGTCGAAGGCTTAGAGCAGTTCTCTCACTGTTGGTTAGTGTTTGCCTTTCACCAAAACTTAGAGGCAGGCTGGAAGGCCAAGGTGCGCCCTCCTCGCTTGGGCGGCAATCAAAAGCTAGGGGTATTCGCGACTCGCTCCAGTTTTCGCCCCAATGGTTTGGGTCTGTCGGTGATGGAGCTGGCTAAGATTGAGCACACTCCCAACGGCCCAGTGCTGGTGTTCAAAGGCGGCGATTTGGTAAACGGCACCCCGGTCTACGACATCAAGCCCTATGTTCCCTACGCCGACAGCCACCCCGACGCCCAAGGCGGCTTTGCCCAATCGGCTCCAGAGAGCGACCTGACGGTACAGTGGCAGGATGCAGCATTAGCTCAAGCCAAAGAGCATGGTTTAGGTGCCAAGCAACGCGCGGTGGTCGAACAGGTGCTCGCGCAAGATCCACGCCCGGCATACAAGAAACAGAGCAATGACGAGCGCATCTACGGCGTGACACTTTTTCATGTCAACCTTCGCTGGCAAGTGATTGATAAGCAGCTAGTTATCATCGAAGTGAATCGTCTCGACAGATAATAATGTTATCAATTAACCAATGTGGTAGGACAATCAAGATAAGTTCAACTAAATTGGTAGGAAAACATGCAAAACGACGCCAACAGTGGTAAGTTGTGCGTCTTTTTTATCCCCTAAACATTTCTAAGAAGGACTCGCTAGTGAGTGATAAACATGTCTGCCCTTCTTGCGGCGGCCACAAGCCACCCTTGATGGCTTGTCGAGATTGTGGATTCAAGTTTGCTATGCCTGAAAAGCCACCACAGCCTCCTGTCATTGCTCCTTCTCCGAAACCCAGCGCTCCTGCAGCAACCAGCTTCAAACGTGAAGCGCGCTATGTTGCTGGCAGTTATGACGATAGCCCGAAAAAGAGCAATGTCGTTATTAAGACCAAAAAGCGTCGGGTGTATGAGATACCAGACCAATAATCAGACAGCAATAAAAAAGCTACCCTCGGGTAGCTTTTTTATTATTCAACAGGCGCTAGCTTAGCTTTGTGTGCTTTGACGGTAGCTCGACAAGTCAGCCGCCACATTAGCGCCCGAGTGACTAGCTGCCGCAGTAAACACTACGTCGGTAGAGCTGTTCAGTGCGGTCTCAGCCGAGTCTTGAATCACACCGATAATAAAGCCAACCGCCACAACCTGCATCGCCACTTCTGGCTCGATACCAAACAAGCTTGCCGCCAGTGGGATAAGCAACAGCGAACCACCGGCTACGCCCGATGCGCCGCAAGCCGATACCGAAGCCACCACACTCAGCAGTACGGCAGTGGCAAAGCTCACCTCAATACCCTGGGTGTTCACCGCAGCCAAAGTCAGCACGGTAATGGTGATCGCCGCACCCGCCATGTTAATAGTCGCACCCAGTGGGATGGATACAGAATAGGTGTCTTCGTGCAGCTTAAGCCGACGACATAGCTCCATGTTAACCGGAATATTGGCCGCTGAGCTGCGGGTGAAGAAGGCAGTGATGCCACTCTCACGCAGGCAGGTAAACACCAGCGGATAAGGGTTTTGCTTGGTGTGCAGGTAGACGATGATCGGGTTCACCACCAAGGCCACCAGCAGCATGGCCGCCAGCAGTACCGCTAGCAGGTGGCTGTAGCTCCACAGTACCGAGAACCCGGTCTCAGCGATAGTGCTGGCTACCAGGCCAAGAATACCCAGAGGCGCACAACGGATCACCATTTTAACCACTGCCGATACCGCGTTAGCCAAATCGCCGACCATCTGACGAGTGGTGTCGGTGGCTTTACGGAATGCCAGACCCAGACCGACAGCCCATACCAACAAGCCAATGAAGTTGCCTTCAATCAGCGCATTCACCGGGTTATCGACCATCTTAAAGACTAGGGTACTAAGCACTTCTTGCAGGCCTTGTGGCGCGCTACGCTCAACGACCGCTTCCAACACCAGCTCAACCGGGAACAAGAAGCTAAGGGCGACCGCAATCAGTGCGGCAGAAAAGGTACCGATCAGGTACAAGATGACGATGGGGCGCATCTGGGTATTGCTGCCTTGCGCCTGATTGGCCAGGGCCGACATCACCAGCACAAACACCAGAACAGGTGCGACTGCACGCAATGCCCCGACAAATAAGCCACCCAGTATATCCAGCGACAGCGCCAGCTGAGGCGCAACGATAGCCAGTACCGAGCCAACGATAATGGCGATAAAGATCTGCATTACCAAACTGCCTTTTAGCAGCCATTGAAGCAGAGACGGACTACGATCCATGATATTTCCTTCTACTACGTTGTGTTAACCGCAAGATAATACACCATATACAGAAGGATATTTTGATCAACCCAGCAAATAACAGCTTAGTGAGCTGGAATTATTGCTTTACCCTCGAAGTAAAAAGCAAATCAAACCAATCACTCAACATTAACGCACGCCATTCGTCAGAAATGGCAATTCAACATAGCAGCACTATTTGTCGCGACGATCACCGATAACCGCAGCGGGGTTGCCCGCAACAATGGCGTACGCCGGCACATCTCGGGTCACTACCGCGCCCATGCCCACCACCGCATGATCGCCAATGGTGACCCCATCGGTTACGCACACATTGCTCCCCAGCCATACGTCCTTGCCGATCACAATGCCTTGGCTGCGCACCGCTTGCTGAAACACTGGCATATCCGGGGCCATACCGTGGTCGAAGGCGTAGATACGACAGCCCGGGCCAATCCGAGTTTGCGAGCCGATACTCACCCCCGCCCGTCCCCCATCTATCGAGCAGCCATGGTTAATCCCCACATCGTCGCCAATGGTCAGCGGGCCATGCACAAAGCAGCCTTCCGCTACCGTGAGGCGCTCACCACACTCGATAGCCCGACCCGGCTCAGCGAAGATCCGCACCGTCTCAGCAATAAAGGAGTTGGTCCCCAGCGTCACCGTCTCCAGCGCTTGCAGCTTAGCTTGCACAGCTTGCTGCCAAGGCTCGGCCCAAGCCAGCTGCTTGGGTTTGAGGCTGTAATACAGCCAAGGCATCGCATTCAGGCGTTGCTTGTGTTGCTCGATAAGTTGCTCAGGGGAGTAGGCCAGCCAGGGCTTATCAGGATTGGGACTTTGCAAGGTCGCTCTCGGTAGGTGAAACACTAACAAGGGAGTAGTTTAGCAAGATGCCCTCGCTCATGGCACTGGGATGGCCTGCATTTCCCGGCGAAACACTGACAGCCAGCCACCAGCCTGTTACAATCGCCCAGTTTTAATGAATCACCAATGAAGGACTGATATGCGTTCCAGCAAATATCTTCTGTCTACGCTAAAAGAAACGCCTAGCGACGCTGAGATTATCTCCCATCAGCTGATGCTGCGCGCAGGAATGATCCGCAAGCTGGCCTCAGGTTTGTACACCTGGCTGCCAAACGGTTTGCGTGTGCTGTCTAAGGTTGCCCAAATCGTTCGCGAAGAGATGAACGCGGCTGATGCCATCGAGGTATCTATGCCGGTGGTTCAGCCCGCTGACTTGTGGCAAGAAACCGGCCGTTGGGACAAGTTTGGTCCTGAGCTGCTGCGCCTAAAAGACCGCCATAGCCGCGACTTCGTACTGGGCCCAACCCACGAAGAAGTGATCACCGAGCTGGCACGCAAAGAGATCAACAGCTACAAACAGCTGCCGCTGAACCTGTATCAAATCCAAACCAAGTTCCGCGACGAAGTTCGCCCGCGCTTTGGTGTGATGCGCTCACGCGAGTTCTTGATGAAAGATGCTTACTCTTTCCACCTCGACCAAGCCAGCCTGCAGGAAACCTACGACGAGATGTACGCCGCCTACTGCCGCGTATTCGAGCGTCTAGGACTGGAGTACCGTCCGGTACTGGCTGACACCGGCAGCATCGGTGGTAGCGTATCCCACGAGTTCCACGTACTGGCTGAGTCCGGCGAAGACGCCATTGTGTTCTCCGACCAAAGCGACTACGCCGCCAACATCGAGAAAGCCGAAGCATTGGCACCGCAAGGCGAACGCCCCGCCGCCAGCGAAGAGCTACGCCTGGTTGATACGCCAGATGCGAAGACAATCGCCCAGCTGGTTGAACAGTTCGATGTGCCGGTAGAGCGCACCATCAAGACTTTGATTGTGAAAGCCAGCGAAGAGTCTGAACATCAGCTTATCGCGCTGATCATCCGTGGCGACCACGAACTAAACGACATCAAGGCCGAGAAACTGGCCGATGTTGCCGCACCGCTTGAGTTTGCCAGCGAAGAAGAAATTCGCGCCGCTATTGGTGCAGGCCCGGGCTCACTGGGCCCGGTTAAGCTGCCAATCCCATTTGTGGTTGACCGCGCAGCGACCCACTGTGCCGATTTCGGTGCTGGTGCGAACGTAGATGACAAGCACTACTTCGGCATCAACTGGGGCCGTGACGTAGAGCTGGGCGAAGTGGCCGACCTGCGTAACGTGGTTGAAGGCGACCCAAGCCCATGTGGAAATGGCACCCTGTCTATCAAGCGTGGTATCGAAGTGGGCCATATCTTCCAGCTGGGAGATAACTACTCTACCTCGATGAACGCCGCGGTATTGAACGAGCAAGGCAAGAACCAGGTAATGACCATGGGTTGTTACGGTATCGGTGTTTCGCGCATCGTGGCCGCTGCCATTGAGCAGAACAACGACAAGTACGGCATCATCTGGCCGGAAGCGATCGCCCCGTTCAAAGTGGCGATCGTGCCGATGAACATGCACAAATCACATCGCGTGCAAGAAGTGGCTGAGAAGCTGTATGCCGAAGCCAAGGCGAAAGGCATCGAAGTGCTGTTCGATGACCGTAAAGAGCGCCCGGGTGTGATGTTCGCCGATATGGAGTTGGTGGGTATCCCGAATGTCATCGTAATCGGTGAACGCGGCCTCGATAAAGGTGTGGTTGAGCACAAAAACCGCCGCACCGGAGAGAAGACCGAATACGCTATCGACGATATTTGGAGTGCGCTAGCGTAAATCCTTGGTGGGTTGTGGTTTCGCCGCAGCCCACGCTTTCTTCCTATCGGGCTTTCTCCTATCAGCTCTCTTTTCTAGAAGCTCTTTTTCCTGTAAGCCCCTCCTCCTAAACGCTTTTTACTCGTCTCAACGCCACTACTATCACACTGGAAATATCCTAAGTGCCCCACAGCACACTCCCTGCGTTAAATGCCCTTTCAGTAAAAGCTAGCTCTCAATTCCAGCAAAAAACGATGCTGAAAAGTAACCGCTTACGCTAAGTTATTTTGATAGTAAAAATATTATAAGGATATTGCATGGGGCTAAATCATCGCCGCAACACTATCGCTGTATTTACCCCCTTTGTGAGTGGCTTTTATCTGGGTGAGATGTGTGCACAGCTGCAAGCGCGCGCCGCTCAGGACAACTTCGATATCATCTTCATCATGACCAACAGCTTTAACGATTATCAACAGGAGATCTCGTTCGAGCTGATTGATGCGGCCTTGGTGATCTTAAACGCAGTCTCCCCTGCTTTGATCCAATCCCTGCTCGATAACGGGATCCCGGTGGTATCGACGGTGGATGACTACTTCCCTAAGCCCGTTGAGGTGATCGAAAGTAACCAACGGCAAGGGGTTGAGCGAGTGTTCGAGCACCTCTATTCGCTTGGCCATCGAAAAATCGGCTATGTGGCAGACATGTCGATTGTTGATTTTCGCAGCCGCTTTGACGCCCTACAAGCCTGCTATCGCTCCCACCAGCTAAGCTTCGATGAAGACTGGCTGTTCCGGGTGAATGACCCCTCTACCCTCGGCGGCGCACAGGCTGCCAACGAGTTCTGCGCTCGCCGCCCAGACTGCACAGCCCTTATCTTCGCAGCCGACCAAATGGCAATTGGTTTCTCACTGTCGGTGAAAAAGCGCGGCATCAGCATTCCGCAAGATATTGCCATTGTAGGAGTGGACAATTCGCGACTTTCCAACACCCCTGATCATCAGCTCACCACCGTCGATCAGCAGATCCCAGAGCTGGCCAATCGCGCCATCGACCGCTTGCTGCAACGCCTCAATGGCGCCGAGTACCGAGCCAAGCATGTGATCGTCGACCAACAGCTAGTGATACGTAGTAGCTGCGGTAGTATCAAACCCTGTGCGCCACTCTGTAGCGATGAAATGCTACCCGCCGCCGATATGTTAGATAACGATGAACTGGCGATGGCCTGCGCAGGCCTTGGTTATGAATGGATCAAAACCATCTCGAATATCTGGGGGCCATTTTTCGACTGGGGCTGCATGGCCTACAACGACACAAAAGACAGCCAACAACTGCACTTGGAAGAGGTATTCTTCGACCTACACACCAAGCGCACCGGCGCTGCTATGCCACAGCACTGCCGCGTACAGCACTTTCCACGACTACCGGCGGAAGATACCGATACCGACGCCCCTACCATGCTGACCATCCTTCCTATTGAGGGCGACGGCCATCCTTGGGGGGTGCTGTCTTTAGTGAAACAACTGCACCCGGAGTGCAATCAAGAACGCTACAAGATGTTTGCCTACTACCTGGTGCTAATGTCCTTCTTTATGCACCGGGAAGCGCTGGCCGACCACCTGCGCCAGCGCGAGCAAACCGCCAAGGCCTTTGCCGAGCACCTGGAGGTGGTGGCCAATACCTCCAACGATGGGATCTGGTCGTGGGATCTCAAGGCCAATCAAGTAGAGTGGAACAGCCGCTCGCTGGACATGCTCGGCTTTACCAGTGCCGAGGACCAGCAAGCCTATGGCAATATGCGCTTCCTCGAACGGGTTCACCCACAAGACAAACCTGCAGTGAAACAGCACATCAAACAACACTTTGAGAAACAGCAAGCCTTTGACTGCACCTACCGGATGCAAGCACGCAATGGCAACTACCGCTGGGTCCATGCTTGTGGCGAAACCATCGTTGAGAGTGATGGCAGTATCTCGCGCTTTGTCGGCGCACTCACCGACATCACCGAGAGCCGTCGCTCGCGCGAGAAGATCAACTACTTGGCCTACCACGACAGCTTGACCGGCTTACTCAACCGCAACGCCTTAAACCAAAAGGTTCAGGCACTGTTTACAGAGAACCCAGAGCAGCCCTACTGCTTGATGCTATTGGACTTAAACCGCTTTAAGTTGGTCAATGACAGCTTTGGCCACCCCACCGGCGATGAGCTGCTGCGGCATGTTGCCAGTTCAATCCAAAAAACCCTGCGCAGCGAGGATATCGTTGCGCGCCTCGGCGGCGATGAGTTTGTCATTGTCACTGCGATGGCCGATAACCAACAAGCCATGGAGCTGGCCAAGCGCATCCATAGCCGCTTGAGCAAGAGCTTCACCATCCACGGTAATGTGTTTACCGTTACCGCCAGCATCGGCCTGAGCTTCTACCCCGGTCAGGCTGACAACTATCAAGCACTGTTACATAATGCCGATATCGCCATGTATCAGGCGAAATCCCAACACAGCGCAGCGCCCAAGCTCTATCACCCCGGTATGCATATCGATACCAAGTCCGAGGTCGACCTAGAGCAAAGTCTGCGCCGGGCCATTGAACAGCAGCAACTAAGCTTCGCCCTGCAGGCGCAGTTAGACCCATCCGGACAACGCCTGGAAGGTGCCGAGATGCTGGCACGCTGGCAGCACCCAGAACTGGGGGATGTGAGCCCGGGGCGATTTATTCCACTGGCCGAGCAAACCGGCCTTATCAATCCGCTGGGCAATTGGATCCTCGATCAAGGCATCGCCTGGCTGGCACGCTGGCAGGCCCAGCTTCCGCCATCGTTCTGCTTGTCGCTAAACGTTAGTGCGGTGCAGCTGGTAGACGACAAGTTTGTCGCCTCCGCCCTGGATAAGATCTCCAGCACAGGGATCGCGCCCGAGCAGTTAGGCTTTGAGGTGACCGAAACAGCAGCCATTACCGATCTCGCGCAAACGGTGGAGCAGCTAAGAAAACTGGCCAAGTTGGGCTGTAAGATCGCCTTGGATGATTTTGGGACCGGCTATTCCTCACTAGGGCTGATCACCGAGCTACCGCTCACCACGGTCAAGATTGACCGCAGCTTTGTCCAGCAGCTCACTCAAGGCGAGCAAGCACTCAAGGTCATTCAACCGATAACGCAAATGTGTCATGCGCTGGGATACCAAGTAGTCGCTGAGGGGGTCGAACAACTCCCAGAGGTCGAGCTACTCAAACAAGTGGGCTGCGACCTTATCCAAGGCTTTTACTACGCAGCGCCAAGCAGCGAGCAAGAGTTTGCTAAACGCTACCTGGCTGATTAACCAGCGCAATCGCGCTTTGGCTAAGACAGCAAATCTCTATTGTTGTCTTATACTTACGCCATGCCAAAGAAAAATAAACAGGCCCGCGTCGCGCTGGTTCTCACCGGTGGCGGCGCCCGCGCAGCCTATCAAGTCGGTGTACTGAAAGCCATTGCCGAACTCTACCCGCGTAACCATGCCACTCCCTTTGCGGTGCTTTGTGGCACCTCCGCTGGGGCGATCAACGCAACTGCCTTAGCGGTCTATGCCTCCTGCTTTCGCTTGGGGGTAAAAAAGCTTGAATACATCTGGCGTAATTTTCATTGTCACCATGTGTTTCGTACCGATATGCGCTCGGTGGTGGGCCGGCTCAGCGCGGTGATGTTTAAAAGCTTGCGCGCCGACTACGCGGGCGATCTGAGCTTTTCGCTGCTGGATAATCAGCCTTTGGGTGACCTACTTAACCGCTACCTCAACTATCAACGTATCGATGCCAATATCGCCAAGGGCTACCTGCAGGCGTTGGCGATTACCGCGTCCAGCTATGCCGATGGCCGCTCACTGTCGTTCTATCAAGCCCCCGCCCGCCAACAGGACTGGCAACGCCACCGCCGCTATGGCTCACGCACCCAGATCCATACCAGTCACCTGCTAGCCTCGGCAGCTATCCCGATGATCTTTCCTGCGATCCGGGTTGGGCAACATTTTTTTGGCGATGGATCCATCCACCAGCTCAGTCCACTTAGCCCAGCGATTCACTTAGGCGCTGACAAAATCTTGACCATTCATTTATCTCAGCCCGGCGAACTTGATACTCATCACCTGCCGCAAGCCCCCAACGGTGCCAAGATTGCCGGCCACCTACTCGACTCAATCTTCTCCGACACCATCGACTCCGATCTGGAGCGTTTGCAGCGGATCAACCGCAACCTGTCGCTGCTAAACCCCAAGCAACAAACCTCCTTGCAGCTGCGCCCCATCGATAATATGAGCATTCGCGCCAACATCGATTTTGAGGCGCTGTCCCATGAGTATTACTGTGAACTACCGCGAAGTGGTCGCTTACTCCTAAAAGCCTTAGGGGTGAAACAAGATAAGCCCTCGGCGCTGACCAGCTTTATCATGTTCGAGAATGGCTATACCAACCGCTTGATAGAGTTGGGCTATCGCGACGCCCGCAAGCAACAAGCGGAGCTGCAAGCCTTCCTCGGCAGCTAACCAGAGCGACAAGCTGGCAGCTGCTGTTTGATGTAATGTTTACCCACTGTTCAAAAATGGTACAGACCTTGCTTTAGTAACCCTTGCCAGGGTCAAGTCAGAAACATGACGTTGGTGTTTTGGGTTATGGAAAGAGCAACAAGCTATGAGTGATGTTTTGCAATTTGACCGTGATTTCACGGCAACTTCTCGGAAGATCGGTAACTTTACTGAGAACAATGAGCTGAGCGCAAGCCAGAAACTGGCCTTTGTGGAGAGCCTGCTGCAGGACTTAACACTGGAAGGGCTACTGCAAACTTTTGCCGCTCAGGTGTACAAGCATGTCACCTTCTCTTCGCTGCGTTTGTCGGCAGGAGAGGTCTATCTTGAGCAGCAAATCTTCAGCGGCCAACGCTACTATCGTAGCATCGCTTTAAACGAAGGTCGCCAAGCCTTGGCGCGGATCACCTATACCCGTGATACCCCCTTCGCCCACAACGAAATCGATATGCTCAAGCAGCTCTCGCAACTAGCCCAAAGCACCATCAAGAATGGCCTGCAACTCTATCGCCTGCAGCAGCGAGTGCGCAGCGACTACCTCACCGGTATCGGCAACCGCGCTCACTTCGACGAGGCCTTGAACACTGCCGTCGAACAGCAACAGCGGCAAAGCCGAGAAAGTGATCAAGGACTGACCTTGATGCTTATCGACCTCAATCGCTTTAAGCAGATCAACGACGAGCAAGGCCACCCGGTGGGCGATCAGGTGTTGATTCACTTTGCCAATACCTTGAAGAGCATCACCCGTGGCGGCGACCAAGCCTTCCGTATTGGTGGCGATGAGTTCGCAATGCTGCTCACGCCATGCTCCTCGGACAGCGCCGAACTGATTAAGCTACGCCTCGACCAAGCGCTGTTGGAGAACCCGGTACTTAGCCGCTACAAGGTGTCAGCCGCGGTCGGCGCCTGTCGCTGGAGTGAAGGGAATAGCATCGATGAACTGATTAATCAGGCTGACCAGTCGCTCTATCAGGACAAGCATCAGTCCATCTAAAGCCAATTCCCGCACCCGGCATCGATTGCCAAGTGCGGCTGCTGTAACAACCTGCAATGGCGACTAGCTCATCCCCGTAGAACACCAAGGGGGTGCGGGCACGCTGCCAAGGCGAAATATCCGCTTCCTGTAGCAACTTTTTCAGATTCCTGCGCCCCGCTCGCTCCAGCGCATCGAACAGTAAATTGTCGACTTGATGGCGAAAGCGGATTGTCACAACTTGCCCCTCAGGCGGTAACAAGTTGCCGCCCTCAAAACAATCCAATAGCCCGCCATGGGCAAAGCGTAGTTGTGGCTGTATCGCGATATCCCATGTGAGCTGATCCGCCGGCTGTTGCAACAAGCCTGTAGGCACTGCATACAAGCGCCCACGAAAGCGACGCAGCTCGCCCTGTTCCATCGACACCGCCATCTTGGCATCGGCGCGCGCCTCAAGCTGACCACGCAGCTCAGCCAGTTGCGCGGCACTGGGGTAGCTCCAGCCTTGCTGGTTCAGCCAGTATCGCAGAAGGTTGCTTTGCCGCGGCGCAGACAGGCTTAGCACCTCATGGCACAGCAGCGCACCTTGCTGCATACACTGTTGCAGGTCGATGGTGGCCAGATCTTGATTGAGGCTCTGGGCTTCCTGTAACAGCTCGATACTGCGGCAGCTGTTGCTTAAAAACTGCGGCCAACGGTCAGAGAATAGTGGGATCACCTGCTGGCGCAGGAAGTTTCGGTCAAACTCATCGCTTTGATTGGAGGGGTCTTCCACCCAACTGAGCTTATGTCGCTGGGCATAGCCCTCGAGCTGTTTGCGGCTGAAGCCAAGCAGCGGACGCACCAGCTTATTGGCGGCAAAGGGGCGCGACACCGGCATCGCTGCCAGGCCATTAACCCCGCTACCGCGTTTGAGATTGAGCAGCAGCGTCTCTAGCTGGTCATCACCATGGTGGGCGGTAACCAACAGCTCATCGCTTTGCAGGTGCTGGGCGAAGCTGTGGTAACGGGCATCCCGCGCCAGCGCCTCAAGGCTCTGACGGGGCGCTTTTTGAATGCTCACCTGTTCGGCCAGGAACTGGGCACCAAGCAGCTCGGCTTGCTGCTGACAATGCAGCTGCCACTCACCGGCCTGCTCTTGCAAGCCGTGATTGATATGGATAGCGCGCAGCGCCAGGTCATGCTGTGCGGCGTAGCGCTGGGCCAGATGCAGCGCGACCGTAGAATCTAGCCCACCACTGAAGCCGATCAATAGGCTATGGACACCGGCAGAGTGGGCGATAAGTGCGTCGGAGAATTGCGAGTACAGGGGCATAATAATGAACAGGGAGCCGAAGCTCCCTGTTTGCTAGCAGTAACCGTAGGACATCAGCCGCTGGTAGCGTTGCTCCAGCAACTCATCGACGCTCAAGGCCTTGAGCTCGGTTAAGTCGTTCAACAGTTTCTGTTTGAGGTTGAGCCCCATCTGCGGCAGGTCGCGGTGAGCGCCGCCTTCCGGCTCGCTGACGATACCATCGATAAGCTCAAGCTCTTTCAGGCGATCAGAGGTAATGCCCATGGCTTCGGCCGCTTGCTCGGCTTTATCAGCGCTCTTCCACAGAATTGACGCACAGCCCTCTGGCGAGATAACCGAGTAGGTCGAGTATTGCAGCATGTTCACCCGGTCACCCACACCAATCGCCAAGGCGCCGCCAGAGCCGCCTTCACCGATCACGGTGCAGATAATTGGCACCTTAAGACCCGACATCACCTGCAGGTTCTTGGCAATCGCCTCGCTTTGACCGCGCTCTTCTGCGCCCACGCCCGGATATGCGCCCGGGGTGTCGATAAAGGTGATGATCGGTAGGTTAAAACGCTCCGCCATCTCCATCAAACGCAGGGCTTTGCGATAGCCCTCAGGCTTTGGCATACCAAAGTTGCGGCGTACCTTCTCTTTCGTTTCACGGCCTTTCTGTTGGCCGATAACCATCACTGGCATGCCGTCTAAGCGGGCAATGCCACCGACCACCGCTTCGTCGTTGGCATAGGCACGGTCGCCGGCCAGCTCGTCGAAGTCGCTAAAAATCTGCTCGATATAGTCGAGGGTATAAGGGCGCAGTGGGTGACGGGCCAACTGAGCAACTTGCCAAGCATCCAAGTCGCTGAAAATCTTGTTGGTCAGGTCCTGCTGCTTTTGCTGCAAGCGAGAAATCTCTTCCTGAAGGTCGACATCTACACCTGCCTCGGAGTTGACGATACGCAACTCTTCAATCTGCGCCTGAAGCTCGGCAATGGGCTGTTCAAAGTCTAGAAAATTCGGATTCATAGTTTTACTTCTTAGTTAAATTCCAGGCGCACCTGCTGCTTTCCTAGGAGCAGGCTCAGTGACTCAATCAACTCGTCACTGGGCGTAACCCGCCAATCTGTGCCCAGTGTTAACACACCGGTTGCACGGTCCCCTTGATAATTCACGGTAATCGGACAGGTTCCTGCACGATAGGGCTGCACTGCATCGCAAAAGCGCTGCCAGAATTGCTCATCGATACGTTCGCGCAACAGATTCAGATTGAGAGTTCTGACCCAACGTTCCCTGGCCTGAGTAATGTCCATGACTTCTCGCGCAGTCATTTTAATACCACCTGAGAAGTTATCAAAGCCGACCTGCCCTTGAATAATCAAAATTCGATCTTTCACCAGCAAGTCTTGATACTGCTCGAAGACATCGCTGAAGAAGGTGATATCCAGCCGCGCGCTCTTGTCATCGATCTGCACAATGCCCATCTTAGCACCGCGTTTGGTCATCACCACCCGGCTATTTAACACTAAACCGGCGATGGTAGTGGTCTTATCTTTGGCAGTTGGCCGTAAATCCACCAAGCGACCAGCGGTATAATGGCGAAATTCCTGCAAATATTGATTCACTGGGTGACCGGTTAGATACAGGCCAAGGGTTTCGCGCTCCCCTTCCAACCAGACCTTGTCACTCCACTTCGGCACATCGGCAAAGGCCGGACGGCTCTGCTCGTCTTCCACCGCCAGCACGCCAAACAGGTCGTCTTGGCCTTGGGCATTGGCCTGAGCCTGCTGCGAGGCCGCCTTCAAGGCATCGCCCAAGGTCGCCATCAAGGCGGCGCGGTGCGGACCGAGGTTGTCCATAGCACCGGAGAGGATCAGCTTTTCGATCACTCGGCGGTTGATGCGCTTTAGGTCCAGGCGGCAGCAGAAGTCGAACAGGTCGATGAAGTCGCCGCCTTCGGCGCGCGCTTCCAAGATAGCGTCAATCGGCCCTTCACCCACGCCTTTAACCGCACCGATACCGTAAACAATCTGCTCTTTCTCGTTGACCGAGAACTTGTACAGGCCGGTGTTCACATCAGGTGGCTGGATCACCAACCCCATGTTATTGCACTCATCCACCAAGGTTACGATCTTGTCGGTGTTATCCATATCCGCCGACATTACCGCCGCCATAAAGTATGACGGATAATGCGCCTTCATCCACAGCGTTTGATACGACACCAGTGCATAGGCGGCAGAGTGCGATTTGTTAAAGCCGTAGCCCGCGAATTTCTCCACCAAGTCGAAGATCTTCATCGCCAGCTCGCCGTCAACGCCGTTGTTGATCGAGCCCTCTTCGAACACTGCCCGCTGCTTGGCCATCTCTTCGGGCTTTTTCTTACCCATCGCACGACGCAACAAGTCAGCACCGCCGAGCGAGTAGCCCGCCAGCACCTGGGCGATCTGCATCACCTGTTCCTGATAGAGAATAATCCCGTAGGTCGGCTCAAGGATGGGCTGCAAGCTGTCGTGCTGCCAGGTGGCATCGGGATAGGAGATCTCCTCACGGCCGTGCTTACGTTCGATAAAGTTATCTACCATGCCTGATTGCAGCGGACCGGGGCGGAACAGCGCCACCAGTGCGATCATATCTTCGAAGCAGTCGGGCTTTAGTCGCTTAATCAGGTCTTTCATACCGCGCGATTCCAGCTGGAATACCGCGGTGGTTTGGCAGGCCTGCAACACCTTGAAGGATTTCGGGTCGTCCACTGGAATAGCGGCGATGTTGACCGGCTCTTTGCCGCGCTTTTCCAGCACTGGATTAAGCATATCCAGCGCCCATTGGATAATGGTCAAGGTCCGCAGACCTAGGAAGTCGAACTTGACCAGCCCGGCGTATTCCACGTCGTTCTTATCGAACTGGGTGACCGGGTTGTGGCCCTCTGCATCACAATACAGTGGCGCGAAATCGGTGATGGTGGTGGGCGAGATTACCACGCCCCCAGCGTGCTTACCGGCGTTACGCGTGACCCCTTCGAGGATCCGCGCCATGTCGATAAGCTCTTTGACTTCCTCATCGCCGTTGTAGATCTCCGGCAGGCGCGGCTCGGCCTCGAAGGCTTTGGCCAGGGTCATGCCCGGGTCCGGCGGAATCAGTTTGGAAATCCGGTCAACAAAGCCGAAGGGGTGACCCATCACTCGGCCCACGTCGCGCACCACCGCCTTAGCGGCCATGGTACCGAAGGTGATAATCTGCGATACCGCATCCCGGCCGTACAGCTCGGCCACGTGGTCGATCACCTCATCACGGCGGTCCATACAGAAGTCAACGTCGAAGTCGGGCATCGATACCCGCTCCGGGTTAAGGAAACGTTCGAACAGCAGGTCGAATTCCAGCGGATCGAGATCGGTAATCTTCAACGCGTAGGCCACCAACGAGCCCGCACCGGAGCCCCGCCCCGGCCCCACCGGAATATCGTTGTCCTTACTCCACTGGATAAACTCCATTACGATCAAGAAGTAACCGGGGAAACCCATCTGGTTGATTACTTCGAGTTCGATGCGCAGACGATCATCGTACTCAGGGCGCTTCTCGACTCGCTCCGCCTCGTCGGGGAACAAAAACTCGAGGCGCTCTTCGAGGCCTTCCTCACTAACTTTTACCAAAAACTGCTCAATGGCCATCCCCTCGGTAGGGAAGTCGGGCAGGAAGTACTCGCCCAAGCGCACGGTCACGTTACAGCGCTTGGCAATCTCCACCGAGTTTTGCAGCGCCTCGGGGATGTCGGCAAACAGCTCGCACATCTGCTCTTCTGAGCGCAGAAACTGCTGGCGGCTGTAATTTTTCGGCCGGCGCTTATCATCAAGGGCGAAGCCATCGTGAATCGCTACACGTACTTCGTGAGCCTCAAACTCATCCTCATCGAGGAAGCTCACTTGGTTGGTGGCTACCACTGGCAGCTGCTGCTCTGCAGCCAGCTGCACCGCCATATGCAGGTAGGTCTCTTCGTCCTCACGTTCGGTGCGGATAAGCTCTAAGAAGTAGTGCTGCGGGAAGTGTTGCTGATAGAAGTCGACACAGCTTTGCACAATATCAGGGTTGCCCTTAAGCAGCGCCTTGCCCACATCGCCCTCACGGGCCCCGGAGAGCAAGATCAGCCCCTCGGCGTGCTCCACCAACCACTCGCGGTCAAGCACCGGACGACCTTGCACCTGTCCACGCAAGTAGGCCTTGGAGATAAGCAAGGTAACGTTTTTATAGCCTTGGTTATTTTTGGCAAGCACGGTGATCCGGCACTGCTCGCCCTCTAGCTCTGGGCTGATTAGCCAGAAGTCACAGCCAATGATGGGCTTGATACCCGCGCCATGGGCGGCGCCATAGTACTTCACCAGACCACACAGGTTGGTTTGGTCGGTCAGCGCCAGCGCAGGCATGTTTAGCTCGGCGGCTCGGGCAACGATGGGTTTAACCTTGTTGAGGCCATCTACCATCGAGAAGTCAGAATGCACCCGCAGGTGGATAAAGCGCGGCTCGACGCCTTGCTCTTGTTCTTGCACCTGCTCTTGCTGAGTGCCAGCGTCGCTCATCTGCTGATCACTCACGCCTAGCTCCCCTGCCCCAGCGCGCGCTGTACGGGCTTAAAGCTGCGGCGATGTTCAGCAAGAGGCCCAAGCTCGGCCAGCTTTTCCATATGCAGTGCGGTGGGATAGCCCTTGTGCTTGGCAAAGCCATACTCAGGGTGAAGCTTATCGAGCTCAGCCATCTCATGGTCACGTTGTACCTTGGCGATAATCGAGGCGGCGCTGATCTCGGCCACCCGGCCATCACCTTTGACCACCGCTTCTGCAGGCAGGCCAAAGTCTGGGGTGCGATTGCCATCCACCAACACATAGCCGGGCTGAACGCTCAAGCCTTGCACCGCACGTTGCATCGCCACCATGGTCGCTTGCAAGATGTTCAGTTGGTCAATCTCCGCAGGCGTGGCGCGACCAATCGCCCACGCCAGCGCGTTGGCCTTGATCTCTTCGGCTAAGGCCAGGCGCTTTTTCTCGCTGAGCTTTTTCGAGTCGTTAAGACCAGTAATCGGTTTGCTTGGGTCTAGGATGACCGCTGCAGTTACTACATCGCCCACTAAGGGGCCTCGGCCAACTTCGTCAACACCGGCGAAATAGCCAGCGATGGGAGGGTATTCAAATTCAGTCATTCAACGCGCTTGTCTGGTTATCGTGCGCAGTTTTACCACGCTACGTTAGTACTCCCTATATGTTACCTCAGCTACCAAAAAAAAGCCGCCCCCGCACCACCGCTTATGCCGGATGACCTCAAATCATTTCAAATGAGATAAATGTGATTACCGACATCGCTAAGGTTTTGATATAACGCATTTTTTATAACTCCAAGATCCAAGTACGACTATGAATAGACGATTCTCATCCCTAAGTATCGGTATCGCAGCGCTGGTGCTAAGCCTTTCAGTAAACGCCGCCTCGATTCAGGTTCTCAGCGCAGTAAAAAAAGACACGCCGATTGGCGATGCCCAAGTCACCTGGCAGCGTAGCGGCGAAAGCTCGCTGCGTTCACAAACCAACAGCCGTGGTCAGGTAGAAATGGGCGGCTTCGCTGACGATGGCGACACCACCATGCTGATCGAAAAAGACGGCTACTCAACCTTGGTGGTGAAGTGTCCCTGTGATGGCTTCACCTACGCCCTCTCCCCTGAGATGCCAAACCTTGATGGTATGCGCATCGTACTGACCTGGGGCGCGAAGCCCTCTGATCTCGATTCCCACTTAACCTACTCTGGCAACCATATCGCGTGGTATGCCAAAGAAGGCAACAACGCCCATCTGGATGTAGACGATACCGACAGCTATGGCCCAGAAACCATCACCATTACCCAGCGTAAACAGGGCGATCGCTATGTCTACATGGTGCGCGATTACAGCAACCGAGACCAACTGAACTCCAGCGCCCTATCTCGCAGCAACGCGCGCGTAGAGGTGTATGTAGGCCGCACCCTTATCCGTAGCTACCAAGTGGCCGAAGGCATCGAGGCCAACAATTGGGTAGTATTTGGCATCGATGAGAGCGGCGCCTTCCACGACATTAACCAGTACCTGTCTCTGCCTAGTGAAGAGAGCAGCCGCGACCATATGCGCGAGCTGCTGGCTGCGGATAGCTTCGAGAGTCATGCGGTGATCACCGATGCGATGAAGCAGCGCGCCCGCCAGCTAAACACCCGCGGTGAAGCGGTTTACGCCGAGGGTAACTACGAGCAGGCGATGTACCTGTTCCAAGAGGCGCTTAACCTAAACCCAGAGTTCAGCCAGGCCTACGGCAACTTGGGCGTGACCTACCCCAAACTGGGCCGCAATGCAGAAGCGCTGTGGGCCAACCGTAAAGCGATTGAGCTCGCCTCGGGTAGCCGCGCCAACACCATTAAAGCGGGCTCATTCTTTAACATCGCTCGCATCTATGAAAAAGCCGGTAACTGGCCAGAGGCGCTGACTCACTTCGAAGCCGCTTTAGCGCTGCGTGAGCACAGTGCCTACCACAACGGCATCGCGCGCATGAAAGAGAAGTTGGCTAACTAGTCCTCTAACTTCCCGGCAATGGCGTGGCATAGAGCTGCGCCATTTTTTTATACTCAAGCGATGACACAACACCTAAGCCGTCATCGCTTGCCATTTATCGAATGAATCACTGACATGCTAAAACAGATTTTCAGCGGCCTATTGCTCGCGGTAATTTCGCTAAGCCCGGCGCAAGCAGAACCCGCTAGCCCTATCGCGACCTTCGCGTCGATGGAGGCCTATAACCGCGCCTCCGCCAATGAGATTGCGGTCTTCTCGCTGGCCTTGAATCAGCAGCTTGAAGGCGAGCTGTTTGAGGGAGTAAAAGTTGAGAACCCCGATGTCGCATCGGCACAGCGTTGGATAGCGCTCACCCAACAGCGACTGTTGGACAACATGAACAAAGCGGGCGATAGCGCGCCAAAGAGCTGGCCAGAGCTTATCGCCTACGCCGAAGCGTTGCTGGCGCACGCGGAACCGAGCTGGCTGAGCGAGGCCCAAGGCTTTCATCAACGGTACATGCGTGAGCAGCTGCGCTTGGCAGCCCTTTTTCCGCGGGTCAGCAGCGAAATTGCCAGCTTGGGCGAGCATGAGCAAAGCGGCTTCGAGCTAGCGGACGGCGAGTTTATGCTTAGCTTCGATGATGGCCCTCACCCCAGCCGAACCGAAGCTCTGACCGACTACCTGGGCGGACAGGGCATCTCAGCGGCATTTTTTGTATTGGGGGAAAAACTAGGCCAGCCCGAGCGCTGGCGTGGCACCTACCAAGGGCACTGCCTGGCATCCCACGGCTGGGCGCATAACCCACACCGTGAGCTCGCGCCTGCCATCGAATCTCTGAGCAATACCCAGGCGGCCATCCGTGCGGTGACCGATGGCGATAACTCGGCCCCGGTTGCGTTTCGCCCGCCCTATGGGATGCGCAGCGAGGCTGTCAGCGAGTACACCGCTGAGCAAAACATTCCGCTGGTACTATGGAATATCGACAGCCTGGACTGGCGGCGCAATCTTAGCGCCGAGCAGGTGAGCTTGCGTGTTCAGCGGCTGATGCTATTGTGGCGTCGCGGCATCATCTTGTTCCATGACATCCATCCCAAGGCGCTAGATGCCCTACCGGCGTTGATGCCGATGATGCAGTTAGAGGGTCTGCAGTGGAGTGACTGCCAGCAGCGCCTCTATCCCGCAGAGCGCAGCTGAGCGCTACAGTAGCTCGGCAACCGCTGCGGCGGCGCGCTCATCGGCGTCGCGGCGGATGGTTTGATGCAGCTCCTCAAAGCGGGCCAAAAGCGCGCGGTTGTCCTGCTTAAACAGGTGCAACAACTCGGCGGAGAGCTGCTCCGGTGTGCAATCATCTTGGATATACTCCTGCACCAACATGTCGTCGGCCAGCAGGTTGGGCAGCGCAGCATACTTGGTTTTGACCAAACGCTTGCCAATCTCGTAGGTCAGGCGGTTAAAGCGGTAACCTACCACCATCGGCCGCTTCACCAGCATCGCCTCCAAGGTGGCGGTGCCCGATGCCAGCAACACCACATCGCTGGCCGCCATGGCATCACGCGCCTGACCATCGACCAAGGTCAGCGGTAAGTCCTTACCGAACTCTTCGACCAAGGCCTCAAACTGCTCGCGGCGACGGGCATTCACCAAGGGCACCACAATCTGCAAGTTCGGGATCTCAGCATGCAAACGCTTGGCAGCTTGCAGGTAAACCGGGCTTAATAGCCCAACTTCGGCGTTGCGACTGCCCGGCAGCAGCGCCAAGGTTGGCGCATCGCTGGTAAGCCCTAATTTGCCACGGGCATCTAGCTTGTCGCTATGCAGGGGGATCTGATCGGCCAGGGTGTGGCCAACAAACTCACAAGGCACATCGAAGCGGTCGTAGAAGGCTTTCTCAAAAGGTAGGAACACCAGCACCTTGTCGCAGCCGGCCTTGATCTTAAACACCCGTTTTTGCTTCCAGGCCCACACTGAAGGACTAACATAGTGGACGGTTTTAATGCCTGCAGCGTGCAGCTTGGCTTCGACCCCGAGGTTAAAATCCGGCGCATCGATACCGACAAACACGTCGGGGGGATAGTCCAGATAGTGCTGAATCGTGCTTCTGCGCACCTTGAGAATGCGTGGCAAGCGCCCCAATACCTCAACCAGCCCCATCACCGACAGCTCTTCCATATCGAACAGCGCTTCACAGCCTTCAGCCTTCATCAGCGGCCCAGCAATACCGCTAAAGCGGGCATTTGGGTAGCGCTTCTTTAGCGCCTTAATCAGACCTGCGCCAAGAATATCGCCAGAGACTTCTCCGGCAACCAGTGCAATATGGGGGCGATGTGACGATGAATGACTCAAGTTACGCTCCAAAGATGATTCAACAAAAGGGCTAGCTCGCCCCGAGGTTAGATGCGGAATACTAACATAGCCATCTGACCGGTAAGAGAAAATCAGGGATAAAAAAACCGGGCTAAAGCCCGGCTCTTTATCAGAAAAAGACCCGCTAGCGAACGATGCCGCGGCCGTTTTCCTTCAGGAAGTCTACAAACAGTTGAACTTCGCTGTGGGTCTTGGCCAGCACTTCAATCTCTTCGATGGCCTGCTCCAAGGTATTACCGCTGCGATACAGCACTTTGTAGGCATTGCGTACTGCACGAACCACATCTTTCGAGAAGCCACGACGCAACAAGCCTTCGGTATTAACCGCCACCGGGCGGGCATAGTTGCCCACAGCCATCACGTAAGGAGGCACGTCTTTGTTTACCGCAGCGCAGCCACCGACAAAGGCGTAAGAGCCAACTTTACCAAACTGGTGGATAGCTGCCTGGCCGCCGAAGATTACTGCATCGCCAATCTTCACATGACCCGCCAAGGTGGCGTTGTTAGCAAAGATACAGCCATCGCCAATCACACAATCGTGGGCGACGTGGGCGTTAATCATAAACAGGTTGTTGCTGCCGATCTTGGTCAGGCTCTTATCCTGAACCGTACCGCGGTGAATCGTCACGCTCTCACGGATGGTGTTGTTATCACCAATCTCGAGGAAGGTCTCTTCACCGGCGTATTTAAGATCCTGACAATCTTCGCCCACCGACGCGAACTGGAAGATCCGGTTGTTCTTGCCGATGGTGGTGCTGCCTTTGATGACAACGTGAGAGGCGATTTGAGTGCCCTCTCCAATCTTTACCTTACCGCGAATGATAGAGAAAGCGCCGACGCTCACATTCGCGCCAAACTCAACCTCACCTTCGATGATCGCGGTAGGGTGGATAGTCACAGTGTTATCTGTCATTCAGTGTTCCAATTACTTATAGGCGCGGCGGGCACACATAATTTCCGCCTCGCAGACGATCTCATCCTCGACCTTTGCAACACAGGCGAATTTGCCGATGCCACGGCGGTCGCGAAGTAAGGTCACCTCCATGTGCATTACATCGCCAGGTCCCACTGGCTTTTTGAAGCGCGCGTTATCAACGGCGGCAAAATAGTACAGCTCGTTGTCGGCCGGTTTGCTGGTTGATTTAAACGCCAGCAAGCCAGTACATTGCGCCATCGCTTCTAAGATTAACACGCCGGGAAAGACCGGTTGCTGCGGGAAGTGGCCGGTGAAGAACGGCTCGTTAAAGGTCACGTTCTTCACACCGAGCAGGCGTTTACCCGCTTCGAAATCCAGTACCCGATCCACTAGCAGAAACGGATAGCGATGGGGCAGAAGTTCGAGAATGTCCTGAATTTCTAAGCGATTTAATTCGTTACTCAAGGTGTTGTCCTAACTTAAGAATCCTGATCTCCGACCTGCTTTTTCTCAAGCGTGGTCAAACGCTTGTGCATGTCGTCCAATTTACCCAGTCGTGCGGTCAAGCGGCGCCACTCACGGTTGCCCATAGCAGGCATGCCGGATGAGTAGGTACCCGGCTCGGTGATCGACTTAACCACCATGGTATAGCCGGTGATGGTCACCTGATCGCAAATACTGATGTGGCCATTAATTCCCACATTGCCGCCAAGGATGCAATAGCGGCCGATAGTGGTTGAACCAGCCATCTGCACGCCACCGGCAATGGCTGTGCCCTCACCTATCTGGCAGTTATGGGCCATATGCACCTGATTATCGATAATCACATTGCTGGCGATGATGGTGTCATCGAGTGCGCCGCGGTCGATGGTCGTAGAGGCGCCAATCTCGACGCTATCGCCGATAATCACCGAGCCCAGCTGTGGGATCTTCACCCAGCGGCCGCGGTCGTTGGCGTAACCAAAGCCGTCTGAGCCGATCTCGGTGTTACTTTGCACCAAGCAGTTCGCGCCCAATTCAACGCCATGGTAAATGGTGACATTGGCCCATAGCTTGGTGCCATTGCCGAGCTTGGCACCTTGGCCAACCACACTACCGGCACCGACTTGCACGCCATCGCCAAGTACCGCATTGGCCTCAATCACTGCGTTAGCAGCGACACTGACGCCTTCTCCAAGCTGAGCACTGGGGTGGATCACCGCCGACTCGGCAATGCCTTCAGCGCAAGCGGGTGTGGTATCCATCAGCTGGGCAAGCTTGGCATACACAAGATACGGGTCGTCAGCCAACAGTACGTTGCCCGCAAACTCATCGGCTACAGCAGGGGCGAGGATCAGCGCAGAAGCCCGACACTGACTTAATTGGTCACGATATTTTGCACTGGTCATAAAACTAATATCGCCCTCACCAGACTTATCCAGCGGGGCGATACGGGAGATAAGCGCGCTGCCATCTCCCCGAAGTTCTAAGCCCAGCTGCTTGGCGATATCAGCTAAGCTAATTTGCATGTTACTTGGCCTTGGTCGCTTCTTGAATCACTTGCTCAGTCACGTCCAGTTTGTTGCTGAAGTAAGCAGTTGCATCTAAAGGTAGCACCAAATCGTAGCCGCCACTCTCTGCAACAGTAATAACGGCTGCTTCGATGATAGCCATCAACTTACCTTGCTCCTGCACGCTGCGCTTGCGGCGGTCTTCTTCGAAGTAGCCACGCGCTTGCTTGTACTGGTTGTCCAGAGATTGCAGTTTACGGTTCATCTGGATCATATCGGCTTCGCTCATCAGCGCAGCGTCACGCTCGCGCTTCTCGAGCAGGGCCTGTAGCTCGTCTTCCAGCTTACGGATCTCTTGAGCACGCGGCTCGAACTCATCACGAATGCGCTTGTCGCTCTCTTGGGCTTGTGGCATTTCCTGGAAAATTCTCTGAACATCAATCACAGCGACTTTGGTTTCAGCCTGTACGGCCAGGCTAGGGAAAACCAACGATGCGCCTAGCACCAGAGTAGAAATTAGTTTTTTCAAGAGATTGCTCCTAAATTCCAATTAGAATGTTTGTCCAATATTGAACGAGAATGTTTCTTTACGGTCACCCGCGTAATCTTTGATTGGCCAAGCCAGTGAGAACACCAATGGTCCCATCGGTGACAGCCATTGCAACGACACACCTGCCGAAGCACGAATTCGATCTGGAGAAGAATAGTCGCCGATTCGATCACAGTTGCGCAAGCAGTTCATGTTCTTATAGCGATCGTAGTCAAACTCGGTATCCCACACGGTACCAAAGTCCATAAAGGCCGTGGTACGTACCTGACGAATATAGGCTTCATCCAGGAATGGGGTAGGCAGAATCAGCTCCACCGAGCCCATGGCAATGGCGTTACCGCCCACCGAGTTCTCGGAACCGATAATGGTATCTTGACCTTGGCCACCATCAACATAGATACCTTTCGGTCCCACTGTGTTAGAACGGAAGCCACGCAGGGTGGAGTAACCACCGCCGTAGAAGTTTTCGAAGAACGGCAGGATGTGGTCGCTGCCGTCAATCTTGCCATAGCCGTTACCGTAGCCCACCCGGCCTTTCAGCATGATCACGTAGTCATGGTTGCGGGTGATCGGGAAGAAATGGCGGCTCTCGAAGTTCGACTTGTAGTACTGAACGTCGGAGCCCGGTACCGTAATCTTGGTCGAGAAGCTCTGCGATGAACCCGACGATGGGAACATCGAACGGTTGAGCGCGTTGCGGTTCCAACCAATGGTCACATCCAAAGACTCGAAGGTACGTGAGTTATCATCGCTACCGTTACTAGCATGCAGCTCCCAGAAATCTTGGATCTGCTCGTAGGCTTCCAGCTGAGAGATCTTGTTCTGCTCAACACCCAAACTAAAGCTCAGGCGGTTGTTCTCGTTAACCGGGAAGCCCAAGGTGCCACGCAGGCCGATGGTTTTGTTGTTGTAGTCCACCAGATCCGCGTTAGATGCTTCGAAATCGGTGTAGTACAAACGGCCACCGAAGCTCACCCCATCTTTGGTGAAGTAAGGGTCGGTGTAGTTGATATCAAAGTTTTTCGAGTACTTGTTCGTACTTACGTTGATACCGGCGCGGTTACCAGACCCCAAGAAGTTATCTTGCTGCACACCGGCTGACAGGCTCAGGCCCGATTCAGTACCGTAGCCCACACCGGCGTTGAACGAGCCAGAAGGCTGCTCTTTCACACTGAAGTTAACATCCACCTCGTCGTCAGTGCCCGGCAAACGCACGGTTTCCACATCAACGGTTTCAAAGAAGCCAAGACGGTTTAGACGGGTACGACTCTGCTCCAGCAAACGACTGGAAAGCCACGTGCCTTCCATCTGACGCATCTCACGGCGCAGTACTTCGTCTTTGGTAATCACATTACCGCTGAAGTTGATTCGACGCACATACACACGAGCACCCGGCTCGATATTGATGTTCATCTTCACGGTGCGGTCTTCATCGTTAATCTCAGGGAAGACCTGAACTTGTGGGTAGGCATAGCCGTAGCGGCCCAAGAACTGCGCGAGCAAGTCTTCGGTTTCAGTCACCTTCTGGCCGCTGTAGGTCTCACCCGGAATCAGGGTGACCAGCGCTTCCATCTCTTCGGCTTTGTCCAGCAGGTTGCCGCTTAGCTCCACCTCACTGATGCTGTAAACCTCGCCTTCGTTGAGGTTTAGCGTGATGTAGATGCCCTTGCGATCTGGAGTAAGCGAGACTTGAGTGGACTCCACCTGGAAGCGCACATAGCCGCGGTCGAAGTAGAAGCTGTTGATGGTCTCAATGTCGGCCGCCAGCTTTTGCTTCTGGTACTTCTTATCGCCCAGTACGTTCCACCAGGCTACGCTGTCGGTCAGGCTCATACGCTTGATGAGCTCACCGGCAGAGAAGTCTTGGTTGCCGATGATGTTGATCTGCTCAATCTCGGCGGAGATACCTTCTTGGAAGTTAAAGCGCAGATCTACCCGATTACGCGGCAACGGGGTGACGATTGCTTTTACCCGAGCGCTGTACTTACCCACGCTGTAGTAGAAATCTTCCAGGCTCTTTTCAATGTTCTGGATGTTGGTTTTATCCAGCGGCTCACCGATGCGGATACCCGAGGCGGTCAGCGACTCTTCCAGTTGCTCAGACTTGATGTCTTTGTTGCCCGAGAAACTGATGTTACTGATGGTGGGTCGCTCCACAACGCGGAATACCACCGCATCGCCATCGCGAAATACCTGTACATCTTCATAGTTACCGCTGGCATAAAGCTGTTTGATGCTGTCGATAATATCCTTGCTATCCACATCATCGCCAACCCGTAGTGGGATCTGCAACAGCGCGGCACCGAGAGATACCCGCTGCAAGCCTTCAACACGAATGTCTGCTACTTCAAACTCCGCAAGACTGGCATCGTTCGCAACCGCCGTACCGGTCATGCATGCCAGAATAACCCCGGCAAGAACCTGCTTTTTAAACATAAAAAACGAAATATTCCTAATTATATTGTTATAAGCGCATTACGTCGTTGACCACGGCAAGCACCATTAGGCCCATTACCAGTGCGGCTCCCAGCCGATACGCAAAATCCTGAACTCGTTCCGAAACCGGCTTACCAGTCGCTACTTCAACAGCGAAAAACAGCAGGTGCCCACCATCGAGCACAGGTAGAGGAAACAAGTTAATAATCCCTAAATTAACACTTACTAAAGCAACAAATCCGAGGAAATACACCAGCCCATAGTCGGCGGTGGCGCCAGCCCCTTTGGCGATAGAGATCGGCCCGCTAAGGTTATCCAAAGACACCACGCCTGTCACCAACTTGCCAATCATCGAGACGGTCAGTGTGGTCAGCTGCCAGGTTCGCTCGACGGCTTTGCCCAAGCTATCAAACAATCCGTACTGAATGTTGAGCTTGTACTCTTCCGGGTAGCTTCCAGCGGTGGGCGCAATACCCACGTAACCTTGTAGCTCGCCGTTAACCTCACGGGCACCCGGCCGTACGCTGATGTTAAGCAGCTGCGCACCTCGTTTGACTGTGAAATCAAGCGTTTGTTCTGGGCTGGCTTGAATAATTTCGACAAACTGCGGCCAACTGGCCAATTGTTCGCCGTCAATGCTCAGCAATTCATCTCCGACTTGAATGCCGGCCTGCTCAGCCGCGTCGCCTTTGACCACTTGGGCGGTGATAAGCTCCACCTCTGGGCGGAACGGTAACAGGCCCAGGGCCTGCAAGGGGCTTTGCTGATCGTTGAGCTCCCACGTTTGGCTATCCAAGGTCACTTGCTTAAGGCGCTGATTGCTGTCGCGTACCTCAAGGCGGATCTCTGACTGGCCTACCGACTCAACCAGCGCCAAGTTAACCGCTTCCCAATCGATGGTCTCTTGACCATCGACGGTGATGATTTGATCGCCCACTTGCAAGCTCGAGCGCGCAGCAATCGACTCAGCCGCCAGCTCACCGATCACCGGTTTGACGCTGGGGACACCAATCATAAAGGTCAGCCAGAACGCAAAGATAGCCAGCAGGAAGTTGGCGATAGGGCCGGCTGCGACGATGGCGCTGCGCTTGCCTACGCTTTTTGAGGTGAAGGCTTGCTGCTTGAGCTCGGCTGGGACTTCTTCGACCCGCTCATCGAGCATCTTAACGTAGCCACCGAGGGGGATCATTGCGACCACATATTCAGTGCCGTCTTTGCCCATCCGACGCCATAGCGCCTTACCGAATCCAATGGAGAAGCGTTCAACCTTCACTCCACAGCGGCGGGCAACCCAAAAGTGACCGAACTCATGAACGGTAACCAAAATTCCCAGGGTTATGACGAAAAACATCGCGTTCCATAACGCTTCAGCCATTACACTCTTCCTACTAACTGAGCAGCCGTTGCCCGTACCTGTTGGTCTAGCTCCAACAACGCTTCAATCGAATCTTGTTGAACACCGCTTGGAATGCGCTCCAAACACTGCTCTACGATCTGCGAAATCTGTAAATATTCCAGCTGCCCCGACAAAAATGCCGCCACAGCAATCTCATTGGCCGCGTTCAAGGTCGTGGTCGCGGCTTGGCTATGGTAACAGGCGTCGATGGCAAGCTTCAAACAAGGATAACGAGAGAAGTCCGGCGCTAAGAAACTAAGTTCGCCCAACTTCACAAAATCCAAGGGCTCCACCGAGGTAGGTACCCGCTCTGGATAAGCCATGGCATAGGCGATAGGCGTTGCCATATCCGGCTGGCCAAGCTGTGCCAGCACCGAGCCATCGCAGTATTGCACCATCGAGTGGATGATCGATTGTGGGTGTATAACCACTTCAATCTGCCCACGCTGGGTATTAAATAAGTGCTTGGCCTCAATGTACTCAAGGCCTTTGTTCATCATGGTGGCCGAGTCCACCGAGATCTTCTGTCCCATCGACCAATTTGGGTGGGCGCAGGCTTGAGCCGGGGTCACCGCGCTAAGCTGCTCTACCGGGGTGTAACGAAACGGTCCGCCAGAGCCGGTTAACAACACCTTGCTGACACCGTTTGCAGCCAAGTCGCAATAGCCGAGCTGGGCTTGGATCGCTTCCGGCATACATTGGTAGATGGCGTTGTGCTCACTATCCACCGGCATAATCGTCGCACCACTGCGTCGCGCCTGCTCCATCAACAGGCTGCCACTCATCACTAAAGATTCTTTGTTGGCCAGCAACACGGTTTTACCGGCTTTAACTGCCGCCATGGTGGAGTGCAGTCCCGCCGCGCTAACGATCGCCGCCATCACTAAGTCAACCTCGGCCGCCTGCGCAAGCTGATTGATCTCGGCCTGCCCGCGAACCTGCTCACAGCTAAGGCTAATGGCTGACAATGCACCCGCCAGCTGCTCACTGGCATCTGCATCAGCCATCGCCACAAAGCGCGGGCTAAACTCACGACACAGTTCAAGCATGGCCTGATGGTTGCGGCCACCAACCAGCCCAAAGACAGAAAAGTTGTCAGGGTTATCCCTGACAACTTTTAGGGTACTGGTACCAATGGAGCCGGTGGCGCCAAGGATTAACAGCTGCTTGGCCATACTACATCCACATCACATAGCAAAAGGCGAATACCGGCATAGCAGCGGTCAAGCTATCGATACGATCAAGCAGGCCGCCATGACCGGGTAGCAGGCTGCCGCTGTCTTTAATGCCCGCTTGACGCTTAAACATGCTCTCAACCAGATCGCCAATCACCGAGGCAATCACGGTGAGTGCGCTGGCCAGTGAGAACAAGGCCACTTTGTCGCCCGCTAGATCGAGATATAACAAGGCAACCACGTTCACTAAACCGGCAACCAGCAAGCCGCCCAGCAAGCCCTCAATGGTTTTCTTGGGGCTAACGTTCGGCGCCAGCTTGTGCTTACCAAAGCGTTTGCCTGCAAAATAGGCGCCGCTATCAGCAGCCCATACCAAGGCCAACACATAGCACACCCAGATGCCACCATTGATGTGGTTGTCTGGGTCTAAATCGCGCAGGTAGAGCATCGACCAGTAGAATGGCAACAACACCAACAGGCCAGCGACTAACTTAAACCAACGCATATCCTTCCAGCGCTTAGCGCTATCAGGGTAGCCACGCATCAGCAGCACACTACCGAGCCACCACAGCAGGCCGGCGCTTAAAATTGCCACGAACAATGGATTAGCAGCAAAGCCGCTTAAGGGGATGAGCCACACACTGGCACTGAGAACAAGCGTAAAGCTGGCGAAGCTTAGTACACGGCTGCCGTTATCCGGAGCCACAATACGCGCCCACTCACGAGCTGCCAGTAACACCACGCCGCCTAGGGCTAGAGCAAAGCTAAAGGTCGGAAGCAAAAAAATCGCCGCCAGGGCGATGGGGGCCAAAATCAGGGCGGTGGCGATGCGTTGTTTAAGCAAAATTTTCCTCGTTCATACTATTACTTATAAGCAGCTTGCGTACTTGCTCCCCTGTACAGCCAAAGCGGCGTTCTCGCTGCACATAGCACGCCAGTGCGGCAGCGAATGCTTGCTCGTCAAAATCGGGCCAAAGGACGTCACTGAAGAATAGTTCTGCGTAAGCCATCTGCCATAGCAAGAAGTTACTGATGCGCTTCTCTCCGCCGGTGCGGATCAGCAGATCGATATCAGCAACCGACTCAGCGGCAATCTGTTGGTTCAGGGCTTGCTCGTCGATATCGCTGGCTTGCAGCGTTCCTTCGGCAACTTGTTGTGCAAGCTGCTGAGCGGCTTGGGCAATGTCCCAGCGGCCGCCGTAGTTGGCAGCAATATTTAGGATCAGGCCGTCGTTGTCGGCAGTCATCTGTTCTGCTGCCTGAATGCGCTGACGTAGCTTATCACTAAAGCGTGAGGTGTCACCGACTATCCGCAGGCGGACATTGTTGTTTTTCAGCTTTTTGACTTCTCGCTGCAAAACACTCAGGAAAAGGTTCATTAAACTTGACACCTCCTCCTCCGGGCGGCGCCAGTTTTCACTGCTGAATGCAAACAAGGTTAAGCTCTTGAGCTCAAGTTGCGTCGCTAAACTCACGACCTTACGGACTGCTTTCACCCCTGCCTGGTGACCCAAAACCCGCAACTTACCACGCTGCTGAGCCCAGCGACCGTTGCCGTCCATGATGATGGCGACATGCTGTGGAAGAGCATCTTTTACTGCTTTTATCTGCTCCAGACTCGAACTCATATTTCCCATGTCCATATAAAAAAGCCGTGTAAAGCTACACGGCTAGATAACATCTATGCGTTGCTTAAACTTCTAGCAGCTCTTCTTCTTTGGCTGCCAGCATTTCGTCAACTTTCTTCACCGCTGCATCGGTGATCTTCTGAATGTCATCCTGTGCGCGACGATCTTCATCTTCGCTGATTTCTTTTTCTTTTAATAGCTCTTTCACGTCACTGTTAGCGTCGCGTCGAATATTACGAATCGCTACGCGACCTTGCTCAGCTTCACCGCGTACAACCTTGATTAGGTCGCGACGACGTTCTTCGGTCAGCGGAGGCAGAGGAATGCGAATAACGTTACCCGCAGACATTGGGTTTAGGCCCAAATCAGAGCTCATGATCGCTTTCTCAACAGCCTGAATCGCAGAGTTGTCGAATACGGTCACAGTCAGGGTACGTGAGTCTTCAGTAGACACGTTACCCACCTGGTTTAGCGGAGTGTTAGTACCGTAGTAAGGAACCATAATGCCGTTTAGCAGGCTTGGGTGGGCACGACCGGTGCGCACTTTGCTCATTTGGTTCTTCAGCGCTTCCAGGCTCTTGTCCATGCGCTGCTTAGCATCTAGTTTGATATCTTCAATCACGTTGGGATCCCTTAGTTTTAGTTATGCGTCAATGTGATGAATGGTGGTGCCTTCAGACGCGCCCATAACCACGTTCTTCAGAGCACCCGGCTTATTCATGTTGAATACACGAATTGGCAGGTTGTGGTCACGCGCCAAGGTAAAGGCGGCCAAGTCCATCACTTTTAATTCTTTTTCGAGTACTTCCTGGTAATCCAGTTCACTGTACAGGGTCGCATTCGGGTCTTTTACCGGATCGGCGCTGAATACACCGTCGACTTTGGTGCCTTTGAACACCGCGTCCGCTTCAATCTCAATGCCGCGCAAGCAAGCAGCAGAGTCGGTGGTAAAGAAAGGATTACCGGTACCTGCTGAGAAAATCACAACCCGGCCAGACTTGAGGTTACTGATCGCCTCGGCCCAGTTGTAGGAATCACATACGCCATTCAATTCGATGGCTGACATTAGTCGCGCATTGACGAAGTTACGGTGCAGGGAATCACGCATTGCCAGACCGTTCATCACGGTCGCCAACATGCCCATGTGGTCGCCAACAACGCGGTTCATACCCGCTTTGGCCAGACCTTCACCCCTGAACAGGTTACCACCACCGATAACCAGGCCCACTTGAACACCTAGTTCAACCAGTTCTTTGATCTCTAGAGCCATGCGGTCAAGCACTTTAGGGTCGATACCAAAGCCTTCTTCACCCATTAGGGCTTCACCAGACAATTTGAGGAGGATACGACGATAGGCAGGTTTAGGAGTGATACTCATATTAATATGCGTCTCTTTAGTGTAACGAATACAAGAAAGGTTGCGGCATGATACCGCAACCTGGGGTGCAACAAAAATTACTTTTTAGATGCTTCGATCTGCGCCGCAACTTCAGCAGCGAAATCTTCTTCTTTCTTCTCAATACCTTCGCCAACTTCCAGGCGAATGAAGCCAGCTACAGTTGCGCCTTTCTCTTTCAAGATAGCGCCAACAGTTTTCTTAGGCTCCATGATGAATGCTTGGCCAGTCAGAGAGATTTCGCCGGTGAATTTCTTCATACGGCCGGTAACCATTTTCTCTGCGATTTCAGCTGGCTTGCCTTCGTTCATGGCAATCTCGATTTGCAGCTTCTTCTCTTTCTCTACAACGTCCGCTGGAACGTCTTCTGGAGACAGATACTCTGGCTTAGAAGCAGCAACGTGCATAGCAACGTGCTTCAGAGTTTCTGCATCAGCTTCACCGGTTACTGCTACACCGATGCGCTCACCGTGGCGGTAAGAAGCAATGCTTGCACCGTCTAGGTATTCAACGCGACGGATTGAGATGTTCTCACCGATTTTAGCAACCAGTTGAACACGCTCTTCTTCGAACTTCTCTTTCAGAGTTTCGATGTCGGTTTTCGCTTCAGCAGCTGCAGCAGCTACTTTCTCTGCGAATGCAGTGAAGTTAGCATCTTTGGCTACGAAGTCAGTTTGGCAGTTAACTTCTAGCAGAGCCGCAAAACCTTCACCTTGTTTGATGATGATTGCGCCTTCAGCAGCGATGTTACCTGCTTTTTTAGCTGCTTTCGCCGCACCGCTCTTACGCATGTTCTCAATAGCCAGCTCGATGTCGCCATTGGTTTCGGTAAGGGCTTTTTTACAATCCATCATGCCTGCGCCGGTACGATCGCGCAGTTCTTTTACTAGGGCAGCAGTAATTGCCATTTGTTCAATCCTCGAATTTTAGGGATAAAACTCAGGGGGCGAAATTGCCCCCTGCTAATCACTAAGCGTTAGCTTAAGTAAAGGGCGTTACGCGCGTATTACTCAGCAGCCGCTTCTTCTACAAAGCCGTCTTCTTCGGCTTGTACTACGATGTCTTCTTGACGACCTTCGATTACGTTGTCAGCAGCAGCTTCCAAGTAAAGTTTGATCGCACGGATCGCATCATCGTTACCAGGGATAACGTAGTCTACGCCGTCTGGAGAAGAGTTAGTATCAACAACAGAAATAACCGGGATACCCAGGTTGTTTGCTTCTTTAATAGCGATGTGCTCGTGCTCTGCGTCGATTACGAACAGAACGTCAGGAAGACCGCCCATGTTTTTGATACCGCCAAGGCTCTTCTCAAGCTTTTCCATTTCGCGAGTACGCATCAGCGCCTCTTTCTTGGTCAGCTTCTCGAAAGTACCGTCTTCGCTTTGCGCTTCCAGATCTTTCAGACGTTTGATTGACTGACGAACGGTTTTCCAGTTAGTCAGCATACCACCCAACCAGCGGTGGTTTACGTAGAATTGGTCAGAACGGATAGCGGCTTGCTTAACTGCTTCACCTGCTGCGCGCTTGGTACCTACGAACAGTACTTTGCCTTTCTTAGCAGCAACTTTGCTCAGCACGCCCATTGCGTCGTTGAACAAAGGAACAGTTTTTTCCAAGTTGATGATATGAACTTTGTTGCGAGCACCGAAGATGAACGGCTTCATCTTTGGGTTCCAGTAACGGGTTTGGTGACCGAAGTGGACACCCGCTTTAAGCATATCGCGCATCGATACGTTTGCCATTTTGAATTCCTCTATTGGGGTTAGGCCTCCACGTACCCCATTTGCCGACCAAGCTAAACTTGGCACCCCGGCTCATGTGACGGCACGTGTGTGTGTTTAATTAAGTTTGTTGTGACCAGATAGGTCTAGCCGCTTACACAACTGAGAGCCCACAGGACACGGCGCGCTTTATACCATAATTCGCCTAGCGGATAAAGCAAAAACCACAAACAGAAAAGTCATGCGAAGCGTCAACTCTAAAGGCCACCCGACCAATAAAACCGGGGGATTGCGCGGCAAGCCTACAACTTAGCTACGCCTTGGGTTACACTGAGCGGCTTAAACCAAGCACCTTACTCAACTATTTGTAGAATCCATGAGCGTAAAGATTAAAAATTCTGAGCAGATCGAAGGTATGCGCATCGCTGGCAAACTGGCCGCGGACGTGCTCGATATGATCACCCCTTTCGTCAAAGCCGGTGTTAGCACCGAAGAGCTAAACCAGCGCTGTCATGACTACATCGTGAATGAGCAAGGTGCCATTCCAGCGCCGCTGAACTATCACGGCTTCCCTAAGTCGATCTGTACCTCGATTAACGAGGTGGTTTGTCACGGTATCCCCTCTGAGAACGAGATCCTCAAAGATGGCGATATCATGAACATCGACGTTACCGTGATTAAAGACGGCTTCTATGGCGATACCTCCAAGATGTTCTTGGTGGGTGCTGCCAATGCGCAAGACAAGCTACTCTGCCGAGTCACCCAAGAGGCGCTATATCAGGGTATCCGCGCAGTGAAGCCGGGCGCAAAAATCAAAGACATCGGCGCTGCCATTCAAAAGTACCTGAAAAAGGGCAACTACCGCTACGGCATCGTAGAGAACTTCTGTGGCCACGGCATTGGCGAGAGCTTCCACGAAGAGCCGCAAGTGATGCACTGCCGTAACTTCGACAACACCCCGATCCAAGCGGGCATGTGCTTTACCATCGAGCCGATGATCAACCAAGGCAAGAAAGGCAACAAGGTTGATGAGGACGATGGCTGGACCGCCCGCACCATCGACGGCAAGAACTCAGCTCAGTGGGAACACACCCTGCTGGTCACCGATACCGGGGTAGAAGTTCTGACACTGCGTGACGAAGAAGACTTCCCACGCGTAATCACCCACAGCTAATCCCTACAGGTCTCAAATCATGGAGTTGATGATCGAGCAACCTAGCTTGCCAGAGCTCAGCGAACTGAGCATGAGCTCGGCACGCGATTACTTACAGCGCCAACAGGAATGGCTAGCCCAACAGTTTAATCAGGGCATCCATGTGGAAGAGTTGGTGCAGGCTCGCTCAGAGCAGATGGACAGAGTGCTGGCCAGCCTGTGGCAGCATTTCGAGCTGCACCTGCATCCCGAGCTCGCGCTCACTGCGGTGGGCGGCTATGGCCGCGGCGAACTGCACCCCCACTCTGATATCGATATCCTGGTGCTTAGCCCCAGCCGTATCAGCGATGAAGCGGGCGAGAAGATCAGCCAGTTCGTCACCTTCTTGTGGGACATTCGTCTTGATGTCGGCCACAGCGTGCGCACCCTCAAAGAGTGCACCAAGCTCGGTCGTGAAGACATCACCATCGCCACTAACTTACAAGAATCACGACTACTTTACGGTAACGCCAAGGTCTATAGCGAACTGTGTGAGGCGGTGCGCTGCGACAGTTTCTGGCCATCCGATAAGTTCTTTGAAGCCAAAAAGCAGGAACAGCTGCAGCGCCACTCCCAGTACAAAGGCAATGCCTATAGCCTAGAGCCCGATATCAAGGCCAACCCGGGCGGCCTGCGCGATATTCAAACCATCTGCTGGGTCGCGGGCCGCCATTTTGGCAGCAGCGAGCTGGACCATCTGGTCACCGAGGGCTTTTTGACCAAGGCCGAAGGACGCGAACTGCAAGATTGCCGTGATTTTTTGTGGCGAGTTCGCTTTGCCCTGCATATCCACCTGAATAAAGCCGACGACCGTCTGCTGTTTGATCGCCAATTGGCAGTGGCCCAGTCGCTCGGTTATCGCGGCGAGCACAACGCGCCGGTGGAGCGTCTGATGAAGCACTTCTTCCAGACTATCCGCCGTATCAGCGAGCTCAACGAGATGCTGCTGCAGCTATTCGATGAGGCCATCTTAGGCAACACTGCCATCGATGTGCGCCCCATCGACGTACATTTCCAGCTGCGCGGTAAGTTGATCGACTGCTGCGACAAGCAGCTAATGTTGCAACAGCCAGAGCAAATCCTGGTGATGTTCCAACATATTGCAGACAATCCAGAAATCGAAGGGATCTACTCATCCACCCTGCGCCAGCTGCGTGAAGCACGCCGCCGCCTGCCACAGTGGATTGAAGACTTGCCCGGCTGTAAGAAGCGCTTCCGTCGTCTCATCAAGCACCCGAATGTCACGGCCTTGGCCCTGACCTTAATGCATCGCTACGGCGTGTTGGCGGCCTACTTTCCGGCCTGGAGCCGCATCGTCGGCCAGATGCAGTTTGATCTGTTCCATGCCTTCACCGTGGATGAACATACCCATCGTCTGATCCGTAAGATCCACAGCTTTAACTTTGCCGAAACCGCACAGACCCATCCGCTGTGCTGCGAGATCTACCCGCGACTCGAGCGCCCCGATCTGCTGACCATGGCCGCGCTGTTCCACGATATTGCCAAAGGACGCAAGGGCGATCACAGCGAGCTGGGTGCCATCGACGCCGAACAGTTCTGTCTGAATCATGGCTACAGCAAGCCCTCGGCGAATACCGTTAGCTGGTTGGTTAAACATCACCTACTGATGTCAGTCACCGCACAGCGCCGTGATATCTACGATCCTGAGGTTATCAGCGAGTTTGCCAAGGTGGTCCGTGACCAACGCCACTTGGATATGCTGCTGTGCCTGACCGTAGCTGACATATGCGCTACCAATGATGACACCTGGAATAGCTGGAAGCGCACCCTGCTGGCCGATTTGTACAAAGCGACCAAGCAAGCCCTGCGCCGAGGCCTGGAAAATCCGGTGGACGTGCGTGGCGTGATCCGCGACAAGCAAGACAAGGCCATCGAACTGCTCGCCAAGAAGAACTTCTCGCAAGAGCAGATCCGCGAGCTATGGAAACGCTTCCGTGCCGACTATTTCCTGCGCCACACGCCCGAGCAGATCGCATGGCACAGTGAGCATTTGTGGGGCCACTCGATCCATCAGCCGCTGGTGCTGGTGAGCCGTAAAGCGACCCGTGGCGGCACCGAGATCTTTATCCACAACAAGGATATCGATCACCTGTTCGCTTCGGTGGCTGCAGAGCTAGACCAAAAGAACCTGACCATTCACGACGCGCAGATCATGGCCAGCCGCGATGGCTATGTGCTGGATACCTTTGTGGTACTGGAGCGCGACGGACAACCGCTATCGAGCGAGCGCGGCCTCGAGCTCAAGAGCAGCCTGCAAAAGATGCTGCTGTTCGAAATGCCCATCGATATCCGCCAACGTCGGGTACCGCGTCAGGTTCAGCAGTTTAATATCAAACCACGCATCGATTACCTGCCAACGCGTAGCAATCGCACCTTGTTAGAGGTTGTCGCGTTGGACAAACCTGGCCTGCTGGCCAAACTCGGTGCCGTGTTCCAATCACAACTGCTCACCTTGCATGCCGCCAAAGTCACCACCATTGGCGAAAAAGCCGAGGATTTCTTCTCGCTGAGTAATGCCCAGCGCGAGCCATTGACCGAGGACGAGCAGCAACAGCTGCGTGAAGTATTGGTCGAGGCGCTGAGCTAAAACAAACCGAATCATTATTACCCGTAGATAAGCGCAATTATGGAGAACCACATGTCTACATTTTTTAGTTACGCCGTGGGCGTTGGAAGTAAGAATGCCAAAGGCGAATGGCTAGAAGTGTTCTACCCCGCCCCTGTATACCAGCCACAGCAAGCTGAAGTTGATGCCCTGACCAAAGGCCTGGATTACCAAGGCGGTAAACAGCTTATCGAGCTTAACGAAGAGATTCTGGAAACCCTACTAGCTAATGCGAAAGCCGCAGGCCTGAGCGCTCAAGTAAGTGCGCTGAAAGCACTTAAAGGTAGCGAACAGTCGCGCGTGCTGTGTCTGCTTAGCGAAGACAGCGCCGCTGAGTCAACCCCAGAGGCTTACCTGAAGCTTCACCTGCTGTCACACCGTTTGGTTAAGCCGCATGGCGTTGACCTAAGCGGTATCTTTGCAGTGCTGCCAAACGTTGCCTGGACCAACCAAGGCGCGGTTGATTTGGAAGAGCTGCCAGCCAAACAGCTGGAAGCGCGCGCCAAGGGCGAGCTGCTGCAGGTGACCTCGGTGGATAAGTTCCCGAAAATGGCCGATTACGTGGTACCGAGCGGCGTACGCATTGCGGCAACCTCGCGGGTTCGTCTGGGCGCCTACATTGGTGAAGGCACCACCATCATGCACGAAGGCTTCTGTAACTTTAACGCCGGTACTGCCGGTACCAGCATGATCGAAGGCCGAATCTCTGCCGGCGTATTCGTAGGTAAAGGCTCGGACCTAGGCGGCGGCTGTTCAACCATGGGCACCCTGTCTGGCGGCGGCAATATCATCATCTCCGTGGGCGAAGAATCGCTGATTGGCGCGAATGCTGGTACCGGTATTCCTCTGGGCGATCGCTGCATCATCGAGTCTGGCTTGTACATCACTGCAGGCACCAAAGTGGTACTGATTGACGACAACAAACAGCCAGCTGGAACAGTTAAGGCGCGCGATCTGGCCGGTAAATCAGACCTGTTGTTCCGCCGTAACAGCATCAGTGGCGCAATTGAATGTCTGACCAATAAGTCAGCCGTTGAGCTGAACGAGGCGCTGCACGCCCACAACTAAGGTCTAAAGGCCAGTACTGACCGTATTGTTATTATAGTCTCCATGTCGCATACTCAGTTTGATGGCATGGAGGCTAAATCAATGAAGCGTTATTGGTTATATCTGGCTGGCACCACCCTCACCCTGCTGGTTGTAATGAGCTTCACCACCTTGGTGTTGACCCACAACCGACAATACCGCAGCGACGAACTCTCCGCACAACTGGACGAACATCTCGCCAGCATCCAAACCCAGCTGGATGAACTCAGCGAAGACGCTCAGCACCAATTGCGGTTTCTCTCATCCCTAGACAGCAGTGAGCACGCCCTAGCACAAGGCCTGCTTGATACCTCTGCCGATATCCTCTCACAACTGATGGCCAGCCAAGCATATATCCTTCAGGCTCGCCTACTCAGCCCCTCTGGCCAAGAGCTATTACGATTCGACAGTAGCGCCGATGGGCCCGTGCGCATCCCAGACTATGACTTGCAAAACAAAGCACGTCGTTACTATGTGGCAGCACTGCTATCCACCGCACCAGATGAGGTCTACTTCTCAAGCATTGATCTAAATGTTGAGCGGGGAGTGATCGAGCTTCCCTATCAACCGGTACTACGTGTCGGGATGGCAGTGACCGCCAAAAACAGCGGCCAAATCCTCGGCTTCGTGCTGCTCAACTACGATATGCAAGTAATCTTCGCCAAGCTGCAAAAACAGCTCAGTGCGCATATGCAAGCCTATCTAGTGGCGCCTAACGGGCAGTTTCTACTGCACCCGTCTTCTAATCACCGCTATTGCAAGGATCTTAACTGCAGCCACTACTTCGATAAGTCTCAACTAACCAACGATATTCAGCAGCAACTGTTCTTCGAAGGACAGATGGCATCGATAACCCTGGCGGCACCAAGCAAAGACTTGCAGCCACTCTATGGCGCTATCGTACTGCGTTACTCCCCCGAGTACCTTCCAGCCATCACCGCCTACGACAGCTCGAGCCTTCAAGTGATTTCAACACCGCTTTGGTGGGCATGGTTAGCAGTGACACTGGCATTATGCACCGGAGCCTGTGGCCTGCTGGAGTACCGCATACACCACCTCAATGAAAGCTGGCAGCGCATGAAGATGCATGGGGTACTCGAAAAAATCACCGAGCTTATCGAACGAGTTCAAGAGGATGACGATCCGGTAACCGGTAGCCACGTTCAACGTGTCTCGTACTACTCTAAGCTAATGGCAGCCGCAGCCCGACTTGAGCCCTCGCTAGTTCAAGACATCTACCGTTACGCCTCGCTGCACGACATCGGTAAGATCAGCATCCCCGACGCCATCTTGAAAAAACCCGGTAAGCTTGACCCCCAAGAATGGGCAGTGATGCAAACTCACGTGGAGAACGGCTACCAATTGATCAAAGAGTTCAACATCAGCCCGGTGGCGGAGAATATCGTTCGCTGCCACCATGAGCGCTGGGATGGCACAGGCTACCCGCGCGGCTTGAAAGGCACCGATATCCCAGTTGAAGCACGCATCGTGAGCATCGTCGATTGCTTTGATGCGCTGATGTCTGAGCGCCCCTACAAGCCCGCATTCAGCTTTGAAAAGTCGGCCGGCATTATTAACGAGCTCAGCGGCAGCGCCTTTGAGCCCGAGCTGGTAAGGCTGTTTAACCTATTGGAAGAAGAGTTCGCCAAGTTCCGAACACCGGTGGGAGATAGCCGAACCGAAGAGTTGCTGGCATTGCGTGCTGTGCAGATGCAGTAGCTGTAAAGCAGGCTTGGCAGCGGCAGTAAAACACTAAGCAAACCGTCATTAAAGCTTCGCTTTGCTTCACTCAGCAGCCTGTATATAGTGCTGTAAGGCCTGTGTGGTAGCGCGCTGCGCGTTCAGGCTGGAGTTCGTATTCTCGCAAAGGATTGCCCATGCCGCACTGCATTATCGAATGCCCGACCACACTCAGCCGCCATATCGGTTTTCAGCTTCTGGTTAACACCATTCATGACTCGCTGGTCGCCTCAGACTTGTTCCATCACGATAAGATCAACACCCGCGCCTATATCAGCGAGCACTTCAAAGTAGCGGGCTCGCGCCAAGAGTATCTGCACCTGGATCTATGCTGTGAAGAGCTGCTGGAACATCAGCAAATGCAAGGCGTGGCTCAACAGTTAAGCCACAGCATCTATGAGCTGCTACCAAAGCTTCCCAACCTCAGCATACGCATCCATTTACCGCAGCAAAGTGATTTTGTGCAACACTTTAGCGGCCCTCAGGTTGTGGCGCTAAGCGAGCAGCGAGACACCCGCCAAGCCATATAGAAAAAGCCAGCGAATACGCTGGCTTTTTAATCTCTACTGAATGTGCCTTGATTAGTTAAGCGGCGTATCACCCCGTTTCATCATGATGGCGAAGTACGGGTAGAGCTGATGCAACACATCGGCACTCAGTACTGCATCACCGCCGTCGGCAAGGGTCATTAAGGTATTATCGCCGCTCGAGCCTAAGGTCATCACAAAGTCACCAGTACGGAACTTCAAGTCTTCCAAGCCGTAGCGCTGGCGGATCTCATTGGAAGGACTCTTACGTTTTAGGTAAAGCTTACCGGTGTTCGACACGTAGTCAGTGATCTCAAAACCTAGCAGCGGCAAGATCTCACGCAGTCGCTTCATGGTCTTATCCAAATCGGCATCGGCGCGGAAGTTAGCCACACCTGCATTCTCAATCATGAGTACTGATACACTCTCGTCGAAGTACTCAGCCACTTCTTGTTCATTCATCGCCGCTAGCTGAGCTTGCTCGCGCTCCAACTGTAACTGCTGCTCATATTGTTCACGCTGTTCGGCAATAAAACCAATCAGTTGATTTAACTCGATATTAGCCAAACGACGGCGCTCAAAGCTATCGAACACAGTTTCAGCGGGTTCGTTTTCGATGGTTTTATTCACATCAATCAGCTCAACGGAAAAGCCTGCGGTACGGCCATGGGGCATGATTTGCAGGCTGTATTGGAAGCGCTGGCTCAAACGGTGAGTTTTGCTTCCCCACAATCGACCATCAACCTTGCTCTCATCTACAATCCAGTCGCTTAACCAGATGCCCGCTTGCGCATCAGCCACCTGGAAGCGACCACCGCGACCTGCAACATAGTCGTTTAGTAACTGATCCATTAGCTCACGGCTCTGACCTTCGCCTTGAGATTGTGGGATATCGAACCAGAAGATCACGCCGGAGTTGAGTACCTCGAAGCGGCTACCAGATACAACGTTGAGCACCTGAACTGGCGGGCGTACATCCACATCGCCGCCCACTCGGTTGTTTGCCTGTTCGCCCAGCGGCGGCACAGCGAACTCGTCGCTGTAGGCAGGCGGGTTTACACCTTCTGGCGTACTAAGGGGTACCAACAACTCACTGTCGAGATACTTGAATCCTCGATCTGCTTGGCGGGCTTGTTCGGGTGATGAACATGCGGCAATGAACGAAGCTGTAACCAAACAAGTGGCCAGTTTAAATAGAGAACCAGAAGCTAACTGCATAGTGTAAAGTCAGGATACTTGTAGATGAAAACCTTGGCGGGCAAGTCGGTTGCGCCTCCCTGTACAAGCTCGCTATGTTACTTAGCGTACTGATTAAACACAAGGCCAAGCCCGGTTAAGCTGTGACAAATGTGAGTTTTCGATCATCTTGTTTGAACTAGCGGCAACTCAGCGCCAAAGCGCGGCCCCCGCCCTAGCAATCCCCGGCAAAGCCAAGTAAGCTGATGGCACCCTAGACTTGTCTTCAAATCGCTTATGACTCAACACCTTGTAGTAACCGCCGTCGGTACCGACAGGCCAGGTATTGTCAATCAGCTTACTCAGCTGGCCAGTCAGTGTGGCTGTAACATTGTCGATAGCCGCATGGCGCTATTCGGCTCCGAGTTTACCCTGATTATGTTGTTGAGCGGCGAACATAACGCCATGCTGCAGATCGAAACCCGACTGCCGATCATGGCTCAGCAGCTTCAGTTGCTCACGGTACTCAAGCCAACCACACCGCACACCCAGCTCGACTACCACACCACCGCCTTGTTGCAGCTCACCATTACCGACTCGCCCGGCGTCATTAGTCAGGTCACCCAGCTGATTAGCGACCATGGTCTGGATCTGGTAGGCCTCAAGTCGAACCTGTTTAGCGAGCAAGGCAACGAGATGCTGAGCGCTGAGTTTGAAGCCAAACTAAGTACCGATGCCGACCACAAACTTTTATCTGCAGACTATGATCGGCTTTGTGAGAAGCTGGGTACTCAACAACACCAACTTCAATTTCTGTCAATCTAACGGAAAGGACGCATTCATGAATACGCTTACTGCAGGCGCTGCTGCCCCCGCATTTACTTTGCCCAACCAAGATGGCACTGAGATTAGCCTGAGCGATCTGGCAGGCAAAAAGGTGCTGGTTTACTTCTACCCCAAAGCACTGACGCCCGGTTGCACCACCCAAGCCTGTGGCTTGCGTGATAGCAAAGAAGAGCTTGATGCACTAAACACCGTGGTGTTTGGCGTTAGCCCCGACCCGGTTAAGCGCTTGCCTAAGTTCATCGAAAAACATCAGCTGAACTTCGATCTACTGTCTGATGAAGACCACAGTGTGGCCGATCAGTTTGGCGTGTGGGGCCGCAAGAAGTTTATGGGCAAAGAGTACGACGGCATTCACCGCATCAGCTTCTTGATCGATGAGAACGGCCAGATTGAGAAGGTCTTCGACAAGTTTAAAACCAGTAATCACCACGACGTGGTGGTGGATTACCTAAAGGGTTAATCGTCTCCTGCAAAAAACTAAAAAAGCGCCATTCGGCGCTTTTTTTTGAACGGCAATTTGGGCTTACTCTTCAGTGGCTTCCGCTACCGGTTCATCAGTACTCTCCATCTGGCGCGGCCAGGCATTCAGCACCGCCTTAATCAGTGTCGCCAGCGGGATGGCAAAAAACACCCCGAGAATGCCCCACAGCCCACCAAACACCAGCACCGCGACGATAATATAGAGAGGGTGGAGGTTTACCGCTTCGGAGAACAGCAGCGGCACCAGCAGGTTGCCGTCGAGGATCTGAATCACCATGTAGGCAAGGATGAGATAGCCGAACTGCGGGCTGATCCCCCACTGAAACAAGCCAACCATCGCCACCGGTAAGGTCACCGCGAAGGCGCCGACAAAGGGAATCAATACCGATACGCCCACCAATAAGCTAAGCAGCGCGGAGTAGCGCAGCCCCATCAGCACAAACACCAGATAGCTCACGCCGCCAACGATCAGTATCTCCATCGCCTTGCCACGCACGTAGTTGGCGATCTGGGCATTCATCTCGCGCCATACCTTTTGGATAAGCAGGCGCTCATCGGGAATAAAGCGATCCAGCCCAGCCAACAGCTTATCCCGGTCCGCCAGCATAAAGTACACCATTAACGGCACCAGTACGCTATATACCGCCAAGGTTGCTAGGTTAAGAATGGAGGATATAGAGGCCTGTAGTAACTGCTCACCGACCGCCAGTAGCTTGCCACGCATATTGCCGACGATGGAGTCGAGCAAGGCGCCATCGATATACTCGGGATATTGCTCCGGCAAGGAACCCAGCCATACCTGGAAGCTACCGAGCATAGCCGGGTACTCCGACAATAGGTTTACCCCCTGCGCCCACACCGTTGGCAGCATGGCGAAGCTAAACACCAGCACCAAGGCGATAAATAGCAGCAGCACCAAGGTTGTGGCGATACTGCGCTTGATATGCAGCTTCACCAAGTAGCTCACCGGCCAATCCAACAGGTAGGCCAACACCAGCGCCACAATTACCGGCGCCATCAGATTGCCAAAGAAGTACAACGAGGCCGCAGCCACGCTTAAAACCAGCAGCATCACCACCGCATTGGTATCGGAGAACATCCTCTCGTACCAGCGGGTTAAGACTCTATGCATTGCTAAATAACTCTCCCTTTAATGGTGATAATCAGCTGACAGCCGTGGCTAGACTCAGCCAGTTCGACCTGGTGTCCAAGGCGACGAAAAAAGCGGGGAATGTCCTGGCAGGAGCCTGGGTCCCTGAGCTGAATGCGGGCTTGATCGCCAGCTACCGCGTCTTTTAACCAAAGCTTACTTTGGATCAGCGGTTCGGGACAGACATATTCACGAAAATCAAAATCTTGCACTTTTTGCTCGATACGCGGTCTACATCAATGCCGGTGGATAGATAGCAAGTCAGCAGGCATTGCCAAGCGCCTATTGCGTGCGTCCATCACGGGTCGACTCAGTCAAATCCACGCCCATTTTAAACGTGGATAAACGCGTTTAGTGTGCACTAATACAAAGACTTATTTCCATAGCCAATCCAAGAATTTCAAGGTATTCTCGCTCTACTACCAGAACGACAGAGAGAATCATGCGCCGTCTGCTAGCAGCTATCGTGGGTACGGCACTCTGGGCGACCTCCCCCCAAGCCAGCAACTCATTACCAGAAATCGGCACCGTTGCCAGCTCTGCGCTGACCATCAATCAAGAGATCCGCTACGGCGAAGTGTATATGCGCTTTATCCGCGCGTCCTCGCCGATGACCAATGATCCGGTGCTGTCAGAGTATGTGACCGAGTTGGGTAACCGCCTAGTCAGCAACGCCGAGCAAGTCAAAACGCCGTTTAACTTTTTCTTGGTGTCAGATCCTGAGATCAATGCTGCCGCCTTTCTCGGTGGCTACATCAAGATCCACACCGGCCTGTTCCTCTATGCCAATAGCGAGAGTGAATTCGCCTCAGTAATCGCACACGAGATTGCCCACGTTACCCAGCGTCATATCGCCCGCTATCTGGAAAATCAGGCCAATGCGCAAAACCTGACCTACGCGGGCGTGATAGGCTCAGTGCTACTGGCCATCGCCAATCCGATTGCTGGTATTGCCGCCTTGCAAGGCACCGTGGCGGCCAGTATGCAGAGCTCAATCAACTACACCCGCGCCAACGAGTTCGAGGCGGATCGTATCGGTCTGCGCACCTTGGCTAACTCGGGCTTTGATCCGCAGGGAATGGGCAGCTTCTTCGGCAAACTATCCGAGAAATATCGCTACGCCTCCAAGCCCCCGCAGATGCTGGTCACCCACCCACTGCCCGATACGCGGGTGAGCGAAGCGCGGGCACGGGCCAACCAATACCCCAACCGCTATATCGCGCCGTCTTTGTCTTATCAACTGGCGAAGGCACGGATTGAGGTGCGTCATGGGGTGATGGATGGCGAAGCCGCGTTGGACTATTTCAATCGCCAACTTGAGCGTCGCAGTTACGCCCTAGAAGATGCCGCCAAATATGGTAAAGCTCTGGCGCTGTTTGAGATGGGCGAGTTTAAGCAGGCCAAAACCTTGATCGACGAGCTGGCCAAAGGACAGCCTGATAACCTGTTCTATCTCGATACTCAGACCGATGTCGACCTGGCCTTGGAGAACTTCCAACCGGCAATCGAACGCCTGCAAGCAGCCCAGCAGCGCTACCCTAACAACCAAGTGATTGTGCTGAATCTTGCTTACGCACAAAGTAAAGCCGACCAGCCGGAACAGGCGCGCAAAGAGCTCGATCGTTACCTTAGACAACATCGTGAAGATGCCTTAGCATGGAGCCAGCTAACGCGTGTTGAGCGCCAGCTAGGCAATACCGCTCGAGCCCATCAAGCCAACGCGGAAGTACTGGCTTTACGGGCCGATTATCAGCGAGCCGTCGATGAGCTACACAGTGCGTTCAATCTGACCGAAACGCCATTGGAGCGGGCCAGAATTGAAGCACGTATCGAGCAATTCAAGCTCGCCGAACAGGAATTGGACGAGCTACGTTAACGACAAGGAGAGACCCATGTCAGGGGTGAAGATTTACCACAACCCGCGCTGCTCCAAGAGCAGAGAAACGTTAAAACTGTTGCAGGACAAAGGCATCGAGCCTGAGATTGTGCTGTACCTTGAAACGCCCCCCAGCGTGACTGAGCTAAGTGGCTTGCTCAAGCAGTTGGCGCTGTCACCACGTGAGCTGATGCGCACCAAGGAGGCGGAGTACAAAGAGCTGGACCTCTCCGACAATGAGCTGAGCGATGATCAGCTGCTGGTTGCCATGCACAATCACCCTAAACTGATTGAGCGCCCCATCGTAGTCGCCAACGGCCAAGCTCGCATTGGTCGCCCTCCCCAACAAGTCATGGATATCCTGTAGTTTGGCCGCGCAGCAATGGTTGCGCCTGGCTCAGCTTAGTTACTTAGGGCTACTCATTTGGGTGGCCCTTTGGCAACTTGGCGTACTCGCCAGCGCCGATACATCATTAGGCTTTCGCTTTGCACTGTGGCTACTCCCGCTACTGTTCCCGCTGCCGGGTATTGCCAAAGGCAAGCCCTATACCTTCGCTTGGGCAAGCTTCGTACTGCTTTGGTACGTGCTGCATGCCGCCGTATTGTTAGTGGTAGCTCCTGAGTTGCGCCTATTGGCAGCAGTGGAGTTAGTGCTTACCCTGAGCGCCTTTGTTAGTGGCTTGGTGTTTGCGCGAACCCGCGGCAGGGAGTTAGGCTTAGGCCTTAAGAAACGTAAAAAGGGCGAATAAGCGAAAAGATCCTATCTGGGCAAATACACCCGCTATAGCGATAGGATCTCTTTGACAAACGGTACGGTCAACTTGCGCTGTGCTGTCATCGATGCCTTATCCAAGGTATCGAGATTCTCCAGCAAGGTAGGCATATCCCGCGACAGGCGCTTTAGCATAAAGCGAGCAACTTCCAGCGGCATCTTCAAGCCACGCAGCTGGGCACGCAGCTGCAGCGCACTGAGCTTTTGCTCGTCGTCCAGTTCATGCACCCGGTAGGTCACGCCCCAGTTTAGCCGCGATTGTAGGTCGGGCAGTGCCAGCGGGAGCTGCTGCGCCGGCTGGCTAGCGGTTACAATCAAGCGCGCCGTTTCGGCATGCTCTTTACGGCGATTGTAGAAATCAAAGATCGCCTCTTCCCACTGACGATTACCAGCAATGGCATCGATGTTATCTAAACAAACCAGCGCCATATGCTCTAAACCGTCGAGCATCTGTGGGGTCATCTGTTGGTGATGTTCGAGGGGTAAGTAGGCGGAAGCAGCAGAGATGTCAGCCATCTCACTACAGCTGGCATGCAGCAGGTGGGTACGGCCACTGCCGGGCGTTCCCCACAAGTAGAGCATGCGCTCGCCGCGGTCTAGGGCGAGATTTCGAAGGGCACTGAGCAACTGTTGATTCTCCCCGGGATAGAAACTCACGAGGGTTTCATCGTCAGGGAGCATGACCGGAAGAGATAACTGGGGGGACAGGCTCAAAGTGCTAGATCGAATTTGCTCAAAAAGATGATCCTATTGTAACAGTTCGATCTAGCGAAGAAAAACCTTTGCTAGCGCAGCAGGTACTGGCTGGGGTTTTCTTGGTCAACCTCAAATTGCTCATCCACCGAGAGCGCGGTTTGCAGGTCTTGCCAAGGGCTAAGCAGTTCAACCCGATAGGTCACCGTCTCACCTTGCAGGCTATGCAGCTGCACCCGAGCCACCGCCGGTTGCTGGTTGAGGTAGCTTTCCAGCAAAATCATGCGATTGAGGCTACGCAGTCCACTAAAGCTCAACAGTACCGACTCGCCATTGGCTTCGTTCAACACTACGCCATAGCGCTCAACCATCGCTTGCAGCAGCTGGCTGCTGAGCTGGTCTGCCGCGACTTGGCTGTCGCCTTGGGCTTGCCCGCTGGCCAGTTGGGTGCGCGCTTGGGCATCCAGCAAACGCCATTGCAACTGCAATGAGCCGTCGCTCAGAGGAAACTGTTTTACGGTCATAACCAACGGGCTGCTATAGCGCTCACTGGCTTGATAGATATTACGATCGAAGCTGCCCCATACGTCGTTGACATCAACAATCGCGGTGTCTTGCAGATCCAAGATCGGCCACTGCAGGCTCAAGGCCAGCTCGGCGGTTTGCTCATTCAGCTCAGCCATCATCTCGGCTTGCTGTGCTTCGCTGAGCAGACTGCGGTTAAAGCCCTGCTCAACGGCGTACCACATCAGTACCGCTGGGCGATGTTGGCCTAACTGGCGCACCTCGGCTTGAGTGAGTAACTGCCCCACCATCTGCGAGTTAAAGCGCACGCTGATGCTGTCATCGCTATAGGAAAACTGCTGCACAAAGGGGCTGATGTTGCCGCGCGCCTTAGCAATGACCGGCAGCGAACGGGTAGCGGGATCGCCGGTCAGACGCAGTAGCAATAGGTCGAAGGCCGCTTGCTGGTCTTCGACCGCGACGCCGGTTGCCGGTGCTTCCACCTGAAAAAGCTCAGCGCGCAGCGGCAAAGCGCCGGCCAGCAAACAAAACAGCGCAGCCTTAAGCCACGCTTTGAATCGCCAGTTATTTGGTACCAAAAATCTTGTCTCCTGCATCGCCCAAGCCCGGGATGATATAGCCTTTCTCATTCAGTTTCTCATCAACTGATGCTGTGTACAGGCTAACATCTGGATGGGCTTCTTCCAATGCTTTCAGGCCCTCAGGGGCGGCAACCAGCACCAATACCACGATGTGAGTACAGCCGTGTTCTTTCAGCAAATCGATGGTCGCGATCATCGAGCCACCGGTGGCCAGCATCGGGTCAACCACCAAGGCCATTCGTTCCTCAATCTGACCAACCAACTTGGAGAAGTAAGGCACTGGCTCAAGGGTTTCTTCATCGCGGTAGATACCGACCACCGAGGTCTTCGCCGATGGCATGTGCTCCAATACGCCGTCCATCATGCCTAAACCCGCTCGCAGGATCGGCACAACCGTGGCTTTCTTGCCTTTGATCTGCTCCACTTCCACCTTGCCACACCAACCATCAATGGTGACCGTTTCCATTTCCAGATCGGCGGTCGCTTCATAAGTCAGCAAGCTCCCCACCTCCCGCGCCAACTCACGAAAACGCTTGGTGCTGATATCCGCTTCGCGCATCAGTCCAATTTTGTGACGAACCAAGGGGTGTTTAACTTCTACGACTTTCATGGTGATTCCTTGTTTAACGTTGGTGCAATTAGCGCCTATTCTAATCGCCTTTTTCCCGGCCATGGTAGCTTTGATCAATAAATTCCCCGACTGGATCGCTATCAGGCTGTAACATCTCAGGTAACACTGATAAAATGCGCGCAATTTTTTCGGCCCTTCCCTTAAAAAGGTACTCCTGTGACTAAGCAAAATACTCCTCTCAGCTACAAAGACGCCGGTGTTGATATCGAAGCAGGCAATGCTTTGGTTGAACGAATCAAAGGTGTGAGCAAACGAACCCAACGCCCCGAGGTGATGGGCGGACTGGGAGGCTTCGGTGCACTGTGTCAGTTGCCAAGCAACTATAAAGAACCGGTGCTGGTTGCAGGTACCGACGGCGTAGGCACCAAGCTGCGTCTGGCGCTAGACCTGAACAAGCACGACACCGTGGGCATCGACCTGGTTGCGATGTGTGTCAACGACCTGATCGTACAAGGCGCTGAGCCACTGTTCTTCCTTGACTACTTTGCCACCGGCAAGCTGGACGTTGATACCGCTGCAGACGTAGTAGCTGGCATCGGCGAAGGCTGTGAGCAAAGCGGCTGTGCACTGATCGGCGGTGAAACTGCTGAAATGCCAGGCATGTACCATGGCGATGACTACGACATGGCAGGCTTCTGCGTAGGTGTGGTAGAAAAATCTGAAGTGATCGACGGCACTAAAGTAAGCGAAGGCGATGCGCTGATTGCACTGGCATCAAGCGGCCCTCACTCTAACGGTTACTCTTTGGTTCGTAAGATCCTGGAAGTGTCTGGCGCAGATCCACAGCAAGCCTTCGGCGACAGCACCCTGGGTGAAACCCTGCTGACTCCAACCAAGATCTACGTGAAATCGGTACTGGAACTGATTAAGCAATGTGACGTACACGCACTGTCGCACATCACCGGTGGTGGCTTCTGGGAGAACATCCCGCGCGTACTGCCTGAAGGTGCTAAAGCGGTGGTTGACGAGTCTAGCTGGCAATGGCCAGAGATCTTCAACTGGCTGCAAGAGAACGGCAACGTGGCTCGCGAAGAGATGTACCGCACCTTCAACTGTGGCGTAGGCATGATCATCGCGCTACCAGAAGCTGACGTTGAGAAAGCGCTAGCGATTCTGAACGAACAAGGTGAGACCGCATGGAAGATTGGTCACATCGCTACCGCCGCTGCCGGCGAAGGGCAAGTCGAAATTAACTAAGGAAGGCCATGACTGCCAATATAGTGGTACTCATCAGCGGTTCAGGGACTAACCTGCAAGCGCTGATTGATGCCTGTGAACAGGGAAAGATTGATGGCCGCATTTCTGCGGTCATATCTAACAAGGCCGACGCCTTTGGCCTGCAACGCGCTGCGCGTGCCGGCATCGTTACCGAGTTCCTCGACCCTAAAGCCTATAGCGATCGCGCAAGCTATGATGTCGCCCTCGCCGATATGATTGATGGCCATCGTGCCGATGTCATTGTGATGGCGGGCTTTATGCGTATCCTCAGCGAAGGTTTTGTCGAGCGCTTCAACGGCAAGATGCTCAACATCCATCCCTCGTTGCTGCCCAAGTATCAAGGCCTGCATACCCATCAGCGCGCTATTGAGGCGGGCGACAAAGAACACGGCTGCAGTGTTCACTTCGTTACCGCCGAGCTCGATGGCGGCCCGGTGGTACTGCAAGCCAAGGTACCTGTGTTCCAAGAAGACAGCCCAGAAGAGCTGGCCAAACGGGTTCTGGTGCAAGAGCATGCTATCTACCCTCTGGTAGTAAGCTGGCTCTGTCAGGGCCGCTTGTCGATGACCGAGCAAGGCGCTGAGCTAGATGGCCAGCTACTGCCCGCTGAAGGCTACGCGAACTAGCTAGCGACATGCTTCCAATAAAAACGCCACTCATCAGTGGCGTTTTCTTTTTTTAATACAGCAAACCAGCAGGCCTATACGCTTGGCTTTGCCTCCGACTCACTCGACTGCTCGTTAGCCATCACTTGTTCATCCACTTGTTGATCCACGGGCTCACCGACAATCGCCAAGCCCTTCTGCAAGGCCTCGATACGAGAGCTAACAATGTACTCTCCGTCTACCCAATTGCGGATCTGCATCTTCTCCAACTGCTCCATAGCCTGCTCATTCGGGCAGTACAAGAAGACCTGACAACCTGCATCCAGCGCGTCGCGCATCGCATTCTCCAGCGCTAGCGCCACCGTCACATCGATCATCGGTACCGCGCTTAAATCCAGTACCATCACCTTGTATTGGTCAACGGCGGCATGGGCCCGGGCAATCGCCTTGGATACACCGAATATCATCGGCCCAGAGAGGTAGAAGAACAGCAACTGCCCTTTGGCCTGATCCAGCAAGGCACGTTCCTCACTGCTTAGCGGCACGCCATCATCGGCATCGGAAATGGCCTTCACATTCTTTTCCTGAACCCGGCTTAGCCGCTCAATGGTGATGATGTTCGCCAGAAACACCCCTATCCCAACGGCGTAGATTAGATCCACAAACACCGTCAGCAGCAGTACCCCGTACATGATGCAGGTTGGCACCAGTGATACGGTGTGGGCGCGCTTGATAAAGCTCCAATCAAGGATGTTGAGTCCCACAAACAGTGCAATACCTGCAAGCACCGCCAAGGGCACCGGCTCAATCAGCGGCGCCAGCCACAGCACAACCAGCAGCAGGATCAGCGCGCGCACAATGCCGGAGAGCGGCGAGCGAGCCCCCACCTGCACATTGACCACCGTGCCCATGGTCGCTCCCGCGCCGGGTAAGGCACCAAACAACCCAGACACGGTATTGGCGATACCCTGCCCGATAAGCTCACGGTTGGAGTCATGCTCGTTACGGGTCAAGCTGTCGGCAATCACAGCAGTTAGCAGCGTATCGATACAGCCAAGTGTGCCCAGTACTAGCGCGTCAACCAGCATCTCGCTGATAAGGCCAAAGGAAAAGGTTGGCCACACAATCGAGGGGAGTCCGCTAGGGATCTCGCCAATACGGCGGATATCCATACCACCGAATAGCACGATGGAGATGAGCGTTACGGCCACCAGTGCCACCAACTGCGGTGGGATCAGCTTCTTGTATTTACTCGGCATAAACAACAGCACGCCGAGGGTCATCATGCCGAGTAAGAACTCGCCAAAGTGCATATTGCGGATAAGCTCCGGCAGGGCTTTGATTGTCCCCAGCGCGCCACCGGGAGGCACGGCTTGGCCAAGAAATGGGGCGAGCTGAAGGATTACCAGGATCACCCCCACCCCAGACATAAAGCCGGATATCACGCTATAGGGCATCAAGGTGATGTACTTACCCAACTTGAGCGCACCGAGCGCTATCTGAAACACCCCAGCCAACATCACCACGGTGAAGGCAATGGCCACCCCATTCTCGGGGTGGCGGGCAATCATTCCGGTAAGCACAGCGGCCATCACCACCGTCATCGGACCGGTTGGCTCGGAGATCAAGGTTCGCGAACCACCAAATAAGGCGGCAAACAGACCGACCAATATCGCCCCCCACAAGCCGGCTTGCGCCCCAGCGCCGGATGCGACACCAAAGGCCAAGGCCATCGGCAGCGATACGATGGCGGTGGTCACGCCACCAAATAGATCACCCTTTAGCGTGATGTCTTGAAACGTCCGTGTAACCAATACAGCTCTCCTTATCTTCAACAGCTCAATTTTAAAGATTTTTTTGATAATTAGTACAGAAAGAAAGTAATACCAATCCGAATAAGTAGATGTTCAGATATTGCGCAGGAAAAATCTTTGAGGACGAGGAAGGGCTTGCCGTAACTAGTGGACTAATTACAAAAGCGCTGACGCTGTCACCAAAGATTTTAACCAGCAAAGATGACCAGATACTTGTTCTGATTGGTATAAGGGTAATGGGCAATTTTGCCGCAGTTACAACTGCATCGGATTTAACACAAGGGATGGAGGCCAGCAGGGCTAAGGCTGGCCTTAAATAACAGGGCGGGTTCAGTCTTGATGGCGGTAGCCATAGGCCCAGCGGCTACCGGAGTTGGGGCCGGTTATCACGTCGTGATTGCTGTTGGCGGGGATAAATACCTCTTCACCGACCTCGGGATAACAATGGATCCCATCGATGACTACGACTAAGTCACCTTCCAACACAACCAGCAACTCATCCACGCTATGCACAAAATCAAGCCACTGTTGACCGGGGGGATCTTCGAAGATGCCAAAGCTATAGCCACGCTGCAGAAACTCCTTTTCCAGCTTAATCATATCTACCGATTCTACCGCTTCCATGCTGCTTGCTCCTTCAGTTTGATTGCTGTGTTAGCTCTTTAGCGCACTTATCCACGCACGGCATTTTACCTTGCCCAAGCTGGGCATCTGCCGCGAGTTCAAGGTGATCTGACGGCTACTGCCGGGCTTGGCGCTATACCATTTGACCTTCTTGTCCCACTCATACCAGCGCTGATCTTGGTAGTAGTAATACTGCACTTCCACCTTGGCCTTAACTAGCTCTCGCTCGGTACTCGCCAGCTCAGCGCGATAGCGGGTCCCCATCTTTTGCCGGTCACACTCAGCGCTTTTTAAGCGGACACTCGCATGCCCCGGAACCACCATAAAACAAAGGAGCACTACGGCTCCCCATTTAAGTAAGTTAGTCATTGTCTATACCGTTCAAGCGTTATGTATTTATATATTTATCAACATTGAGAATAGACCAATACTCCCCATCTACAAACACCAGCAGCAATAGAAAAGGTAACGCGATCAAAAAAGCCACCCGAAGGTGGCTTAGTTCAGCAAGCGAGGACGCTTATTCCCACTCGATGGTGGCAGGCGGCTTACCTGAGATATCGTAAACAACGCGCGAAATACCGTCGATTTCGTTGATGATGCGGTTACTTACTGCACCCAAGAAATCGTATGGCAGGTGTGCCCAGTGTGCGGTCATAAAGTCGATGGTCTCTACCGCACGTAACGATACAACCCAGTCGTACTTACGGCCATCGCCCATTACGCCTACCGAGCGAACCGGCAGGAATACGGTGAAGGCTTGGCTTACCTTGTGGTACAGCTCGGCCTTGTGCAGCTCTTCGATGAAAATGGCATCGGCGCGACGCAGCAAGTCACAGTACTCTTTCTTCACTTCGCCCAGTACACGCACGCCCAGACCAGGACCCGGGAATGGGTGACGGTACAGCATATCGTATGGCAGGCCTAGCTCCAGGCCAATCTTACGTACTTCATCTTTGAACAGCTCTTTTAGCGGCTCAACCAGACCCATTTCCATATCGTCTGGCAGACCGCCAACGTTATGGTGCGATTTAATCACATGGGCTTTACCGGTTTTCGCGCCAGCAGATTCGATCACGTCTGGGTAGATGGTGCCTTGTGCTAGCCACTTGGCGTTTTGCAGCTTCTTCGACTCTTCGTCGAACACGTCTACGAATACATGGCCGATGATCTTACGCTTAGCTTCTGGATCGGCTTCGCCTTCCAGTGCTGTCAAAAAGCGGTCTTCTGCATCAACGTGCACGATGTTCAGGCCGAAGTGGTTGCCGAACATATCCATCACTTGCTGAGCTTCGTTAAGACGCAGCAGGCCGTTGTCAACGAATACACAGGTCAGCTTGTCGCCGATGGCGCGCTGAACCAGCATCGCAACTACCGATGAATCAACACCGCCACTGAGGCCCAGGATCACTTCATCATCGCCCACTTGCTCTTTAATACGCGCTACCGCGTCTTCGATAATCGAGCCTGAGGTCCATAGCGCTTCACAGCCACAGATGTCTTTAACAAAGTGCTCCAGCATGCGCTTGCCCTGGCGGGTGTGAGTCACTTCTGGGTGGAACTGAACGCCGTAGAACTGCTTCTCTTCGCAGGCCATAGCCGCGAACTCACAGCTTGGGGTTTGAGCAATCTTAGCGAAGCCTTCAGGGATCGCCGACACCTTATCGCCGTGGCTCATCCATACGTCCAGCAGTGCGTTGCCGTTTGGCGCTACTGCGTCTTCGATGGCCTTGAACAGCTCAGATTGAGCCAGTACTTCTACCTGTGCGTAACCAAACTCGCGTTCTCCATCGCCTTGGATTACTGCACCACCTAGCTGCTCACTCATGGTTTGCATGCCGTAGCAGATACCCAGTACCGGTACGCCCGCATTAAACACGTACTCAGGAGCACGCGGTGAATCAGCTTCAGTTACGCTCTCCGGGCCGCCGGCCAGAATGATACCGTTAGGCGCGAACTCTTTAATGTCGGCCTCTTCAACATCCCAACCCCACAGCTCACAGTAAACGCCGATTTCACGGATACGGCGGGCAATCAGTTGGGTGTACTGAGATCCAAAGTCGAGGATCAGGATACGATGCTTATGAATGTCTTGGCTCATAATCTCTTCTTTAAGTAAGAGTTAATCAAAGGGGCGCTGCTGCGCCCCCCGGGAGAAACTGGGTGTTAGCCCATGCGGTAGTTTGGTGCTTCTTTGGTGATGGCCACATCGTGTACGTGGCTCTCGCCCATACCGGCGCTGGTGATCTTAACAAACTCAGCTTTGGTGTTCAGCTCTTCAATGGTGGCACAGCCAGTCAGGCCCATGCATGAGCGCAGACCGCCCATTTGCTGGTGAATGATGGCTTTAACCGGACCTTTGTAAGCAACGCGACCTTCGATACCTTCTGGTACCAGCTTGTCAGCGGCGTTGTCGGTCTGGAAGTAGCGATCCGATGAGCCCTGAGACATCGCACCCAGCGAGCCCATACCACGGTAAGACTTGTAAGAGCGGCCTTGGTACAGCTCAATCTCACCCGGCGCTTCTTCAGTACCGGCAAACATCGAACCCACCATGACGCAGCTTGCGCCAGCAACCAGTGCTTTGGCGATATCGCCTGAGAAGCGAATACCGCCGTCGGCAATTACCGGAATGCCACGGTCTTTCAGTGCATCTACTGCATCGGCTACCGCGGTGATTTGCGGTACACCTACACCGGTTACGATACGGGTAGTACAGATAGAACCAGGGCCAATACCGACTTTAACCGCGCTACAACCAGCGTCTGCCAGAGCAATGGCGCCTGCAGTGGTAGCCACATTGCCGCCGATGATCTCCAGATCCGGGTAGGTTTCGCGGGTCGCTTTAATGCGATCCAATACGCCCTGTGAGTGACCGTGTGACGAGTCGATAAGCAGTACGTCAACGCCAGCTTCGACCAGCGCTTTAACGCGCTCTTCGTTACCTGCGCCAGCGCCTACTGCTGCGCCCACACGTAGGCGACCCAGCTCGTCTTTACAGGCGTTGGGTTTACGCTCGGCTTTCTTAAAGTCTTTTACGGTAATCAGACCGGTTAGCTTGAAGCTGTCATCAACAACCAGCATTTTCTCAATGCGGTGCTCATGCATCAGATGCTCAACGGTGTCACGCGAAGTGTCGGTGGTGGTTACCAAACGCTCTTTTGGCGTCATCACATCAGCTACGGTCTTACTCATGTCAGTTTCGAAACGCAGGTCACGGCCGGTAACAATACCTACCAGGTCGTTGTTAGCAGAAACTACTGGGAAACCAGAAAAACCTAGTTTTTCACGTAGAAGGGCAATCTCGCCAAGGGTACGCTCAGGGCTTACGGTAACCGGCTCTAGAACTACGCCAGCTTCGTACTTTTTCACCTTGCGAACTTCGTCAGCTTGCTGCTCGATGGACATGTTCTTGTGAATAAAGCCGACACCGCCCTCTTGGGCCAGAGCAATCGCGAAGCGCGCTTCTGTAACGGTGTCCATCGCTGCAGAGACCATGGGGATGTTCAGGCTGATGTTTTTAGTCAGCTTAGTCTGCAGGTTGGCTGTATTTGGGAGGACATGCGAGTGGGCCGGAACCAACAACACGTCATCGAAGGTTAGGGCTTCTTTGGCAATTCTCAACATAGCAATATTCACCTAATGGAAGTGAGGAAAGGGGGTAAAATATTGCGGAGGGATTATAGGTACAAAGCTGGCCAAGGTAAAACGAAAAGTATAAATTTCTTGGAATATTTTTATTAACGGGAAAATTCATGGCATTCGCAACGCCCCAAGCCCCTGTACTAAGTGTTAGTCAGCTCAATCGTCAGGTACGCCTGTTACTCGAACAAAGCATCGGCACCGTCTGGCTGGAAGGCGAGATCTCCAACTATTCGGTGCCCTTTTCCGGTCATTGGTACTTTTCGCTGAAAGACAGCGAGGCTCAAGTGCGCTGCGCCATGTTCAAGGGCAGTAACGCACGAGTGCGCTTTCAACCAGAGAACGGCCAGCAGGTATTGGTGAAAGCCAAGATCGGCCTGTACGAGCCGCGCGGCGAGTACCAGTTGATTGTCGAGCGGATGCTGCCCGCCGGTGATGGCGCCATGCAGCTAGCCTTCGACCAACTCAAGATGAAGCTGGCCGCCGAGGGCTTGTTCAGCGAAGCCGCCAAGCTACCAATGCCTAGCCACCCACAGCGGATCGGTTTGGTTACCTCCGCCAGTGGCGCCGCGCTGCACGATATTCTGTCGGTGCTAAAGCGCCGCGCGCCCTCCATCGAAGTGATCATCTACCCAAGTTCGGTACAGGGCGAGCTCGCTCCCGCCCAGTTAATCAGTGCGCTGAATAGTGCCAACCAGCGCAACGAGGTGGATCTGCTGGTACTGACCCGCGGCGGCGGCTCCAAAGAAGACCTGTGGTGTTTTAACGATGAGCAATTGGCCAGAGCGGTGTATCACTCTCAACTGCCGGTTATCTCGGCGGTTGGCCACGAGGTGGATATCAGCATCTGCGACTTTGTGGCTGATCTGCGCGCCGCCACCCCATCGGCGGCGGCGGAGCTGATCAGTCAAAGCGCCAGCACCCTCGACGATAAAGTCGCCAAGCAAAAGCAACGCTTGTTGCTGGCTTGGCAGCAGCAGCTACGGTTTTATCAAAGCCGCAGCCAGCACTTGCAGCAGCGGCTACTGGCACAAGCGCCTCAACAAAAAGTGCAGCAACAGCAGCAGCGTTTAGACCAGTTAACCCTGCGCCTCGAGCATAGCTGGCAGGCGCGCTCTCAAGGCCTGCATAATCGTCAACAACAGCTACAGCAACGTCTGCTCTCCAGTGGTTTGCCACAACGCATCCAACAGCTCCAGCTGGTCGTGGAGCGCTTAGAGCAGCGCCAGTTTGCTGCCATGGATAACATCGAGCACAGCGCGCTACAGCGCTTCCAGGCCTGTGTGCGCCAGCTAAACAGCCTAAGCCCGCTTGCCGTACTTGAGCGCGGCTACAGCATCGTAGAGGGCAAGCAAGGGGTGGTGAGCAGTGCCAGCAAGCTTACAAGCGGTGAGAAGGTCAGTTTGAAGTTTGCCGATGGCGAGCGCCCCGCCACCATCGATTAATAGCAAAAGCAGTCATACGAGAAAGGGGCACAAAAAAAGCGAGGCTTAAGGCCTAATGCCGATCAGTTAAGACAGATCCATTGACGATCTTTCTGACTCAAGCAGAATCCGATATCAGTTCTCTGGTATCGGATTTTTTTATGCCCATTCAAGACCTGCTCGATAGTACTTTCCAAGAAGTAGATACATTCACCTCCTTAGATAAGTTGAATGAGTTGCTCTCCCCAGAGCTACTTACCCAAGCCTTTCAGCATGCGGGTGTTGCAACGGTTCGAAGACGACGCTTACCTCTGGAAGCTGTTGTCTGGTCGGTGGTGGGAATGGCGTTGTTTCGACAAGCATCCGTGTGGGATATTGCCAGCCATATGGACATCTCCCTACCCGGGAAGCATCGCCTCGTTGCGCC
>NZ_AUBZ01000026.1 GCF_000429505.1 Aliagarivorans taiwanensis DSM 22990 | reverse complement strand
TCCTTTGGTCCGAAGACATTATGCGGTATTAGCAGTCGTTTCCAACTGTTGTCCCCCACGTAAAGCCATATTCCCAAGCATTACTCACCCGTCCGCCGCTCGACGCCCAATAACGCACCCGAAGGATTGTTAGTGTCGTTTCCGCTCGACTTGCATGTGTTAAGCCTGCCGCCAGCGTTCAATCTGAGCCATGATCAAACTCTTCAAATAAAAGTTGTTTGCTCAAATAAATCACTGAATTAACGTAGTGTTCACTCAGGATAATTTGAAGCGAATTTTTTTGTCGCTTCACATCTCGTGAGTGCCCACACAGATTGCTTGATAACTTGTTAAAGAACGTTGCTTCGTTGCTATGTTTTGCCCCGAAGCGAGGTGCGCATTCTAAGGATTTCTCAGTGGCTGTCAAAGGTTTTTTTAAAAACTTTTTCAAGCCGGTGAATCCTAGCTCACCCGGCGTAACACGTGGTGTTGACGCCTTGCTAACCGTGGGCGTTTGCCCTGTCAGCGGAGGTGCATTATAGGGATCGGATTCTTTTGCGCAAGCGTTTTTTTGAAGAAAATCGGCTTTTTTGCTTCTCAATGGTTTAACCGCAGAAAAAAACAACAAAACCGGCCAGTATAGGCGAATAAAACACCAAATCAGCTGAGTTTTTCTACCTTCAGCGCAAACTCATCGACTTTGGCCCAGTCGGTAAGCTCAATATCTTTAGAGGTATCGGTGCTTCCGCCGGTGATTTTCATAATCAGCTGAATCAAGCGAGTCTGCCACCAGTTGTAGCGAGAGTACAAAAGAGCCCCAGCAAACACCGCTTGGTGTTCAGGGAGCCACACCGCATTCAGTTTTAGCTTCTTCATATAGAGGTTGGTTTCGGGCGTCGCCTTCTCGGCTTTGCGCGCAGTTAGACATACGCCAAAGAATACGCAGGGCAGCGTTGCCAATACTTCGCGGTACTGGGAAAGAAAGTCGTATAGATGAGGGCGAAACTTACCATAGCGGATCGATGCGCCAATAATCACCTTGTCATAGCCTGCCAGCTGGACTTGCTCTACCGGCATATCTGCCAAGTTGACGTAGTTTACCTGCTCGAACGAGGTGCGCAGTTTGCCTACTATATGTTTAGCAATCTTTAAGGTCTGTCCATCACAGCTCGAGTACACCACTAATAGCTTCATAACTAACTCTTCCAAAATACCGGCGTAAACAACACCAATAAGGTAAACACTTCTAAACGCCCAAACAGCATGGCCAGTACCAATACCCATTTTCCGTTGTCCGCCAACTCCCCATAGTGAACGGCTACGTCACCCAGACCGGGGCCGAGGTTGTTCAAACAGGCAACCACTGCCGAGAAGGCAGTCAGCTCGTCGATACCAAAGGCAATCAAGCTCAGCATACAAAGCACAAACACCAATGCATAGGCAGAGAAGAAGCCCCACACCGCATCGATGACGCGATCCGGCAATGCTTTATTGCCAATCTTGATTTGATAGACCGCACGCGGATGCACTAAGCGTTTTAGCTCACGCATCCCTTGCAGGCTTAGCAGTAGCACCCGCACTACCTTCATACCGCCACCGGTGGAGCCGGCGCAGCCACCAATAAACGAAGAGAATACTAATAGGATGGGCAAAAACAGCGGCCACTCAGAGAAGCTGGAAGTGGTAAAGCCCGCAGTGGTCGAGATAGACACCGCTTGGAAGAAGGCCTGATCGATGGCTAAACCATAGGAGTCATAGACCTGGTTACCCACCAAGATCAGTGCGCACACCGCGGTAAGTGCCAACTGGATACCTAAAAACGCACGGCACTCAGGGTCCATCAAATAGTAGCGCAGAGTTGGCCTTGGCCCATTAATCACCGCAAAGTGCAGCGAGAAATTAATCCCCGAGATAATCAGGAACACCGCACAGATGGTGTTGATCAGCGAGCTATCAAAATGCCCCAAGCTGGCATCGTAAGTAGAGAAGCCACCAATCGCGATGGTTGAGAAGGAGTGGCAGATGGCATCGAACATACTCATCCCGGCCAGCCAATAGGCCAGCGCACAAATAACCGTGAGGGCCAGATAGATGTACCACAGCACCTTAGCGGTTTCGGCTATTCGGGGGGTCATCTTCTTATCTTTAACCGGCCCCGGGATCTCGGCGCGGTAGAGCTGCATTCCTCCTACCCCTAAGATAGGCAGAATGGCCACTGCCAATACAATGATCCCCATCCCGCCGAGCCACTGCAGCATCTGCCGATAAAACAAGATTGCTTTCGGCAGCTCATCGATGCCGACAATCACGGTCGCCCCGGTGGTGGTCAGCCCAGAGAAGGATTCGAAGAAGGAGTCGGTGACACTGAGGTCTGGCTGGCTGGCAAAGATAAACGGCATTGCCCCCACGCTGCCCAGTACCGTCCAGAACAACACCACAATTAAGAAGCCCTCTTTCGCCTTGAGCTCCATCTTCTTATAGCGATGAGGGAACCACAGCAGAAAGCCGGCACATACACATAGGGAAAACGCGGCCATAAAGGCCTTACCTGCGCCGTCTTTATACACGGCAGCAACCAGTGCGGGGATGATCATGGTGAAGCTAAACAGCATCACCAACAGGCCCACAATCCGGATAATCGCTCGGATTTGCATCCTAACTCTTTAAATAACTCATTGGTTTAGATAGTTGGGTATCTTGAAGCATTTACTAAAGGAGAACAACTCACGGCTGCTCCCGTTTAATGGTGATAGCCCCTTTGCTGGCATCAACCAACTGCTGCTCAAATCCAGCCACATTGGCGCAAGGCACCTGAACCTCAAACACCGCCTGATTGCCAAAGTCGCTGGCGAACTTTTCGCCTTGGTGTAGCTCTAACATTCGCTCCACCGTGCCGCTGTGACTGTAATCGAAGGTGAGGATTACTCGCTCCATCGCCACCTTGGTTTCTGTTTCCAACAGCTTTAACGCTTGCTGAGCACCGCCGCCATAGGCTTTTACCAAGCCACCGGTGCCAAGCTTAATGCCGCCAGAATAGCGCACCACTACGGCAACGATCTCTCCCACGCCACTGCCTTGCAGCTGCGCCAGTATCGGCTTGCCCGCCGTACCCGAGGGTTCGCCATCGTCGCTAAAGCCTAAACACTGGCTATCGGTGGGGGCGCCAGCCACAAAGGCCCAACAGTGATGACGGGCCTCCGGGTGTTGCTGCCGGGTATTGGCGACAAAGGCATAGGCCTGTTTGCGGTCAGCAGCGTGAGCCAGCAAGGTGATAAATCGGCTCTTTTTGATGGTCTCTTCGAAGCTCACTCCTTGGGCAGGGATGGCATAATCAAGTTTCATACTCAGTGTTCTAGTTCGCGGGTCAGATTACGCGCGCCATTGTCGGTGACCAGCACGTTATCTTCAATACGAATACCGCCATAGCGACGTAGCTCGTCCACCTGCTCCCAGTTCACCTCGCCGGCAAACTCTGATTCCGCCAGCTTAGCCAGTAGGCTGTCGATAAAGTACAGCCCCGGTTCAATGGTTAGCACTTGGCTTGACTCAAGTACCCGGGTGCAGCGCAAGAATGGCGCATTATCAGGTGCCGCCAAATGCGTTCCCTGTGGGTCTTGCATAAAGCCCGCAACATCGTGCACCTGCAGCCCAAGAAAATGCCCAAGGCCATGGGGGAAGAAGTAGCGGGTTAGCCCCTGCTCCACCGCCGCACTCGCGCCACAGCGAATGAGTTGAAAGTCCACCAAGAGCTTGGCAACGAGGCGGTGGGTCTTGTTATGCAGATCCAAGAAGCGTTTGCCCGGCGCGATGGCATTCGCCAAGCTTTGCTGCAGGCTGTCCATCTCCGCCACTAACTCGGCAAACACGCCTTTTCTATAGGCATAGGTACGGGTGATATCTGCCGCATAACCGCGATACTGCGCGCCAGCATCCAATAAGAAGGAATGTAGCTTGGCTTCAGGCAGCGCATGGGGTAGCTGGCGATCGTAGTGCAGCACCGCAGCATGCTCATTCAGCGCAACAATATTGGGATAAGGTAGTTGGTTCTCTCCCTCTCCTAGGCTCGACAGATAGGCTAGGTGTATCTCAAACTCCGAAGCACCGGCATAGAATGCTTCCTTAGCGGCAGTATGCGCCCGCAGCGCCCGACCATTGGCCATGGAGATACACTCCACTTCATAGTCGGTTTTGTAGCTGCGGTAATAATGTAGGTAGTTCAATACTGCTTCTGGATTGCGCTCGCCGATGGCAAGGGCTTCGGCCAGCTCTGGGTGGTCACCAAGATAGGCGCAACGATTGCGCCCGGCCGGTAAAAACGGCTCCACATCTTGCGGTTGACGCATAATCTTCACATCGAAGTGGGACAGCCAATCACCAGCAAGCGGCTTGTCGCTGTGCCAGTAATCGTCGCTTTGGTGATACACCAGCACCGGCTTAGCGCCGGATACAATGATCAACCAACAATGGGGATGCTCGCACAGCGGCAACCAGTGTTTAAAATGAGGGTTCGCCTTAAACGGATAGTGGTTGTCGTCCAAGAATACCGGTAAGGGGTAGCCTGAATGGATAATCAGCGCATCTAGCTGCTGTTGGTCCATGACCGCCTCGGCGCGCTGCTGAAGGGTCTCTAGGTGTTGCTGATAAGTTTGATCGATAGTCAGCATAGCCTTCCTCTGCTATCTGATAGTTCATTCCGTTAAGCATATCATTGATTTAACTATTGCAATCCAACCAACCCGACAATCCCGACACTGCGCAGATGCAGCCCTTTGTTAGCCGAGTAAACTAGAGTTAACAAAAATTATTCAAACAACCGTTTAAATCGCTTGTTATATTTGTTTTAATGCTTTAGCAATTTATTAACATTTCATCTGTACCTACATAAACCCGCCCGCTAGAGGCGGTTGCAAACAAGGAGAAGTAGCATGATCTATCAAGGTGTAAACCTGAGCGTCGACTACTTGCAAGATGGCATCGCCGAGCTGTGCTTCGATGCAGCCGGCAGTGTGAACAAACTCGATACCGCCACCCTGCTATCGCTTGGTGAAGCCTTAGAGGCGCTGGGCGCAGAAACGCAGCTCAAAGGCCTGCTGATAAGCTCAGCAAAGAGCGCCTTTATCGTTGGCGCCGATATCACTGAATTCCTCGGCCTGTTCGCCCTGCCCGATGATGAGCTGGCAAGCTGGCTGGTCAAAGCCAATGACGTATTCAACGCACTAGAAGACCTGCCCGTTCCAACCGTTACCGCAATCCAAGGCTATGCCCTAGGTGGTGGCTGCGAACTGATTCTGTCTACCGATATCCGGGTGGCGGACAGCAGCGCGCGCATCGGATTGCCGGAAACCAAGCTAGGCATCATGCCCGGCTTTGGTGGCACAGTAAGGCTGCCACGGATCATTGGTGCTGATAATGCGATGGAGTGGATTACCATCGGCCGCGACTTTAAAGCCAAAGACTGCCTAAGCACCGGCGTAGTCGATGCCGTTGTCGACTCAGACAAACTGCGCGAATGTGCACTACGCATGCTCAGCCAAGCCATCGATGGCAAGCTAGATTGGCAGGCGCGACGCAACGCCAAGCTCTCTCCGCTTAAACTCAATCGCACCGAAGCGACCATGAGCTTCAACGTCGCCAAGGGCATGGTTGCCGCCAAAGCCGGCCCTCACTACCCAGCCCCTTTAACTGCAGTAAAAACCATTGAGAAGGCTGCGCGTTGCCATCGTGAAGAAGCCCTAAAACTGGAAGGCCAGTACTTTGTCGGCCTAGCGAAATCGGATGTAACCCAAGCGTTGGTCGGCATCTTCCTTAACGACCAGATGCTCAAAGGCCTGGCTAAGCAAAGCAGCAAACAAGCCAGCGATGTTGCGCAAGCCGCAGTGTTGGGTGCAGGCATTATGGGCGGCGGCATTGCCTACCAAAGTGCCAGCCGTGGCGTACCGGCAGTAATGAAAGATATCAACCAAGATGCGCTAGCGCTGGGAATGCAGGAGGCGACCAAGCTGCTGAACAAGCAACTCGAGCGCGGCCGCATCGATGGCTTGAAGATGGGCCAAGTGCTTTCCAGCATTACCCCTACCCTTAACTACCAAAGCGTTGCCAGCAGCGATATCGTCGTCGAGGCGGTGGTTGAGAATCCGAAGATCAAAGCCAGCGTATTGGCCGAGGTGGAGCAGCAGGTGGGTGAGGATGCGATTATCGCCTCCAATACCTCTACCATTCCGATTAGCTTGCTTGCGAAAAACCTACAACGACCAGAGAACTTCTGTGGCATGCACTTCTTTAATCCGGTGCACCGTATGCCCTTGGTTGAGGTGATCCGTGGCGAGAAGACCTCGCAGCAAACCATAGACACCGTGGTGGCCTATGCTGCCAAAATGGGCAAGACCCCGGTGGTGGTCAATGACTGCCCGGGCTTCTTTGTTAACCGGGTTCTGTTCCCCTACTTCTTCGGCTTTGCCCGCTTGCTAGAAGATGGCGCCGACTTTGTTGAGGTCGACAAGGTTATGGAGAAACGCTTCGGCTGGCCAATGGGCCCGGCATACCTGCTGGACGTAGTCGGTATCGACACCGGCCACCACGCCGCCGAGGTAATGGCCAAAGGCTTCCCTGAGCGTATGAGCAAAGACAAACCCGATGCCATTGATGTGATGTATCAAGCCGAGCGTTTTGGCCAGAAAAACGGCGTTGGTTTCTATGCCTACACCACCGACAAGCGCGGTAAACCGAAAAAGTCCGCCGCCCCCGAGTCTTATCAGTTATTGGAAGGGCTGATTGGCAACAAGCAACAGTTCGACCAAGACGGCATTATTGCTCGCATGATGATTCCAATGATTAATGAGGTGGTGCGCTGTCTGGAAGAAGGCATCGTACAAAGCCCGGCTGAGGCCGATATGGCGCTGGTCTATGGCCTTGGCTTCCCGCCATTCCGCGGAGGGGTGTTCCGCTATCTCGACACTATTGGACTGGATAACTACGTGGCACTGGCCGATCAATATGCCGATCTCGGCCCACTTTACCAAGTCACCGATGGCTTGCGCGCCAAAGCCGCCGCTGGCGAACGCTACTTTGAGCAATAACAGGGAGTCACTATTATGAAAAACGCAGTTATCGTAGATTGCATTCGCACCCCCATGGGACGCTCAAAGAATGGTTGTTTCCGCCATGTACGCGCCGAAGATCTGTCGGCCAGCCTGATGAAAGGCCTGCTGGAGCGTAATCCGCAGGTTAATCCCAGCGAGATCGAAGACATTTATTGGGGCTGTGTACAGCAAACCCTGGAGCAAGGCTTTAACGTTGCCCGTAACGCCGCGTTGTTGGCCGGCATTCCCCATGAGGTGGGCGCGGTTACCGTTAACCGGCTGTGTGGCTCTTCGATGCAAGCACTGCATGATGCCGCCCGGGCGATTATGACCGACCAAGGCGATATGTTTATCGTCGGTGGCGTTGAGCATATGGGCCATGTTCCGATGAATCACGGTGTCGACTTCCACCCCGGCATGGCCACCTCGGTAGCCAAAGCCGCCGGAATGATGGGGATGACCGCGGAGCTACTGTCGCAGCTGCATGGCATTGAGCGCCAACAGATGGATGAGTTTGCTGCTCGCTCGCACCAGCGTGCCCATCAAGCGACTGTCGAAGGCCGCTTTAGCGCGGAGATCTACCCGGTGGAAGGTCACGACGCTGACGGCGCCCGCTGCCTGATTGAGCATGATGAGGTCATTCGCCCAGAAACCACCGTAGAAGGGCTATCGCAACTGCGCCCGGTGTTCGACCCAGCCAACGGCAAGGTCACCGCAGGAAGCTCTTCTGCCCTATCCGACGGCGCCGCCGCCTTGTTGGTGATGTCTGAAGACAAAGCCAAGGAACTCGGTTTGACCATCCGGGCACGGGTGAAATCAATGGCAATCGCCGGCTGTGACCCCTCCATCATGGGCTACGGCCCGGTACCTGCGTCGAAGAAGGCGCTTAAGCGTGCCGGCTTAACCGTTGCCGACATCGACCTGTTCGAGCTCAACGAGGCCTTTGCCGCTCAGGCGCTGCCAGTGGTCAAAGACCTAGGGCTAAGCGAAGTGGTCGACAGCAAGGTAAACCTCAATGGCGGCGCCATTGCCCTTGGCCACCCATTGGGCTGCTCGGGCGCGCGTATCACCACCACGCTAATCAACTTGATGGAAGCCAATGATGCAAAACTGGGCCTGGCAACCATGTGTATTGGCCTTGGTCAGGGCATCGCAACGGTGATTGAACGTCCTTAAAATAGCAACAAAAACATCAATAAAGGGAGCTTCGGCTCCCTTGTTGCTAATTTAGCGAAGTTTTTTTGGGCTATGATGGAAATTTGTTATCCTTTGCTCAAACTTATCAAATCCAGCAACAACGCCCATGACCCAAACCAAGCAGCTTCTGGTAGTCGATGACGATCAGGAGATCCGTAGCCTGTTAGAGCAGTACCTGAGTAAATCAGGGTTCAGCGTTATCAGCGCCAATGACGGTGAAGAGATGTCAAAGCTGCTGGAGGATAATCATCCCGAGCTGATTATCCTCGATATCATGCTCCCCGGTGATGATGGCTTTACGCTTTGTCAGAAGATCAGACGACAGTCCAATGTGCCGATTATCATGTTGACCGCCAACTCTGATGAGATGGACCGCATCGTAGGCTTGGAGCTAGGTGCCGACGACTATATCGGCAAGCCGTTTAACCCGCGTGAGCTGCTGGCCCGTATCAAAGCCCTGTTGCGCCGCACTCAAGCTGCTAGTGCATCGGCGCAGGCGACTCGCTATATTCGCTTTGGCAACTGGCGTTTGGATACCCAAACTCAACACCTGCTGCATGATGATGGAGACAACCTAGAGCTATCGAGCAATGACTACCGCTTGCTGCAGCTGTTCTTGCAGAACCCCAATCAAACGCTGGATCGCGACACCATTAGCGATGCCACTCGTGGCCGAGAAAGCCTGCCGATGGAGCGCGGTATCGATGTGCAGATAAGCCGACTGCGCCAGCGCCTGAAAGACGATGGCAAGAGCCCACGTTTGATTCGCACAATCCGTGGTGTCGGCTATATGTTGGTGGCCCAAGTCAGTCATGAGCTTTAGGCAAACGACCAATCGGATACTCCCTCGCTCGCTGCTAGCTCGTACCTTGGTGCTAATGCTAGTAGCGATTGTGTTGGCACAAGCGCTAAGTAGTTTTTTGTGGTACTTCCAGGTGCGCCAATACCATAGCCGCACCTTGCTAGAGAGCAGTCACTATCTGGCTCAGGATATCTCCGCTAGCATCAAGCAACTACAGCAGCTACCAGAACAGCAGCAGCAAGAGACCATTGAGCAACGCCGCCGCTTGGGTGGGAATCAGTACAGTTTTACCTCCCTAAACAGTCCGCTGAGCTTTCAAGTCGGCCCGCAAAATCGCCACTCGCTCGACCTACTCGAGCAACTAGAGAGCGACTTCCAGCAAGAGTTGGCGGCCACAAAGGATATCTCATTGTGGGTGATGCCCTATAATCAGCTAACACGCCAAATGCGCCATGGGCCAAAGTTAAACCTGCCCACGATCTGGTCGGCCACAGTATTTAACGACTACCGCCCCGATCCCAGCCTGATTGTATTGCAACTCAAGCAGCCCAATGGACAGTGGCTCGCCGTGGTATCACTCCTGCCGCCCCCCTATTTCGAGCTCAGCAAAAACTACTTTGGTCAGGAGCTAGCATGGTTTATGGGGATCATGACCACCTTCCTGCTGCTGTTCACCTTTAGCTTGATCCGCAGTCAGACCCGGCCACTTCGTCGATTGGCCAAAGCCGCTTCATCACTCACCATTGATCTGTTCCAGCCGCCTTTAAAAGAGGAAGGTAGCGATGAGATCTGCCAAGCGACCCGCGCCTTCAATAGCATGCAGAGCAAGCTCAAACGCTATATTGAAGATCGGGAACTGCTGTTTCGCTCCATCTCTCACGACTTAAAAACCCCCATCACTCGCTTACGGCTGCGCGCTGAGCTGCTCGATGACGAACGCACCATTGATGCGTTCAACCGAGATTTAGATGACCTTGAGCTTTTGGCGAAAGGGGCCCTACAGACGGTCAAAGAGACCGATATCCATGAAAACCTCAGTGATATCGACATCATGAGCCATCTGGAACATATCACTGAGCCCTACCGAGGTAAGGTGGTTGTAAAAGGCAGTACCGAAGCGTTTTACCGCGGTAAGCCATTAGCGATTAAGCGCTGCATTGCTAACCTCATCGATAACGGCATTAAGTACGGCAAACAAGTGGAAGTCTATGTGCTAGACGATGATGAAGAGCTATGTTTGCTGTTCGTTGACCACGGACCGGGGATTCCTGAGCAGCATCACTTGGACGTGTTCAACCCCTATGTGCGGCTGGCTACCGACAAAGATGGCAGCGGCTTGGGCTTGGGCATTGCCCGCAACATTGCCCATGCCCACGGCGGCGATGTTACCTTGCAAAACCTCCCCCAGGGCGGTCTGGAGGTCAAACTGCAGTTGCCCCATGTCAACTAAGCAGCCGCGACAGACACGCGGTTTTTGCGTATGCTGTCGCTAGATGCTAAAAGCACCCACTAAGCCGAATAACTCAAAGAGAACCACCGATAGTTATGACCGAAACTGATTTTTCCACTGCTGATCTTCACTTAGACGCCATGGGCCTGCGCTGCCCAGAACCGGTGATGATGGTAAGGAAGACAATTCGTCAGATGGAGCTAGGCCAAGTGCTGTGTATTAAGGCCGACGACCCTTCCACCACCCGAGATATCGCCAGTTTCTGCCGCTTTATGGACCATACCTTGGTGGCACAGCAGATCGAGCAATCCCCCTATTTGTACCTAATTCGCAAGGGCCAATAAGGCGCTTGCAGCACCTCTTCTACTAGCAAAGTAGGTCTCTTCGGCAGATGACTTTGCGAAAAACCGCTGTCAGATGCCCAAGCCGCGATTAATCACTGTTTTTTTCGTCTGAAAGCGCCGCTTAAAAGCCATACAGTCTAGGGCTTTAGGGAGAGCTGAGGTATACTCCGTCAGTTAAACCATTGATTAAATCATACGCGCGATAGTTGTCATGCAAAAATACGATATTAAGACCTTTCAGGGACTGATCCTGGCCTTACAGGATTATTGGGCTCGTCAAGGCTGTGTCATCGTGCAGCCTCTCGACATGGAAGTTGGCGCCGGTACCTTCCACCCTCAAACCTTTTTGCGCTCCATCGGTCCAGAGCCAATGAGCTCGGCCTATGTGCAGCCATGCCGCCGCCCAACCGACGGTCGTTACGGGGAAAACCCTAACCGCTTGCAACACTACTATCAATTTCAGGTGGTGATGAAGCCATCTCCCGACAACATCCAGGAGCTGTACCTGGGCTCGTTGGTCGAGCTGGGCATTAACCCTGAAGTTCATGATATCCGCTTCGTTGAAGACAACTGGGAAAGCCCGACGTTGGGCGCCTGGGGTCTGGGCTGGGAGATCTGGCTAAACGGTATGGAAATCACCCAGTTTACTTACTTCCAACAAGTGGGTGGCCTAGAGTGCGCGCCGGTGACCGGTGAGATTACCTACGGCCTCGAGCGTCTGGCGATGTACATCCAAGGCGTAGACAGCATCTACGACCTGGTATGGACCGACGGTCCAATGGGTAAAGTGACCTACGGCGATGTATTCCATCAGAACGAAGTTGAGCAAAGTACCTACAACTTTGAACACGCCGACACCGATGCACTGTTTAAGCAGTTCGATCAGTGTGAGAAAGACAGCCAGAAACTGATTGAAGCTGGCTTACCGCTACCTGCCTACGAGCAAGTAATGAAGGCATCGCATGCCTTTAACCTGCTAGATGCCCGCCACGCGATCTCGGTTACCGAGCGTCAGCGCTTTATCCTGCGTGTTCGCACCTTGGCTAAAGCAGTTGCCGAAAGCTACTACGCTGCGCGTGAAGAGCTGGGCTTCCCACTGTGCAACAAACAAAAATAAGGTAGCGAGTAATGAACGTAGATAAATTATTAGTCGAGATTGGCACCGAAGAGCTACCACCAAAAGCCCTGCGCAAACTCGCAGAAGCCTTCCGTGACAACTTTGTAGCGGGCACTGAGAAAGCTGGCCTGGCCTATGGCGAGATTAAGTGGTTCGCCGCCCCTCGCCGCCTGGCACTACTAATCGACCAAATGGCCGAGCAGACCCCGGATAAAATCGTTGAAAAACGCGGCCCAGCAGTTAGTAGCGCCTTCGATGCCGAAGGTAAGGCCACCAAGGCCGCTGAAGGGTGGGCACGTTCTAACGGCATCACCGTAGAGCAAGCGGAACGTCTGGTTACCGATAAAGGTGAGTGGCTGCTGCACAAAGCCGAAGTGAAAGGTCAAAGCGTTTACGATTTGGTGCCTTCACTGGTGGCCGATGCGCTGGCCAAACTGCCTATCCCTAAACCGATGCGTTGGGGCGCTTACAGCACTCAGTTTATCCGTCCGGTTCACACTATCACCATGCTATACGGCGACAAGCTGGTAAAAGGCGAAGTGCTGGGCATTGAATCGGCTCGCACCATTCGCGGTCACCGCTTTATGGGTGAAGCAGAGTTCGAATTGAACCACGCGCAAGACTACGAGCAGCAACTGGATCAACGCGGCAAAGTGATCGTAAACTACGAACGCCGCAAAGAAATCATCCGCGAGCAAGTCGAAGCTGAAGCGGCCCGCGAGAACGGCGTTGCCGACATTGATGAAGATCTGCTGGAAGAAGTATGTTCACTGGTTGAGTGGCCAGTCGCCATGGTCGGTAGCTTCGCCGAGAAGTTCTTGGATGTACCGGCCGAAGCGCTGATCTACACCATGAAGGACAACCAGAAGTACTTCCCGATTTTAGACAAGCAAGGCCAACTACTGCCGCGCTTTATCTTTGTATCGAACATCGTCAGTAAAGACCCTCAGCAAGTTATCTCCGGTAACGAGAAGGTGGTCACCCCGCGCTTGGCCGATGCCGAGTTCTTCTTCAACACTGACCGCAAGACCAAGCTAGAAGACCGCCTGGACTCACTGGGTAAAGTGGTGTTCCAGCAAAAACTTGGCACCATGCTGGACAAGTCCAAGCGTATCGCCGAGCTAGCCTCTCAATTGGCTGCTGAGATCGATGCCGATGTACAGCACGCACAACGCGCAGCGCTGCTGTCTAAGACTGATCTGGGCAGTGAAATGGTACTGGAGTTCCCAGACGTGCAAGGTGTGATGGGCATGTACTATGCGCGCCACGACGGTGAGCACGAAGAAGTTGCCACTGCGCTTAACCAGCAGTATTGGCCACGCTTCTCTGGCGACAAACTGCCAGAAACCGGCGTTGCTGCCGCTGTAGCGATTGCCGACAAGCTCGACACCTTGGTGGGTATCTTCGCCATTGGCCAACTGCCAAAAGGCGATAAAGACCCATTTGCACTGCGTCGTGCCAGCTTGGGTATCCTGCGTATCATCATTGAAAAAGGCTTTGCCTTGGATCTGGATACGTTGTTCACCAACGCCCTACTGTTGCAACCGCTTGAGCTAAGTCAAGAACAGCAACAAAAGGTTAAGCAGCAACTAATCGAATTTGTTTATGCGCGTCTGCGTGCCAGCTACCTTGAACAAGGTATCGATGCCAGCGTGATTTCAGCGGTACTCGAGCGCAAGCCGACTCGCCCAATCGATATTGAGAAACGCATCAAAGCAGTTGCCCAGTTCCGCGAACTTGAGCAAGCTGAAGCCTTGGCTGCAGCTAACAAGCGTGTATCAAACATCTTGGCCAAAAACCCTGACTTCGTTAAGCCAGAGGTCGACCAAGCCTTGTTTGAAAGCGAGCAAGAGAAAGCGCTGTATGCCGCACTAAGTGGCCTGCAGGTAGAACTAGCACCAGTATTGGCTGCAGCCGACTATCAGCAAGCACTGACCAAGCTGGCTAGCCTACGAGAGGTAGTGGATGCCTTCTTCGACAACGTGATGGTAATGGCCGATGACGAAGCGGTGAAGATCAACCGTTTGACCCTGCTAAGTCAACTTCGCGCGCTGTTCTTAGAAATTGCAGATATCTCGCTGATTCAATAACTTCTCAGCGTATCATTGAAAGCCACCCTGCCTTGCTCGGTGGCTTTTTTGATCCCCCTCACAGATCTCCATTTTGCCCTGAAATGTTGAAATCCTTTTCAGTTTTTTACTGTGAGCTTGGCACGTTTTTCCTCGTTTTCCTCGGCTATAAAAGTGCATGAGTTCATCTCATTACGTAATGAATTGTCATTCAAGGCAATGGAATAACGAAATAACTATTAAAGGAAAAGGATTATGCTAAAGAACTTATTCAGAGCAGGTGTGCTTGCAATGGTCGCGCTTGTTGCAGCGGGTTGTGCGTCTTCAGGTGACTCAGCGGGTAAGCTTCCTCGTGACGTGTACCTACGTGGTGTATTTACTTGGTGGGATGCTGAGCCTCAGTTCAAACTGCAACCTGTTGAAGGTCAAGAAAACGTGTGGAGCGCAACCTCTCCACTAGACGAGCCACTGATTGCCGATGGCCAACCTTACGAGTGGAAATTCGGTGATGCAGCCTGGCAATGTGGTACCAATATTGGCTTCCTCGCTGGCGAAGGCGATATCGCACTAGGCGAACGTCGTGAAGCGAACCAGTGTTCTGCATTCGACAACTTCAAGTTCACTCCAGAAGAAGATGGCGTATACCGCTTCTTCCTAGACTGGACCGGTGAGATCCCAGTTGTTTACATCGAAAAAGAAGAGATGTAAGCACTCACTCGCTCACAAAGCCCCGCTTGGGGCTTTTTTTTTCTTCGATTTCTGTCAGCAAGTAAACGGATGTTCTTATGTCGAATACTCTTCTTCGTATCGCGATTAGCGCAGCGCTTGGCGCGACTATCGCCGCCTGTGCTAGCTCTGGCACACCTAGCCCTTCTTCAAGCTCAGCGAGCAGCACAGAAGCTTCTTTCGCTAATGCCAACGCAGCGGCCTGTCAGTTGTGGGACGGCGTCAGCCCCGTCACCATTGATGTATCCTCCAGCTTTGACGAGGGTCAGCAGCTTCGCGACTTCTATAGCCAGCAACTTGTAACCGTGACCGACGGCAAGGTCACACTAATACCAGCCGAGCAAAGCCAAGGCTTAGTGCTACTCGAGGCGGAGTCTCACACTCCAGATGCGTTTAGTTGGGATAGCGCGAGCGTGTACTTCGTTATCACTGACCGCTTCTACAACGGCAATCCGGATAACGATAACAGTTATGGTCGTAGCAAAGACGGCAAGAACGAGATTGGCACCTTCCACGGTGGCGATATAGCGGGCCTCACCACCCAGCTAGACTACTTGGATGAGCTGGGTATCGATGCTATCTGGATAACCGCGCCCTATGAACAGATCCGCGGCTGGGTCGGTGGCGGTATGCGCGGCGACTTTAAACACTATGGTTATCACGGCTACTATGTCCAAGACTACACCCTGATGGACCAAAACATGGGGACCGAAGACGAGTTTCGTCAGTTCGTCGATAGCGCCCATGCGCGCGGTATTCGCGTGGTAATGGATATCGTGATGAACCATACCGGTTACGCCACGCTGGCAGATATGCAGCAGTTTGGCTTCGGCGCGACCCAAGAATACGACGGCGGTATCGAGCAATACCTTGGAGAGAACTGGAGCGACTGGAGTCCCGGTAAGGGCGAGACTTGGCATAGCTTTAACGACTATGTCGATTATGGCGATCGCGAGGCGTGGCAACGTTGGTGGGGCAAAGATTGGGTGCGAACCGATATCAGTGGCTACCCTGCTCCCGGTCCAAGCGATCTCACCATGTCGCTGGCCTACCTGCCCGACTTTAAAACCGAGTCCTTGGACACTGTTGGCCTCCCCAACTTCTATCAGAACAAGCCTGATACCAAGGCTGTGGAGATACCAGGTGCAACGGTGCGTGACTACCTGATAACCTGGCTTAGCGACTGGGTGCGTGAGTATGGCATCGACGGCTTCCGTGCCGATACCGTGAAGCACGTGGAACCTGAAGCGTGGCTAGAGCTAAAACTTGCAGCAAGCCATGCATTCGATGAGTGGAAGCAAGCCAACCCGGATAAGGTGCTCGATGACAATCCGTTCTGGATGACTGGCGAGTTCTGGGGGCAAGGCATCAACCATTCACCGCTTTATGCTAAAGGCTTCGACTCGCTGATCAACTTCAGCTTCCAAGAAGACGATGCCAACAAGGGCGTTGAGTGCCTGGCGGAGATGCAGTCCACCTATCAGCGTTACGCCGATGTATTAGGTGGCCGTGAGGAACAAGTTCTTTCTTATATTTCCTCACACGACACTAAACTTGCCTATGGCAGCATCTCTAAAACACCAGAGCAGCATCAGCAACTGGGTACCGCATTCGCGCTGTTGCCGGGTGCTATCCAGGTGTTTTATGGCGATGAGAGCGCCAGAAGCAAAGGACCGCGCAGTTCAGACCGTCATCAGGCAACGCGCTCCCCTATGAACTGGGATGAGCTAGAGGGAGATAAAGCAGAGGTGTTAGCGCATTGGCAAACCGTGCTTAACTTCCGTAAACGCCACCATGCAGTAGCAGCCGGTGCGCATAAGCAGCTAAGCACCAGCCCTTACGTGTTTGAACGAAGCACTGAAGACAGCAAGGTTGTGGTTGCCTACTTCGGTATGCAATGACCGATTAGACCCTCACTAAGATAAGGCGAGCATTAGCTCGCCTTTTTGTTTGCCGCTATTTTTTGACGCTGTTAAGGTATGGGGCAATCAGGAGGGGAAGATGTACTCAAAATTCGGAGAAAAGTTTACTAAGCACGCCGGAATCACTCAGCTAATGTCCGACTTGGATGAAGGATTGCGCGCCGGCGACAATATGTTGATGTTAGGCGGCGGCAACCCGGCCGATATCCCAGCATTAAAAAGCGAATTTGCAAAACACCTCAATCAAGGTCTCGGCGATGGTTCATTGCTAAGTGCGCTCTGCAACTATGACTCGCCACAGGGCAACCAAGCCTTTATCGAGAGCCTGGCTGCGCTACTTAAAAATCAGTTCGGCTGGGACTTATCCGCCAACAACATAGCGCTAACCAATGGCAGCCAAAGTGCCTTTTTCTATCTGTTTAATCTTTTCGCCGGTGAAAGCAGTAACGGCCACAAAAAAGTGTTGTTCCCCTTAGCGCCTGAATACATTGGCTACGAGGATAGTGGTCTGACAGAGGACCTGTTTTGCTCCTACAAGCCAACCATCGAATACCTGCCCGAGCGACAGTTTAAGTATCACATCGATTTTGACCAACTGAGTATCGACGATGATATTGGGCTTATCTGCGTGTCTCGCCCCACCAACCCCACCGGTAATGTCATTACCGATGATGAGTTGGCCAAACTGGATGAGCTAGCCAGAGCGCACCAGATTCCGTTACTGATCGACAATGCCTATGGCTTGCCCTTCCCGAGTATCGTGTTTAGTGACGCAACGCCCTTTTGGAATGACAATACCATTCTATGCCTAAGCCTTTCTAAGCTCGGCCTGCCCGGCACGCGCTGCGGTATTGTAATTGCGAATCCCGGCATCATCGCTGCAATGGGTAATCTAAGCGGTATTATCAACCTCGCCCCCGGGGGGATAGGGCCCGCCATTGCACGCCTAATGATTGAAGATGGTTCGCTATTGTCGTTAAGTAAGGAAGTCATAGCGCCCTTCTATCAACAACGGGCGCAGCGTACTCTGCAAGCGCTGCAACAAGCGATCCCCTCAACGCACTTCCGAATTCATAAGCCCGAAGGAGCCATGTTTCTGTGGTTATGGTTTGAAGACTTAGCGATAAGCTCACAAATGCTCTATGAACGGCTTAAGGAAAGAGGGCTGTTGATTGTACCCGGTAGCTATTTCTTCCCGGGCATCGACAAAACCTGGCCACATACACAGCAGTGCATCCGCCTTAACTATGCCGCGAAAACAGAGGTGGTTGATCGCGCGATTGCCATCTTGGCCGAGACCGTTAATCCTCTGCTTCCCGATTAACTCGCAGCGCTAATTGACGATCAAAAAAGGCGCATCAGCGCCTTTTTTTAACTTAGCTTGGAGTGATTAGCTCGCTTGCTTACTCAGATGCTCGATGGTTTCTGAGTGACCAGAGCTGATTGGGATATTCTTTGGCTTCAGGGCTTCTGGGATCTCACGCTCAAGATCGATGTTGAGCAGGCCATTTACCAAAGCGGCCGACTTAACCTTCACATGGTCGGCGAGTTGATAGCGGCGTTCAAAGCCACGTTCTGCAATCCCTTGATGCAGGTAGTTCACCTTCGCCTCACCCTTCTCTTTCACACCTTTGACCAGTAAGGCATTGTCTTGAGAGGTAATGGTTAGCTCCTGTTCGCTAAAACCTGCTACAGCAATGGTGATGCGGTAGTGGTTCTCATCAACAGCTTCGATATTGTAAGGAGGGTAACCTTGGCTCTGTGCACTGTTGCTGCTGGCAGACTCAAGCAGTGAAGCCAGACGGTCGAAGCCAATAGCAGTACGGTACAGGGGTGAAAAGTCGTATTGATTACGCATAGTGTTTATCCTCATTTGAGCAATAAATTAAATTGTTGGACCCAGTAAGCTGGCGTCCGGATAACGTGGCTAATCCTGTTGGACTTAGCCGGCGGTGATGACTGTTGTCCCTCACCTGTTTAACTATATGGAGATGCCCAAACTCAGTTTCAAGTGTTCGCCCATAAAAAAAACCTGCACACAGGTGCAGGTTTATTTCATTTAGCCAGTTGAGCTTTAGTTGACTAGCGCCATCTATACGTCCAAGTTTTCAACATTCAGCGCATTCTCTTCAATAAATGCACGGCGAGGTTCTACTTGGTCGCCCATCAAGGTGGTGAACAACTGGTCACAAGCAATTGCATCTTCGATGGTCACCTTCAGCATACGACGCACTTCTGGGTCCATGGTAGTCTCCCAAAGCTGCTCAGGGTTCATTTCACCCAGACCTTTATAGCGTTGGATATATAGACCGCGACGCGACTCGGCCATTAGCCAGTTCAGCGCTTGCTCGAAGCCATTCACAGGCTTGGTCTTCTCACCACGCTTCACGTAAGCACCCTCTTCGATTAGCGAGTCCAGGCTTTCGTGTAGTTCGCAGATCTCCAGGTAGTCCTTAGAGGCGAAGAACTCCGGATCAAAGGTGTAGTTGTGCTCAACACCATGTTGGCGCAGCACTACCTGAGGGAAGAAGATATCACGCTCTTCATGCTTAACCACTTCAACTGCGTAGAAGTTGCCGCTTGGTAGCTGCTCATTCACCGGTGCGATCAACTGCTCTGCCCACTGCTTCACTTTCTGCTCATCGTTGAGCTCATCCTCGGCAAGCTTACCTTGATAGAGCATCTGGCTCAGTAGCGCAATCGGGTAACGACGCGACAGACGTTCGTTATTCTTCCATACCTTGCGGTACTTCACTACCAGTGACTCAAGTTGTGCACCAGAAATTGCTGGGGCATCAGGGTTAACATGCAAGCCAGCGTTATCAAGCGCAATGGTGGTCAGATACTCAGTCAACGCTTCTTCATCTTTCACGTAGCGCTCTTGCTTACCTTTTTTCACTTTGTAAAGAGGAGGCTGAGCGATGTACACGTAACCGCGTTCGATGATCTCTGGCATTTGACGATAGAAGAAGGTCAACAGCAGCGTACGAATGTGCGAGCCGTCGACGTCAGCATCGGTCATGATAATGATGTTGTGGTAGCGGGTTTTCTCTGGGTCATACTCGTCGCGGCCAATGCCACAGCCCAAAGCGGTAATCAGTGTTGCCACTTCTTGCGAAGACAGCATCTTGTCGAAGCGCGCCTTCTCGACGTTCAAGATCTTACCTTTTAGCGGCAAAATTGCTTGGTTCTTACGATTACGGGCCTGCTTGGCACTACCGCCTGCAGAGTCACCCTCCACTATGTACAGTTCAGAAAGCGCCGGGTCTTTCTCTTGGCAGTCAGCCAACTTACCGGGTAGGCCTGCCAGATCCAACGCGCCTTTACGGCGAGTCATCTCACGCGCTTTTCGCGCCGCTTCACGGGCGCGTGCTGCATCAATAATCTTCTGGGTAATGATCTTGGCGTCTTGCGGGTGCTCCAACAGGAATTCAGACAGGCGCTCGCCCATCGCTTGTTCTACCGCCGACTTAACCTCAGACGAAACCAGCTTGTCTTTGGTTTGAGAAGAGAACTTCGGATCCGGTACTTTCACCGAGATAACAGCAGTCAGACCTTCACGGGCATCATCGCCCGAGGTGTTGCCCTTTTCTTTCTTGTTGATACCTTCTTTATCCATGTAGGAGTTCAAGGTACGCGTTAGCGCCGCACGGAAGCCAGCAAGGTGAGTACCACCGTCGCGCTGTGGAATGTTGTTGGTAAAACAGTAGATGGATTCCTGGAAACCATCATTCCACTGCATCGATACTTCAACTGCAATGCCATCTTCTCGTTCTGTGGAGAAGTGGAAGGCGCCATCATGGATAGGCGTCTTGTTCTTGTTTAGGTAGTTTACGAAAGCCTGAATACCACCTTCATACATAAAGTGGTCTTGCTTGTCGTCACGCTCATCTTTGAGAATGATGGACACGCCAGAGTTCAAGAATGACAGTTCGCGCAGACGTTTCGCTAAGATGTCATAGTGGAAATTGGTATCTGAGAAGGTTTCGGCACTTGGCCAGAAACGCAAAGAGGTACCGGTCTGCTGGGTATCACCTACGACCTTTAGTGGCTCTTTAGGCTCGCCATGGTGGTAAGTCTGTTCGTGAACATGGCCTTGGCGGCGAACCGTCAGCTTCAGTTTTTCTGACAGTGCGTTTACTACCGAAACACCTACACCGTGCAAACCACCCGATACTTTGTAAGAGTTATCGTCGAATTTACCACCGGCGTGCAGTACGGTGAGAATTACCTCAGCAGCAGACACACCTTCTTCGGGGTGAATATCAACCGGAACACCACGGCCATCATCCGAAACCGAAACCGAACCATCGGCATGGATGGTCACAACGATGTCTTTACAGTGCCCAGCCAAGGCTTCGTCGATGGAGTTATCTACCACCTCGAATACCATATGGTGTAGGCCGGTGCCATCGTCAGTATCGCCGATGTACATACCAGGACGCTTTCTTACTGCATCTAGTCCCTTCAGTACCTTAATACTGGAAGAACCGTATTCGTTTTCAGCCATGTTTAACTCTCTAGTTTTCGTTTCGAACGCTGCCGTGTTCCACGTGGAACACCCCGCATTCTGTTAAATCAAATCCATCTAGTTGGTTCTGTTCGATTGCAGTCACAAACACTTGAGCTTCAGTTTGCATCAGCTGCTTTGCTAGCAGTGTGCGCTTGAGCTTGTCTAACTCCGCTGCAAAGTCGTCGACTAGATAAATGGTTCGCTTGCTCAGCTCTTGGTAGTTGAGCTTACCTTGGGCCAATTTGAGCCCGCATACTAATAACTTTAGCTGCCCTCGTGAAACCACATCCTGAGCATTACGCTTATCAAGTTTCAATCTAAGGTCAGCTTTATGGGCACCATACTGTGTGAAGCCCATGTGTTTATCTCTGTCAAAGCTGCGCTCAAGCAAGGCACTTAACTCTGACTTTTTATCCCAGCCACGAAAGTGTTCCACGTGAAACACATACTCGGGCAAAAACATCTTAAGCATCTCCTCAAGATAAGGGTGCAGTCGTTGCAAGTACTCTTCGCGCATCTGCGCAGTGGAAATACTTAGTTCGCAAAACTGTTTATCCCAAGGAGCGAGGTCTGCATAACTGCGTGCAGTTTTTAACAGCGCATTTCGTTGCTTCAACAAACGACGTAGGTTTTGCCAAACTGGGTAGTACCGTTGTTCCACGTGGAACACTCCCCAATCCAGAAACGCACGGCGCTCTTTAGGGCTGCCGTCAACAATCCCATAGCCATTGGGTTGTAACAACTGCATCGGCAAGCTTGCGCTAATACTTGCCTGCCCTTGTAGGGTTTCACCATCTAGCTTTAAGACGGTATCACCCCCTCGGGTCTTCTTAAGCCCTACTTTGTGCCCGCCGACTTCGGCGAATACTACAAACTCTTCATGCTCGTGCTGGACCACTTTGCTGGGTCGATTGGTTCTGAACGAGCGGCCCAGCCCAAGAAAATGTACCGCTTCCAAGATGCTTGTCTTGCCGCTACCGTTGTCACCGACAATGATGTTAAGACGTGGGTGCAAGGCAAGCTCTGCTTGGTTTAAGTTTCTAAACTTAACCAAACGCAACAGTTCGAGTTGCATCGTCCGATTACAATCTCATCGGCATAACCACATACATCGCATCTTGAGAATCTGCATCCTCAATCAATGCGCTGCTGTTGCTGTCGCTCATACTCAGGCGGATCTGGTCGCACTTTAAAGTGTTGAGAACGTCCAACACATACACCACGTTGAAGCCAATCTCGATAGCTTCACCGTTATAGTCGACATCTAGGATCTCTTCCGCCTCTTCCTGCTCTGGGTTATTGGCGGTGATCCGCAGGGTGTTGTTTTCAGCCTGAAGACGAACACCACGGAACTTCTCATTCGACAGGATCGCCGCACGCGAAAATGCTTGACGCAGCTCTTCCCTGCCAGAAGTGAGCAACTTGTCGCTGGCATTAGGGATCACCCGACGATAATCAGGGAAACGGCCATCTACCAGCTTACTGGTGAAGGTGAAGCCCTCAACGCTAGCACGGATGTTGTTGGCGCCAATTTGCAGTAGGACGTTGGCATCTTCACTATCGAGCATGCGCGATAGCTCCATCACGCCTTTACGCGGTACGATCACTTGCTGAGGCGTGAGCGCTTGCTCAGTTTTAAGCTCAGAGAGTGCTAAACGATGCCCATCGGTAGATACGGTTTTAAGGCCGCTCTCCGAGGTTTCGAACAGCATACCGTTTAGGTAGTAACGTACGTCCTGGCTGGCCATAGAAAACTGCGTGCTCTCAATGAGCGAACGAAGCTGACCTTGCGACAAAGCGATCTCTTGCAGCACGTCCCAATCATCAACCATCGGGAAGTCACTGGCGGCTAAGGTTGCCAAAGAGAAACGACTACGACCCGAGCGCAGTACCAAACGGTTATCCTCTGCCTTACAGGCAATCTCACAACCGTCGGGTAGACCACGGCAGATATCGACAAACTTCTTCGCCGGCACCGTTACCTCGCCTTCTACGCAAGTCTGCTCAAGCTGGATAGAAGCGCGAAGCTCCACCTCCATATCTGTCCCGGTCATCGCTAAACAGTTGTCGCGAATAACTAACAGCACGTTACCTAAAATGGGAATAGTCGGTCGTCCACCAAGTGCAGCACTGACCTGCTGAAGGGGTTTTAACAACGATTCACGATTGATAGTAAATTGCATAGTCTAAGCAACTGCCTCTATTAAGATGACAAGGTTCGAATGAGGTTTTGGTAATCTTCTTTGATGTCGTGGCTCTCTTCTTTGAGCTGATTGATCTTACGACAGGCGTGCAGCACCGTCGTATGGTCACGACCACCAAAGGCATCACCGATCTCTGGAAGACTGTGATTGGTCAGCTCTTTGGCCAGCGCCATGGCAATCTGCCTCGGTCGAGCCACTGAGCGAGAGCGGCGTTTCGAAAGCAAGTCCGCCACTTTAATCTTGTAGTACTCAGCAACGGTCTTCTGGATGTTATCCACAGTGACCAGCTTCTCCTGTAGAGCTAGCAAATCACGCAGCGCCTCACGGACAAAATCGATGGTAATGGCGCGGCCAGTAAAGTTGGCGTTGGCGATCACGCGGTTCAATGCCCCTTCAAGCTCTCGCACGTTTGAGCGCAGGCGTTTGGCAATGAAGAACGCGACTTCATCGGGTAAACGAATATTATTCTCACGCGCCTTGGTCATCAAAATTGCGACCCGGGTTTCCAGCTCGGGCGGCTCGATGGCTACGGTGAGCCCCCACCCAAAGCGGCTTTTGAGGCGATCTTCCACGCCATCAATCTCTTTCGGATAGCGGTCGCTAGTTAGGATGATTTGCTGGTTGCCTTCAAGCAGCGCATTGAAGGTATGGAAGAACTCTTCCTGCGAGCGCTCTTTATTGGCGAAGAATTGGATGTCATCGATAAGCAATGCATCAACGCTGCGGTAGTAACGCTTGAAGTCTTCGATGGCGTTGTTTTGCAGCGCCTTCACCATGTCTTGTACAAAACGCTCAGAGTGCATGTAAACGACTTTGGCATTCTGCTTGTTGGCGATAATCCCGTTACCCACCGCGTGCAGCAAGTGAGTCTTACCCAGGCCGGTTCCACCGTAGAGAAACAAGGGGTTGTATGCGCCGCCGGGGTTATTGGCAACCTGGGTGGCCGCAGCACGCGCCAGCTGGTTCGATTTACCTTCAACAAAGTTATCAAACTGGTAGGTTTGATTTATGTTGTTGCGATGGTTAGCCTCGAGCGCCGACTTTACTGCGGGCTCTTTATCCCAAGATTTTTCTTGGATAGACGGGGTATCTTTTGGCTGAGAAGGCGCTGGTGAGTTTGCCGGGCTTTGCACTGTGCCGCCACTGATCTGCGGCTTGGCACCTAAGGGGCGGCTGCCAACTTCAAAACGGAGAGAGGGTTTGTCGCTACCACAAAACTCATCGAGCAAGGCGTTAACGCGAATGACGTATTTGTCTTTTACCCAATCGAGAACAAAACGGTTTGGTGCATACAGCACTAACAAATCTTGACTCTGCTCAACTTGCAGTGGGCGGATCCACATACTGAATTCTGTTGCCGGCAATTCATCTTGTAATCGAGCCAAGATTTGATGCCAAAGAGATCCACTCACTGGGTACCCTCTATATCGTTAAAACGGCCGACCATTTTACACCGAAAGGGCCCATCAACACTAGGATTTAGCGCAATTATTCACAAGATCATTATGGTAGTTGTGAATAAGTCTACAGGCCTAAAAAACCAACGGTTATTTGATAGCATAAAACGATATTTAACTATCTATAGCCAAATATATAGATTATTACGCCAGTTATATTTCGTATATCGGGACTATATTATGGTTAAATTTCAATCAATGCTGCGCTATGTAGCCGCATCCGTGCTCCTTGTGACCAGCATGGCCACAGTTGCTCAAGAAACCATCAAAGTGGGCATGTCAGGACGCTACTTCCCGTTCACCTTTGTACAGCAAGACAAGCTGCAAGGCTTCGAAGTTGATATCTGGGATGAGATAGCTAAGCGCAATGATTGGCAGGTCGAATATGTCACCGCTAACTTCTCTGGCTTGTTTGGGCTGCTGGAAACGGGTCGCATCGACACCATCTCCAACCAAATCACCATGACCGACGAACGCAAAGCCAAATACCTTTTCTCGACCCCTTATGTGGTTGACGGTGCACAGATCGTCGTCCGTAAAGGCAACACAGCCATCAACAGTATCGATGACCTGGCTGGCAAGCGTGTCGCGGTAAACCTGGGCTCTAACTTCGAGCAACTACTGCGCAAGCACGACACCGATAATCAAATCAACATCGTTACCTATGACGCTGGTATCGAGCAAGACGTCGCCTTGGGCCGCTCAGACGCCTTCGTGATGGACCGAGTATCTTCTCTTGCCCTGATTAAAAAATCCGGCCTGCCGCTGGCACTTGCAGGCGAACCCTTTGAGCTGATCGAGAATGCGATGCCATTCGTGGATAACGCCAAAGGCCAGCAACTGCAGCTAGCGGTTAACGCCACCCTACAAGCGATGCACCAAGATGGCCGCCTTAGTGAGATCTCTCAGAAGTGGTTTGATGGGGACATTACTCGCAAATGAGTAGCTTCGATTTCAACTACTTAGCAGGGTTATTCCCAATCCTTTTTCGCTACTTGGGGATAACTTTGCAAATGGCAGCGATGGCCTCGGTCGTCGCGCTGGTGCTTGCGCTGGTGCTTGCGCTAATTCGAGTATTCAAAATCCCGTTAGCGAACGGCTTTGTGGTGGTGTTTATTTCGTTCTTTCGCGGTACACCGCTGCTGGTCCAACTGTTTATCCTATACTATGGGCTTCCCCAGCTGATCCCGGCGCTGATTGGATTGGACGCCTTTAGTGCCGCAGTAATTGGCTTAAGCCTGCACTTCTCGGCTTATATGGCAGAAAGCCTACGCGCAGCGATTCAAGCTGTGCCACGCAGCCAATGGGAGGCTTCTTATGCCTTTGGCATGACCCGAATTCAAGCCCTGCGCCGTATCGTGCTTCCTCAAGCCGTGCGCACTGCCCTGCCTTCGCTAATGAACTACCTGATCGATCTGCTAAAAAGCACCTCGTTGGCATTTACGCTGGGATTAACCGAAATCATGGCGAAGGCACAAATGGAGGCATCGTCGAGCTTTAAGTTCTTCGAAAGCTATCTCGCAGTAGCGCTGATCTATTGGGGCATTGTGCTCCTCAGCACCCATTTACAAAGCAAACTCGAAGCGCATCTGTCTAAGGCTTACTAATGATTAACATCAGCAACATCAGCAAGTCCTTTGATGGGCAAAGCATCCTCAAAAACATTAACTTGCAAGTCAACACCGGCGAAGTGGTAGCGATCATCGGGCCATCGGGCACCGGTAAGTCGACCCTGCTGCGTTGCATCAACTTCCTGGAAACACCGGATAGCGGGCAGATTGCAATCAATGGACTAACCATTGATGCCAAACAAAGCCACGACAAGGATGTGCGTGAGTTACGCAAACAACTCCCCTTCGTTTTTCAAAATTACGCGCTGTACGCCAACCTTAGCGCGGTGCAAAACATCGCCGAACCGCTAAAAACCGTATGGAAGCAATCGCGCGAGCAAGCCGAGCAAACCGCGCTGCAGGTGCTAAGCGATATCGGCTTGGCCGATAAAGCCCGACACTACCCGAGTCAACTCTCCGGTGGACAACAGCAGCGTATCGGTATCGGTCGGGCAATGGCCACCCAAGCGCAAGCCATATTGATGGATGAGCCCACCTCGGCGCTCGATCCCGAATGGGTTGGCGAAGTACTTACCCTGATTAAGCGCTTGGCAGAACAAAAACAGACCATGATCATCGTGACCCACGAGATGGCCTTCGCCCGAGAAGTGGCCGATCGAGTGGTATTTATGAGCGATGGCGGCATCGTCGAGCAGGGATCGCCAGAAGAAGTGTTTGGCAACCCGAAAGATCCACGTACCCAGCGATTTTTGGCGCGATTTACCCGCTGACCAGGGCTGGGATTTGATCCACATTTAACCTACAATTGCGGCGCAAAAGATCCTTTAGATCTTTTTTTATTCTGAAGTCTACGTCGATGTCACTTTTCGTTTGACTTGGACTGGGCTAATGATTAGAATTTCGCCTCTTTTTTACCAGGGGTAGGATTTCTCCTAGAGACTTCTCCTCTTTATAGTAAAAACTAGCTAGCAAGAGTAATTACTTATGAAACGTACTTTTCAACCAAGCGTACTAAAGCGCAAGCGTAGCCACGGCTTCCGCGCTCGCATGGCTACTAAGAACGGCCGCCAGGTTCTGGCTCGTCGTCGCGCTAAAGGCCGTGCACGTCTGTCTGCCTAATTAAGTGCTAAGACATTCGTTCAGCAGGGAGTTACGTCTGTTAACTCCCATGCATTTCAAACACGTATTCTCCAACAATCCCCAACGCGTGGGTTCTCCACAGCTTACCTTTCTTGCAATCCCTAACCAGCAGGGTCATCCTAGACTCGGTTTAGCCATTTCGAAGAAAAGTGAAAAACTCGCTGTCGGCCGAAACAGAATCAAACGGCATGTGCGTGAGAGTTTTCGTTTGCATCAACACCGACTTCCTAACGTCGATATCGTGGTGATATCCAAAGCAGGAGTGTCCAAACTTGATGACCAGCAGTTGAACCAGCTATTGGAGAAGTCATGGAAAAGATTACGGCGGCGTTTCGAGCAATCGCCATCGGCCCGATAAAGCTTTATCAGTATCTGATAAGCCCAATGCTGGGGCCTCGCTGTCGCTTTTATCCTTCGTGTTCTGACTATGCAATAGAAGCAATAAAAATTCATGGGGTGGTCAAAGGTTGTTGGTTAACTGGCCAACGTCTATTAAAATGCCACCCTTTACATCCTGGCGGTGAAGATCCCGTACCAGGTTCCAAAAGAACTGACAGTGAATAACTAAATTATGGAATCGCAACGTAATTTTTTGATTATTGGCTTGCTGTTCGTCAGTTTTCTTATCTTCCAACAATGGCAGATGGATTACGGACCGCAACCAGTAACCGTTTCTGAAAGTGTCGAGCAGACCCTTGATACTCCTTCTTCTACCAACACGGATGTTCCTAGTAGCCCTAACATGGCTGCAACTGAAGCCAGCAGCAAAACCATCGAGATCAAGAGCGATGTGTTGAAGCTTGAGATTACCACCCGCGGTGGTGACATTACTTCAGCCAAACTGCTTCAGCACACCGTTGAGCAAGACTCTGACCAGCCTTTCGTACTGCTGGAAGAGAGCTCAGATTTCGCCTACATCGCACAGAGTGGCTTGATTGGCCGCAACGGTCCCGATGCAAACCCGAACGGTCGTCCTATCTTTGCCGTTGAGCAAGACAGCTTTGAACTGGACGCCGATGCCGACCAGCTGGTTGTGCCTTTGACCTACCTCGATGAGCAAGGCAACGAGTTTGTAAAAACCTTCACCCTGAACCGTGGTAGCTACCGCGTTGAAGTGGATTACAACATTACCAACAACAGCGACCAGATCATCGCTGTTCAGCCGTACGCGCAGCTCAAGCAGAACCCATCGAGCGAAGGCCGTAGCATGGTAATGCCGGTTTACCGCGGCGGTGCTTACTCAAGCGATTCAGTGCGCTACAAGAAGTACAGCTTCGACGACATGGCCAAAAACAACCTGAGTATCACCACTCAAGGTGGTTGGGTTGCGATGATGCAGCACTACTTCGTCAGTGCTTGGTTGCCAAACCCAGACCAGCAAAATGAATTGTACAGCGATAACAAGAATGGCTTTGCGTTCATAGGTTACAAAGCCCCTGAAGCGGTGATTCAGCCTCAGCAAAGTGTTCAGCTGGACAGCGCTATCTGGATTGGTCCAAAAGATCAGGCCGAGATGGCCAAAGCTGCCCGCCACCTAAACCTAACCGTAGACTACGGCTGGTTGTGGTTCCTGGCACAGCCGCTGTTCAAACTGCTTAACTTCTTCCACGGCATTGTGGGCAACTGGGGTGTGGCTATCATCCTGATTACCTTCACCGTTAAAGGTGCGCTGTACCCGCTAACCAAAGCGCAGTACACCTCGATGGCGAAGATGCGCATGCTGCAGCCTCAGCTGATGGAAATCCGTGAGAAGTATGGCGATGACCGTCAGAAGTCTTCTCAAGCGATGATGGAGCTGTACAAGAAAGAGAAAGTGAACCCACTGGGTGGCTGTCTGCCTATCTTGCTACAGATGCCAATCTTCATTGCCCTGTACTGGTCACTGATGGAGAGCGTAGAGCTGCGTCACGCACCGTTCTTCCTGTGGATTACTGACCTGTCAGTTCAGGACCCTTACTACATCCTGCCAATCTTGATGGGTGCTAGTATGTTCCTGATCCAGAAGATGTCACCGACCACCGTGACCGACCCAATGCAGCAGAAGATGATGACCTTCATGCCGCTAATCTTCATGGTGTTCTTCTTGTGGTTCCCAGCAGGTCTGGTTCTATACTGGCTGATGAGTAACATCGTTACCCTGATCCAGCAAACCCTGATTTATCGCAACCTGGAGAAAAAAGGCCTGAGTACTAAGAAGAAGTAAGCAGTCGCCTCTCTGGTTAAAATGCCATTCAGTGCTGCTGGATGGCATTTTTTGTATATAGGTAAGTAAATGAGTTCAACCGATAGCATTGTTGCCCAAGCCACCGCCCCCGGCCGAGGTGGTGTAGGAATCATCCGAGTCTCAGGCCCCGCTGCCAGCCAAGTTGCCGAGCGAGTACTGGGAAAATGTCCGCCACCACGACGTGCCGACTACCTCAGCTTTAACAGCTTTGAAGGGGAAACCCTCGATCAGGGCATTGCGCTGTTCTTCAAAGGCCCGAACTCGTTCACCGGCGAAGACGTACTCGAGCTACAAGGCCATGGTGGCCCGGTGGTTATCGACATGCTGATCCGCGAGATATCGCGCATCGACGGCGTTCGCATGGCCAAGCCCGGCGAGTTTAGTGAGCGTGCCTTTCTCAACGACAAGCTCGACCTGGCGCAAGCAGAAGCAATTGCCGATTTAATCGAAGCCAGCAGCGAGCAAGCCGCCCGCAGCGCCCTGCACTCGCTACAAGGCGAGTTCTCCAAGAAGATCTATTCGCTGGTAGAGAGCGTCACCCGTTTACGCATCTACGTGGAAGCGGCCATTGATTTCCCTGAAGAAGAGATCGACTTTCTCAGCGACGGCAAGATTGAAGGTGACCTGCTAGCGATTATCGACGAACTCAGTGAGGTTCAGTCTCAAGCCAAGCAAGGCACCATTATGCGCGAAGGGATGAAGGTGGTGATTGCCGGCCGCCCTAATGCAGGTAAATCCAGCCTGCTCAATGCCTTGGCGGGCAAAGAGGCAGCCATTGTCACCGACATTGCCGGTACCACCCGAGATGTACTGCGCGAACATATCCACATCGACGGCATGCCACTACATATCATTGACACCGCCGGTCTGCGAGACAATGCCGACGTGGTGGAGCAAATCGGTATCGAACGTGCCTGGGAAGAGATCAATAACGCTGATCGGGTACTGTTTATGGTCGATGGCACCACCACCGATGAGCTGGACCCACTGAAGATCTGGCCAGAATTTGTGCAAAAGCTACCGGCGCATATCGGCATGACGGTGATCCGCAACAAAGCCGATGTCACCGGTGAAAACCTCGATGTGGTGATGGACCATGGCCACCCAGTCTTCAAGCTCTCAGCCAAGAGCGGTCTGGGCATGCAGCAGCTCACCGAGCACCTTAAGCACTGCATGGGCTATCAAGGCGCTGCAGAAGGCGGATTCACCGCCCGCCGACGCCACTTACAAGCCATTGAACAAGCCGCAGAGCACCTCGACAATGGTAAGACCCAGCTACAGGTGTTCCACGCCGGAGAGCTACTTGCAGAAGAGCTGCGGCTTTGTCAGCAGTCACTCAGCGAGATCACCGGCGAGTTTTCTTCCGATGACTTACTCGGTCGTATCTTTAGTTCATTCTGTATAGGCAAGTAAACGCCCGCCCCTTCGGCGGTGGCTTTAAGCTACCGCCAAGATCCATTAACAAACCACTTGATAACCCTACACTTCATCACAAAATAGACCTTCCCCCCTGGATATTGGAAAACCTTTAATTGACATTGGTTAACCAAACTTTATGTGCAATCGGATCCCGCCCTAAGCCACTCGGGCCCCCATGTAAGTAAAACCAGGATGTACCATGAGAGACAATAGCTTCAAACAAATTGCAGCCTACTTAATCGCAGCAGGAGTCTTAGTATCCTGTACTCACCAACCCCGTGACAATCGCAGCAGTTCGCTCTCTTTAGAGCAACAACAGATAGAAACGCTACTGAGCGGACTCACCTTGGAGCAAAAAGCGGGGCAGCTTAGCTTAGTAGCTATCGGTGGAGAGCCAAGTGACGAGGATATCGACCTTATCAAACGCGGAATGGTCGGTAGTATCATTAAAGCCAACGGTGCAGCCAACAACCGCTACCTGCAAGAGTTAGCGGTAGAGCATTCTAGCAGCGGCATTCCAATCTTATTCCAAGAAGATGTTATCCACGGCTACAAAACTATCTCGCCAATCCCTTTGGCCGAAGCGGCAAGTTGGGATCTTGAGGCGATAAGACTATCTGCAGAAGTCGCAGCGCGTGAAGCTACCGCTGCCGGTATTCACCTTACTTATGCTCCAATGGTTGATGTCACCAGAGATCCACGCTGGGGACGCGTTTTAGAAACCTCTGGAGAAGATCTCTATCTAGCCAGCGTGATAGCCGCAGCAAGAGTTGAAGGTTTCCAAAACGGCTCAACGAACAGCGCCGATAATTTGCTTACCTGCACCAAGCACTTTGCAGGATATGGTGCAGCGCTGGCGGGACGCGATTACAACATTCAGGACTTCTCTGAGCGAGAATTACGTGAAGTGCACCTTCCACCATTCCAAGCAGCCATTGATGCTGGCACCCCCTGCATCATGGGGGCATATACCGCCTACAATGCTGTTCCCGCCACCGCAAATATCGAGCTCATGCAAACTATTCTGCGCGGCGAGATGGGTTTTCAAGGCCTAGTCATGACTGACTGGGAAACAATACCCAACCTAGTCAAAACCGGCGTGGCCAAAGATGACTACGATGCAATTGAGCAAGCAATGGCAGCCGGTTACCACATTGATATGGCTTCCAAACGCTACGCAACCTTACTCCCCCAATTAGTCAGAGAAGGCCGCATATCCGAGCAGCAGCTTGATGATGCGGTGCGCCAAGTACTGCGTCTTAAGCAGCAAGCAGGCTTGCTAGATGACCCTTATCGATATTTCGATACTCAACGCGAGCAACAAAAGCTGCTTTCCGCAAGCAACCTAGCAACGGTCAAAGATGTTGCAGCTAAGTCAATGGTTTTATTAAAAAACCATCAGAAACTACTACCGTTAGATGGAACGCTAAGCGACATCGCTGTAATAGGACCACTGGCGAAGGCACAAGAAGATCTATTGGGTTGGTGGAGTATGGCCGGCGATCCTGACGATGTTGTATCCATCTATCAGGGGCTTCAAAACGCGCTACCTAACACTCGCTTCCATTATGCACCTGGGGTAACACTGGAGGGGTTTGAAAAACACGGTGCTGCGTTAATTCCACAAGCGGTAGAAAAAGTTAAGCAAGCCGATATGGTTATCATGGTACTGGGTGAAGAGCGTTGGATGAGCGGTGAAGGTGGTAGTACCGCTTCATTACACCTTCCGGGACTTCAAGAACAACTGTTGCAGGCCATCGCTGAAACTAACAAACCGATAGTTACTGTGATTGTCGCCGGGCGCCCTTACGTTCTCACCGATATAGCTAAACACAGTGATGCCCTGTTGATGGCATGGATGCCAGGGACGACAGGGGGAGATGCCGTGGCTGAGGTTCATACTGGCGCATACAACCCATCAGGTAAACTACCGATAACCTTCCCTATTCACCAAGGGCAGGTACCGCTGTTTTACAGTTACCGTAGCACCAGTCACGTATTTGATGCTGGCGCTGATAACAACCGATACACCACTACCTTCCGCGATGTGCCCCATGAGCCACTTTATCCGTTTGGTTTTGGACTAAGTTATAGCGAATTCAGTTACTCAGATATTTTACTAAGTAGCCCTACACTCAAACGCCATGGCAGCATTAGTGCACAAGTAACGGTCGAGAACACCAGCGATGTACCAGGCCGTGAAGTGGTTCAGCTGTATATCCGTGCACGAGTTAGCTCGGTAACCCGCCCCGTCAAAGAGCTCAAAGGGTTTATCCTACTCGATCTGGCGGCAGGAGAAAGCCAAGTAGCGCGTTTCGAGATCACCCCTCAAATGCTTGAGTATCTAGGGCCAGACCTTAAACAACGCATAGATAATGGTGAATATGAGCTGTTTATCGGGTCAAGCTCAGCAGAGCTCCAAAACAGCACATTCAGCCTGACTGACTAGTATCCAATCATTAGGCAGGCTGATGCCTGCCTCCCCCCTTTTATACCAACATATTCCTCTAATAATTCAGCAAATCCAGTGTATTGATAGTAAATGTGTGCTCGCTGTGTGCTTTTGCTCGCTTCGATTGTTTGACTTAAATCAATTAATCGATAAACTTTCAATTGTTTCTGAAACTTCAAAATAGTTAACAAAAAAGGACGACCTCAAACAGTGATGTTAACGGCGCAAAACGAAAGTGTTGTATTGCATTTTGGCGAAATGGCCAGCCATTGGGGCTTTAGTCGTTCCGTTGGTCAGGTCCTAGCACTCTTAGTTCTGCACGAGCAAGCATTGCATGCCGAGCAGATCCGAGAAGCGTTGGGGATCAGCCGCGGCAACGTCAGTATGGCGCTGAGGGAGCTTCAGTCATGGCGCTTAGTAAAACTGCACCATCAGGTCGGGGAACGCCGCGAGTACTTCAGTGTTGCCGGTTCCATCTGGGAGCTGGGCAAGATTGTCTTTGAAGAACGCCGGCGTCGGGAGATAGATCCCACTCTCAACTTGCTGGAGCAATGTTTGAACGATGACTCAGCCGATGACTCTCCTTATGCCAAGGAGAAGTTGGCCGAGATCCATGATCTACTTAGCTTGCTGACCCAATGGTCTAGCAGCCTTAACAACTTGAAACCAGAAACGCTGAAAAGCTTAATGAAACTTGGCTCAGGGATTAGCAAAGTTGTCGAACTCAAAGAGAAGGTGGTTGGTGGAAATGGAAGTGATACCAATCTCGATAAAGAGCAAGGATAACGGAGTCGTCCCATGCTTGATACACTAATGCTGTCGCGCATCCAGTTTGCTGCGAATATCAGCTTTCACATTTTATTCCCAACCATCACGATTGCGTTGTGTTGGATTCTGTTGTTCTTCAAGGTGCGCCATGACCAAACTGGCGATCCAGTGTGGATGCGTGCCTACCGTTTCTGGGTAAAAATCTTTGCCCTGTCCTTCGCACTAGGCGTGGTGAGCGGTATTACCATGTCGTTCCAGTTTGGTACCAACTGGCCTGGCTTTATGGAGACCGTCGGTAACGTGGCCGGTCCACTGCTTGGCTATGAGGTGCTTACCGCCTTCTTCCTTGAGGCTACGTTCTTAGGGATCATGCTATTCGGTATCAAACGGGTGCCGCCAAAGGTTCACACCTTTGCCACTTTAATGGTTGCCGTTGGCACCACCTTGTCAGCGTTCTGGATTCTGGCGCTGGACTCGTGGATGCAAACCCCAGCCGGTTTTGAGATGCGCGATGGCGTGGCTCACGTCACCAGCTGGTTTGAGGTAATCTTTAACCCCTCATTCCCTTACCGCTTAGGTCACAAGCTGTTGGCTTCGGGCCTGACTGCAGCCTTCTTGGTGGCAGGTATCTCGGCCTATCGCCTGCTTAAAGGTGACACCAAGCGTGCACCGAAAATGACCTTGAAGGTCAGCCTAGTGATTGCAGCAGTGCTCGCCCCTGTGCAAGCCTTTGTCGGTGACCTACATGGCCTGAATACCTTTGAGTATCAGCCACAAAAGGTTGCCGCAATGGAAGGTGCCTGGGAAACCAAGAATGGTGCGCCACTGCTATTATTTGCGATTCCCGATCAGGAAAATCAGCGTAACAAGTTCGAGATTGGTATTCCGAATCTCGCCAGCTTGATTCTGACCCACGAGCTAGACGGCGAGGTTCGCGGCCTGAAAGACTTCCCCGATGAGCAGCCACCGGTTGCGCCGGTATTCTTCAGCTTCCGCGTGATGGTAGGCCTGGGCCTGCTGATGATCGCCCTAAGCTGGTACGGCGTATGGCAGCTGCGTAAACGTGGCGAGCTGCCGAAATGGATGCTGCAAGGTCTGGTTGCCATGACCTTCTCTGGTTGGGTAGCGACCTTGGCGGGTTGGTATGTTACCGAGATCGGCCGTCAGCCGTGGCTGGTCACCGGCGTATTGAAGACCGCCGATGCGGTAACCACCGTACCGCCAGCTAACGTTGGCTTGTCGCTCACCTTGTATCTGATCGTCTATGCAGTGCTGCTAACAGCCTACATCCATACCATTCGTTCGATGGCACTGAAGGCCGTGAAGATCGAAGATTTTGAGACCAACGAGCCAGTTGCCGATGGCAACCTGACCAACCTGGGCAATCAGACTAAGGAAGTACAAGCATGATCGACGCATATTGGTTGCCGGTAATCTTCATCGGCTTAATGGGGCTGGCAGTGATTGTCTATGCCATCCTCGATGGTTATGACTTGGGTGTAGGGATCCTGCTGCCACTGTCGGCACAGGACGAACTGAACCGCGACACCATGATCGCCTCTATCGGCCCGTTTTGGGACGCCAATGAAACCTGGCTAGTATTGGCCGTGGGCTTGATGCTGATTGCCTTCCCAGCGGCCAACAGCTTGGTGTTCTACCACCTGTATATGCCCGTGGCAATTATGCTGATCGGTCTGATTATGCGTGGTGTGGCCTTCGATTTTCGTGCTAAAGCAGCCATCGACCACAAGCAAACCTGGGATCGCACCTTTAAAGCTGGCTCACTGATCACCACCTTGTCGCAAGGTTACATGCTCGGCTTGTACATTATGGGCTTTGAGCAAAGCATCAGCGCCAAGCTGTTTGCGGTACTCAGCGCACTGGGCGTGACTGCGGCTTACTGTTATATCGGTGGCGCTTGGCTGATCCTCAAGACCGAAGGTGAACTACAGAAACGCGCCGTCGATTGGACCCGCAAAGCCGGTCGCACCTGTATGCTGGGCGTGGTCGCGGTGTCGATCGTTAACCCCATCGTTAACCCGGGCGTGTTCGACCGCTGGTTCGATTTCCCGTTGGTGATGTTTGCTCTGCTTATCCCGGCCTTGTGCTTCGCCGCCTTTATCGGCAATGACTTCTTGCTGGGTCGTATGCCTAAGGTTAACGACCGCCATAGCTGGATGCCCCTGCTACTGGTGGTTGCGGTGTTCATCCTGTGCTTTGTGGGTCTGGCGTTTAGCTTCTTCCCTGAAGTAGTGCCTGGTCAAATGGATATCTGGGAAGCTGCCAGCTCGCCTGAAGCGCTGACCGTTATCTTGATTGGTGCAGTGATTGTGGTACCGGTGATTCTGCTTTATACCGTTTATGCCTACTACGTGTTCCACGGTAAGGCGACCGAGCTTAACTACCACTAAGCGAGACAGCTTCACTTTCGATACTCAAAGGGCGCCATCAGGCGCCCTTTTTACTGCTCACAGGCTTTAGACGATCCCGCGAACACTGCTACCAACTTGGCGGCCTTCCTCCATCTCCCACTGCACGCCATAGGGGTCGATCCAGTAGAAAAAGGAGATCGGGAAGCCATCGAGTTTACCGGGATGATAGTTATCGCGGCTCGAGATCATCTTGACCCCCTCAATGCCCTTTAGGTAGTTAAACACCTCGTTACAGTTGCTCACTTCCATGGCGATATGCCGCGGTCCACCTAAATCATAGGTGCGCGGCTGAGGGGGTAACTCGCTTCGCCCCTGCGGATAGTGGTAGCACATCAGCTCCAGGTAGAGGCCCGCTTGCGGGTGATGAAGAAAACGCACATCCACATTCACCTTGCCATCATCAATCCCCGCATCTAAGGCAAAGCTACTCATGGTAACGCCCTGATAATCCATCGCCTGGCCATCTTGGTCGTGGGCTAGCTGAAAGCCCAAGGCCTTGCTATAAAACGCGGTGGCGGCTGCAATATCATCAACGATAATATTGATATGCGACATCCCCAATACAAAGTGCTGCATATCGTGGGCACAAATTCGCGCTAGCAAGGGATCCTGCAATGGCTGTTTGGCGGCGCTGCAGTAGCGCACTCGCCAGCCATCGCGGACATCGGCGTTACACACCAGATAATCCTTTTGCTGGTGGGCTTGGGTGTCGCTGTCTGCCTGCTCGATACGACATTGCCACTGATGACAGCTAAACCACTCAGGGTTGATGCAATAGGCAGCGGCGACCATGTCGAAGGGAATAAAGTGGCCGGCACCAAACATGATTTCCCACTCATGTAGCCACGGCTCCGATTTATCGGCAATAAAACGCGACACCTCACTGCCCTTGAGTATTTCATTTAGCTGCTTTTGATCAATCTGGGTGGACGTACAGGCCTCATAGGGAACCAGCGTTAGCGGGATTGCGGTATCCAGTAAGCGCTCGAACGCTGCAACATCTACCTCGAAATTAAGGTCGCGGAAGGGCTTGGGCTGCCAGTGACCAGCAACAAAGTGCTGATCGACACTGTGTCGTCCCGCCAACAGCACGATCTCTTTAATATTGCGCAGCAGCTGCGGATAGTGCTCAACCAGCAAAGCAATATTGGTGGCCGCACCGATACACAAAATGGTGAGCTCATCTTCTTCTAAAGCCTTGGCCATAGCACCTAGCGCCTCTGGCATCGGCTGCTGGCGAGCCCGCTGATAAGCGCTCGCCGCGCCTTGATACACCACGACGCTGTTAGGTCCAAAGCGCTGAATAAAGTCTTTGGCTATGCGTGTGGTGGTGGCGATATCGTCGCTGTTGCCCAGGGTCGAGCTGACTCCAACTACTTCAACCTCCGCCGAGCGAAGACAGGCGGTAAGTGCATAGGCATCATCGACATCGCAGTAGCTTATCGGTGTGTTTTTCTCCCCAACGTAATATCAGTGTCGATCCATAATCGCTTTTGCTTAGTTTGCTGCATTCCCCTTTCCTTGTGGTAGTTGCGCAACGCTGTTCCAGTTAACGGCTTTAATACAGTTCCGTCCGGCGGCTTTGGCCTGATACAGCGCTTCATCGGCGCTTTGATAGAGCTGCTCCACCGATTCAACCTTGCCAAGCAAGCTGTGGCTCACCGCCAACGAGCCCACCGATAAGGTCACTCGCGACGAGCTAGGGTGGTTGGGATGGAGGATGTTTTGCTCGGCCACGTTCTCCACGATCGACATGGCGATATCGTGCACTTGTCCGGGCTCGGTGGTTTGCAGCAGTACCACAAACTCTTCGCCGCCGAGGCGAAACGCCATATCGCTCTCGCGTTTTAAGGTGACCTCGATGGTGGCAGCGGTTTTACGCAGCACTTCATCGCCCTTTGGGTGGCCCATGCTGTCGTTGTAACGCTTAAAGTAATCAAGATCGCAGATCAAAAAGCCGAGGCACTGTCCAGCGCGCTGCGCCTGGCCGATGTACGAACTGGACACCGAGGCAAATTTCAGCCGCGAGCCTAGCCTTGTAAGGAGATCTATCGAAGATTTTTCTTCTAAATCATCAAGTTGTAGATTGGCTTCTTGGATAAGCTGGGAAAAGCGCTTGGACAACACCCCAATCTCATCGGTACGCTCCAAACCGGGGATCTTCTCAGCATCAACGTCACGAACGTTCTTGCTCATCGCCCCGGCCAGCGCGCGCAGCGGACTCACCATCCAGTAGGTAACACCCCAAATAAGAAGGCTGGAAAACAGCAAGGCAATCCCACCCTCAACCAATACCTGTCGCTGTATCGCCCGCCTTGCCTCAAGTAATCGGCTGATATCAAAAGCAATAACCAACTCACCTTGATTGGCATTGCGCAGTGGCAAGCTGAAGATCATCAAGCGATTAGGCTCGTCCAATAGATAAGCGCGTTTAGCATCCCCCGGAACGGTTAACAGAAAGTCGGCATGTTTAGTTTGGTGAATATCGTCGCGGATCCGCTGCAGCCGTTCGATAGCACGCTGCAGCAAAAAGCCGTACTTAACCGGATCCCCTTCGCCGGAAGACAAGCGATGTTTGAGCAACTTAACGTGCAGCTGCTGAGCCTCCAAATCTTGCTGACTCAGGTTGGTTTGCCAGGCTCGCTCGCTGTCTCGCTCATAGGCAAAGCCAAATGGCTGACTACTGAAATCGGAGTAGGCATGGGCGTGAAAATAGACCAGCCGCGGCGTCTGCTGGTAAAGCTCCATCGCAGCGTCGAGTTTTACGTTAGTGTAATTGAGCCCAGCCGCCGCAGGAGAGACCAGATCGATAATCGGATTGGCAGCGGATAATGCATGTTCCGAGGCCTGAGCCAAACGGCTGTGCCACTCACTAAGATAGCGAGACAGGCTCAACGAGGTAACGAGTGCAAATACCAACACCAGATGCGACAGCAGCAGCATCTGTTTGATGGTTAACAATCGCAGCACTTGCTTTGCCATCGCAGTATCAATCGAACAGTTCGATGACCGAAGTACTGCAGGTGCCGTTAATACAGATATCTTGGTAGGCAGTATGACAACGCTCGCAGAACTCTGGCGCAAAGGTAGCGTGCTGTTCACTGATATCGACACCGTGGTAGTCGTAGGTGCCATAGAGCGGCTGGCCTGCCAAGTGTTCGGTCACAAAGATCACCCCGGGGGTTTCATACACGCCTATCACGGTGATCCCATCATCATAGGGGCCATGGGTTTTGTATTGCTCGATCTTGTCCGGGTGAACGTGCACAGTGAGCTTGGTGCCTTGGCCATCGTTGATCCAGTTGTAGGCGCTCACCGCCTCTTGAATAAACAGTGGGGTGTCCTCAGGTAACACCACATCACTTCCCGGCACCATGCTCTCGCTCACGATGGGCCAGTCGCGCCAGTTTTCTGGGTAGGAGGCGATTGAATCAGCCAGTAATAGGCCTGAAGAACATGATAACGCAAGCGCAAGCGCGCCTGTTTTTAACAAACGATCCATCTTTCAACTTCCATGTTGCATATCAACGTCAGGTCAATGTTAGTTTATTTCTTTATCAAAAACATAACAAATAACAAACAAGTAGTCGGGCCTGTGCATAGATCTTTTGCACATTAACTATCGCTAAAAGATGAATCTAAACAAGGATCCAATGCATATAGCTATATAGATACCCACATGCTATACACTAGCTACACCATGACGGTGTTGGATAAGTTTTACAGGAGCATTAAGCGTGAAGATCGATCTGTTGGTTGGATCCACCCTGGGTGGAACGGAGTACGTAGCCGAAGAGTTGGCGCAAAAGCTGGAAGATCATCAGGTCACCCTGCACCTTGATAGCCAATTGAGCGATCTCGACCCCAGCGCGTTTTGGCTTGTTTGTACCTCAACCCACGGTGCAGGTGATGTTCCAGGCAACCTGGCACCTATCTATGAGCAACTGGTAAGCGAACAACCTAACTTGGCTGGTACCCATTATGCTGTTGCAGCCATTGGTAGTAGTAGCTATGACACCTTCTGTGGTGCCGGACATGCCTTTGATAAGCAACTGCAAGCGCTAGGAGCAACGGCGTTGGTGGAGCTAATAGAAATCGATGTCGAGCAAGAGGCTTTACCTGAGGATACTGCATCAGAGTGGTTAGACCAGTGGAAGCAGAAACTTCACGATCTAAACTGTGGATAAACCATGATCTTTCCGCTGAATTACTCGTAGTTATTCAAGTTGATAACTTTGGTAACCCCTAGCTCTGTGTATAACTAGCTAAAATGATCTCAGCTTATACGCGATCAGATCCCGGATCTTTCACATCTATTGATCCGAGTTATATCTATGATACTTATAGGAAAAAACGGCTTTTCCACAGAAAGGGTGGATCCTAATAGTAGATCCAATAAAAGATCTTTAAATAGATCTTATATTTTTATATTGGATCGCCCTTGATCCGATTTCGATCGAATGATTCCCATTGAGAGGCTAAAGCAGTAGAATATCGCCCCCTTTTTACTCAGGCTCGATTGAGGAAGTACAGATGTTCTATCAACAGCAATATGATGTGATCGTTATTGGCGGTGGTCACGCTGGTACCGAAGCGGCTGCCGCTGCTGCGCGTATGGGTAGCAACACCTTACTGTTAACCCACAATGTGGAAACACTGGGTCAGATGTCCTGTAATCCCGCAATTGGTGGGATCGGCAAAGGGCATCTGGTTAAAGAGATCGACGCACTGGGCGGCTTAATGGCTCAAGCCACTGATTTAGCTGGGATCCAGTTCCGTACCTTGAACTCAAGTAAAGGCCCAGCAGTTCGCGCAACCCGCGCCCAAGCCGATCGGATCCTCTACAAAGCAGCGATTCGTGAAAAACTAGAGAATCAGCCTAACCTGACCATTTTCCAGCAAGCCTGTGACGATGTGATCGTTGAAGGCGAGCGCGTTGTCGGTGTGGTAACCCAATCAGGACTGGAGCTACGTGCCAAAACCGTGGTCCTTACGGTAGGAACTTTCCTTGCGGGCACCATCCATATCGGCCTGAATAACTACTCAGGAGGCCGTGCAGGCGATCCTTCATCGATTGCCTTGGCAGACCGCTTGCGTGAGCTTCCATTGCGTGTAGGGCGCCTTAAAACCGGTACGCCGCCACGTATCGATGCCCGCTCTATCGATTTTTCGCTGATGCAAGCACAGCCGGGTGATACGCCAACCCCGGTGTTCTCGTTTATTGGATCGCAACAGGATCACCCGCAGCAGATCCCTTGCTACATCACCCATACCAACGAACGTACCCACGAGATTATTCGCAACGGCCTGGATCGTAGCCCAATGTTCACCGGGGTGATTGAAGGTACTGGCCCTCGATACTGCCCGTCCATCGAAGACAAAGTGACCCGCTTTGCCGATAAAAACAATCATCAGATCTTTATCGAGCCTGAAGGCCTTACCACTCACGAGGTCTACCCCAATGGGATCTCTACCAGCCTGCCATTCGATGTGCAGGTTGAGTTGGTGCATTCGATGAAAGGCCTGGAGAATGCCCACATCGTGCGCCCCGGTTACGCCATCGAATACGACTACTTCGATCCCCGTGATTTGCACCAAACCCTTGAAAGCAAGTACCTGAAAGGCTTGTATTTCGCTGGGCAAATTAATGGTACCACCGGCTATGAAGAGGCCGGTGCACAGGGACTGATTGCCGGCATGAATGCCTCGCTGGAAGCACAGCAGAAAGAGGCCTGGTCACCGGGCCGTGAACAAGCCTATATGGGCGTGATGGTCGATGATTTGGCCACTTTGGGTACCAAAGAACCCTACCGCATGTTCACCAGCCGCGCCGAATACCGCTTGCTACTGCGTGAAGACAACGCCGATATCCGTCTTACCGAACAGGGCCGTAAGCTTGGTCTGATCGATGATCATCGCTGGGCGCGGTTTAACCAGAAGATGGAAGCGGTAGAGCAAGAGCGCCAACGGCTGCGTGGGATCTGGGTACACCCCAACTCTGAGCAAGTGCCTGCGCTCAACCCGATGCTTAAGCACCCTTTGGGCCGTGAAAGCAGCTTGGAAGAGCTGGTGCGTCGACCTGAGTTGAGCTACCAGCAATTGATGGAAATCGACGGCTTTGGTCCGGGCTTGGAGTTGCAATCCGCTGCCGAGCAGGTCGAGATCCAAATCAAGTATGCGGGTTACATCAAGCGCCAGCTCGAAGAGATCGAAAAATCGCAGAAACACGAAAACACACTCCTTCCCAAGGATCTCGATTACAGCCAAATCAGTGGCCTGTCTAACGAAGTGATCGCCAAGCTTAGCGAAGCGCGCCCTGAAACGCTGGGTAAGGCCTCGCGGATTTCAGGTATCACGCCGGCTGCGATATCCTTGCTTCTGGTATATTTGAAAAAACACGATCTGGCGAAAAAGTCAGCTTAGGATGATCGGGTGTTAAAACAACGTCTTGAAGACCTGCTTGCTCAGACAGAACTGTCTGTGACTGAGCAACAGGTAGCACAACTCGTGCAGCTGGTAGAACTACTGGCAAAATGGAACAAAGCCTACAACCTCACCTCGGTGCGTGACCCGCAAGAGATGCTGGTTAAACATATTCTCGATAGCTTAGTGGTAAGTCCTCACTTACCTGATGGTGCTTTAATTGATGTGGGTACCGGACCTGGCTTGCCCGGTCTGCCACTGGCGATTATCAACCCTGATAAGCAGTTCACGCTGCTCGATAGCTTGGGAAAACGGATCAGCTTTATCCGCCAAGTGGTGCATGCGCTGGACCTGAAAAACGTGACTCCAGTGCTAAGTCGGGTCGAAGAGTTTCAGGGCAAACAGTTCGATGGCGTGCTTAGCCGTGCCTTCGCCTCTATTTCCGATATGCTCAATTGGTGCTCTCACCTCCCTGCCAAAGGTGGTAAGTTTTATGCCTTGAAGGGGCAGCTTCATCAACATGAACTCGATCAACTCAACGAGGGTTATATTGTTGATAAACTGCATTCTTTAGTTGTGCCAGAGCTTGAAGGCGAACGGCATCTGGTGATTATCAACAAACTGAGCGAAGGCCAATAGCGTGGGAAGAGTCATTGCAGTAGCAAATCAGAAGGGTGGCGTGGGTAAAACCACCACCAGCGTCAACCTGGCCGCCTCGATGGCGGCAACCAAGCGCAAAGTGTTGTTGATCGACCTCGATCCGCAGGGCAATGCCACCATGGGCTCAGGCGTTGACAAGTACGACGATCCTAAAACCGTCTATGATCTGCTGATCGATGAGGATCCCATTGAGCAAGTCATCGTTGAGAGCACCTCCGGTCAATACGATCTGATCGCTGCCAACTCCGATGTGACCGCCGCAGAGATCCGCCTGATGGAGCTGTTTGCCCGTGAGGTACGCCTGCGTAATGCTTTGGCACCGGTGCGCGCCCAGTATGATTACATCTTTATCGACTGCCCACCTTCACTGAACATGCTGACTGTGAACGCGATGGCCGCCGCCGACAGCGTGTTGGTGCCTATGCAGTGCGAGTACTACGCCCTGGAAGGCTTGACCGCGCTGGTGGACACCATCAGCAAGCTGGTGGCCGTGGTCAATCCCGATCTGAAAGTGGAAGGTATCCTGCGTACCATGTTCGATCCGCGTAACCGTTTGGCGGCGGATGTGAGTGAGCAACTCAAGCAGCATTTTGGCAAAAAAGTCTACCGAACCGTCATTCCGCGCAATGTGCGCCTGGCTGAAGCCCCTAGTTTTGGCAAACCAGCGATGTATTATGATAAAACATCTAATGGTTCCAAGGCTTACTTGGCTTTAGCGGGAGAAATTATTCGCCGCCACGAAGAAGAAGCACTGGCCTTGGCGGCGAATTCATGAGCACGGAAAACAATATGGTGGCGAGAAAACGTGGTTTAGGTAAGGGCTTGGACGTACTGCTGAGCACCAGCAGCAGCGCCAGGCAGCGTCAGGTCGAAGAAGATACTAAGGCCGATAACGCTCAGGAAACGGTCGACAACAACCGTGGTGAGCTGCGTAAGCTGCCAATCGAATGGCTTAGCCCCGGCAAATACCAACCGCGTAAGGACATGTCCCCGGAAGCGCTCGAGGAGCTAGCTCGCTCCATTGAAGCCCAAGGGGTTATCCAGCCGATTGTGGTACGCCAGCTGGGTGAGCAGAGTTTCGAGATCATCGCCGGTGAGCGCCGTTGGCGCGCCGCCCAGCAGATCCATCTACACGAAGTGCCCTGTCTGATTAAGAATGTCAGCGACGAGAACGCCGTTGCCATTGCGTTGATCGAAAACATCCAACGCGAAGACCTTAATGCCATGGAAGAAGCGGTCGCCCTTGACCGCTTGATGAACGAGTTTGAGCTGACCCATCAGCAAGTTGCCGACGCGGTTGGTAAATCGCGTACCACGGTGACTAACCTGCTGCGTCTCAACAGCTTGAGCGCAGAGGTGAAGCGCTTGCTGGAGCACGGCGATATCGAGATGGGCCATGCCCGTGCCTTGCTGGCGTTGGAAGATGAGTCTCAGTGTGATGCGGCGCGTATCGTGGTGGCCAAGGCGATGACCGTCCGCGATACCGAAAAGTTAGTAAAAAAACTTCTAAACCCGAAACCTGAGACTAAAGTCGAAAAAGCCGATCCTAATATCGAAAGTTTAGAGCTGCGCCTCAGTGAACGCTTTGGTGCTGGCGTGAAGATCCAGCAAAGCAAAAAAGGAAACGGCAAGCTGGTGATATCATATGCTTCTCTGGAGCAGCTCGATGGTATTTTGAACCAAATGATAGATGAAGAAACATCAATTTAATCTATTTTTGATGTATTTGTCTTTTAACATTTAACTTTACATTTAGGTTCTCAAAAAGCTAAATTTTCCTCATTAAACGGGGGGTTTTCCCCGTTTTACCTCTAACTTCTTAAAAAACCCTTCACTTGTTGGCAACATTTGATTGCATCATCGCTGGTTCATCGTATAATCAAATTGCTTTTAGCTAGCTAATTGTGACTTTGCTCACGCTAAAAAAAGTGTAAACTGGCTGACTGTAACGACAGAGAGGTAGAGGATGTCTGACACTTTAGCCAACGGAGTGCGCACTAAGGCGTTGTACTTCGTAGCTTTTCAGACCGGGTTCGTTGCCTTGCTCACGTTGAAAAGCGGTTACTTATTCGACAAGGAAGTGGCTCTTTCCGTGTTGCTCGGGGGATTAATTTTTTTACTGCCCAATGCACTGTTCACCGCCATGGCGTTTTTATTCGTCGGGGCGCGGCAGGGCAAAAACGTGGTATTAAGTTTTTACCTTGGAGAGGTTCTCAAACTCACCCTCGTATCCATGCTATTCGTAATGGCGTTTGCCCTGCTCGAGGTAGTGCCTTTGGCGCTGCTGCTCGGTTTTATCTTCAGCACGATGACGCAATGGACTGCCTCACTATTTTTAAGCAACAAAAATAGGATGATAAATGGCTGCTGATTCTGTTTCAGGTTATATCCAGCACCACCTCACGAATGCTTCAATGTGTATGGCTGATGGCCATATCGCATTCAATCACCATTGTGAGAACGCCGGATTCTGGACCTGGCACATTGATTCACTCCTGTTTTCAGTTGGTTTAGGTGCCTTGTTCCTCGGAATATTTTATTACGTAGGACAACGTGCAACAGAAGGGGTACCCGGTAAGTTTCAATGTTTCGTTGAGATGCTTATCGAGTTCGCTGATAACGCCGTACGCGATGCCTTCCATCGCAGCGACCGTTTTATCGCACCCCTGGGTCTAACCATTTTCGTTTGGGTTTTCCTGATGAACTTGATGGACCTGGTGCCTGTTGATTGGCTACCTCAACTCTTCCATCTGATGGGGGCCGAGTACTTTAAGATTGTACCGACAACCGATTTGAACATTACCTTTGGCATGTCCTTAGGGGTGTTTATCTTGATTGTGTTCTACAGCATTAAAGTCAAAGGCGCGAAAGGCTTTGCCAAGGAATTGACCCTCAATCCTTTTAACCACTGGGCGTTTATCCCCTTCAACTTCTTGTTGGAGTCGGTAACCCTGTTGGCCAAACCTTTCTCACTTGCCCTTCGTCTTTTCGGAAACCTGTATGCAGGTGAATTGATCTTTATCCTTATTGCGGCATTGGTGCCTATGTGGTTCCAGTGGACCTTATCGGTCCCTTGGGCGATCTTCCACATTCTGGTCATCGTGCTTCAAGCATTTATCTTTATGATGCTAACAATCGTCTATCTGGCGTTGGCTCATGAAGATCACTAGTTAACAACGTAAAAACCGATTTATTTATTGGAGATTTTGTCATGGAAACTGTTGTTGGTTTTACTATTATCGCCGTAGCAATCATGCTGAGTATGGCCGCACTAGGTACTGCAATCGGCTTTGCTCTGCTGGGTGGTAAGTTACTAGAAGCCTCAGCTCGTCAGCCTGAACTCGCCCCTGCTCTTCAAACCAAGATGTTCATTATCGCAGGTCTGTTGGATGCGATTTCTATGATCGCCGTAGGTATTGCCCTGTTCTTCGTATTCGCTAATCCCTTTGTCGGTTTGCTGGGCTAAGTCGTCGTTCAATCCGAAACATAGGGAGGTGTCATTGTGAATATCAATGCTACCATGTTCGGGCAGTTGATCTCGTTCGCCATCTTTGTGTGGTTCTGCTACCGCTTTGTGTGGCCACCATTGATCGATGCAATCGAAGCCCGTCAAAAGAAAATCGCCGATGGCTTAGCCGACGCGCAGCGTGCGGTTAAGGATCTGAAACTCGCTAAAGAAAAGGCAACCGATCATCTCAAGGATGCCAAAGCTGAAGCGAACAAGATCGTCGATCAGGCGAACAAACGAAAAGCGCAAATCATCGATGAAGCCAAAGAACAGGCCAATCGTGAACGCGAAAAAATCATCGCTCAAGGTAAAACCGAAGTAGAAGCCGAACGCAATCGCGTTCAGGAAGAGCTTCGTGCCCAGCTTGCTGAATTAGCAGTAAGTGGTGCAGAGAAAATCCTGGAGCGTTCCGTCGACAAGGATGTGAGTCAGAGCATCGTCGATAAATTAGTTGCTGAGCTGAAATAAGGGGCAGGTAGAGCTTATGGCTGAAATCAACACCATTGCTCGTCCCTATGCTAAAGCTGCGTTTGATTACGCCGTAGAAAAACAAGCGATAGAAGAGTGGACCGGGATGCTGGCTGTTGCTGCTGAGATTGCAGACAACGAACAGGTGACCAAACAGTTGCAACGGGTACTGCCCGATGCGGCAATTTCCCTCTTTAGCGCTGTCGGTGATGGCTACTTTGATGAGAAGTTTACTAACTTCCTCAAGGTGATGGCCGAGAATCAGCGCCTGTCTGCGCTGCCCGCTGTGTTGGCTCTCTATGCAGAGCTTAAGGCTGAGTATGCCAAGGTAGTGACCGCTGAGGTGGTGTCTGCTGAGGAGCTAAGCGAACAGCAGCGAGCGCAAATTAGTGAATCTTTAGAACAGCGACTAGCACGCAAGATAGAGCTTGTTTGCAGTGTCGACCCAACTCTTATTGCCGGCGTGATTATTCGAGCCGGTGATATGGTGATCGACCGTTCAATTCGGGGGCAACTACGTCGCCTGTCCGACACACTGCAAGCGTAATTGGGGAATAGAGCATGCAACTGAACTCCACTGAAATTAGCGAACTGATCAAAAAGCGTATTGAACAGTTCGAGGTTGTGAGTGAAGCTCGAAACGAAGGGACCATCGTTAGTGTAAGTGACGGTATTCTTCGCATTAATGGCCTTGCGGATGTGATGCAAGGTGAAATGATCGAACTTCCCGGCAACCGTTATGCCATCGCACTTAACTTGGAGCGTGACTCTGTAGGTGCGGTTGTGATGGGGCCTTATGCCGATTTGGCCGAAGGCAACAAAGTAAAAAGCACCGGACGTATCCTTGAGGTACCGGTTGGCCGTGGCCTGCTGGGCCGTGTCGTAAACACCCTGGGTGAGCCCATCGACGGCAAAGGCGCCGTTGATAACGATGGCTTCGCACCGGTTGAGGTGATTGCACCGGGCGTTATGGAACGTAAATCGGTAGATAAGCCGGTACAAACCGGTATTAAAGCTATCGACTCGATGATTCCTATCGGTCGTGGTCAGCGTGAGTTGATTATTGGTGACCGTCAGGTAGGTAAAACGGCTATCGCAGTCGATGCCATCATCAACCAACGAGACTCAGGCATTAAATGTGTGTACGTGGCGATTGGCCAGAAGGCTTCTACCATCGCTAACGTGGTGCGTAAGCTCGAAGAGCACGGCGCCATGGGTTACACCACCATTGTTGCCGCATCGGCCTCTGACTCAGCCGCCCTGCAGTACCTGGCACCTTACGCCGGCTGTACCATGGGTGAGTACTACCGCGACCGCGGTGAAGATGCGCTGATTATCTACGATGACCTGTCTAAACAGGCGGTAGCGTATCGTCAGATCTCACTGTTGCTGCGTCGTCCACCAGGCCGTGAAGCCTTCCCGGGTGACGTATTCTACCTTCACTCTCGTCTGCTAGAGCGTGCCGCTCAGGTAAACGAGCAGTACGTAGAAGACTTTACCAAGGGTGAAGTGAAAGGTCAGAGCGGTTCATTGACTGCCCTGCCGATTATTGAAACCCAAGCCGGTGACGTATCTGCTTTCGTACCGACCAACGTGATCTCGATTACCGATGGTCAGATCTTCCTCACCACCCAACTGTTTAACTCCGGTATTCGTCCGGCGGTTGACCCGGGTATCTCGGTATCGCGGGTAGGTGGTGCAGCGCAAACCAAGATCATTAAGAAGCTGTCCGGTGGTATTCGTACCGCATTGGCACAGTATCGTGAACTCGCGGCTTTCGCCCAGTTTGCTTCTGACTTGGATGATGCAACCCGTAAGCAGTTGGATCATGGCCAGAAAGTAACTGAGCTGATGAAGCAGCCTCAGTTCTCGCCGCTATCGGTGGCTGAACAGGCCATCAGCCTGTATGCCGCAGAGAAAGGCTACTTGCTGGACGTAGAGATTGACCACGTGGTGACGTTTGAAACCTCGCTGCTCAACTACGCTCGCAACGAAGCGGCCGATCTGCTCGCGAAGATTAACGAGAAAGGCGATTACAACGACGAGATTGAAGACGCAATCAAATCACTGATTGAAAACTTCAAGACCACTCAGTCGTGGTAAGCGCATAGGAGCGAACAGTTATGGCCGGCGCTAAAGAGATTAAAGGTAAGATTGGCAGTGTAAAAAACACCCAAAAGATTACCAAAGCTATGGAAATGGTAGCTGCCAGTAAGATGCGACGCACTCAAGAGCAAATGGAGTCCAGCCGCCCTTACGCAGATGCCATGCGCAACGTAATTGGTCATATCGCCTTGGGTCACCTCGAGTACAAACATCCGTATGTGGTCGAGCGTGAAGCCAAGCGAGTGGGCTATATCATCGTTTCTACCGACCGTGGTCTTTGTGGTGGTTTGAACATCAACCTGTTCAAGCGAACCATCAAAGAGATTCAGCAATGGCAAGATCAGGGCGTTGAGGTTGAAATGGCCCTGATTGGTGGTAAAGCGGCCGGCTTCTTCCCTCACCATGGGAAGGTGCTAGCGCAAAACACCGGTTTGGCTGATAACCCGACGGTAGAAGAGTTGATTGGTACGGTGAAGGTAATGCTGGATGAGTACGACGAGGGCAAACTCGATCGTATCTACGTGGTGTTCAATAAGTTTATTAACACCATGACCCAGGAGCCGCATATCGACCAATTACTACCGCTGCCTAAAGCTGATGACCCGGAAATCGCCAGTCGCAATTGGGATTACCTGTACGAGCCGAATGCCGAAGAGATCCTCGATGGCCTGATGGTTCGCTACATCGAATCTCAGGTGTATCAAGCTGTGGTGGAAAACCTGGCGTGTGAGCAAGCGGCGCGAATGGTTGCTATGAAAGCAGCAACCGATAATGCGGGCAGTCTTATTGATGACCTTCAGTTGGTTTACAACAAGGAACGTCAAGCGGCAATTACCCAAGAGTTGGGTGAGATTTCTGCGGGAGCGGCAGCCGTTTAGGCTTAGGTAACGGAATAAATTTAGAGGAATCAACATGAGTAACGGTAACATCGTCCAAGTAATTGGCGCTGTTGTGGACGTTGAATTTCCACAGGACAGTGTACCTAAGGTATACGATGCCCTTGAGGTTCAAAACCAAGAAAAGCTGGTGCTTGAAGTTCAGCAGCAAATTGGTGGCGGCGTGGTTCGTTGTATCTGTATGGGTGCATCGGAAGGCCTAAGCCGCGGCTTGGAAGTATCTAATACCGGTGATGCGATCACCGTACCCGTGGGTGAAGGTACCCTGGGACGGATTATGAACGTACTGGGCCACCCCATCGATGGTAAAGGTGACCTAAGCGTTGACGATAGCTATCAAATTCACCGTACAGCCCCGACCTACGAAGAGCAAAGTAGCTCTACCGAACTGCTAGAGACTGGCGTAAAGGTTATTGACCTTATCTGCCCGTTTGCGAAAGGCGGTAAGATTGGTCTGTTTGGTGGTGCGGGTGTTGGTAAGACCGTAAACATGATGGAGCTTATCAACAACATCGCGAAAGCTCACTCAGGTCTGTCGGTATTTGCCGGTGTAGGTGAGCGTACCCGTGAAGGTAACGACTTCTACTACGAGATGGAAGAAGCGGGCGTACTCGACAAAGTGGCCATGGTGTATGGTCAGATGAACGAGCCACCAGGAAACCGTCTACGTGTGGCACTGACCGGCCTAACCATGGCTGAGAAGTTCCGTGACGAAGGTAAAGACGTACTGTTGTTCATCGATAATATCTATCGTTATACCCTGGCCGGTACTGAGGTATCTGCACTGTTGGGTCGTATGCCATCGGCGGTAGGTTACCAGCCTACGCTGGCCGAAGAGATGGGTGTACTTCAAGAACGTATTACCTCAACCAAAACTGGTTCGATTACCTCGATCCAGGCGGTGTACGTACCTGCGGATGACTTGACTGACCCCAGCCCAGCTACCACCTTCGCCCACTTGGATGCGACGGTAGTATTGAGCCGTAATATTGCCTCGATGGGTTTGTACCCGGCGATTGACCCGCTGGATTCAACCTCTCGTCAGCTTGACCCACTCGTTGTTGGCCAAGAGCACTACGAGACCGCTCGTGGTGTGCAAGGTGTACTGCAGCGCTACAAAGAGCTGAAGGATATTATTGCGATTCTGGGTATGGACGAGCTGTCTGAAGAAGACAAACTGACCGTATCGCGTGCGCGTAAGATCGAGAAGTTCCTGACTCAGAGCTACCACGTAGCCGAGGTATTTACCGGCGAGCCGGGTGTACTGGTACCGCTGAAAGATACCATTCGCAGCTTCAAAGGCCTGTTGGCTGGCGACTACGATGATATCCCAGAGCAAGCCTTCCTGTACGCCGCCGATATTGACGACGTACTCGAACGTGCCAAGAGCATGTAAGCTTGCCAAGACGAGATAGGAGGCAAGTATGGCTGCAATGACGGTTCACCTGGAAGTGGTAAGCGCAGAGAAGAAGATCTTCTCTGGCTTGGTGGAGCATTTGCGGGTAACCGGTGTGGAAGGTGAGTTGGGTGTGCTGTATGGCCACGCCCCTCTGCTAACACCGGTCAAGCCTGGAATGGTTCGCCTGACCAAGCAACATGGTGAGGAACAGCTGATTTACATCTCCGGGGGCTACCTGGAGGTTCAGCCAAACAGCGTAACGGTGCTGGCTGACACGGCTATCCGTGGTGAAGAGCTGGATCGTGCCAAGTCTGAACGCGCCCGCAAAGAAGCGGAAGCGCAGATCCGTAACCCAACCGGGGATATGGACTTCAACAAAGCGCAAGTGGAGTTGAATAAGGCGATGGCTCAGCTGCAAGTTATCCAACTACTAGGTAAAACTCTCAGCTAGTTGGCTTTGATTAAAAAGGCGCCTGTGGGCGCCTTTTTTGTTTGGTGAGTTTAGGATGTACGTCAAACAATGTTCGCTACCTCTGCAAAACTCCCCTGCTATATTTCTTAAATTCGCAAAATTAAGGGAGATATGACCCCATGTCGGATACCTACCGGCTAAGTCACTCCGATAAACAGCTGCTGTCTGAGCGCATCTCTGAGCTACTTGATGCCTTAAGTGCCGGGATCTACGAGCGCGAAGAGAGCTTCCGTTTATGTTTGCTGGCGGCATTGGCCGGCGAAAGTGTGTTCCTGCTGGGCCCGCCGGGAATCGCTAAAAGCATGATCGCCAAGCGCTTGGCCGAAGCCTTCGACCAAGCCAGTTTCTTTGATTACCTGATGACTCGCTTTTCTACGCCAGAAGAGGTGTTTGGCCCACTCTCTATCCAAGAACTAAAAGACCACGGCAAGTATCTGCGGCTCATCGATGGCTACCTGCCGAGCAGCGAAGTGGTGTTCCTCGATGAGATCTGGAAGGCCGGACCGGCAATCCTTAACACCCTGCTCACAGTGGTGAACGAACGAGTGTTTCGCAACGGCGCCGAGGTCATAGAAGTGCCAATGCGACTGCTGGTGACCGCATCCAACGAGTTACCGGAAGAAGACAGCGGCCTGGAAGCCCTGTATGACCGGATGTTACTGCGGGTGTTCGTTAATCGTATCCAGCAAAAAGAGAACTTTAAGGCAATGTTGCTGGGTGAGTATCAGCTGCCAGAGGTCGCTAGTGAGCTGCGCATTACCCATCAGGAATACCACTATTGGCAACAATGCCTGCAGCGGGTAGAGCTGCCTGAATCGGTGTTCGATGTGATCTATCAACTCAAGCAGGCGATTGAGCAGGTTCCCGCTGAGCTGAGCGAGCTTTCCGAGCAGGCCAAAGACCTCTATGTATCCGACCGGCGCTGGAAGAAAGCGCTGCACCTGCTCAAAGCCAGCGCCTTTTTTAACGGCCGCCATGAGATTAACCCCTTAGATGTACTGCTGCTCGAAGACTGCCTATGGCATAACCTCGAGAGTCGCCAGTATGTGCAGGCCTGTGTGCAGCACTTCGCGGTGAACAATGCCTTTAGTCAGCTGGCGATAGTGGAAGGTTGTGAGCTACTGCAGGCTGAGTACTTGCAGCTGCAAACAGATATCGCCCAGCAGTTGCAGTTGATGGCTTCGGTTGAGGTGGGTCTGCGTAAAGAGTTCTTCCAGATCGATCTCAGTAATGCGAGGTCGTTTTCCAGCGAGGTGGGGGCAAAACTCATCCGTTTGGTAGTGCTGCAGCAGAATCAGGGTGTAAACGAACGTGATCACGGAGAAACCCGGTGGGTTTACTTAGAGCCAGAACAACTGCTCAAACGCATTCGCGCAGGAGAAGCTGAGCTACTAGGCTATGTGAATCAGTCGAAAACGCTGATGACCCTGCGCATTGAGCTCGATGCTAGCCATGGACTAGTGATCCGCGATATCGCCAGTCGTCCCCTGCCCTTAGGTCTGGTGACTGATGCTGGCATCGATGATGAGCTCAAGCTGCGCTGGTCAGCTAAGGTAGATGATTTGCAACAGCAACTAAAACAACTTGAGCTCCAGTTGGTTCAAAGTCGCCGCTTGTTCCACCAAGCCCTGCCCCATAGCTTTATTAACCCTCGCTTGCCTGAACTGGTGGAAGCCAGCTTGGTCTCGGCCGAGCAACAGGTGGCTAAGCTCAAGGGGCAGATAGAGCGCCATCTCTACCGTTTGCAAAACATCGCTGAGTTCTTTGAGTCCTAATTGTGTTCGATAGTGTGCAATTGGGCGTGATGCTCGCAGAATCAGGCTTACTCGACGAAGCAGTGCGCGAGGTGATGCTCAAGCCGCAGTTGATGATGATGGCCGAGTCCAGTGCCGACATTAAGTCGGCCATGAAAGGTCAGCTCAGCAAGTGGCGGGGTCAGCTGCAGCAGCAGTTAAGCCGGGTTCCTCAAGAGCAGCGCTTTGCCAAAGAGATCCAACAGTATCAGTTGGCCATTGAGATGGATGCGGTGGATTTTGCTCTGCATGTCGATGATATCGTCGAGGGTTTAGCGGAGCACTCTCCCTTTTATTTGGAAGCCAAGAAACTCACTGAAGATGGCCGTCGGCGCCTCAGTCCGATGTTCCAAAGCTACTTTTGCAATCGCTGGTTTGAGTCCTTGTTGCTCTCACTCAAAGAGGCGCAGATGCACGAGCTGGAGCAAAGCAAGCAGGCGTTGCTAGCGGATTTATACCAACGCGCAGAGACCTTACAAGAGCTGGCTGAGCTGCAGCAACAAGGTGATTGGCGCAAGGTTGGCCGGCTTTGGGATATGGCGGCCTGTAAGCTGACCAAGCGCGAGCACAAACAGTTGCTGCGGGTGGCGCGTTTTTTAAAAGAGCGTAAGGGTCTGCAGGAGATCGCCGAGAGTATTGGTCGGCGCGCATCCGAGCAGCAGCCGGTCGACAGTAAGCAAGCCTGTGAAGAGCAGCTTAGCCTGCAGCAAGAGCAAAGCCAGAGCTGTAACGATGACATTGTAGGTATCCACGAGAGTGATGATATATCCAAGCTGCTGCCCAGTGAGATCTTGTTCCTCGCCTATCCCGAGTTAGAGGTGGTGTTCTACAAGCACTTGGTCGACAAGCGCCTGCTCAACTACCAGCAACAAGGTAAGCAACATAGCCTGAGTAAGGTTGCGACCGAAAAGGTCGATATTGGTCCGCCACAGCTACCCAAAGGGCCATTTGTGCTGGCCATCGATTGCTCCGGGTCGATGCAGGGCTTTCCTGAGCGCTGCGCTAAGGCCTTGGCCTACGGCTTGATGGAGATTGCGCTGGCTGAGAAGCGCGACTGCTATGTGATGCTTTTCTCCAGCGAGCTGATCTGCTACGAGCTAACCCGCCAGGATGGGTTGCGTGAGGCGCTTAGCTTTTTAAGCTACAGCTTTCATGGTGGCACCGACATCAACAAACTACTGGCTGCCGCGATAGAGCAGTTCCAGCAGCAGCGCTACCTCAATGCCGACTTATTGGTGCTATCGGACTTTATCGCACCAGCACCGCCAGAGTCCTTGCTCGGCGACATTGCGCAGATCAAGCAGTCGGAGAATCGCTTTCATGCGGTCAATCTAAGCCGCTATGGCAACCCTTCGCTAATGACCATCTTCGATGAAGTGTGGGATTACCACAATCACCTGACAAAAAACTTGGTGAAGCGGTTTTCATCTGCTTCTTAAGCTTTATAGTAATAGCCAGACACACCAAGGTATCTGATAGGAATCACTATGAATTTCAGCGTAGCTATTCTCGCTGCAGGCAAAGGAACGCGTATGCGCTCCGATCTACCCAAAGTTCTTCATAAGCTGGCAAACAAGCCGATGGTGCAGCATGTTATCGACACCGCCAAGACCCTGTCTCCTTCGGCGGTTCATCTGATTTATGGCCATGGTGCGGAGCTGCTAAAGGCGCAGATCTCAGAGCCAGAGCTGAACTGGGTGCATCAGGCCGAGCAGCTGGGTACCGGCCACGCCATGCAGCAAGCAGCGCCTTACTTTGGTGATGATGAAGCGGTGGTGATGCTCTACGGCGATACCCCATTGATTGCCAAAGATACCATTGAGCAGTTAACCCAAGCCTTGCCGGAAGGCGGCATCGCACTGCTTACCGTGAACTTGGATGACCCTACTGGCTACGGCCGTATCGTGCGCAATGCGCAAGGCGTTACCGCCATTGTTGAGCACAAAGATGCCTCGCCCGAGCAACTAGCGATTTGCGAAGTGAATACCGGTGTGCTGGTGGCCAAAGGGCGCGACTTTAAACGTTGGTTGGCGCAACTCAATAACGATAATGCCCAAGGTGAGTACTATGTGACTGACCTGATTGAGATGGCAGTGCAGGACGGAAAGACCGTGCAAACGGTGCAGCCCGCCTCACTGGTTGAGGTGCAAGGTGTGAATGACCGTATCCAGCTCAACCGCTTGGAGCGCGCCTACCAACTGCAGCAGGCGGAAGCTTTGCTGGCAGACGGCGTGAGCCTGAGCGATGCCACCCGCTTCGATCTGCGTGGTGAGCTAAGTATTGGTAAAGACTGCTTTATCGACATCAATGTGGTCATCGAAGGCAAGGTCAGCATCGGCAATGGGGTAACCATTGAGCCTAACTGTGTACTGCGCAACTGTAGCATTGCCGATGGCGCCACGGTTAAAGCCAACTCGGTTATCGAGCAGGCGGAGATGGGCGAGCTGTCTTCTGCTGGCCCGTTTGCGCGTTTGCGCCCCGGCGCCAAGCTGGCTAAAGATGCCCATATCGGCAACTTTGTTGAGATGAAGAATGCTGTGTTAGGCGAGGGCTCTAAGGCCGGACATCTGACTTATCTGGGCGATACAGAAGTGGGTCAACAGGTGAACATTGGTGCGGGCACCATCACCTGTAACTACGACGGTGCCAATAAACACAAAACGGTGATTGAAGACGGCGCCTTTATTGGTAGCGACAGCCAGCTGGTGGCGCCGGTAACGGTGGGTAAAAATGCCACTGTGGGCGCGGGAACAACCGTTACCTCTGATGTTGAAGCAGAGACCTTGGCAATCTCGCGAACCCGCCAGCGCAATCTTAGCGGTTGGAAGCGCCCTACCAAGGGCGATAAGTAGCCTTAAAAGCGGTAACGCACATTAAGCATCGGGCCGCGGTAGTTATAGCGCAGCTCGGTGCTATCCCAATCAATTTCGACCCGATAGTAGTTGTAGCCCAAGCCGATGTCCCAGTCAGGGGTCAATGTATATTTCAGCCCTGCATGTACATCCAGCAAACTTCCCGAAATATCATCAACTTTCAGATAGAACCACTGCACATGGGTATCCAGCCATAGTTGCTTGTAAAGCCGATAGTTAAACCACATGCCTATGTCGGGTAAGGGCGCAGTCACCGAATCACTGACGCTTTGCTCCCCCGATTCCACTCTGGCGCACTCACTCTCACCACTTGGCAGAGTGACACAGCCGCTGAGCTCGCCCGAGAATCCCAAGTCGATAAACATAAGATGCAAGCCTAGCGATACGCCGGCCTCTGCGTTGGGCCGTTGATAGAACGAATAGGCATAGCCTAGCCGTGCAACATCGATATCTAAGCGGGTATCGATACGGGAGCCAGCGGTGATGCCGCTTTCTGGGTGTTCTGGGATAACAAAGTCGACTTCAGAGACGTTAGCTGCGCTGCGGTGTAGCAGCTTCCAGTCCAGGTAGACAATGTGTCGTTCATTGAAGCGATAACCCAGCCATAAGTAAGGCAGGACTTGGTTATCCCTAAGGGCTAGGTTGTCTTCGAAGTCCAAGGTAATCGGGTTGCCATCAAGTGCCTTGCTGGTAACCGTAGAGTCGGTTTTTGCCCAGAAGCCACCGATATCCACCACAAAATCACCGGCCCATGCGGGGCAGCCAAACAAAATAGTACAAAGAGTGTCGAAGTGCATTTCACTGTTGCTTTCCTTAGCGAAGTGAAGTGTAAAAGAGTTATTAGTGAGCTAATAATAAATATAAGTGATCCGCGCTCAGGTATCGACCACTACTTGCGTTTGAACGTTGCTAGTTATCGTTGTTTTTATTAGTCTTTTTTCGAAGTGAAACCTTGGACGTTTAGAAATGAAATATACGCCCCAACAGCGCCGTCGTCTTTTAATGCAATACCTTGAGCAGCACGGTGAACTTAGCGTCGATCAAATGGCATCCGAGCTACAAACCTCCGAGGTGACTATCCGCAAGGATTTAGCCGCTCTCGAGAGCAGTGGTTTGTTGTTGCGTCGCTATGGAGGTGCCATCCCACTTCCCTCCGAGATGGCGGCAGAAAAGCCCGGTGAGCCGGTTTCAAAGCGAAAACTGGCGATAGCCAAGGCGGCAGCCAAACTGATCCGCGATCACAATCGCTTGATTATCGACAGTGGCTCAACCACCGCCGCCATGCTGCCTGAGCTGGGCAACAAGCAAGGGCTGATCGTGATGACTAACTCCTTGAACATTGCCAATAGCTTACGGGAGCTTGAGAACGAGCCTACCCTGCTGATGACCGGCGGCACTTGGGACCCGCATTCCGAGGCATTCCAAGGACAGGTCGCAGAGCAGGTATTACGCGCTTATGACTTCGATCAGCTGTTTATCGGTGCCGATGGCATCGATATCAATCGAGGCACGACTACCTTCAACGAGTTAATTGGTTTAAGCCGGGTGATGGCAGAAGCGGCACGCGAAGTCATTGTGATGGTGGAAGCCGACAAAGTAGGGCGAAAAATTCCCAATCTGGAGCTCCCTTGGGACTCCATCGATACCTTGGTAACAGACAAAACTCTTTCCAGCGAAGACCGCGCGAGCATTGAAGCGCTGGGTATCAAATTAATTATTGTGTGAGGATCTTATGTGCGGAATTGTAGGTGCAGTTGCACAGCGTGATGTCGCAGATATTTTAGTAGAAGGACTACGCCGACTGGAGTATCGCGGCTACGACTCAGCCGGAGTGGCAACCATTGATGGCGATGGCCAGCTGCAGCGGGTTCGCCGCTTAGGCAAGGTACAGGAGCTGGCCGATGCCTTAGCACAGACGCCCGTCATTGGCGGCACCGGTATCGCCCATACCCGTTGGGCAACCCATGGCGAGCCGAGCGAGCGCAACGCCCACCCCCATGTTTCATGTGAAACGATTGCCGTGGTGCACAACGGCATCATCGAAAACCACGCTGAGTTGCGTGAGCTGCTCAAAGCCGAGGGCTATCACTTCAGCTCCGATACCGACACCGAGGTGATCGCCCACCTGGTCGACCATAAGATTAAGCATCACGAAACGCTGCTGAGCGCGGTGCAATCGGCAGTGTCTGAGCTGGAAGGCGCCTATGGCACAGTGATCATGGATAAGCGTGATCCTTCCAAAGTTGTAGTGGCCCGCTCTGGCAGCCCTTTGGTGATTGGCTATGGACTCGGTGAAAACTTTATTGCCTCCGATCAGCTGGCCTTGCTACCGGTAACCCGTCGCTTCAGCTTCTTAGAAGAAGGCGATGTGGCTGAGGTTACCCGCTTTGAAGTGAATATCTTTGATAAAAATGGCGAGTCGGTGGTTCGCGATATCATCGAATCCAAAGCCTCCCACGATGCCGGAGACAAAGGTCAGTACCGCCACTACATGCTCAAAGAGATCTACGAGCAGCCTTTGGCCATACAACGCACCTTGGATGGTCGACTGGGCCAAGGGCGAGTATTGGATGATGTATTTGGCGATAACGCTGTTGAGCTGCTTAGCGATGTGAAACATGTACAGATCATTGCCTGTGGCACCAGCTATCACGCCGGTATGGTGGCGCGCTACTGGTTCGAAGAACTGGCTGGCGTAAGCTGCAATGTGGAGATCGCTTCAGAGTTTCGCTACCGCAAGTCGGTGGTACTGCCCAACAGCCTGCTGGTGACCATCTCGCAAAGCGGTGAGACCGCCGATACCTTAGCAGCGCTGCGCCTGGCCAAAGAACAAGGCTACATGGCCAGCCTGACCATCTGCAACGTGCCCGGCTCATCGCTGGTGCGTGAGTCAGACATGGCCTATATGATGAAAGCGGGCGCCGAGATTGGCGTAGCGTCAACCAAGGCCTTTACCGTTCAGCTAGCTGGCTTGCTGATGCTGGTGGGCGCAATTGGCCGCCATAACCTGATGAACGATGAGCAAGAAGCCGCGCTGGTGCATGCACTGCAAAGCTTGCCTGCTAAGCTAGAGCAAGCGCTAACCTTGGCTGAGCCTATCGAAGCCCTGGCCGAAGAGTTTGCCGATATGCAGCATAGCCTGTTCCTTGGGCGCGGCAGCCAATACCCCATCGCGATGGAAGGGGCACTAAAGCTTAAAGAGATCTCCTATATCCACGCCGAAGCCTATGCAGCAGGAGAGCTGAAGCATGGCCCCTTGGCACTGATTGATGCCGAAATGCCGATTATCGTGGTGGCGCCGAATAACGAACTGTTGGAGAAGCTTAAATCCAACGTGGAAGAGGTACGTGCCCGCGGCGGTATTCTTTACGTGTTTGCAGACGGAGACGCCAAGTTCGAAAGTGATGACACCATGCGGGTGCTGAGTGTTCCACATGTCGACGAGCTGATCGCACCGATCGTCTACACCGTGCCGCTGCAGCTGCTGTCTTACTACGTGGCCTTGATTAAAGGTACCGATGTAGACCAGCCGCGAAATCTGGCTAAGTCGGTAACCGTGGAATAAACATTTTATGTCGTTAAAAAGGAGGTGTGGGAGAGTAATAAAGTCTCATACTGAGTAATAAAGATTCATACTGAGTAATAAAGTTGCATACTAAGGCCGTCAAGCATATGCTCAAATAGTGAGCATGGTTTGGCGGTTTTTGTTATGGCAAAAGGGAAGTACGAACTCACTGAAGCGAAGATCCGGCGTTGGATTAAACAAGGCCGGGGTCAAGGGCGCGGAGCTGACTACAAACCATGGATAACCGTTCGAGATGTTCCCTCTGATGGGCGCTCACATCGTACGTTTGGTCACAAAACCCAGCGCACCCATCATCTACTTTCCGATTTAGAGCTTGCTGTCTTTCTTATGCTTGAGTGGCATCGTGATACCCAAGATATTCGCGAGCAGTTCCCACTGGATCGTGAAGTTACACGGGTACTTGCTGCCGATGCTGGTATTCGACATCCTAAAAGTGGTCAGATACTCAATGTAATGTCATCAGATTTTCTGGTGAACACCCGCGATGCCCAACAACCCAAGTTTGCTCTGCAGGCTAAATACTCTAAGTTTTTGGCCGATGCCGCCACGGTTGAGAAGCTCGAGCTAGAACGTCGGTATTGGGAAGAAAAATCTATTCCTTGGATGATCGTTACTGAAAAAGAGATCCCCAAGGTCGTCTTCAGTAACATCCTTTGGCTTTATCCAGAGCAATCAAACTCGCAGCCTCAACAGAGCTTACTGAATAAGCTCAGTTTCTACGCCCATCAGATGAATGAAAACCCAGATCTACGAGTGGTCGATATTGCGAAAAAGCTGGATGTGGCTTACTCCCTAGAGCCTGGCGAGTCGCTGTTTGAGATGCGCCAGTTGTTGGCATTACGCTGCTTTCAGTTTGATGTTTTCACGCCCTATTTACAGCTAAAGGGGCGTGACCTTTCAGTAGGTAACGTTGCTAAGATGTTGGAGGAACTGAATGTTTCAAACCAATGAGGTAGTCAGTCTTGACGGTCATGAGTACCGCATTCTCAGTTGCTTAACTGGTGAGTACATTTGGATCAGCATCGAGGATGCTTCAGCGTTCCCTGAGCTGATCCGACAGCATGAGTTGGTACAAGCAATTGACGAGGAGCGCTTACTTCGTTGTGAGGACCCATTTGCATCACTCGCCATGATACAGCCGGAAGACGGTACCACTGCCAAGCTCAAACGCGATAAAAACATGGCTGTTATCTCGTCCATTGTTAGCCACCCTGAATACTATGACCGTCGGATCCGTGGGCGCTTGATTGGTGAAGCCATGCAAAAGCATGGTTTCACTAAGCAAACGTTGTATCGCTTATTGCGCCGTTACTGGCAACGTGGACAAATGCCCAATGCCTTACTGCCCGACTACCATAACTCGGGAGCTAAAGGGAAGAAGCGACACGCCAAGGACAAAAAACTAGGCCGGCCACGGGTATACAAACCGGGTATTGGCGCAAATATGGATGCAAGCGTTGAGCGGTTGTTTCGGATAGCCATCGACAAGTACTTACTTAAAGAGAGAAACGCATCAGTTCCCTATGCTTACCGGCGTTTTCAGAGCATATACACGACTCATAATCCACATGTGCCCGAAGAGGAGATCCCCTCAATTTGGCAGATGAAGCACTTCTATAAGCGTGAGTACTCAACTATTGAGAAACTGCAAAAGCGTAACAATAAGAACAACTACCGCAACGATGTTCGGCCTTTAACATCCACCGCAACCACCCAAGCGATGGGTCCTGGAAGCCGCTATGAGATCGATGCAACAATCGCCGATATCTACCTGGTATCAACTCGCGACAAGTCTGCCATTGTGGGAAGACCAACGGTTTATGCGGTTGTCGATGTGTTCTCTCGGCTAATTACCGGGGTATACATTGGTTTTGAAAACCCTTCTTATGCGGTCGCTATGCAAGCGCTTGTGAACTCGATGACCAGTAAAGTGGATTACTGTAAATCCATAGGCTTTGATATCTCTGATGAGCAATGGCCAGCCTTGGGCCTTCCCGATGCAATACTCGCTGATCGCGGTGAGCTACTGGGCCATCAAATTGAATCGCTGGAAAGCAGTTTTTCGGTGCGTATCGAAAACACGCCTCCACATCAAGGCTCCGCTAAAGGCATAGTTGAGAGGCATTTTAAGTGGGTTCAGGCTGACTTTAAGCCTTTTGCGCCGGGCGTGGTAACGGGAACGAAAGTCAAAAAGCGCGGTGGGAAGGACTACCGTTTGGATGCAGCGCTCACCGTACAAGATTTCACTGAGATCATCGTATCTTCGGTACTGATGCACAACCAGTTTGCTGTTCTCAAAAAATACGACCGCGCACCAGATATGCCGACCGATTTGGAGATGACGCCCTTATCCATCTGGAACTGGGGTATCCAAAACCGCACCGGTCGGTTAAGACAAGCCAGTGAGGCTGCACTCAGAGTCGCTATGATGCCCAGAGTGAAAGTATCTACATCTGAGCTGGGTGTATGTGCATTCGGGCTTTATTACACTTGTAGCGAGATGCTTGAGAGCGGCTGGTTACATCGTGATTCGTCAGTCAAACGCCCAGAAAGTTTACTTGCGGCATATGACCCGAACTCCGCCGATCATATCTATCTATTTACTAAAAACGGCTCGCTCGAACATTGGGTATGTAAGCTCTCTGACCATTCGCGTGAGTATCAAGGGTGTTCATTCTGGGATGTATGGCGGCAGCAAGCCAAGCAAAAATCATCAATGGCTAAGCAGCTGTTGGTTGATGATAAGCAGCGCCGCGATCATGAGAGCTTTGTGCAGCAGAAAATCAAGCAAGCCGTTGCTAACAAGCCTAACCACCAAGGGCTCACTAAAGCTGAGAGAATTGCTACCATCAGAAGCAATCGGGAGCAGGAGAAGCAGCAAGAGCGGCAAGGCGCAGCGTATAGCCCTACCAACACAAGCCAGGTTAAAGCCCCTGTCACACCTCTAAGAGCCGAGCAGGAAGATGACTGCACTTACCCTGATTTCATTGATGAGCTGTTTGATGATCATGAGGACTGATAGTTATGACCTTACCTGAAAACACCGTCGATGCCGTGTATCAAGACCCTGGTGTAGAGCGCTATAGGGGGAATCCCTTCATTGAAGCATTGCCGCCAATTATGCAGGTAGAGCAAGTCCGAGACGGACTGCGAGGTAAGGTTAGCTATCAGCCAGGAGATGCATTCTCCGATGGGCGAATCCGTGCACATGAGATTGCAGGCCTGCTCGATGACTTTTTCCAGCCTTTAGCGAACCACCTGCGACTAGAAGAAAAGATCTCAATTATGATGCGCCGTGGCTACGTGGGCCGAAATCTGGAAGATGGTTCGCTCAAAAGTCACTTACAAGATGGTTATGAGCGCATAAAGCGAGGTGAATTGTCGAGCTTTCGCTTTGCTAAAGCGCCTTCTACAGCCAGCAGCTTCGCACTTATCGGTGTGTCAGGCTGCGGTAAAAGCACTACGCTGAATCGTATTTTAGCGAACTACCCGCAAGTGATTTACCACGAAAAGTACAACTTTATTCAGCTGGTTCACCTGAAAATCGAATGCCCGGCAAAGGGTACGCTTAAAAGCTTGTGCGTTAACTTTTTCAGAGCCATCGATCAAAAGCTTAATACTAACTATGAGCAGAAATACACCCAAAAGCGCGTGGGTACCGATACCCTGCTCGCCTTAATGGGTCAAATTGCCACCCAGCGAGCAATTGGCATATTGGTAATCGATGAGATTCAGCGTTTAAGCCGGCAAAGTTCCGATGATGAGAAAGACATGCTGGAATTTTTCGTTGAGCTGGTAAACACCATTGGCGTGCCAGTTGTGTTGGTCGGTACCCCCAAAGCTCGGCCTATTCTTGAGTTGGAGCTTCAATCTGGTCGGCGTGTTGCTGGGTTTGGATCGCTATTTTGGGAGCCTATGAAGAACGAGGCTCCAGAAAGACATAAAGGCTCTGATCGCATTAAGCATTCAGAATGGAGTGCTTTTGCAAGAAAACTTTGGCGCTATCAGTGGCTTCAGCGTAAAGATGACGTGCTGACAGATGAGCTCCGAGATGGTTGGTATGAGTTGACCCAAGGCGTTCACGATATCGTGGTGAAGCTGTTTGTTCTCACTCAGCTGTGGGCAATCGCTAATCGTAGCGAGCGGATCTCACTCAAGTTAATGAGAAAGGTATTTGAAGATGAGTTTAAGCCGGTACACCCTATGCTGGCTGCACTGCGTTCGGGCGATCCAGAACTCGTGGTGAAGTACTCAGACCTACATGTGCCACAAATCGACAAGCAACTACTCGACCTTCGTCAGCGAATTGCTGAAGCAGGTAAACAGGAACCTGAGCTGGGTGTGTTTGATGGCAACCCCCAAGCTCAACGCTTATATCACTTGCTCGTGGGTATGGACTGTGAGGCCAGCCGCGTAGCTCCGTTAGTAGAACGAGCATTTAAGCAAAGCCCCGATATGAAGATACGAGAGCTCATGCCTATTGTTTTGGATTGGTATGAAGGTGACGCTGAAATAGAGCAAGAGGAGGCTCGAAGCGGCCAAGTCGTCAAACCAGCTAACTGGGGGACCCTCAGTGCTAACGACCTGCGCTACCAGTTTTCCAGTGAAGAAGATTTGTACGACACTCTAAATGAGCAAGGAGTCATCTTCCCAATGGAGTCATGGTTGGGTGGATGCAAAACTTGCAGGTAGAGTATGATAGCCATCCTCCTCATTATTTTTGCAAGAGCTAGGATGGTTGAACTTACTAATGAAGCACTTATTTGAGTTGCTTCTAGCGCGAGTAAACAGAGGTAGGTACCTCTTTCAACTCCACTGCCGTATCGCAATCATCAGGTGCTGATAGATTAAAATACTCGATGGTTACGCTGCTCTGGGCCTGCTGTGCAGCAAGCATCATTGAATATCGTGCGGTTGCTAGAGTGCCGGAAGTGGGGCCAAGGTGTAATACACCATTCCCGGTGCTCAGCATGACACCATAGCTGCTTTCCGCAGGTGACGGGCCATGATACCCCACATACACAAAGCGAGGTATGCCCGAACAGCTCACTAGCGCGTTGGCATGCAGCGACGCCAGTGTCAGTGAAATCGCTGTAACAATAACGCTTGTCTTCATTCGTTCCTCCCATTTGCTCTGGAATACGGCCTGACTTACTCGATGTCAACCAGACCAAGGTGTTTACGCATGCTTGTGATGTGTCACAGTGCTTAACGTGTATAGACGGATGTAGGCACTTCTCTTGATTGAACCACCGTATCGCAGTCATCCGGAGGTGAGTGGTTAAAAAACTCTAAAATAACGGTGCTTTGCGCTCGCTGTGCAGCCAGCATCATCGAGTAACGCGCCGTTGCCTGCGTATCGGACGTCTGACCCAGGTTAAGAATACCGGCAACAGTGTCGAGCTCAACACCGAAACTGTTCTCTGCTGGAGTTGGTCCATGGTAGCCAGCGTACACAAACCTGGGGATACCCGTACAGCTAATCAGTGCACTGACTTGTGTCGGTGCCAATATCAATAATGTAGTCACAACGATGTAAAGTCGCTTCATGGTTCACTCCGACAAAGTCCTAAGCTAGTGCAACTCAAGTCGAGCTAAGCGTTCTATTCCCAGAATCTCTGGTGGCAGCTCAGTCACACACTCATCGGCCCCACCAAAAAACGCGTGGCCTGCTGATGCTTTTAACGCAAGCAAAGCGCTGTACATGTTTTGCCCCTCAGGCGAGCTGATGGGAATGGCGTAGTGCCAAGTACTATTTCTATGACACTCAGCGTTTTCATCTGGTGCGTCGCTTAGCTGTAGAAAGACGATTTGTGGATAAGCCTCATCCATCATCAAGCGAGTTATTTGAGCATCGGCCACCGAAGAATGTCCCACCGGAAAATCGAGCGCATCAGCTCGACTTGCCGCTATCACGATGCTCCCAATTAGGCATGCTACGAAGCGTAGTGTTCTCACGGTACCTCCTTGTACTCAGGTCGAGTATAAAACCCTATTGACAGAGCGGTTATTTGTATACAACATCATATTAAGCATTTGATCAACAAGTATTTTCAACTCACGGGATGTTGATGTTTAGGTGATAGGTCCCTTGGGTGTCAATCAAATGCAAATGGCTATAAAGCCAACTAATGGAGAACGCTATGAAATGGATTTTGTATGTGCTCTGTGCTGTTTCTGTCTGTATTGCTGTATATTTCTGGCGGCTCTCAACTGTTCCCATTGCGACAATCTATACCTCTCCCCCACCTGAAACCTCCGAATCATCGGGAACGCGTATTTCGCAACACGCCAGACAGACACTCACAACGGTTTCTCAACGCATTCAAGATGCTGAACAACAGCAACCGGAAATCGATATCCCAACAGCAGCATTAACTCTTCCAACTCACAGTGATGGGGAACTTGCCCGTCTTGAAAAGCGGATAGCACGGTTTAAGGAGCTCACCCATGAGAAGTAAGTTCGTGACAACCATAATGCTATGCAGCATTTTTGCGACAGCCTCTCTTGCTTGGGCGGATGACACGCTTCCGACCCATACGGGCGTGTTGCCGTCTGAGTTTAATGTTGTGGATGGCACAGCAAACTACCGCATCCCTATCGAAGTCCCTCAGGGAAAAGCTAATCTCCAACCAGAGTTTTCGCTGGTATATCACCATACCAGTGGTGCTGGATTGACAGGGTATGGTTGGACCTTCTCTGGCAGCAGCATGTTCCATCGTTGTGAGAAAACAGAAGCGGTGGATGGTATTAACCAACCTCCCCAGTATCAAACCGACGATGCCTATTGCCTCGATGGACAGCGACTTATCTTGGTTGAAGGAAGCCCCGGTCAGGCAGGCGCAAAATACCGTGCGGAAGTGAATCCAGTCGACTATATCACTATTCGTGAAGCCAATGACTTCGGCCCGACAACGGTTGAGATACGCAATGTTGAGGGGTTGCTACACATTTACAATACGCCCGTTTATGGCCCCAGTGCCGAAGAGGAGCCTGACAGTCACGATCCAGTAAGGCAACTGATGTTAACAACAACGGAGGGGCTCTACCTGGATGCCGGCGATATACCCAACCCGGCTGCTCACCCGAATATGATTGCTTACGAGTACTGTGAGTATCCGAGAGACCAAGACGATGACTGTAGAGCGAAGGAAGATGAGCAGTTTGTGAGATTAAAAGCGGTTTGGTATGGCGGTAACATCAACACCACTACCGGCGCGGGGCGTATTGACTTTACCTGGGTTGAGAGTGAAAACCAAACCCAAGGATGGGTGCATGGCCGGCCCCAGAATCACCATTACCGTTTATCCGCGCTCTCTGTGAAAGGGAGCAGCTTATTTGAAGCTTGGCGTTATGAGCTTTATTACACAGCGGATGAGTTTGGTGTTGATTACCTCACTCAGGTCAGGATGTGCTCACCAGGGAGTAGTGATTGCTTACCTCCTATCGATTTTAAGTATCAATGGCAACTTGAAAGTAGTGGCGTTGAGTTTGAGGAAGATACGCGTTTTCAGCAGGTCGGATATGAATCGAACTATATGGCCGACATTACAGGTAATGGAGCACAAGATCTCATTGGGGTAGACAGTGATGGATTAATCTATGTTGCACAAGGTTCTAGAAACGCAGAGGGCTTGCTTGAGTGGGCGGAATACAAGCAATTGTTCAGTGACAGCGGTGGGATCATTAGTGACCACAGTCGCTTAGTATCGATGGATTTGTACCAAGATGGCACAAATGATCTGGTGTTTCTAAAAGATCGCACTTTGGAAGTATCCATTGTTGAAGGTACCTATGTACAAGAAGCGTTCGCATCTGCTTCCACACCCGCAATCGAAGAAATTACTTACGCTGTTGGTTGCTATGATGACCACCCCGCTCATGCTTTATATCTGGCAGATGTAACCGGGAACGGCTATGCCGATTTGATTTGTGAATCAGCTTGGACGAAAGAGGGAGGAGTTGGCTCTAGACATGATTTTCACTTCAGGCAGCAATATCGGGAGCTCAGTGATGGCGTGTTCCAAGAGAGCGTTTGGATAGTTAACTACACCGAAAAACACAACGGTAGAAATCAAGAGATGAGTGTGATCACTCATCTTGGGGACTTCAACAATGACGGTGTCGCCGGAAATTACAGTGGTAAGGAACTCTATGCTGGAAGTAGTGGCCCTATTGGCTCTTCAGTCAACAGTATTCATCGTCTTGATATGTCGCTTAACGCCTCCCAACGCTTTGGCCGATGGGGTGCGCCTCTCCAAACATTCGAAGGTGGCTTTCTAGATTGGATGGAAGACATCAATGGTGATAGTAACCTCGATTTCTTGAGGCTGGCCAACAAAAACACGATTCGCGTTGTACAGGGGTTGGGAACTGGGTACTTCTCAACCATGGAGGATTTGACTACAACCCACCAAGATATTGAATCTAGTGACAATGTTGGCTTTTTCGATATCAGTGGTAACGGTCAATTAGATCTCTACTATTGGTTGGATGGTGCGCTATATGTCCGTTACCAAGTGGCAGGGCTCTTCTTAGACGCAGAGCAAATCATCAGTGATGTCCCAGAGATCAAGGAACAAGACTTTGCTAGTTTTGTTGATGTGTTAGGAGATGGCCGAGTATCTTTTATTGTTTTAGATGAAGATAAAGAGCCTAGGATCTTTCATGGTAACCGGAGTTTATCCCATAAGTTTTTAGCCCGTGTCGACAGCCTAGATAGCGCCTCTATCAAGTTTAGCTATCAAGCGATTGGCGGTGGTAGCACTCACTACGATCCTGACTTCCTTTACTACGAAAACGACGAGCAACGTGACTACCTGTTGGCGAATACAGTGTCCATTAACCGCGGAATGTTTTTGGTTGATGAAGTCATCCAGCTTAGTCCAAAAACAGAGCAGCTGGTTGGCCACAAAACCTATCGCTATGGCGGGTTTCGCGACGGCCTTAAGGGCCGGGGATTTTTAGGCTTAGGCTACGTTGCGATGCGCGATGAATTAGCCAACCATGAGGTGCGTGAGACTCGCTCGCTCATTTTCCCTTTCAACGGGCAAGTAGCAGAAGTTGAGGATGTGCTTGTTCCCACCACAGGGGCAGAAGTACTGCTCAACCATTCGCAGTCAGCCTACTGTATGGTTAGCCCTCAAGGGAAAATGGTACCCGGTGTGGCAACCTGTGAGACCACATTGGTCAATGCGCAGCGCGCATTGAATCCAGAGCAAATCTGGTTTTCGCACTTGCAAACTAACGTGCAACAGGCATTCGAGCTTGATGGTACGCAGCTTACGGATACCTACACTCACTACAGCGACTTCGATGAGTTTATGAATGTTGGCCGTATCGAGAGTCAGGTGGATTCACTGGTGAGCTTAATACCGGGGGATTACTACAGAACCGAAACCGTGAGCACCTTCAAACCACCTGCCATGGATATGCCCTGGCAGAATAACCGGGTTGAGAGCACCACGGTGAAACACATTACGCCTGAGGGGGACTATAGTGATACCGCCTCGTTTACCTACTACCAAAATGGGCTGCTTGAGTCAGAAACCAATGGGGATAGTAATACCTACCTCACGACCATTTATGAGTATGACGCGCTGGGGAATGTGACGAAGGAGACCATGCAGGCCAGCGGTGCTGATATAGACCGAGTCGTAACTTATGAATACGATAAAGGGCTGTTTTTACGCGAGCAAAAAGTCTCAAATCTGGCATACAAACCCGACGGCTCAGAGGAGCTCAGCAATCAAACTACCGCCTACACCTACGATGCGACTACCGGTTTCGTTAAGACAGAGAAACCCCCAGGCTTTATAGATGCCACCATTACCTATTACCGAGACTGGTTGGGGCGAGTTGAAGCCATTGATTATCCTGGTATTGCCACTGACACGACCTACACGCGAATGCGTGTAACCGACAGCACCCGCTCAAACTGCGAGGCATCAGGGCTTCCCGATGCTGCCTACTGTGAGATAGAGCGTGCGCCGGGAGACATAACAACCATCAAGGTGATAAGCGATATCGGGCACACTCTTCGCGAAGTGAGTTACTCGATGGACGGTAAAGCCATCTATGTTGATATCGAGTATGACCATCGAGGCCAGCCTGTTCGGATAAGTCGCCCCTACTTTAGTGGCTATGCTCCCTATTGGAGTGTGCAGACCTACGATGCTATTGGTCGGCCTCTCACTATCTCTGAACCATCCGGCGATGGTGGAACCACGAACATGACCCGTACGGCGTATTTTCCTGGTTATACCGCCACATTCGACAAAAACGGTGTGCAGAGCCGACGCTATGAGAATGCGCGGGGGGATGTCATCCGACAAACGTCCGAGGGCAAAGCCACCATCGATTACGTCTACCACCCCAAAGGGTGGCTTGTGCAAACGACCCTCGATGGTGAGCACCCTACCTTCTTTGAGTATGACCGCCTTGGTCATAAGACCGTACATGATGACCCGGCAATGGGGCGGTGGACGTTTGACAACAATGGCTTCGGTGAAGTTATTGTTCAAACCGATCCGGAAGGTGTCGTGACCACCACCAAGTATGACCAAATCGGCCAGGCCTACCAGCAAAACCGCATTCTCGATACTCGGGAAGAGCGCGCGTACTGGGTGTATGCCTCGGACGGTGCGCCTAATCTTGCTGAGCAGCACATTGAAGTACTGATTGATGGGGAGCTGCAGGCAGAGCAGTCGGTAGTCCAAATGTATGAATATAGATGGACCGTCGATGAAGATACACATGGCATGGGTCAGCTGACCAAGCAAACCCAGGCACTTCACGACCCGGCTCTCGGGGATATTCAGTGGGTTATTGATTACGACTACAATAGCGAGGGGCAGTTAGACACCGAAAGCCGTCCAAATGGTTTTGATATCATCTATCACTATCAACATGGTCATCTAAGTGCATTGACCGGACCGGTAGGTCAAAACACCATGGATATCTCCCGGGAGGAGGTGCAGGATATCATTGACGAAGCCATAGCCAATGCTGAAATCTACCTGGCCGCCGCCGAAGAGATTAAGCCTCAGCTAAAACAGCTTGAAGCTTGGGAGCTGGAGATGCGTGAAGCCGCCGGGCAAACCATTCCCGTTGAGGGCGTCAATGACACAACCTTAGGGCGCTACCAAGGCCGGGCACATCGGGTATGGTACAGCGATGAAGGCTATGCGATGACGGTGACACCGGATACCTTTGTGCCATTACATGGGACGGTCACCATCCCACTGCTGATTACGCCTGATTTTCACTATATTTTCGATCCCAATACTGCCGAAGTCATTGAGATATCTCATGATGAATACCTTGAGATAGCACAAGGTGGTGACACGCCGTGGGGCGTATTTACGGAGAGTACGGACAACGCCTGGTTTGGTGAACTCAGCGCCGAAGGGCTGGTAGAAATCGTGATTCTCGATGGCAATACATTCTCAACGAATCCTTATGTGCAAAATGATTGGCGCGGCACTCTCAATAGTATGGCGAATGACTACAGCGTGGCCCGCGAGCTATTGGTAGGGCGCTATGACACCTACGTTCAAGCGATAGAAGATATGCTCAGCCTAGTCGCGCATGTTGGTGCACTCTATGGTTACTTCGATATGAAACGCCTGGATGAGGTAGACAGAGAGAGTGTCTGGGGGTACGTGCTAGAAAATCTCGACGCACCCGAGTATAGCGTTTACTGGCGAGCCCACGAGGTCGACGCCCACGGGCGTGTACGCGCAGAGAGTTTCGGGAATGGCGTTACGACTGACTACAACTACCACAATGGCACGGGTCAGTTGCATAATATCGACACCCGCGGCCCCGGCGATACTGAGCTCTTCAGTGGACGCTCATGGCTGAGGCAGATGGCTTACATTTACGACAGAAACGATAATATGCTGTCGCGCACCGATCTCACCCGCGGCATTCAGGAAACCTTTAGCTATGACAGCGCTGAGCAGCTTATCTCAGCAGAATACAACTCGACTAACTATGCGGTTCTAGGAAAAACAAACCGCTTCACTGAGACCTTTAGCTACGATACCCGGGGTAACTTCCTCACCAAGAATGGGGTGAGTTATCAATACGGTAACCGGGCGTTTGGCCCCACGCAGGTGGGCACGGATACCCTTAGTTACAATCAGCGCGGCGCGGTAACCGCAATCGGAGAGCGGCAGTTTACCTGGGGCTTGGCCGGTCAGGCGTTAACCCTTAGCAAAGGCACCGAGCATGTCAGCTTTGTCTATGACGCGGATAATCAGCGGGTTAGAAAACGCGCGGGCGGTGATGATCAAACCTTCTATCTGGGTAAGGTTTATGAAGAGCGCTATCACGAAGGGCTGGAAGGCTATCAGGCAGAGCAACGTAACTATCTGTATGTGGGAGGCCGCGCAATTGGTGTATCCATCAAGACAGAGCGCGTATCAGACAATAGCGAACTGAGCCGGGAGGTCCACTACTTCCATCAGGATGCACTGAACTCGGTAAATCTTATCACCAATACCTTGGGGCAAGTGATATCCGAAACCTGGTTTGATCCTTGGGGTGAAGCGCGGGCGATCGACTGGGAGCAAACCTCCCCGCTTCCCGCGGGGCTGCTATTTGGCAGTTTGACCAACCGCGGCTTTACCGGCCATGAGCATGTTGCTGAAGTGGGGCTTATCCATATGAATGCCCGGATATACGATCCCAACCTGGGGATATTCTTAAGTCCCGACCCTGCTATGCAATCACCGGATGATGCCCTGAACCATAACCGCTATGCCTATGTGGTTAATAACCCATTGAAATACCACGACCCCAGCGGAAACATCTTCGGTCTCATCATCAGCATCGTCAGTGCGGTAATTGCTGCAAAAGTTCCACTAGGCGCTATCGGCAGCATGGCCCTGGGTTTTGGGATGGGCTTTATTGGTGGTCTGGTGATGGGAATGGATATACAATCCGCGTTTTTTGCGGGCCTGACTTCAGGGGTCTTTGCAGGGGTGGGGCATGCACTCGGTGATACGGGGATATTGCATGAAACCTTTGGCAAATCGCCCTTTGGCCGCTCCTTTGTGCACGGCATGGCAGGGGGCAGCCTGAATGTGGTGAAAGGGGATAACTTTGGTACCGGCTTCTTAAG
>NZ_AUBZ01000025.1 GCF_000429505.1 Aliagarivorans taiwanensis DSM 22990 | reverse complement strand
AATACAAAACCGTGGCCAATTTAACTTGACCACTACAGAGATACCAAGGGAATAGTTAGCAAGCAGGATTAAAGAAAGTGGGCTCGACAAAAAAAGTGGCCGCTGTGGCCACTTTTATTTACATGTTAATCAATTGCCGTTTAGAGCGCGCTTACATCCTGACGGCTAAGGTAGGCGGGGTTGTAGTACTTGTCGGGCAGGGTCCGTGCCTCCACCTGTTGGTAGTAGATTACCGTGGTGTTGTTGTGCTGAATCGCATCTTCCAAGGTCATGGTGCTGACCACTGTTTGCCCATCACGCTCACCGGGCTCGAAGTAGGCGCGTTTTGCCAGCTTGCCTGATTTTAGGTACATATCGGCCTTGAGCGGGAAGTTGGTATCTTCATCCACCCAAAGATCGATGCGCTGGTAGGACGCGCCCTTGGTTTGTGCGTTCAGCATCAGGTGGCGGGCGGAGTAGCCCTGCCAATCACTGAGCTCACCAATCTCACCGTCGTAGTCCTCGCTCCAGGTCAGGGTGGAGACATCGCCTACCGACGCTTCGCCCAACAGCTTTTGCATCGGAGTGATGCGCAGCGGGCGGCGCGAGTTGGGCATCAGCAGCCAGTAGTTGTCTCCAAGCATCAGCAGTTTTTGACCGGCCTCGGAGGCGGCTTTAAACACGACCAGCGATTCGCGCTGCGGACGTAGGTAGACGTTGTAGAGGTGGCGCTTTTTCTCCTGCTCAGATTCGTACTGCACCACTTCGGTGGTGACTTTGGCATGGCCTTCTTGCATACGGTAGTGATCCGCTTCGGCCAGCCGCTGCTGAAGTTCATCGGCCTGTTGCGGTAGCTCATCGGCGATGCTGACACTGCTCACTAAGGCGAGGCTCAGCGCGAGGGTTTTGAAAAAATTAGACATAGATAAGTGCCTCGGTAATCGGTTTACGTACACCCTTCAGGGCGGCAATCGCGGATGCTCCGGCGCAGATAACGGCGATGCTGACGGTAACCCACAGTGCTAGTATCGGTGAGAAATAGACCTGCAACGGGTAGCCATCGGTGCGCCCTGGCGGTGGTGGCATCTGGATATCGGCTACCAGTAGGCCCGCTGATAGCGCGCCATTGGCAATGATGCCCAGCACGCAGCCAATCAAGGCCATGACTAGCGCCTCATAGACAAAGCCACGCAGTTGCTCGGCTGGGCTGGTGCCCATAGCGGCCAAAGTGCCAATCTCGCGGGTACGCTCGGTGACCGACATGCTCAGGGTATTGAACAGGGCGACGAACACGACTAATGCCATCACTGCACCCATTACGCCGAAGATCCGGTTGTACAGGTTGCGCACCGCATCGTAGAACACCGCGCGCTCCCACCACGGGGTGAACTCGAGCGATGGTGTCTGCTGTGCGCTTGGCGCAGAAAGGGTCTGCAGCATTGGCCCGACATCCTGATAGTCGTAGAAGTACATCGATACGACGCTGACCCGCTGGCTGTCGAGCAGTGCTTGGGCGGCGTTTAGGTCGATGTATAGCAAGCGCTTGTCCATCTCCGGCACGCCGGTGGAGACGATGCCACTGACCACAAAATCGTAGGCATTTAGCGCCCCTTCACTGGTGGTGGAGAGCAAGGTCAGCCAGTCGCCGATTTGCATCTTCAGGTTGCGCGCCAGATCTTTACCCAATACCACTTGCGGCGCCTCGTCGGGGTTGTAGCTGTCTAGCAGCTTGCCTTCAACGATATCGAGAAACGGACCTTTTTGGCGGAACTCATTGGGCTGCACCCCTTGGCCGATAAAGATTGCCGACTTCTCGCCATTGCTGGCAAGGCCGGAGAATTCCACGCGCGGCTGCACGGCTTTGACCTGCTGGTGGCTGAGCAGTGATTTGATAAGTACATTGCTATCGGCGATCCCGTTTTGCAATGGGTAGTCCTCTTCGCTATCGAAGTAACCGGGCATGGTGACGCTGATATGGCCGCTTTCGCGGGCAGAAGCTTCGGCCAAAGATTGATAGGTGTAAAGGCCAAAGCCACCGGCGGAGAGCAGGGCGAATACAGCAATGGCGATAATGCTGACCGACATCAGTGAGCGGCGGCGGTTACGTTGAACATTCAGCCAGGCTTGAGTTAGGCGACGCATAGTGCCTCCTTATCCGAGACTACTCGGCCATCTTCCATGCGGATAATCCGATCGCAGTGGCTGCTCATTCTGTCGTCATGGGTGGCCACCACGATGGAGGTGCCGTGCTGGTGACTTAGCTGCTTCATCAGCGATACCACTTGGTGGGCGGTTTGGCTGTCGAGGCTGGCGGTGGGTTCATCGGCAATCACTAAACGTGGCTTTAACACCATCGCTCTGGCGAGTGCGATACGCTGCTGTTGCCCGCCGGATAAACGGTCTGGGCGCTTGCCCGCGTGCTCCAACATACCAACCGCTTCGAGCAACTCATTGACCCGTTGCTTGCGCTGGGGCGTGGCGATACGGTTTAGCTGCAGTGGGTACTCGACGTTCTCAAAGGCGCTCATCACCGGCACAAGGTTAAAGCGCTGGAACACGAAGCCTAGCTGGCTGCGGCGCAGGCGCATGGCCTGCTGGGGGCCAGTGACTTGTTCGCCGGAAAAATAAACCTGGCCATCGAACTGCTGATCCAGTAAGCCACAGATATTGAGTAGGGTGCTTTTACCGGAGCCAGACGGGCCGCATAGGCCCACCAGCTCGGCTTCTACCACTTGCAGGCTAACATCAAACAGCGCTTGCTGTTCAAGCTGGCCCAGCCGGTAGCTTTTGTTGATATTGCTTAGCTGTAACATAGTGGCTCCTAGCCTTGCTGCATCAGGGTTTCGGCTTTGGCGCTGTACTGATCGTTGACGCCGCTTTGTTGTAGCTTCTGGTACCAGTCTTCTGCTTGGGCGTCGCGGTCATGCTGCTTCGCTGCCTTGATGGCTCGCCAGTACACCCATGAGGTGGCTTGTGCGGGGGCTGCGTTAAACTCGGCGTGGTCGATGACATCGGTAAACAGCGCCAAGCCTTGCTCGCTCACCTTGAAGAAATCCGGTACCGAGGTAAAAGTGGCTGCTGCGCTGGCTTGCATGTACAGGGCTTGAGGCAGGCCGCGGAAGTGCTGCTCCCAGTTTTGTTGATCGAGCATGTTGAGCGCTTTATCCATGCGCGCTAGGCCGTTCTCGGTAAAGCGCATCTTGCTCCAAGGCAAAAAGGCATCATCGCCTTTCAGTGCTTCGACGGCGCCATAGTGGAATAGCGTCCAGGCATCACCTGGGTCTTGCTCTTGCGCTTGTTTAAGCTCCTTGTAAACCGCATCCAGTTCGCTGTAGTCGCCTTGGGCGGCGGTGTAGTAACGGCCGAGTAGCTCGTCGCTCACCTCGGCGCTCACAGCAAAACTCATCAAAAGTGACAGTCCGGCAAGTTGTAAGGTTTTCATGGTGTGTCCTCCCTGTTGTTGATGCTGTAATCCTAAAAAGGGAGAGGGGCTTGGCTTGGGGATGCGACGATTGGTTGTTTGGGCAGACAAACTGTCATCGAACAGGATAAAGGGATCGCTAGCTGTGACAAGCGGGGCTAAGTGTGCGAGGCGAGAAGCTCCGCACTTAGTGCTGCATTAGAGGGTGGGACAGTTACCCGCTTAGACGAAGTTGACGTTCGCGGTGGTGATCACTTGCCCGCTGATCGTCACGTTGTCGATATCTCGGCCCTCGCAATCGAGGCTGACTTTGATCTCACTGGGGCGGTGGACAAAGCGTCCTTGCTGGATGCTGAGTTGCGCTCCCGCTACTAACTGGTGCTGCCACAGGTAAGCCGCGGCTGGGCCTGCAGCGCTGCCGGTGGCGATATCCTCACTCTTACCGGCGTTATCAAAGCTGCGACCTTCCAGACGCTCAACATCCAAGGCGTAGAGGAACTTGGCGCCAATCTTACTCAGCCATTGGGAGATATCTTGGCGATAGCTTACCCTCTCTAGACCTATTCGTAGCGGCAGAATCAGATAGGGCAGACCGGTTGAGACAACCTGAGCGGGGGCGTGGGCGAGGTCATCATAGCTTAACCCTATTGCTTGGCAGACCCATTGCGCTTGGGCGCTATCGAGGATGTGGCCAAAGCTGGGTCTGCCTTGGTCCATGGCCGCAAAGCTGCCTTCTTGCTGTGTCCAGCTTCGCAGCTCTACCTTGCGGGTATTGAGTGCTACCTGCCAGCGCTGCTCGCTGCTCACTCCTGAGCGCTCGCCAAGGAAGTGCGCCAGACCCAACAGCGGGTGGCCAGCAAAATCGAGCTCTTCATCCATGGTGAAGATCCGCGCAGAGAGACCCTGAGCCGATTCAAACAGGAAGATAGATTCGTATTGGCGCATCTCGCGAGTCAGCGCCAGCATCTGTTGGCTGCTTAGAGACTCGCAATCGGAGAAGATGGTTAGGCCGTTGCCGGTGAGTGTTTTGTTGGCAAAGACATCTACCAGGGTGCACTTCATCAAATAACCTAGAGCATATATAAGTAATTAATGCCGAGCATACAATAAGAAGAAAGTAATAAAAATACATACGTTGAAATGATAATGAGTTGATTGTTGTTGTCAGTGAGCGCGAGCAATGTTAATCATTGGGAGTCAAATAATTATCTAATTGTAATAGTTTAAAAGCTATAATTGACAGGTGTGTAATTAGCGGGAGGATTAGTGACCATTCATAAAAATAAGGATGTTTTTGATGTACAAGGTTAGTGCAATTGTATTTGCTTTACTTGCTATTTATGGCTGTCAAAGTGGAAGTAGTGGTGAAGAGAATAGTTTTCAGCCAGAAGCCCCAGAGGTGCCGGAAGTACCAGAAGTACCAGAAGAGCCAGAAGGTCCAGATTCGCCTGATGTTCCAGAAGTTCCTTCCGAAGGAGATATCGAGGTTTGTAGCGTAAATCCTAATAACGATGTTGAAGATATCGCTTATGCAGCAAATGTATCGGTGGCTCGCGCTGAAGAGTGGTCGTTTATTCATAGTCTTGGACAGGCGTTCACAGATGCGGGAGACTCTCCGTTACCCGAGACCAACACTATGATACATATAGCGGCCCTATCAGCATTAGGTGCCGCGCACAGCACAGACTTCATGTCTGCTTTCGCATCTATCTATACATGTACTGAAGATTTAAAAGCAGAGCACGATTGTAACTGGGAGTTACCAAAAGCGTTCGAAGGTGGCAGCAGCTTTCGGGTCAGAACTAACTTTAGTTCAGACCGAAATTATTTCACTACGGTGTATGAAGACGCTGGTTCAGGCTTTAATAAGGTTATGACGCTTTCCGGTCTGACAAATGACAGAAGTAACTTAACGGTCACAAGTTATATTGATGGTTCGCAAACATCAGTGGCAACTTACATCCGAGATGAGTTTGGTAATGAATCCACCGTGCTTATTGGTGATGATGCAACACTTCGCGCTCGCGAGTCTAAAGACTGTAGTGGGGAGGTTACTTACGTTAAAAGTGGTGAGGATGATTTTGTGGCTGAGCTTTCTGCTAGCTGGACATTCTACAAAGGAGTTACCAGTGGTTCATTAAGCTACACGACCACCGCGATGGATACGATATATCAAATTAATTGGTAGTTTAAGCTGGTAATGCCGCTATAAGTCATAGCGGCATTGTCAATTAAGCGCGGGCTTATTCTGGCGCCCAAACGCGATAATCAAAGTCGATGTTCTCTGGCAAGTAAACCACCAATGGCAGCTTGCTGTTGTAGCGGCGTAGCTCGCCACGGGCGCTGCGTACGGTCTCTACGCGGCGGCTGTCATCGGGGCAGGCCATCAGGGTGGTGGCAACTGCGCCGTTGCCGTTAAACACGTAGTAGCTGTAGCCCCAACCTTGCAGGTTTTGCTGCTCAAACTGGCCGCCAAGGCTGGCGCGATTGCAGTCTACTTCGGCTTGGGTGCTGGCGATTAATTCAACCAACAACTCTTGTTCGTTATCGCGAACTGGCAGTTCGATGCTGTGTTTAACCAAGTTTTCGTCAAGGGTTTCAGGGAACATATGATCGGCGGCTTTTTCACTGGCCATGGCACTTCCTACAACAAGACTTAAGCAAAGGGCGATGGGTGCTTTCATGGTGAACTCCTGAGTTAGTTCAATAAACTAGAGAATATCTCTGCCAAAAGCGATTTTGACAGGATTGATAACAGTGAGTGAAGCATAGCAGCCGGGTGTTCAACCCGGCAAGCGCCTTTACCCTAGCTTACAAAACTTTAATGTTCACTGAACAAAGCGACCCTGCGCTACATTGCCTTAAATAAGTGATTGGCGCTGCGACTGACCGCAAACTCTTTACCATCGACGAGTTCGACGCTGAGCTTGCCCAGCATGCTGCGTTTTACCCGCTGGATCTTGGCAACCTGAACGAGGGTGGCGCGATGGATCTGCCAAAACTGGTCCGGGTCGAGCTGTTTCACCAACTCTTTAAGGGGCGTGCGGATAACGTAATCGGCGCGTTGGGTATGCACCGTGGTGTACTTGTCTTCAGCCACAAAGGCCAGCACCTCTGTTGTGGCAACCAGCTCAACGTCTTCGCCTTTGCCTGCCTTAATCCAGCGCAGGCTGCTGGTTTGTGGATTAAGCGCTTGTGATAGGGCTTGATAGTCGATATCGACCGGCGCGTCGGTGCGCTGCAGCCGCCGTTTTACCCGTTGGCAGCAACTTAACAGGCGCTGCTCTTCGATGGGTTTGAGCAAGTAGTCGATGGCCTGGTGTTCAAAGGCCTGGATGGCGTATTCATCAAAGGCGGTGGTGAAGACAATCGCGGGTGTGGTGTCTAGCTGGTTGAGTTTTTCCGCCAGCTCTATGCCGTTCAGGCCCGGCATGCGGATATCTAAAAACACCACATCGGGCTTAAGCTGGCTAATACTGTTGAGCGCGCTGTCGCCGTCACCGGCCTTATCGACCACCTCAAGCTCTGGCCAACACTCGCCGAGCATCTTGTCTAAATGGAAACGGAGTAGCGGCTCGTCGTCGACGATTATGGCTTGCATGGTAGCTCCAGAGTGGCTTGGGTGCCGGGTTCACGGGGTGACAAGGTCAGTTGAGCGTGCACGCCAAACAGGCTGTGCAGACGCTGCTTGATATTGCCAATCGCCAGGCCATTGCCTTGCTGCTGGCTATGGTTAAGGCCTACGCCGCTGTCGCTGATCTCTACCTTCCAGCTATCCGGCTGTTGGCTGATGCTGATTGTTACTTCGCCACCTTCGGGCTTGGGCTCAATCCCATGGCAGACGGCGTTCTCCACCAAAGGCTGTAGCAGCATTGGCGGTAGCTGGCTGTGTACATCTAACTCTGGATCCACGTGGATGCTGTAACGCAGTCGCCCACCTAAGCGGATCTGCTGAATATCCAGATAGGCATCGAGGCAGGCTATCTCGTCCTTCCAGCTCACCTGCTCTTGGCGCGAGAGCTTGAGGGTGAGGCGGATAAGATCGGTAAAGCGCTCCAGCAGCACTTCGGCTTGCTTGGGGTCGATGGCGATCAGCGCCTTGAGGTTGGCCAAGGTGTTAAATAGAAAATGCGGCTCAATCTGGCTCTGCAGGTTTTTAAGCTGGGACAGGGTCAGTGCCTGCTCGGTCTTGAGCTTTTCCAGCTCAAGCTGCTTGATAGTGTTCTCGGTATGGAGGCGCTGTACTCGCTGGTGGAAGTAGGCATAGAACACCAAGCCAAACAGGATGGCGACGCCTAAGACCTTGAGCATGAAGTCAAAATCAGTTGGTCCGCCCATTCGGCCGACCCAGTAACTGGCGTGCCAAGTCCCCAGCACGCCGGTGATGATTACCGACACAAATTGCTGCATTAAGTGAGGGAGTTTTGGCAATATCAGCGCCATGGTTACCCCGGTGGTAGAGCCGAGGAAGCTGTAACCGAGCGCAATCATATAGTGCATCCAATAGGGGCCTTCCCAGATGGCTTGGGTGACAAAGGCGATCCCTATCGAGAAGGTAAAGGTCAGCGCAAGGCTGCGGAAATAATCGTTAAAACACTCTGGGCTTCTCAAAATCGACCCTCCAGGCTGAGTAAGGCAATGCTGCTCTCGGGCAGCTGCTGATACAGCGAATCCGATGCGCCACCAAAATAGCGCAGGCTGGCGCGTACTAGCCAGCGTTGGCTGAGTTCGTATTCGCTACTTGCTGTGGCGATCAGTCCTTGGTCTTGGGGTGAAAACATCAGATCTATCCGATTGGTCCAGGGTTGTCGTTGCTTTTGCCAGTGCAACATCAGGTTATGTTGCTGCAGGTTTTCCATACTAAACAGCGCGCCGCCTGCTTGCCACAGATTACCATAGTGTGGCTGGGCGCGAAGCCATGCGGTGGTGGCAATCGCCGACTGCCATTGCTGGTCGCTAAGTGCGCGTCCATCGTACCAGTATTCCATAATCACCGTGCCGATCAGATGGCTGCTATAGGAGCCGCCCACTAACATCTGCCAGCCGTGGTCTTGCTCGTGCCAGCTTAGCGGTTGCTGCCATTGGGCATCGCCAACGCGACTGTTGAGGGCGGGCTGCTGATAGCGCTGCTGGTAGCGACCTTCCAAATGAAGCTCCCAGCTATCGCCGAAAGTGCTCACCCAAGAGCCACCGGCGTTGAGTTTACGGTGGTTATCCCAGTATAGAATACCTTGCCATTCGCTTGTAAAATCAAGCTGATAATAGCGCAGTCCGATACCACGTTGCTTGAGCCTGTCCTCAATGTCGAGAAAATGAGAGTCGCTGTACAGCAGCGTAAGCTCGCCTTGTGATGTGAAGTAGCTACCCGCCACAATGCCAACCCCTTCCTCTATCTGAATACCCACCGGGTTTTGCCGAAAGGGCAGGAAGATATCGAGCGGACGATGGGCATAGCTCACCCCATAATCGCTGCGGTGTTTGCCGACCAGCCAGTCCAGCTCGCCCCATTGGCCCATCCAAAACAGCTCGTTCACGCTAAGGTCGAGTTCCTGTTCGCCGCGATGGTCAACATAGCCAAGGGCGCTTAACTGACCAACCCAGCCCCGATAACTCGGGTTCCACCACAATGCACTTTGTGCGACGGCGGCATCTTGCTGCTCAAACATGTCGCTGGATGAAGCGGCGCGATAGCCAGCTTCGGTTTGCCAGTGCCACTGCTGTTCGAAGTTGGCGTGGCACAGTAATGGGGCTGTAAACAATGTTAGATACAGTTGGGCCAGATATCGTTGGGTTTTCATCACTCACCTCGTTGTTAGGGCTATTGCAGCGCTTCGGCGCGCGACAAACCCGGGCTTGCGATAAACGGTAGGTATGAGTGATAAGTGGCAATTAGTTTGGACAGTCGGCGAAATGCAATCGCTAAGGCGGTTCAGCTTAAACCGTTTTATATATCTAAAGTGATAGTGGGAGATCGCTCAGAAAAACAGGCAATAGCGGGTAGCAAAAAGCACGCTGCTTTGAGCTTGCTCAATATTGATGGGGCGTTCGGTGTTACAACTGTCACTATTGACGGTGAGCGTTTTAGCTTACTAAAGAATTTGCCAGTGATTCTTGCTTTCGCTGGCAAAACAGAGGGTTCGGGTATCCGAGCCATCTGGGTGTTGCTCGTCAACACTTGTTTTACCCTGTGTTTAGCCCCCTTTGCCAGGGGGCTTTTTTCTGGATGTCTTTTATACCCGAGCAAACTCAAGATGCGCGTTTAGGCGAAGCTCAGTTCTGCTTGCAGCGGTTGTGCCTGCTGCTTGCTTAGCATTGTTCTCAGACGCAGGCTCATCATGATGGCTGCGGCGGTAAGTCCGACAATAATGCCAACCCAAAAGCCAGCTGCGCCCATCGCGTCCACCACCTTATCGGTCAGGCCAAGAGTGTAGCCCACAGGTAGCGCCAAGCCCCAGTAGGCCATACCGGAGATAAACATCGGCAGCTTGGTATCTTTATAGCCGCGCAACACCCCGTTAGTGGCGGTTTGGATGGCGTCACTTATCTGATAACAGGCAGCAAAGATAATCAGGCTGGCCGCACCGGCTGCCACTAGCGGGTCTTGGGTATAGATGCGGGCAATCTGTTCGCGAAACAGCACGATGCTGGCGGAGGAGATGCACGAGAACGCCAGGGTGAGCGCGATGCCGCTGTAACTGCGCAGCTTGGCCAGCGCTGCATTACCTTGGCCCAATGCATGGCCAACACGAATGGTAATACCAAATGACAGGCTCAGCGGCACCATGTACATCAAGCCGGAGAAGTTCAACGCAATCTGGTGCGAGGCGATGTTATTGGCACCCAGTTTGCCAATCAGCAGCGCGATAATGGCGAAGATGCTACCGCAAATGAAGATATTCATACCAATCGGCAGGCCCAGTTTGAATTGCGCCCAAGCTTGACTGGCTTTGAACTGCAACACGCTGCGGCTGAGGAACTGGCGATACTCGTGGTGACGTGCAATGTACAGCCCCATCATCAGCGACATCAGCCAGTAAACAATGCTGGTTGCCCAGCCACAACCGGCTGCACCTAGCGCGGGCAGGCCGAACTTACCGTTAATCAACAGGTAGTTCGCCGGAATGTTGACCGCTAATCCCAACAAAGAGAACAGCATTGGCGCGCGGGTATTGCCCATGCCTTCGCAGAAACTATTGAGACTGTAAAACAGCGCTATGCCGGGTACGCCGAAGGCCAGCGCTTGCAGGTATTGGGTGGCGATGGGTGCAACCTCGGGCGCGACCTGCATATAGGCCATGATCCCTTCACTTTGCTGCAGGAACAGGATCGCCAGCAGTGAGCCTGCCATTGCCAGCCACAGGCCTTGACCGAGCTCGTGGTTGATCTGCTGCTGTTGGCCGCTGCCGCGGTGATGAGCGGTGAGTGGCGTAAGCGCCATCAAGATCCCCCGCAGCAGTAAGCTGATGGGGTACCACAGGCTCGCGCCCACGGCGATGGCGGCTAAGTCGGTGGCGCTAACTTGCCCGGCCATACTGGTATCGACAAAGTTCATACCTTGAGTGGCGAGTTGGGTCACGATGATTGGGAGTGACAGGCGCAGCAAAGCCGCTGATTCGTTGAAAAAACCAGACAGAGAATGAGTGTGTTTTAACATGGAGGCGTGTACACCAATATCACAGACCATGGGGTTGAGGCAGGATTGCATGTCGGGTCTGCGTAGGGTGTGCCGATTTCGGCGGGCGCTACTTTAATCGCCAACTGTAAATAAGGCAAGGGTTGAGACACTGTTGATTAAAAGCGTACAAGCTAATCAAGATATAACCACTGTGTCAGGTGGGCATGGCGTAGATGTTACTGATTGTATAGAGAATTGCGAGGACATTCGCAGATCTCCAGAGATTTCAGCTCGATAGCTTAAAGCATGAGCGTCCTGACTTGGGTATTAGCGCTAGATAGGTACAATGCCCAGATAATCTTATGGTTAATAACGATCTAAAAAGGAAAGCCGCTTTATGAGTGAGGCTTATCTCAAAGAGAGCGCGCAGGGAGCAATGCTAGGGCTAGCCTTAGGCGATGCCTTGGGCACCAGTTTGGAGTTTTGTGCCCGCGACAGCAAAGCGCCGGTGACCGATATTGTGGGTGGAGGCCCGCATAAGCTGAAGGCCGGCGAATGGACCGACGATACTGCTATGTCGCTGTGTTTAAGCGACAGCTATCTGGCCTGTGGCATCAATCACCTGAGCGATCAAATGGAGCGCTACTGGCGCTGGTATAAGCAGGGCGAAAACTCCTGCACCGGCGAATGTAGCGACATCGGCTACACCGCACGCAGCGCGATGGAGCGCTATCGTGCCAATGGCAACCCGCTAGCTGGCAGTGACAAACGCCATACCGCAGGCAATGGCAGCCTAATGCGTATTGCACCGGTGGCACTGCGTTATGCCAGCTCCAGCGCCGAGCAAGCGGTGGAGGCAGCCGCAGAGGTCAGCCGCACCACCCATGGCGAGATCCGCAGCGTACAGTGCTGTCAGTACTTGGTCTATCTGCTGCACCGCATCCTCAACTCAGATGGCCATGTGCATAAGTCTTCGCTGTTTGCCAACCGCGACCCGCAGTGGCGTCGTATCAGTGACAAGTTTCACCTAGATGTGCAGGAGCTGATCCACGGCTGCTATCGCAACAAGCAGCGTGAAGATATCGCCAGTACCGGCTTTGTGGTGGATACGCTAGAAGCCGCATTATGGTGTTTTATTAATACCTCAACCTTTGAAGAAGGGGCGCTGCTTGCGGCTAACTTAGGCGATGATGCCGATACAGTTGCAGCAGTGTATGGCCAACTCGCCGGTGCCTATTATTGCCGGGAGGGCTTACCCACGCACTGGCTAGATACGCTGGCATGGGATGAGTCGATTGCACATCGAGCAGCGCAGTTGGTGCTGCTGCCCGGTATGCACCAGCTAGAGAGCTTCAATGGTGAGCTGGCGGAGCTACTTGAGAACCCCCAACAGCAAGATGAAGAGGCGCAGCTGCGCGATTACAGCTATCTGGTTGAGCGACGCAATATGGCGCCCGGCTTTGATTGGGAGAGCTGGCCGTATGCAGCCGAGCTCGAGCAATCTGACCCACAGTGGGTGGCGGAGCTGGGTATGCTGGATATCTTGTATCTCAATACCTATCTGATTAAGGCCCAGCGACGAGATGCGGAGCTACTCAGCCGCGCCCTACAGCAGGGGCTAATCGCTGCCATCCAGCAGCGTATCAATGCGCTGCTAACGGCCTTCTCCATCAACGATTGGGAATAGGTGGTTTCAAATCATAAGGCCCGCACTGCAGCGGACCTTATTCGTCATCGTGCGCAAGGCTTATACCAATCTGGATTGGTATCAATAGTCCAGCTGAATAAACTGGCTAAGGCTTTGCTCCACACAGTTTGCTTCATCGCCTGCTCGGTCGACCACTAAAAAGTCACTGGTTTGCTCCAGCGCTAGCAAGGGGTGGTGCCATACGCCTGCCGCATAGTTCACACCTTGGTGGCCTTGTGCCAAGAACGCACAGATTTCATCCTCGTTTAGCTCGCCCTTGGGCGCCACCACCACCAGGTAGGGGCGCTGATTGAGTGGCATAAACAGCTGGCTGCCGTAAGGGTGATACTCCATCAGTGCTAGCAGTGCGTCTTGATAAGCTTGGCCGCGGAAGATATTGATGATAGGGCGGGCTGCGCTGCCGCTAAACTCAAGCTCTGCTAGGTTGTGATAGCGCTCGGTGCTGCCCTGATTGATCTCAAAGCTCTCGCCGGGGCGCGCTTCAATCACCTGACCAAAGGGCGCGAACGCTTGCTGGGTCAGGGGGCGAACCTTAAGACGACGTGCGCCTTGGGAAGTGGCTGAACTCATCGCATTAGGCCTCTGGTTGACCCCACAGGCGCACCCGTGCCAGCCCGCCATCAGGGTAGATGTTGATCTTCAAATGAGTGATTGGCCCCAGTGATGCCAGTTCTTCAAAGCGGAACTGGCTGTCGGCGGCGAGCGCTTGCTTGGGCAGCAGCTCCTGCCAGTACAGGCTTTGCGGCACTAAATCGATATCGCTGTGCTCTAAACACGCCGCTTGGATTGACACCTCGGGTGGGAAGTTGCCCTTGAAGTGAGTGGTGTAGACCTCGATAGCCTCGGCGATGCCTTTTTGGCCTAGCGCGATAATGCACCAGTCGTTGCCCGGTTCGCGGCGGCGGCGGGTCTCCCAACCATCGCCCATGTTGGCGGCATCGCCCGGGCTGAGCAGGTTGTTCGGGTGACCGTAGTGGGAGTCGTTATAGGCCAGGCCTTGCCCGCCGTTTTGCAGGGCAATCAAGTCGATTTGCTGACCTGGGGTGTGCGACACGCAAGGCTTGCCGAATACCTTCAGGCGAGAGATGCCGCCGTCGGGGAAGATGCTGACCTTAAGGAAGCGGAACTGTTGCTCGCTACTCACCTCAAACAGCTGCTCGCTATTGCCGCTAAGGCTGTGGGTGGCCAGCAGTGGTTGCCACTGGTCGCTGTCTGCTGTGGGAGGCTGATCGCCATTGGCCCCTTGTACCTTAACCGCCGGGGCGAAGTTACCGGTAAAAAAGTGGGTATCCACCTGAATGGCGTTGATAATGCCCGCAACGCCCAGCTCGACGATGCACCAGTCGTGGCCGTTGTCGCGGCGGCGGCGGCTCTCCCAGCCATCCATCCACTTGCCGTTATCGTCATAACGCTCTGGGTAGAAGCGGGCAGGAAGGTGGTTGAGCATGCGTTGGGCAGAGGCGAAGAAGTCGTCTGAGCAGCTAAGCGCCTTGGCACCGATGCGTTCATCGGCCAGGTTTACGCCTAGATTGCGGGTTTGCTCGGTGAGCTCGCTAGTGGCTTCGGTGTAGATATCCATCTTATACGTCCTTAATTCATCCTTGGTATCGTGGGTTTTACACGTTTCCTGTATTCATCGTGAGAAACAAATGAACCACTGATACGCGCAAAGAAACAGCAGTGGCAGCGTGGCAACTACTGTTCGAGTTCTTGTAACTGTTGGTAGTGGCGGCTGATCTGTCCGCTTTGTTGCTTAGACAGGTTGCCCAGCCAGTCGTAAACCTGATTGGCAATATTGGCCAGCAGGCTCATGGGAGCAGCATAGCTGTCTAACGCGCCATGGTTGCCCATGGGGCAGACCAGCAAATGGCTCACCTGTCTAGCATACTTTTGACCTGACTGATCGGTGAGAAGCACACAGGCTTGGCCTTGCAAGTGCTCCACCAGATCGGCAAAGCCATGGGTGCGGCGGCGGATGCCAATCAGAAACACCAGATCGTCCTGGTTGAGGTTGGCCAGCTCTTCACCGAGGGTTTGACCCGGTAGCGGCAGTAGCTCAACATCTTGACGGCATTGGCTGAGCTGCTGGCGAAGATGCAGTGCCAGAGGGTAACTGTTGCGATAACCGATGATCTTCACCCGTTTGGCACTGGCCAGGCGCTCAACCACTTGCTCTAGCTGGGCTTGGTCGATGTGTTGCCACAACTGTTGAAGGTTACTGATCTCCTGCTGCAGATGGTCGCCCTGTGAGGGCTCGGCGGCCACCGGTTCGCCGCGTTCGCGACTGGCCCGCAGCTCTTGACGTAGCTGCTGGTGATCTTGATAACCCAGTTGACGAATAAAGCGGCTGACACTGGTTTTGGATACCTTGCAGGCCTCGGCGATCTCTGCGGTCGACAAGATCAGCATCTTGTCGGAGTTGAGCTGCAGATAGTCGGCGAGCTGGCGTGCTTTGCCGGTGAGCTCGGGGTAGCGCTCGGTGATACGTTGGTTCAGTGGGCAGCTGGCTGGATTCATCAATATGCTGGTCCTTGCGTTGTGAAACATTCGTTTCATCACTCTATATTTTGTTTCATTATGCTAGGTTAAAGAACCGCAGAAATAAAGCTCTGCAACTCGCTGGTCTGCGGGCTGGCGAACACCTCGTCACTGGGGCCGGTTTCCCACACCTTGCCTTGGTGCATAAACACCACGGTGTCACCCACATCACGGGCGAAGTTCATCTCGTGGGTCACTAAAATCAGAGTCATGCCTTCTGCTTTGAGTTGCTCCAACACCTTTAACACTTCTCCCACTAACTCAGGGTCGAGGGCTGAGGTGATCTCATCGCACAGCAACACTTTGGGCGACATGGCCAAGGAGCGGGCAATCGCGACGCGTTGCTGCTGCCCACCACTGAGGTTATTGGGGTAGGCATCGAACTTATCGCCAAGGCCGACTTTTTCTAGCAGTTCTTGGGCGTGGGCGCGGGAGGTTTTGCTGTCTTGGCCCAGCACCAGTTTGGGCGCCAGCATAACATTCTCACCGGCGGTCATGTGCGGGAACAGGTTGAAGTTTTGAAACACCATCCCCACGCTGCGGCTAAGCAGGCGTAGCTTGTATTCGTCGTCTTCAACCGCTTGGCTGTCTACCACGATGGCGCCTTGTTGGTAGGCTTCGAGGCCGTTAATACAGCGCAGTAGGGTGCTTTTCCCTGAGCCGCTGCGGCCGATGATCGAGACCACTTCGCCCGGCGCGACTTTTAGGTCGACGCCTTTGAGCACGTGGTTTTCGCCGTAGTATTTGTGGATTTGATCAATGCTAACGAGTGACATGGGTTTTGTTCTCCAGATGTTTGGCGAAAAGCGACAATGGGTAGCAAATGATGAAGTAGAGGACGGCCACCATGGCAAACACCTTAAACGGTTGGAAGGTGGCGTTGTTGAGCATGGTGCCTGCCTTGGTCAGCTCGACAAAGCCGATAATCGAGGCCAGCGCGGTGCCTTTGACGATCTGCACCGAGAAGCCCACGGTGGGCGCGATGGCGATGCGCAGCGCTTGCGGCAAGATGACGTAGCGCATGGTTTGCAGATAGCTCAGACCCAAGGTGCGGCAGGCTTCCCATTGCCCTTTGGGGAGGGCATCGATACAGCCACGCCAGATCTCATGCAAGAAGGCGCTGCTAAATAGGGTGAGGGACAGGCCGGCGGCGGTCCATGGGTCGACATCAATGCCGATCAGCGACAGGCCAAAGAAGGCCAGGAACAACTGCATCAGCAGTGGCGTGCCTTGGAACAATTCAACATAGGCCTTGATAAAGCCGCTAATCAGCGGATTACGCAGACTGCGGGCCAAGGTGAGGCATAGCCCGACCAAGCCGCCGCCGGTGAAGGCTATCAGTGAAAGCAGCAAGGTCCAGCGTGCGGCCAGCAACAAGTTGCGAAGAATATCCCAATCGGAAAACTGCATCATGGCGGTTTCTCCTAAAGCGAGGGGTTTTTAAACAGCCGCTTAGCGGCAAACGCGAAGCTCTGGCGCATCAATAAGGCCAAAACTAGATAAAGCACCGCAGTGAGTAGATAGGACTCAAAGCTTAAGAAGGTGCGCGACTGTGCAAAGTTGGCGGCGAAGGTGAGCTCTTCCAAGGAGATCTGTGAGACCACGGCGGAGCCGAGCATCACGATAATGCACTGGCTAACTAGCGCCGGATAAACCCGCTGGAATGCGGGTGGCAATACGATGCGGATAAAGATCTGACGGCGGCTTAGCCCAAGGGTTTTGCCCGCTTCCCATTGCCCCTTAGGCGTGGCGTCGATACCCGCGCGGATGATCTCGGTGCTATAGGCACCCAAGTTCACCACCATGGCGATCATGCCTGCTTGCCACGCAGAGAGCTTTAGACCCAGCGCCGGTAGTCCAAAGAAGATAAAGAACAGCTGCACGATAAACGGGGTATTGCGGATGATCTCGACGTAGCAGCCCCACAGCGCGCGGGCTACCCGGTAGCGAGAGTTTCTACCTGCGGCGCCAATGGTGCCAAGTAGCAAACCGAGAAAGGTACTGATGAGGGTGAGTTCGATAGTGGCCCATATCCCTGCCGCAAACTGCGGCAGGTAGGGGAGTAGGCCAGAGAAGTTTAGTTGATAGCTCATGACCGACTCCGGCGATTAAGCGTCAAGATCAGGCAGCGGCGCGTTAAACCAAGTTTCTGACAGCTGGTTGAGGGTGCCATCGGCCTTTGCTTTGGCGATTAGACGGTTTACCTCGTCCATCAGGGCTTGTTCGCCTTTCATCAGGCCAACATAGCAAGGCGAGTTTTTCAGCATAAACTTGGCGCCGGGAGCACGGTCAGGATAGCGGTCGGCGATCTCGGCAACCACCAGGTTACCAGTGGCGATCAGGCTGACTTGACCCGATAGGTAGGCGGACAGGGTTGCGTTGTTATCTTCGTAACGCTTGAGGGTGGCGTCTGCCGGAACTATCTTGCTCAGCTCGATATCTTCCACCGCACCTCGGGTCACGCCAACGGTTTTACCGCTCAGTTCAGGCGCGTTGCTTACCTGCTCGTCGGCGGAACCAAATACACCTAAGAAGAACGGCGCATAGGCGTCGGTGAAGTCGATGGCTTTTTCACGCTCTGGGTTTTTGCCCATGCTAGAGATGACCAAGTCGACCTTGCGGGTTTGCAGATAAGGGATACGGTTGGCGCTGGTCACTGGGACTAGCTCTAGTTTTACACCCATCGACTCGGCCAGATATTTCGCCATATCGACGTCGTAACCGAGCAATTGCATGTCTGGACCAACGGAGCCAAATGGGGGAAAGTCTTGAGGGACCGCGACTTTCAAGGTGCCGCGTTGTTGGATATCTTCCAATAGATCTGCCTGTGCACCAAGGCTTAGCAGCATGGCTACAGATAGAGTCACTGTTTGTACTAACTTGCGCAGAAATTTCATAGTGTGTCGTCCTTGTGGATGAGACGTGTGAGTCGGCGAAAGTTTTGTCTGCAACAAATGAACCACTATTACTTTGGTGGTAGAAAGTATGGTTATCTATATGAAAAATAAGGGATATAATTCGAAGTGTGAAAGTCGGGCTAGCGTTGATGCGATTGGTCTTGTTCCAGTTGCGCTATAAGCTGGTGCACTCGCGAGCCAACAAGGGGCACGAAAAGCGTGCAGAACGATCAAAATAAGGAGAAGCCTTTGGCATTGCAGTTTAAGCGGTACTCATCCATCGAACACAAGGCCGTGCTGGATCTCGCTGTTGCGCCGCAGCAGCAGAAGTTTGTTGGGGTGATCAAAGATATCTTAACGCTGGCTAGCGATACGGTGCAGCCATGGGTGATAGAACAGGTGACTAAGCGGGGGAATGGGCAAGACACTAGCGCGGTGGGCTTTTTCCTAATCGATACCACATACAGCGAGAACTATGAGTTTGCTCGTAAGGGTGGGCTAGGCCTGCGGGCGTTGTTTATTGATCAACGTTATCAGGGCCAAGGATTGGCCAGCTTAACGCTGACCCAGTTGAGCGAGTGGGTATTTCATGAGTATCCGCAGCACCCATCGTTATACCTGACGGTGAACTGCAAAAATCCAGCGGCTTATCACTGCTATAAGAAAGTGGGCTTTGTAGATACCGAACAGCTTTATCATGGCGGTCAGTTTGGTCCTCAGCATATCATGGTGCTTAATGCCGGGGCCAAGCGATCAGTGTTAGGGCGGTGGAGTAGCGACTAGCTTCGAGACGATTGTCCACTGAAAATAAAATTGTCAATGAAATGTAACAACTTTGGCTAGTGAAAACGCTCAGCTTGCTATACTAGTGACATTATTGTCAGATGTCATGGATGGTAGACGGCATGCAAGAGAGTCTGTTCAACTTTGCGCCAGAAGCGGCGCTTGAAGAAAGCTTCCAAGCGAGCCGCGCTTGGAAAGTGCTCAGCATTGAAGACAACATTTCCTATCAGGACACCCTGGTTCATAGCCTAAGTGACTTATCAGTTTCCGACCTTCCTATTCAGTTTCTCCGTGCAAACAGCTCCAAATCAGCCATTGAGATCCTAACCGAGGAGCATGATATCTCGGTTATTTTGCTCGATGTGGTGATGGAGCAAGACGATGCCGGCCTCAGGCTAGTGGATACCATCCGTGATGTGATGGGTAACAACGAGGTTAGGATCATCCTGCTTACCGGACAGCCCGGCATGGCGCCGTTAGTGGATGTGATGCAGCGCTACGATATCGATGAGTATTGGAACAAGGCCGATCTCGAAGTCGATAAGCTGCGCACCACGGTGGCCAGCCATATTCGCACCTGGCATGCCTATCATGAGCTTGAGCGGGCTCGTCATGGCCTTAACTTGTTGGTGGATGCCTCAAGACATCTTTCCCGCTTATCTGAGCTAAAGGAGTTTTCCAAGCAACTGCTCGAAGAGATCGCCGCGCTGATTGGGGTGAGCAAGGGCGGCATTATCTGTGCGCGTAACACCAACGGCACGGATAACTTGGATTACCATTTGATTGCCTGCTCGGGGAGCTTCAGTGAGCTGCAGCCGGTGAGAGGCATAAAGCAAATCAAACAGCTTCCTGAGGCGGTAAGTGAGCGGATTTGGCCGTCAATGCAGCGTGCTATCGAACTGCAGGCCCATCAGTTTGAGGATAACCTCACCGTATTGTACTTCGATGCGGATATTGCAGAGCTGTCGAGCTTTGTTGTCATCGTCGAGTCCAACGAAAACCTGACTGATTACCACATCAACTTGCTGCAGGCCTTTAGCGAGAATATCAACAACGGCTTTAATAACATCTTGTTGTGTGACCGTTTGACGGAGTTGGCCTACTACGATGCTGACTTAAAGATCCCCAATCGCGCCTGGCTGACACGCTTTCTCGATAACCTCCATCAGCGCGACCAGCAGGCGGCGGTAATTTATGCGGTTCGGTTAAAGAACTTTACCGAGTTGCAACTCAGCGCCGATAGCGACTTTATCGATGAATTTTTAAAGCAGTTCTTTCTAAAGCTTCGGGTTCGCTTTGCACTGTATAAAGTCATTGCCCGCATCAGCGATGATTGCTTTGCCATTGTGCTTAATCGCGAAGATATGCCTCGCCCTGAGCTGCAGCGCAATATCAATACCTTCCGGGTGATGACCGAGGATATTCAACTACATGTAGAAACTCAGGTGGCCTTGCTGCAGCTCAGTAAGGTTGAGGAAACTGAAGGGCGTGAGCTTATCCGCATGCTCGAGTCGGCACTGATCTTCTCTGACAAGGAGCAGCAGCAGTATGTTGAGTACAAGCCTCTGTTTAGAGAAGCGATCTCGCATCGACACCGTTTGCTGCAAAAGCTCAATGGTGCGCTCGGGACGGATCAGTTGTTTTTGGTCTTCCAGCCCAAGCTCAGCTTGGAAGATGACTCGGTAGTCGGCTTTGAAGCGCTGCTCCGTTGGCGCTTACCCGATGACAGTTTTGTCTCTCCCGGTGAGTTCGTGCCGGTGGCAGAGTCCTACGGCTTGATCAATCAGCTGGACTATGAAGTGCTAAAGATGACCCTTGAAGCGATTAAAGTGATGCGCGCCAATGACGTTTACCTACCGGTGTCGTTCAATGTTACCTGTGTCGACCTGCTGGATAGCCGCTTTATGACCCGTTTGCTAGAGGCCCTGGATAACCAAGAGGTGCCTGCAGCAATGCTGGAAGTGGAGCTTACTGAGTCGCAGGCCATGGAAGACTACAAGCTGGTAAACAGCGAGTTGCAGAAGCTGATTGAGCTGGGGGTTGGTGTGAACATCGATGACTTTGGCACCGGCTATTCATCGCTGCAGCATGTGACCAATCTGGCTGCGACTCACCTTAAGATTGATCGCGCCTTTGTGGACGCCATGAGTGAGGATAGCTCCGGTGAGCATGTGGTGGACATGGTGCTCAAACTGGGTGAGCGCTTTAACTTTAAAGTGGTGGCTGAGGGGATCGAAACCGTCGAGCAGTGTAATCAGCTGCAGGTTAAAGGCTGTGCAATCGGCCAGGGTTATCTGTTCGCCAAGCCCATGCCAGTTGCCGATCTATTCACCTGGTTATCAGATCGTAATTAAACCGGTTAACGGCAGGGAGCCTTTATGCCTGTTTCCAAGAGTGAACTACGTTGGTTGAATGTCAAAACTGCCATTTTCGCCGGTATTTTGGGCGTGCTTGCAGCTTTGAGTGGTTACCTACTGTTCAAGACCGAACGTGATCATTACCAGAGCGAGTTGAGTGCCCAACACTCAGAAGTTCTGCGTCATGCGATGGATACCTTCTATCACGAGTTGGTGGTGCTCGAAGATGTGGTTAACTTGGTGCTGAGCGATGAGTTGCTGATATCGGGACTGCATCGAGACTACTTTATTGACCGCTCCTCGGTATCAACGGTGCTTAAACGCTATGCCCGAGTCATCAAAGGTATTAACAGCATCCGCTGGATCGATGATAGCGGTATGGAACAGGTTCGAGTAGATGTTAGCGACACCGCGATCACCGTGGTTCCCCAATGGGACTTGCAGTCAAAAGCCGACCGCTACTACTTCCAAGACGGGATGCGCGTTGCACCGCCGCGTATGTATTTGTCGCCCATCGACCTGAATGTCGAAAATGGTCAAATCATCGAGCCGTTTCAACCTGCAATGCGCCTTTCCAAGGTCACTGGTGTGCGTGACCGATTAAAATCCGGCTTGTTTATCATCAACTACGACCTGAGTGAGTTGCTGGCTAGCGTTGCTGCCATCTCTTCTGACAGCCTGCAGCTGCAGCTCAGTGACCAACAAGGTTACTGGTTGATTCACCCAGATACCGAGATGACCTGGGGCGATGAGCTCGGGCAGCTGCAAAACAATATCGCCGCTAAAGACCCTGCGCTGTGGAGTATGCTCTCGTCTCAAGAGGCGATAGATACCGAGTTTTACTCTGGCGGTGTTGTGAGTTATGAGCGCATACCCATCTATGGCTTTGCCAATGTCTACCCCAAGCGTGAGCTGCTGCTAGTGAGCATGACTCCGGCTCACGTGGTGCAAGGCAACATGCAGCGCTTTGTGTTTAATGCGGTGAGTGTCGGCATTATCGTGCTGCTGCTTGGCGCGATCTTCATTCTCCGTGACCACAAATCACGCTTGGCGGTGCTGTCTATGGCCGGGCAGATGCGTGCTGACATGCAGGAGCTAAACCGGGTAAATGGACTGCTTGATAACACCTTACGGCAACAGCAACAGCTCACTGAGGATCTTGCTGAGACCAAGCGCTTGTCGTCCCTCGGCGTGATGGTGGCAGGGGTCGCCCATGAGCTAAACACACCCATTGGTGGGGCTGCCTTGTCGGTATCGGATGCGTTCGCCAGACTGCAAAGCCTTAAACAGGCAGTGACCCAAGGGTTGACTAAAAGTGCGTTCGAGCAATATATCTCGCAGTCGGATTCGAGCCTGGAGTTAGCGCGCTCGAACTTGAGCCGGGCCACCCAAATTGTGAAGAGCTTTAAGCGGTTGACCTTGGAGCGAACCCACGACGACATCATTCAGTTCAATCTACGTGAGTTTATTGAGGACTTGGGGAGGGCGTTGGCCCCAGAGTTTAAAAAGAAAGGCGTCGAGTTAGAGATAGAGGTTGAGCCGGCGCAGATGATCACCACGCATCCGGGCATCCTCTCACAGGTATTGGAAAATCTTATCTTGAATGCCTTGTCTCATGGCTTTAAGGAGGCGGTGAAAGAGGGCCGGGTGACTGTATCTGCTGTTGGTATCGGCGCCGAGGAGCTAGTGATCAGTGTAGCGGATAACGGCGCGGGCGTGCCGGAGTTTATGCAAGACACTATATTTCAGCCGTTTATTACCAGTAAGCGGGCACAAAAGCACACTGGCCTCGGTTTGCACTTGGTTCATCAGTGGGTTGCCCAGTGTTTAGGTGGGACCATTCGGCTTGATAAAAGCTATCAGAAAGGCGCCCGGTTTATGCTGGTGGTACCGCTAGAGTATCAAGACCCCATGCAAAAAGAGTCGCCTGTCAGCCAAGCAAATAACGTCGCGTAACGTGCAGTACCTTTGATTTAGTTCTCGGTTAGCAGTGAGTTTTGACTGTTGAGCGCAGAAGTCGCCAGCTGCGCTGGAGGTGAGATACTGCGGATAGGGGTAAAGGTATAAACGGCTTGCTGTATCTCCTCCCAGGCTTCATCCTCGCTCAGCAACTCTCCCGATTTGGAACACAGCAAGAAATTACATATCTCGATATCAAAAGGGCTCAACACTTCGCTCATTAGCACTTGCTGAGGGAACTGCTGGGGCTTGAGGTAGTAGCGCACGTAGGTGCAGCGCAAAAAGTCGGGGATGTCGAGGGTACGCCAAATAAAGCCAAACTCAGCGATGTCTTCGACATGCTGGTGGTTAACGATGCTGGCGAGATCCTTCGCTTCTTGATGGGTGCCGTCGCGGTAGGTCTTCTGCGATGCTATCAGCCGCTTGGTGAACTCGATACACGAATAGATTGGCTTCAATATCATTCCCGTTTGTAGGGGGATATATTAATGATATAAGAATCAACAGCGTGCGATGTCATTTATAGGTCAAATTTGATGACGTGCATCTAAAAATGACTATTTAAGGGGGAGCAATGCCGCTCCCCGGTCATACATCCAGCAGGCTGCGCGTGGTTAGGGAAGCGAGAACGTTAGTTCAGCGTGCTGATAAAGCGCTTCGACTCGTCGATGGCTGCTTGCATCTCGATTATTAAAGCTTCTATCTCTCCCTCTAACTGGGTGAACTCGCTGCCAATGGCGCCCACCGCTTGTGCATTCAAGTTGTGTTTAAGATACAACTCGTTGTCCTTCAAGCGTCTTAACACCGGCTCCATACTGCTTTCCGCCCGGCGCATGGTGGTGAGCATCTGTTGATATTGAACTTGGGTGTCTTTTAGTCGTTGCTCGCTCTGTTTGCGCAAGGAGTCACTTTGATACTCGCTAAGTTCTTGTTGCCATTCCTCAAACAGGGCATCGGCTACGCTGGCAACCTTGTCGATGCGGCTGCTCACCTCCTCGGCGGATGACTGCGACTTTTTATACTGACTGGAGACTTGATCGTAGACCTCTTCCAGATCACCGCCGTCGAACTGCGTGAGTACCTGCAACTCCTCAAGGGCTGAACTGAACTGCTGCTGGGCTTGTTGCTGGCTGGACTGCGCATCGGCCACCCGATCAACGAGGATTTCACGTTTGTGGTAGCCCACTTTTTCCATTGCGTTGTAGTAAGTTGATTCACAGCCAGATATGAGCAGGGCAAGCAGTATTGCGGGGACAAACTTCATTGAGAGATCCTTTCTCGGGAATTGAAAACAATTAAAAACAGAGTTGCGTGACAGAGTTTAGCCTATCAGTTGAAACTGGGGCAAAAGCCACTGGGCTCGAGTCATGCTCAAGCCGTGCTTGTTCAAGGTAGAAATCGATAGGCGCTCACAGGCTATATCTGGAAGTTGCTGCCCCCTTTGCTGGCTATCAGCTTCTCCACTTTTTTGATTAGCGTGCTGGCGTTGGTTGGCTTGACGATGTAGTCCTGAGCGCCTGATTGAATACACTGGCGAAAGATATCTTTATCGGAATGACTGGTTAGCATGATAACCGGTAGGTCGAGGGTGGCGGGGCACTCTCTTAGCGCTTTGAGGGTGTTAAAGCCGTCTAAAGTGGGCATATCGATATCCAGAATAAGCAGCTTAGGTTGCATTACTTTGGCTTTAAATAGCGCCTCTGCGCCGTTACCCGCCCGTTCAACGTGGTAGGCTTCCCGCTCCAAGATTGACGCTACGATGTTTTGCATCACAGGGTGGTCTTCAGCCACGATGACGGTACTCTTGCAATTGGCCTTGCCTTTGCGGATCTTGTCGATGGCTTGGCTAAAGTCGGTTAGCATCTGTGACTCGGGGTTTTTCACCTCCATCACCCCTTGGGTCAGGGTCTCCTGCGGCAGTTTTTCCAGCAGGCCATTTAGCTCGGTGACCTCCAGTGAGGACAGCACACTCTCCAACGCTTTTTCCCACTCTGCACGGGGGATTTCATCGAGCACTTGTTCCAGCGGTGTTTGCTCCTCCTCTTCGGTATCGACAAATTCCTCTAGGCGCGCTTCTAACTCTTCAATTTGTTTGGCTTGTTCGACTTGTTGATTGAACCATTCGATTGAACGTTTAATCAGTAGCCGAACACGGCCAACGTCATAGACCGGGCGGATGGTGTCATAGATGTCGAAGTGATTCTCAAAGCAGGCCTTGTAGGCCAGTTGCCGTTGGTCCTTGTCGCAAAAAAGAATGTTGCGGAAGTAGCTCAGAGGATCGTCGAGAAGGCCGTCGATTTGCTGCTTGGCGGTAATTGCGGACTTGGGGTCGGCAAAGGCATAGATGATCAACTGAGGGCCGGTAAACTCGTTCAGCAATGGCTTGCTCTCTTCTTCCCCAAGGGTGGTGGGAAGCTCAACAACAGGGGCGCTGCTGGGCGTGAGTAATTGACGAATAATGTCGATAATCTCGTGAGAGTCGAAAACAACGATAATGCGTGACGTGCTGATATTCATATTCGCTCCTGATTAGTCAGACGATATGGCTTTGTCTGAGGCTGTCGCCAATCTTGTTGGCAAGCAGATCAATGTCGACCAAGATCTTGTTGACGGTATCAATGTCTTGGTACTGATGTTCAATTTGTTTAAACAACTCGCTAAGCTCGAGTGCGCCGCTGGAGGCTGTTGCGCCTTTGGCGCCATGGGCGATCGAGCGAATGCTGTTGAAATCAGCGCTACCCACAGCTTCATTTAGACGCTGTTGATCGCTCTCAAGGCTGGTCCAGAACATCGCCAGCACGGATTTCGCGAGCTCTTCATCGTCGCAGCCCAGTACTCGATAGAGATGTTCGTTATCGATGCCCTCGACGGTGATGCCATCAGGCTCTTCGACGATGGGTGCAGGCTCAAGAGACTCCCTGAGATCCTTAAAGTGATTGCTCAGGCATTTTTGCAGCGCTTTTAAATCGACCGGCTTGCTCAGGTAATCGTCCATACCCGCATTGCGGCAATTCTCCGATTCGCCGGTTAAGGCGTTGGCGGTAATCGCAATGATGGTAGGTCGGTTCTGAGGCTTTTCTATCTGTCGAATCGCTTTGGTTAACTCAAAGCCATCCATCTTAGGCATATGGCAGTCGGTGAGTACGACGCGGTGTTGATGGCGAGTCCATAACTCCAGCGCCTCCAAGCCATCTTCTGCCATGTCATAGCAGTAGCCCAGCTTGTCGAGCTGCTTGGATAGCACTAAGCGGTTGGTGGGTTGATCCTCGGCGCACAGAATAACCCGGCCTTGACGTTCCGCTTGCTCGCGATCGGCCAGGGCGGGGATGTGGTCAAGGTCAATCACGTTACTGAGCGCATGTAGTTCAGCGCTGTCCAGGCCACAGAGCACGGCAACTCCAAACATCAGATCGCTGGGCTTAAGCGGGTGGGCGCCCACCACATAGTAAGTCGGGGTCACGCTGCCATGTTCTGAGAGAGGGTCTTCATTGAGCAGCAACATTCGCCAGCCAAACATGGAGATGTTGTCGTCATCGTTGTCGGTGATAACAACGACTTGATTGAGGTTTTCCAGGCTATCTTCAGGGAGATCGTCGAGTATCTCACGTGGCCCAAGGCGCTCTGCCAAGTCCCGGCAAACGCGCGAGTGCAACGGATCTTTTACCAGCAGTACAATGGAGAAATGTGAGACATCATACTTACTGAACACATCGACGAACTCGCTGGCTGGCGTGCTGGGTATCTCCACAGCAAAGCAGCTGCCTTTGCCCGCTTCGCTGCTTACCGATACCGAGCCACCCATCAGATCAACAAATGATTTGGTGATACTTAAACCCAGTCCAGTGCCGCCATATTGCCGGGTGGTGGATGAATCTGCTTGAGTGAAGGGCTTAAAGAGAGAGCCTATCTGGGCTTGGTTCATGCCGATCCCTGTGTCTTCGATCTGCATGTTGAGCATGCCGCGGACTTTGTCGTAGGCAAGGATTATCGATACACGGTCATGCTGTTGTTCACCGCTGGTAAACTTGATGGCGTTGCCCACCAAATTGAGCAGCACCTGTCTGACTCTGACGGGGTCAAGCTGCAGCTCGTCGGGGATCTCGGTGCGCGCAAGTACACACAGTCTCACGCTTTTGCGATTTGCGTTGATCCATACCGTATCAATCATCTTCTCGACGGTGGATAGGATGGAGATATTCAAGATCTCTAGCTCCATCTGGCCGGACTCAATTTTGGAGAAATCGAGAATGTCGTTGATGATATCCAGTAGCGCATAAGAGGAGTCTTTAACCGTTTGCACCATCCGGGTTTGGTCATCGCTCAGGGAGGTGTCCTTGAGTAGATCGACCATGCCGATGATGCCGTTCATCGGGGTGCGGATCTCATGGCTCATGGTTGCCAAAAACTGGGACTTAGCCTTGTTGGCTTGCTGCGCGGCCTGAGACTCTTGGGCCAGCTTAGCTTGGATCTCCCGCTCTTCGGTTATGTCGAGATTAATGCCGTGGATGACTACTGCCTGATTGTCTTCATTGGTGACCACGCTACCTGCCGATTTCACCCAACGAAGCTCTCCGGTGGATTGGCAATAGGCGCGGTATTCGGCGTGGTAATCGCTGCCATCTTGAATGGCCATGGAAAGCGATTGCTCGGCGTTGGACATGTCGTCTGGGTGTACAGCGCGTTTCCACAGCTCGTAACTTGCGGTCTCATCGGGTGAGTAGCCAAACAGTGCGAAACTGCCTTCGTCCCATTTGACCTCGCCGGTTACCAAATCCAACGACCAGTTACATATGCCGCCGGCATCAGAGGCAACCTGCATGCCTCTTAGCAGCTCATCGATTTGTTGTTTCGAATCCTGCAGTTTTTGCTCGGAGGCTTTGCGGCTGGTGATGTCCTCAAAGATGGCGATAAAGTACTTGGCCTCCCCGGTATCGGTTGATACCAGTGATACTGCCAAATTGGCCCAGAAGGTCTCACCACGGCGGGTGACAAACTCCAGATCGTCGCTGAAGTTGTCGATCTGCCCCTCTTTCAAGCGTTGCCACAACTGTTGGGCGGCGTTGTCTTTATCCAGCGAGATATCGGCATAGTTCAGTCGAAGGAAGGCTTTTTCTGGGTAACCAAATAGTTGGCAGAGCTTCATGTTCACTTCGATAAACTGGCCTTCCAGCGATATTCGGGCAATCCCCATTGCTGCTTGGCCAAAGGCGGTGCGGTAGATCAGCTCACGCTCTTCTAAGGCGTGGCGTAAGAAGCGTTCGGAGGCTTTGCGTTGCTGATGTTCGGTCTGGTCTTTGACTACGGCTAGATAGGCGTGTAGGTCCTCGGTATACACTTCGGCGATGGCCAATTCGACCGGAAAACGGCGCTTGTGAAAATGCAGGCCGTCGAAGTCATCGCTGGCGGCAAACTCGTAGGCGATGTCCTAGATGGCGATGGACTCGATACCTTGGCTGGAACGCAAGGTAAACAAGGCAGTGATGATGCTGCCAAATAGCTCATCGCGTTTAAGGCCGAACAGTCTCTCAAAGGCGCGGTTAACATCCATGATCTGGCCCTCAGGGGAGAAGATGACCATGCCATCGGGGGCGGTTTCCCATACCGCTTGCAGCCGGTTAGCCGCGCTGCGCGCCTCTTTAGTGCGCTGCTCTATCTCGGTTTCCAGCGCCTGGCGATCTTGCTGGGCCTTCGCCAATGCTTCGGTGACATCTTCATGGAAGGCGATGTAGTGAGTCAGCGCGCCCTCAGAGCTGTAAACAGGGTCTAAACGGAGCTTGTTAGTAAAGGGCTGTGCGCCTTTTTTGTAGTGAGTCAACGTCACCGACACGGGGTTGCCGGCTGCGATGGCATTGTCGATCTCACTTAAGGCTTCTGGCTCAGTGCCGGGGCCATTAAGTAGCTCGGTACTGCAGCCGATGATTTCTCCCGAGGCGTAACCAGAGAGGGTTTCAAAAGCCCGGTTGGTGTAGACGATAGGGTGCTCGGCCTTACTAATATCAGAGACCCAGATGCCAATAGAGCTGCTGTCGGTGGCGCGTTTTTGGATCTCGAGCCAGAACAGCTGTTGCTCATTTTGTTCGCGTAGCCGGTCCCTCTCTATTAGTACCTGCTGTAGATTACCCAGCGAGCGGGCCATATTGCCGATTTCATCGCTACGGCGAATGTTGGGCAGCTCTACTTGCGAGTTGCCCAAAGCCAGCTGATCCATGGTATCTGACAAACTGATAAACGAACGGCTAAGCCGCCAACACACCAGTCCGCCGCCTGCCATGGTCAACGAAACCAGCACTAAGGCAAAGCTAATGGCTGAGGTTTTGATCCGCTCAGACTGCCGGAAGGCTGCGGATTTAGGCATGTTAATAAGTGAAGACCAGCCCAGCCCGGTGAAGTCGTGGGCCCCCTTGCTGCGGGCGAAACCGACCACCAGTTCTTGGTTGGTGGCCCCCTCCACAACATTGCCAGACAAGCCGGATACCGCAAGGCGCGCCGCTTCCATTCCCTGTGACTTGAGATTTACTGCGTCGATACGATCGAAGCTGCGATGATACTCAGACGAGCCCTGCTGCAGTGGCGCAAAATCGATAAGCAACTTGCCGTCTTTGTCGATCAACACCAGATGTGTGTCTTCCATACCTTTGGCGGCGAGCAGGGCATAGTGGCTCTCGAAGATGCTCTCTATACTGGCAAGGTCGACAATGTTTACCCAAACCCCCGCGATATTCCCTTCGGTATCGAGGATCCGCGAGCCAAAAATGAGGTCGTAATGGTCGGGGTTGGGGCTCAAGATGTAACGGAAGGGACCGGCGACCACCGGGCTGGTGGCCACTTCTCCGGGCTTAACATCCTCGTTTTTTAGAATCTGTTGAAACCACGCCGAGGCTGCGACTTATTGCTTGGGAATAAAGATCCCTTGCAGCGTTCTTCCTTGGGCGTTGCGGCTATTGGCAGCCAACAAACTGCCGTCGGTGTCGAAGATGGCAATGCGCCGGTAGGCCTGGTAGTTCACCACCAAGCTGTTGAGCTTGGCGATCATTTCGGGTGAGGTGGAGATATAGGCCAGTTTGCCCGGTTCGATATCGCCCAGTGACAGGGAGAAGGTTTGTACATTGTGGAAACGCTCGAATAGCATCCGGTCGACTTCGTCAATGAGCAGTCGACTTTCTCTGGCGAACGAGGCCTTTTGCCTTTCTACGAGTGCTTTATCGGCCTGCCAGATGATGTAAAACACCGAGAGCAGCATTAAGCCCACGGTAATGGCTAGTGCAATCAGAAACTTTGGATAGAGTTTCATTGGGTCTCCCTGAATCCCTTCGAGAAATCGATAGCGCGATGACTTGCTTGTGTTTCCCTAGTGGCAAAGCCTCTCCGACCCACATGGGAGGCTTACTACCTTGCTTCCTTGCCTAGATTTAATGATATGCCTAACTATTAATAAATGCCTATTTTATAAGCTAAAGCCGTGGCTCAGGTCACTTACAGCTAGGATTAAATGGTTGCTGACTTGCGACACGGGTAGTTAACAAGGCATTAAGTTTATTGGATGACCTCAATGGCTTTCGAAACGAAAGGTTAGTGGTTGGTAAGTTATTCGTGTGTTGCTGCAGATGTGGCAGACTGATTGGATAGAAATTTAGAACGATTTTAAACATTGAACTTTCGAAGTGAAAGAATATAATCGTAAACCGAAATTGATTGTGGCTTTGGCTTTCACTCATCTGGAACGAGTAGAGCGGCAAAGCAAGACAAGACGAACGTTGCTTAGAATCTAAAGGGGAAAAGCATATGTGTGGCATTGTTGGGGCAGTAGCACAACGTGATGTGAGTGAAATTCTGGTCGAGGGACTGCGTCGCCTTGAGTACCGCGGATACGATTCTGCCGGCGTTGCGCTGTTGGATCACCAAGGTGAGCTGAGCCGGGTTCGTCGCCTGGGTAAGGTAAACGAGCTTGCCGAAGCAGTGAAAGAGTCCGGCGTTGAAGGGCGCATCGGTATTGCACATACCCGCTGGGCCACCCATGGCGAGCCGAGCGAAGCAAACGCCCATCCACACATTTCAAACGAAACCATTGCGGTCGTTCACAACGGCATCATCGAAAATCATGGTCCACTGCGCGAGAAGCTGCAGGGGCTTGGCTATAGCTTTAGCTCACAAACCGACACCGAAGTGATTGTGCATTTGGTGCATCATGAGCTGAAAAGCGCCGATTCGCTGCTAATCGCGGTGCAACGCGCGGTAGCCCAGCTAGATGGCGCCTATGGCACTGTGGTGATGGACAAACAGCAGCCCGATCAACTGATCGTTGCTCGCTCAGGCAGTCCACTGGTGATTGGCCACGGCTTTGGCGAAACCTTCCTGGCTTCCGACCAATTGGCCCTGCTGCCTGTGACGCGTCGTTTCAGCTACCTGGAAGAGGGCGATGTCGCCCAGATCACCCGTGCGGGCGTCACCGTATTTGATGTTAACGGTGCGCCGGTTGAGCGAGAAGTTATTGAATCTACCGTAGAGCACGACGCGGGCGGCAAGGGCGGATACCAGCACTTTATGCAAAAAGAGATCTTCGAGCAGCCCAAGGCGCTGCAGCAGACTCTGGCAGAGCGAGTGAGCGACAGCGGTGTAGCGATCAATGCCTTTGGCACCAAAGGCGAGGAGTTACTGGCCAAGGTTGAGCACGTACAGATTGTTGCCTGTGGCACCAGCTACAACTCAGGCATGGTGGCACGCTACTGGCTGGAAGAGGTGGCAGGCGTGACCTGTAATGTTGAGATTGCCTCTGAGTTTCGTTATCGCAAATCGGTGGTTCGTCCTAACTCGCTGTTCGTCACCTTATCTCAATCTGGTGAGACCGCCGATACGCTAGCGGCACTGAGAATGGCCAAGGAGCTGGGCTATATGTCGAGCTTGGCCATCTGTAACGTACCGGGCTCATCGCTGGTGCGCGAATCTGATCTGGCCTTTATGACCAAAGCGGGTGTGGAAATTGGCGTGGCATCGTCGAAGGCATTTACCACTCAGCTGGTGGCTTTATTGCTGTTGACCATGGGCATTGCCAAGTCGCAGCAGCGTCTGGACCCAAAGCTGGAGCTGCAAACCGTGGCCGAGCTTAAAGCACTGCCAGCGAAGATTGAGCAGATGCTTGAATCTTCCGAGAGCATCGAGCAATTGGCGGCGGAGTTTGCCGACAAGCACCACGCACTGTTCTTGGGACGTGGCGATCAATACCCGATTGCGATGGAAGGTGCACTGAAGCTTAAAGAGATCTCCTACATTCACGCGGAGGCCTACGCGGCTGGTGAGCTTAAACATGGTCCATTGGCGCTGATTGACGCGCAAATGCCGGTGATTGTTGTTGCGCCGAACAATGAGCTGCTCGAGAAACTGCACTCTAATGTGGAAGAGGTGAGAGCGCGCGGAGGCATTATGTACGTGTTCGCCGATCAGCAGGCTGGATTTAGCAGCGACGACACCATGCGCGTGCTGGAGGTACCACACTGTGCTCAGTTGGTCGCGCCAATCTTATACACCGTACCGCTACAGCTACTTTCCTATCACGTGGCCTTGATCAAAGGCACCGATGTGGATCAGCCACGAAACCTAGCCAAGGCGGTGACAGTGGAGTAGGTGAGTCTCTATGTCGTCAATCAGGCAGCGCAACCCGCGCTGCCTTTTTGATTGCTATGCAATGGCTGCGCATCATCGTGTTGTAATATGCTCAGGTTGTACTCACTAGCAGCCGTATCAGCTCCAGCATGCCAACAAGCGGATAAGCATATCACCATGGGCAAGCCTGAACAGTTTTGGGACAAGGTGGCGGAGAAATATTCACGCTCGCCAGTCAGCGATGAAGCCGCCTATCAGAAAAAGCTCAAGCAGACCCAGCAATGCATGTCTTCGCACATGCGTGTGCTGGAGTTTGGCTGTGGTACAGGTACCACGGCGATACATCATGCTCCGCATGTGGCGCATATCGATGCCGTCGACCTCTCCAACAACATGCTAGATATTGCACGCGATAAGGCCCAGCAAGCGGGTGTCAGCAACATTACCTTCCATCAGGGCACACTAGAGCAGTTTAACGTCGAGAGCGAAAGTATGGATATGGTGTTGGGGCTGAGCATTCTTCACTTGTTGCCCAATCGAGATGCGACCCTCTCCAAGGTGGCAAGAATACTTGAGCCCGGCGGTGTGTTTGTTAGCAGCACCGCATGCTTGGGTAGCTCGATGCTGCGCTATATCACCTGGCTCACGCCACTTGGTAAGTTGCTAAACCTAATGCCTGATGTGTATATACCCGAACAACCTCAAGATGCAGGATTCAGAGGAACTCAATGTCCATAGGACGAGTTTTACAGGCCCTCATGCTGCGTTACTGTTCCTTGATTTAGACCACTAGATCGGCGGAACAGTGCCTTACCTGAGGGCCTGTAAAATCTCGCTGAACAAGCATCTTGAGGTTGCTCAGGTATAGTGACCGAACGGCAGTTGGCGGGCGAGTTAATTAACCATGGGTTTGCTATTGAAACACAGTGGCATCATGGCACCAAAAATAGCAGTGTGTTTATTATTGCGCGCAAAGATAAGTGAAAACTTCCAGTAAGCTCTCGCTGAACATTCATCTTGAGATTGGTCGGGTATAAACAGATCAATACGTAACTAGCGTGGCGATATACGAAGGGTAAATCGACCTTGTTTATGGTCGAAATATGCGCCTGAGCTCAACAATTTTCCTCTCCCAACCTCTTTTTTTATCCGCCATTTAATGTGACATAAATCACTATGTACGTTTGAAAATTATAAGGCTATTACTATCAATGTGATCAACATCACCTCGATAAATTGGCTTGTACAAAATATAAAGTGACACGCGTCACATATGTGGCTCGAAAATAAGCATGCCACTCCGTGTGATATGGATCACCTTTGTAATTAAGTCAGGAAGTCAAAAAAATATCACGCGTCACGAAATTCGCTAAATTGGCAGTCTGGGTGTGATGGTGATCACTTCCGGTTTTTTCCGTGTAAAAATTACGAGTGATATGCGTCACATAAAATTTGTACTTAGTCACCGATACTTCGCTTCGAAGGTTGCCGGCGCTGTTAAAGCCTTGGGTTGCTGGCTGAAGGAACATCACAACTACTGGTACAAACATTATGCTTAGCTCTAATGCAAAAATACGCATCCAAAGCTTTGGACGCTTTTTAAGTAACATGGTAATGCCCAACATTGGCGCCTTTATCGCCTGGGGTTTTATCACCGCGCTATTTATTCCCACTGGCTGGCTGCCGAATGAATCGTTGGCCGCACTGGTGGGCCCAATGATTACTTACCTACTTCCCCTGCTGATTGGTTATACCGGCGGTAAATTGATGGCCGGTGAACGCGGCGGTGTGGTCGGTGCAATCACCACGATGGGGGTGATTGTCGGCAGCGATATCCCGATGTTTATGGGCGCAATGATGGCTGGTCCCCTAGGTGGCTACGTAATCAAACATGTTGATGCCTACTTCCACGGCCGTGTCAAAAGCGGCTTTGAGATGTTGGTAAACAACTTCTCTGCGGGCATTGTCGGTATGATCTTGGCACTGCTGGCATTCAAGCTGATTGGCCCGTTCGCCACCGGCATCGCAGCGATGCTGGAATCTGGCGTCGACATCTTGGTGCAAAACGGTCTGCTACCGCTGACCTCGGTACTGGTTGAGCCCGCGAAGATCCTGTTCCTGAACAATGCGATCAACCACGGCGTGTTCTCTCCACTGGGTATTCAGGAGTCGTCAGAGGTAGGTCAATCGATCTTCTTCTTGATTGAAGCCAATCCCGGTCCTGGTTTAGGTGTACTGCTGGCCTACCTGATGTTTGGTCGCGGCGATGCCAAACAGTCTTCTGCAGGTGCGGTGATCATTCACTTCTTTGGCGGTATCCACGAAATCTACTTCCCGTACGTGCTGATGAACCCACGCCTGCTGCTGGCAGTGATTGCCGGTGGTATGACGAACGTGGCGGTGCTCAGCCTGTTTAATGCTGGTCTGGTATCGCCAGCATCACCGGGTAGTATCTTTGCGGTGTTGCTGATGACACCAAAAGCGTCGCTGATTGGGGTATTGCTATCGGTTGCAGCATCGGCCTGTGTATCGTTCTTGGTGGCATCATTCTTTGTTAAACGCGCTGCCAGCGACGAGCAAGGTTCAGGTGACCTGGAAGCGGCCACCGCGCAGATGAAGTCGATGAAAAACGATGCCAAACCTGCCGTGGCAGTGGCGAGCATTGCCTCAGTTAACACCCAAAACATCCGTAAGATTGTGGTGGCCTGTGATGCGGGTATGGGCTCAAGTGCCATGGGCGCTTCGGTTCTGCGTAAGAAAGTTGAAGCTGCCGGCTTGGACATCGACGTAAGCAACCTGGCCATCAATGACCTGACCGCCGATATCGATATCGTTGTCACCCACAAAGACCTGACCGACCGTGCGGTACAGAGCTGCCCGAGTGCCCAGCATCTGTCACTCACTAACTTTATGGATCAGGCCTTCTATCAGCAGTTGGTAGACAAGCTTAGCCAAGCGGCGGCCCCACAAGCGCAAGCCCACACGCAAGCTAGCTCTCAGGCGAATGTGGAGCCGCAAGAAGGCGAGGTACTGAGCCTTAGCAACATCTCATTGAACCTGCCAAGCACCAATCGCGACGATGCTATCCGTCTGGTAGGGCGCAAGCTGCACGACGCGGGTTTTGTCGACGAGGGCTATGTTGAAGCCATGGTTGACCGCGAGTCACAAGTCTCCACCTATATGGAAAACGGCGTCGCCATCCCTCATGGCACCTCTGATGCAAAAGGTCAGGTGCGCAAAACCGGTCTGGTGGTATGCCAGTTCCCTGAAGGGATTGCCTTTGGCAGCAATGGCGAGAAAGCCAAACTGCTGATTGGCATTGCGGCTAAAGGTAATGAGCACATGGCGCTACTCTCCAGCCTGGCCGACCAGATTGCCAATGGCGAACTGATGGAGCTGCTGGGCTCAACCGACAGCAACGCCCTTATCTACAAAGTGCTCTCTGGGCAATCTTCGGTGTCCATGGCGTAAGCCACTAATTTAACTCTCTAACCCCTTTCAATTCACTAACTAGCTGGTAGCCCTGGGCTACCGGCCTAGCGGAGCTTTGCCATGAATAAGGCGATTCACTTTGGCGCAGGTAACATCGGGCGCGGATTTATAGGAAAACTACTGGCGGATGCGGGGCTTCAAGTCACCTTCGCCGATGTGGATGATACGCTGGTATCGGCCCTCAAAGACAACCAGCAGTACCATGTAGACATTGTCGGTGAGCAGTGCGTTACCGAGCGGGTCACTGGGGTGTCGGCCATCAATACCCTGCAGGAAGATATTACCCCCTTGCTCACCCAGGTTGACCTGGTGACTACAGCGGTTGGCCCTCAGGTGCTGCCCAAGCTGGCTAAGTTGCTGGCAGACGGGATCATCGCCCGCCAGGCTCAGGGCGCGAGCGAGCCGCTCAACATCATTGCCTGCGAAAACATGGTTTGTGCCAGCAGCCATTTGAAGGCGCTGGTAATGGGCCTGCTTGAGCCTGCACAGCAGGACTGGCTGGAAGATCACGTAGGGTTTGCCGATTCGGCGGTTGATCGCATCGTGCCACCGACCGTGGACAATCAGGGCGATCCGCTGCGGGTGACCGTTGAAAGCTTCAGCGAGTGGATTGTCGATCAGACCCAGTTTTGTGGCACCCCGCCAGAGATTGTGGGCATGCAACTGACTGACAACCTGATGGCCTTCGTCCAGCGCAAGCTGTTCACCCTCAACACCGGCCACGCGGTAACCGCGTATTTGGGCATGCTCAAGGGCTACAAAACCATCGCAGATGCGATCAACGATCCTGAGATCGAAGCCTCGGTGCGCAGCACCATGCAAGAGAGCGGCGAGGTACTGGTCAGAACCTTTGGTTTTGAACGCGAAGCTCACCAAGCCTACATGGACAAAATCATCGAGCGTTTTCGCAACCCTTACTTGACCGATGAACTATTGCGGGTAGGGCGCCAGCCCTTGCGAAAGCTCGGCAGTGAGGACCGTTTGATGAAGCCACTGCGCGGCACCATCGAGCTGGGTCTGGGCAACCAGAACCTGCTCAAGGGGATTGCGGCGGCCTTTTTGTATCGCAATCAAGACGATGAACAGGCCAACGAGCTTCAACACATGATTGAGGAGCGCGGTATTGAAGAGACTGCCTCCGACATCACGGGTTTGTCGCCGGTGAGCACCATGGTTGAAGCTATCGTGCGCAACTACAAGCGCTTTAAGACCGCTTAAGGCGCGAGGCCACGCTGATGACGACGCCCGACTCAAAGCCACTCTCGCCACTGAGCGTCTTGCTGAATAGCAGTATTGGTCGGCTCGGTGAGCGATTGGAGCAGCTATTGAGTCAGGTGCTCAGTGGTGAAGACGATGCGACTCGCTACGTCACGGCGCCGCTGTTTTCCCAGCGCGGCCCCTTGGTGGAGCCCTTAGTGAAGGCGCGCTTACTGGTGGCCTTGGGCTACCTGTCACCGCAGCACTTTGCCGACATCATCACTTTGCAGGCCATTGTTGAGGCCAGTTACCGAGAGCCTTCAGCACACATACAGCCAGTCGCACCAGAACATTACATCGCAGAGCTGTTACCAAAGTTGGCCAAGCTGAGCGGCTTTGACAGCAGCTTACTTAGACATTTTTACGTTCGTCTCGATAACTTGCCGCAGGATTACGCGCTACGAGACGAGTACCGACACACCTTAAACAAAAGTATTTATTCGGCACTCGAGATAGCCATTGATTCGCTGTTAACCGAGGTGGGAGTCGGCCAGGACGATGGCAGCAGAGCGGCTGCGGGACTGGCGAAAGAGCATCCAACCTCGAAGCAAACCGACGACGGTTTGCTACTCAGCCGTTTGGTTAAAACCGGTGCCAAGAGAGCGAAGGAGTAACACCATGAATCATCCATCGAGCCCCAAAAATCTACAAACCCTGGTTGCTCCTTTAGCGGGCACTCTGGTTGAGCTGGACCAGGTTTCTGATCCCATCTTTGCCAACAAAATCCTTGGCGATGGTATTGCCATTGAGCCGGAGAGCGACACCCTGGCTGCCCCTTGCGATGGCCTTATCGTTAAAGTCCACCCAGCCAAGCACGCCCTAACGTTGCAAACCGATACGGGCATCAAGCTGCTGCTGCACATCGGCATCGATACGGTACTGCAGCGTGGCCAAGGCTTTGAATGCCTGATAGAGCAGGGCCAGCGGGTGAGCCAAGGAGACCCCTTGATCCGCTTCGACCGTCAGGCGCTGCAATCGCATGTCGCCAGCCTTGCCACGGTAATGGTGATTACCAACAGTGAGAATGTGCTGCACTTTATTCCCTCGAAGGGCGCAGTCAGTGGCGGCGATAAGTGCCTGCAGCTGCTGTTAGAAGGTCAAGCCGCCAATGCGCCGGTCCACCAAGCGGAGGAGCCGTGGCAAAGCAGTGCGCCCATCGAGCTGCTATTGGCCGAGGGCCTGCACGCTCGTCCCAGTGCTAATTTGGTAGCGCTGGCCAAGCAGTTTAGCGCCGATACCCAGATTGAAACCAACGGCCGCACAGCCAACGCGCGCTCAGTAACGGCGCTGCTCGGGCTGAACACCGTGTGGGGCGACAAGCTAACGGTGCAAGCCAAAGGCAGCGATGCCAAGCAGGCACTGATGCAGCTAGAGCAAGCAATTCGTAAAGGACTGGGCGATGAGTCGAGCCCGGTTGCGAAAACCGAAGCCGCCCCAGTTTGGCTGGAAGAAGCGCCTCTGATCGGCAAGGTCAGCCACGATCCCAATGTGCTGCAAGGCGTCGCCGCGTCACCGGGTTTAGCGGTGGGCCAACTACTGCGTCTGCAAGAAGAGCGGTTTGAGTACCCAGAGCTAAGCGAGAACAGCGGTGAAGCACTGGCGACATTCACCCAAGCGCTGGAGCAGGCGGCAAGCCAGTTACAGCAGTTGCGCGATGAGGTGATTGCCCAAGGTAATGAGCAGCAGGCAGAGATCTTCAGTGCCCACCAAGAGCTGTTGAGCGACCCGGATCTGGTGGAGCATGCCAAAGCCGGCATCATTCAAGGCAAGTCGGCGGCCTACGCTTGGCAGCAAGCCATTGATAACCAAAGCCAAACTTTGGCTAGCCTGAACAACGCCTTGTTGGCCGGGCGCGTTAGCGACTTGGAAGACATTGGCAAACGTGTGCTGCGTTTGATTTTGGGCCAAGCCGAGCCGAGCTTGCAGCTACAGGAAAACACCATCTTGCTTGCCCGCGATCTCACCCCATCGGTTACCGCCAAGCTAGATACCAGCAAGGTGATTGGCTTTGCTACTACCGAAGGGGGCGCATCCAGCCACTCTGCGATTCTGGCGCGCAGCATGAACCTACCGGCCATTGCTGCGGTAGATGACGCGGCAATGGCCTTGGCGGATCAGACCAACGTGGTGCTCGATGGCTACCAAGGCCAACTGAAGATTAACCTCAGTGATGAGCAGCTTGGGGCGATCCGTCAGCAGCAAGCCGACGATGCCAAGTTGGCTCGCCAAGATAAGGCCTCGGCGCATCTGGCGGCGGTAACCGTTGATGGGCAACAGCTAGAGGTGGTGGCAAACATCGCCAATGCCGATGATGCAAGTGCCAGTGTTGAGCTTGGCGGCGAAGGTGTGGGATTGCTGCGCAGCGAGTTTATGTTCTTAAACCGCGCCAGCGCGCCGGATGAAGACGAGCAGTATCACGCCTACAAAACGATTATCGAGCAGTTGGATGGGCGGCCAATCATCATCCGCACCTTGGATGTGGGCGGCGATAAGCCACTCAGCTTTCTGCCAATGCCGGAAGAAGAGAACCCCTTCTTGGGCGAGCGAGGCATCCGTATCGGTATCCGTCGCCCAGCCATCCTGCGTACTCAGGTACGCGGGATCCTGCGCGCTGCCAAAGAGGCCAAGAGTCTAGTGCGGATTATGTTCCCGATGGTCGGCACCATCGAGGAGCTACGCGCAGCCAAGGCCTTGGTGGTCGAAGAGGCCAACAGCCTTGAGGTGAGTAATTACGAAATTGGCATTATGGTTGAAGTCCCGTCCACGGCGGTGATGGCCGATGTGTTCGCCAAGGAAGTCGACTTCTTCTCGATTGGCTCAAACGACCTGACCCAGTATTGTCTGGCAGTCGACCGGGGCCATCCCAAGTTGGCGGCGCAACTCGATGGCATTCACCCGGCGGTGTAGCGACTTATCGATATGACGGTCAAAGGCGCTCACAAACACGGTAAGTGGGTGGGAGTGTGCGGCGGTATCGCCACCGATGTACAAGCGGTACCGCTGTTACTGGGCTTAGGGGTCGATGAGCTGTCGACCAGCGTACCGGCGCTGCCGGAGGTGAAGGCACAGATCAGAGAGCTGGATATGACCCAGTGTAAAACGCTGGCGAGCACCGCCTTGTCGCTGGCCACCGCCGAGGAGGTGCGTCAGTTGAGTCCGGGCCGTATGCCAGTGCTAGCAGCGGTTGCGTGTCCGTAGAAACAGCGCAGTGACGCAAAGGGCTGATCGGGCAGATCAGCCCTTAATCGTCGCTAATCTTCTGCGAGAGGGTGGCGATGGTGAGCGCCAGCGCCGAGCGGATGCTCTTGTTGACGGTTTCAAGGTATTGGTCGCGCAACGAGGCATCGTCCGGCGCTTGAGCCAGTCGCTGCTCGAATAAGGGCAGCAGGCTCTTGTCGAAGTGGCTCAATTGGCCTAGCGCGTCCAGCACACTCGGTGAGCTAAAGGTCAGCTCTTCAGGGGAGTAGACGGTCAGATCGCGCAGCTTGGCCAGCTTCTCCATGTCTTCGAACACATCCGACTCAATACGTCCCAGTGCGACCAGCAGGCGCGCTTTTACTGTCATATCGGCAAGCGGGCCCTGCTGCTCCAGCAAGGGCGCAGTCACATAGCGGGTGGCATCGTCATTGCCTTGAAACATCTGGTTGAGCGCTTCGTGCAGCAACTCTTCAAGATGCCCGATGGCCGAGACTAAACAGCCTCTGAGCGTGGGCAGATTGGCGATTAAGTCGATGACTGAGGCGGATTGTTGGCGGCTGTTGGTGCCGGTCACTGCTGTTGACTCCTGATACGACGTTCGACCACGGTATTTCGGTGGACGAAAAAGCTGGCGATGATGAACGAAACCCCGCAGGAGATCAAGACTGCAAGCAGCACCCCAAGGAAACTGTCGCGCGGTGTCATCGCGAAGATAGCAAATATACTCCCCGGTGAGGCGGTCGATACCAGACCTGCGTCAAACAAAGACAAAGTAGCCACGCCCGAGGCTCCACCAAAGATAACGGCTATCAGTAGTTTGGGGTTCATCAGCACGTAAGGGAAGTAGATTTCCTGAATTCCGCCTAATAAATGAATGATGATGGCGCCGGGGGCTGAGCGCTTAGCGCGGCCACGGCCAAACACAAAATAGGCCAGTAGCACACCCAGACCGGGGCCGGGATTGGCTTCGATAAGGAAGAACAGCGACTTGCCGTTCTCTAGCGAGTCATGTACCCCCAGCGGTGAGAATATGCCATGGTTAACCGCATTATTGAGGAACATCACCTTAGCCGGTTCCACCAACAGCGAGGTGAGTGGCAGTAGGTCGAAGTGCAGCAATACGTCGATGCCGGAGCTTAACAGCAAGGTGGTGGCCTCAACGATAGGTCCGATAACGGTAAAGGCAAACAGCGCCAGTAGCATCCCCACCAAGCCGGCGGAAAAGTTATCCACTAACATCTCGAAGCCGGGATTGACCTTGCCTTGGTAGAGGCTATCCACCCACTTAATCGCATAGCCGCCAAGGGGGCCGGCAATCATGGCGCCAAAGAACATCGGCAGTTCGCTGCCAACGATCAAGCCCATGGTGGCCACGGCTCCGACCACCGAGCCACGTTCACCGGCGATCAAGCGCCCGCCAGTGAAGCCCACCAGCAGCGGTAGCAGGTAACTGCTCATCGGCTCTACCAAAGAGGCTAACTGCGGGTTGGGATACCAGCCGGTGGGGATAAACAGTGCTGCGATAAAGCCCCAGGCAATAAAGGCGCTGATGTTGGGGAGCACCATATTGGTCAGAAAGCGCCCGAACTGTTGCAGCTGGGCTTTGGGGTTCTGTGTCGTCATATTGATAGGTCTATGCTCCCGCCGGGCGGAGTGAAGGCTGGCGTTATCTTGACCAAGCACTCGGCACGCAGTGAAAAATTAAACACGGAAGACAGCGCTTATCCCTTGGATACAACAACCATGTAACTGTTTGATTTAAGTAAAACACATGCGCATTTGCCTTACCAAGTGCAAGATGCCTTTTCTATGAACAAGGTAGCTTATTCTAAGGTTGAAGCGCGCCTCCGTCTTATTGCGGGGGGCAAACCGAATCGATAGACTGACTCCGTTCCAACGATCAACAAAGGTGACACTGCTATGCCTATTTCCACGGTACTTTTTGATATGGATGGCCTGATTTTCGATACCGAAGGCCGCTACAAGCTGTGTTGGCAGGCGGCGGCCAGCGAGCAGGGCTTTACCTTGGATGATGCGTTTTACCAAGGCTTTATCGGCGTGCAAGACGCGCAGTGTGAACAAATGCTGCTTAGCCACTTTGGCAGCCGCTTCGATCTGCCGCGCTTTCGCCGTGAGCGAGACCAACAACTCACCGCGCTGTCCAATAAACCCGTAGACTACAAACCCGGTTTTGAGGCGCTGTTCCAGCAGTTGATTGCCCAGAATTATCGACTGGCGTTGGTGACCTCATCGAGCTTGCCGCAAGTACGCCACCATTTTGCCGATAGCCCTTGGCTGGAGAAGTTCGAGGTGGTGATCAGTGCAGAAGATATCGCCAATGGCAAGCCAGCGCCGGATTGCTACTTGCTGGCCACCGAGCGGCTGGGCGTGACGCCGGCACAGTGTATGGTGTTGGAAGATTCCAACAACGGCATGCGCGCGGGCATCGCGGCGGGGTGCCAAGCGGTGATGGTGCCGGATTTACTTAAGCCCGATGACGATGTGCGCGCCAATGCTATGGCCATAGTAAGCAGCCTGTTGGAGGTGCCTGCGCTGCTCAGATAAACCAAGCCAATCTAAGAAAATGGGTCAGACCTAACTGGTCTACTTAGTTTTAAACTCGTTCTTATACCCGAATCACCTCAAGATGCAGGATTCAGAGGAGCTCAATGTTCATAGGGCGAGGCGAAAGTACGCAGGAATGGCATCCCCTTTCAAGTGCTTTCAACGACGAACTATGAACATTGAGTTCCTCCCAATGGGCGAGTTTTCCAAGCCCTCAAGCAGCGTTGCTGTTCCTTGATTTAAACCTCTAAGCGTGCGAAAAAGTGCCTTCTCTAAGGCTTGGAAAACCTCGCTGAGCAAGCATCTTGGGGTGATTCGGGTATAGCTCCTATAGTTAGCTACTTAGCCACTGCTGGTTGTTTAAACACAGGCTCGCATAGGAGCGACCATGAGTTCAGAACTAAAAGTCGTTGCCCCGTTTACCGGAGGTTGGGACTCTCAGGCGGATTATGATGCGGAGGAGACCCGTATCGTGCGCAACCTTCCTAACACCTGGGAGATCATCCTCGGCTATGACAACCTCGCTGACCTTATCACCAAGGTCAATCAGCTTCTGACGATAAACCCCGGGAACCCCTGCCTCAAGGTGTTGGAGATCGTCGCCCATGGTAACCCCATCTCCATCAACGATATGTCGCGCTTGGATGTAACTAATTGGGCGGCTCAGCTTAAAACACTGAACTGGTGCGATGAGGCGGAGATCTACCTCTCCGGTTGTAACACTGGGCTGCCGCGCACCACCCGCATTCAAGATCCCGCCCGAGTCGGCCCGATTGCCCAGCAGCTGGCCAAGGCCATGCCCTTCGATGCGCAGAACTTTGCCCACAAAATCAGGGTGTATGGCAGCAAGGGCTATCTCAGCGGCAGCCATGGCGAGGGTAACGAGAAGATCGTCGACAGCTTTAACGAATACAACTTTGCTCTCGCTTGGCCACCGGTCTCGCGCACAGTGTGGCAGCGCTATCCTGGTGGCAGCAGTGCCACTGGCAATGCCTGCTGGGCGAACTTTAAGAATGGGAGTTGGTAATGGCTAACAGTATCCGCATTGTCGAGTACGCCACGCAAAACGAGCTGCTGCTCGACAGCTATCAACAGGCCTTGGTCGAAGATGAGTTAAGACGGGTGGAAGGTGGCTGGCTTCGCCGCAATCTCGGTGAGTGGTTGTCGCGTTTTTGGCCGCGCGGGCGGCCGGTGAGAGTGCGCCCGGATTGCCAGATCATCGTCGAGGAAAACGGTCGTCTTATCGAGTATCTGCTTACCAGCGACTCGGTGCTATACCGCCACGGGAGCGTGGTGAATCACCAGTTCTACATGGGCTTGCTGCTGCAGGAGTGGCTGGGGATCCGCCCTTAACTGAGCGCATTAAGGGCGCTTAGAGCGTTGCAGGGCTAACCAGGTAGCTGCATGGAGTAGAGCTGATTGGGCAGGGCGGTAAAGCCCATCTTTTCCAGATACTGCTGGTGACTTTTGACCTCGCCCTTGGCCAACAACTCACTGACGCCGAGCGAGCGGAACAGGCCGGACTCCTGATACAGAAAGGCGCCGGTCTTAAAGTCGCGGTAGGCAGGAAATACATAGTCGAGGTGGATCTGTAGCTGTTGCGATTGCTGCTCGGCAATGAGCACCCCCACGGCGTCTTGATTGCGCATTAGCACCCAACATAGTCGCTCGCTGGGTTGTTCGGTTTGAAAGTGCGGGAAGTAGCTGACAATGTCGCTGTGATATTGCTGTAGCCAGTGTTTAACCATCGGGCTGTCGGGTTGGGCTTCAACCAGTTGAAACTGGTCTTTGGCGCTGTATATCGCCCGCAAGTAGTAGAGGTTGGCAAACACGATAAACAGGTTCAAAAAGGCCACCGGCAGGGCGGCAATGATAAAGCCATACAGGCTAAAGCAGGCGGCCCCGAGAAGATTCCACCAACGCAGTCTAACTATCGAACGCATGGTTAGCGAGACCGCAACGATGACCGATGCCAGATAGCCAAACCATTCAACCCAATCCATGAGATAACTCCTTGTTACATAAAACCCAGAGAGTATAGACCGTTTGTTAATACCAATCCGGATAAGTAAGTGATCAGAGATTGCGCAGGGAAAATCATTGAGGACGAGGAAGCGCTTGCCGTGACTAGTGGGCTAATTACAAAAGCGTTGACGCTGTCATCAATGACTTTAACTAGCAAGAATGAGCAGTTACTTATGTGGATTGGTATTAGGGCTCATTGACCTTGTCTGCGTAAGCAACCATAATCGGCGCGCCTTTAAATACAGCCTCAGGGGAGTCGCTATGACCGAACATTCAGATGATGAGCAGGAGTTCCTGGTCGAAGCCGAAGAGCTATTTGTTACCGCCCAGCCGGTCGAGCTGTATAAGACCCTTAAAATTGCCAATTTAGTGGGCGGTGGCGGCGAAGCCAAGCAGCTGATTAGCGAGGGCTATGTGGCGGTTAATGGTGAGCTGGAAACCCGCAAACGTCGCAAGATGTACGACGGCGATGTGATTGAGTTTAACGGCGAGTTTTTCTTGGTGGTGTGCGACCAGCCGATCACCGAGGTGCCAGTGCGTAAAGCGGCGCAGCCAAACAAAGCTAAGGGTAAGGCGCCTAAGCAGAGCGCTTCTGAAAAAAGCACTGGAAAAAGCGCGCCTAAAAACGTGTCAGAGTCCGCGGCCGATAGCGGCGTCAAAGGTAAAAAGCCGCGTCGCTCGATCAGTTTTTAGACCTCTAGAGCGATTCGCCAGGGAAGGGCCTAACCCAGCCCCGCGCCAGGGCTTGGCCAGCAGCTAACCGCCAGCAGGCTTAGTGGAACAATAATCAGCCAACCGAGCTGTTTAATCAGCTCAAATACCACCAAGGCGGAGAAAATAATCACCGCCATCGACAGCCCTTCAATAGCCCAGTGCGCTTGCTGATAGGCTGTGTGGCTGATGATCATATAGGCAAACGCCACCATCCAAAAACCGATGCGCAGCAGATTCACCATCCGATCACCGAGTGCGAAACGGTTAAACTTTTCTGCAATCGCAGGGCGTTGCACCAAGGTTTTAAAGGCGAGCAGTGCGAGGAACACGATGCCATGCATCGCCAGGATGGAGACGTTATTCATGCTTGTCCTTGGGTATCTTGTAAGACTTGCCAGTGCACCTCGCAATCACCGCTCTCGGTGTTGATAAAGGCCGTCTCGCCAGTAATCGTCACCGACAGGTCCATGGTACGCGTCAGCAGCGCGCTAAAGGCCTCGATATCGCGGGCATTAAACTGGGTGATCTTGACCGGCAATTGACTGAATTTGCCTTGGGATTGGCCAAACCAAGTGTCCGATTTGCTGTTGAAGCTGAATACGTCCACTTGCTTGGCGCTGCGGCAGGCTTTTTTGAGGCGGTCAAAGGTCGGCTCGCCCACCTCTACCCACAACGTAATCTGCTGATCGAGGGTGCGTACCCACAGATCGGGCTCGTCAATCTCACTCAGGCCTTTGGTCATCTCCGGCTGCTTTTGCGCCAACAAACAGGCGGCTAACACCCGGGTCAACATGCGCTCTGGGTTCTCAGACGGGTGCTGAGCAATGGTCAGACTCAAGCTGTCGTAGTGATCGATATTCAGATCCGACAGGTGGATTCGGAACTTGTAGATGGTGGGTTTAAGCGCCACGGTACTGCCTTCAAGGTAAATAGTGAGGCTAAGCTATCACATTTTAGGCGAGGCGACTGTGTGAATAGTCATCAACTGATTTGAGTCTTAACGTCGATCAAACCGTCACGGCTTTCAGCTTGTGGTAACTGACATGACCAACCAGAGGTTGTAGGACGCATAGGCGAGTAGCAGCGCAGTGCCTTCAAAGCGATTAATCCGCCCCTGCCTGCCAAAGCCGTAGGCCATCACGAACAGCGCCAAGGTCATGCCCAGCATCACCAACCAGTCGCGCGACAAAACGCTGGCGGGCATCGAGGCCATGGGTGTAATCACCCCGGCAATACCGATGACGGCGGAGATATTGAACAGGTTGGAGCCGACGATATTGCCGATGGCGATATCGTGCTCGCCTTTACGCGCAGCAATCACCGAGGCCGCCAGCTCTGGCAATGAAGTACCTAAGGCGACAATGGTAAGTCCGATCACCAAATCGCTGATGCCCATGGATTGGGCAATGGCGACAGCGCCCCAAACCAGTATTCGGGAGCTAACAATCAGCAAGACTAAGCCGATAATCAGCCACATCAGCGCGGTGTTAAGTGGCATCTGCTGCTGCGCCAGTACTTCTTCAGTGTCGCTTTGTAGTGCATCTTCCTTGCCGTTTAGACCGGAATACACACTCCATCCAATCAGCCCGGCAAATACCAGCAACAGCACAACAGCTTCTGGCCGCCCCAAGCTGCCATTCCACAGCAGCGCGCCCAATAGCAGGCTGACGCCCACCAACAGCGGCAGCTCTTTGCGCACAATGCTCGATTGGACTGCGATGGGCGCAATCAATGCGGTGAGTCCGAGTATCAAGCCGGTGTTGACGATGTTTGAACCCAGCGCATTGCCCAGCGCCAACTGCGGGTTGCCGTTGACTGCGGCGATGGCGGAAACCACCATCTCCGGGGCGGAGGTGCCAAATCCCACTACCACCATGCCGATTAGTAGCGGCGGCATACCAGCGTGGCTGGCGGTTGCGGCGGCGCCGTCAACAAAGCGCTCGGCGCTCCAAACCAGCAGTACAAAGCCAACGACGATGGCGAGGGTAGCGAGTGTCATAGTGGACCTTCGGGTAATGATGGGGCATTTGCTTAGTTAAGCACCTGTCGAGGACGCTTGGCTATCTCTATTTTGCGGTATGCGATTGGGGCTAGACTGCTTGCGCAGCACCGGTGAGTTGCTACACTGCGGCTGTTACGGTAAACCTGCATCTTATGTCTTCGAGCTTTCTGTTTACAAAAGCGCCATCATCCAAAGCGCCATCAGCAAAAACGCCAACATCAAAAGCGGCCTCAATAAACGCGTCTTCACCTGATGCGGCTTCTTTGAACGCAAAAGCCAGCGGACTGTATCGCCAGTACTTCCGGCGTGGGCCTGACTACCGCTTCGGTGATGACGTTGATTTCGTCGATATCAAGCAGCAGTTCGGCTTTCGCTCGATTGAGGTGGGGGCGTGGGTCACCCGCGAGGAGCGTCAGCTGGCGGCCAACCTGTTGTTTGATGCCTTTGCCGATCTGGCCTTTATGCTGGCCTTGCCACCGGCGGCTATTGGCTTGCGCGAAAGTCTGGCATTGGCCTTTGGCCGGGGAGGGCAGCGCGGCGTGCAGGCGCACTATGCACCGGGGTCTGCCACCTTGGCCTTAGCTAAGAATGCAGGCGCTGGAGCACTGGCCCATGAATGGTGGCATGCGCTAGACAATCATCTCGCCGGCAAGGCGTTCGAGGAGCCAGGTCGGGCCAATGCGTTTGCCTCGCGTCGGTGGCTACACGATGAGCCGCTCACCGATCACCCGCTCAACCATTGCTTGCACCGCCTGTTTGCCGCCGTGTTGTTAAGTGGCGATCTGAATCAGCCCAGCCAGCTAGTCAAGGATGGCTTAGCGTTAGATCGTGATAACGGTACCCGCTACTTTTCCCAGCCCGAGGAACTGACCGCCCGAGCGTTTGAGGGCTGGCTGCAAGGGCGAGAAGATATCAAAAACCAATACTTGGTCAGTGGTACCAAGCAGGGTGAGCTTGCGCAGAGTGGCGCGTTTCCCCGTGGCGAGCAGCAGCAGCGCTATGCGACGGCTGCCAGTGAATACTTTGCTGAGTTAGCCGCAATCCTTGCGCCTTAATCCTTGCTGTTTGAGCCAGCTTCTCGCATAGCCTTATGCGTTGTTGTGAACCGAATCCTCTATAACTGCTTGCGTTTTCTCCCACGCAAGTTATGTTTGTAACCGGTTTCATGAATTGATAGGGACGTTAATGACACAACGACAAAAGGAGCTGGTGGTGATCACCGGCGCCAACTCAGGGGTGGGCCTGGCCTGTGCAAAGCGCTTTAGTGAACTGGGTCATGCCTTGTTGTTGCTCGACCTCAAGGTGGATGTGGTGGTGAGTTTGTCACTCCCGCATTCCATGGCGTTGCAGGTGGACGTGAGTGATGGCCCAGCGATGACCGAGGCGGTTCAACAGGCCGAGCGTGAGTTCGGGCCGGTAGATTGCATCGTCAACAATGCCGGCGTGATCCGCATGGACAGTGTGGCTAACCAGCAAAGCAGCGACTTTGCGCTCATGTTCAAGGTGAATGTGATGGGCATGCTGAACGGCATTCAAGCGGTGCTGACCGGCATGATTGCCCGAGAGAAGGGCACCATTATCAATATGGGCTCGCTCGGTGGCCACAAGCTCATTCCCAACCAAACCGTCTACTGTGGTAGCAAACATGCGGTTCATAGCATTGGTGAAGGACTGCGCGAAGAGCTCTCCCAGCACAACGTGCGTTTGAGCACCATCGCCCCCGGTGCTATCGAAACCGCCTTGCTAGAGAGCAACCAAAAGCCTGAGTTTAAGCAGGGACAGGACCAGTGGGCGGAATCTATCGGCGGTATTCTTAGCGCAGAGGACGTTGCCGAGAACATCGTCTACGTCTATCAACAGCCACAACATGTGTGTATTCGTGAAATTGTGCTGGCTGCAACACGGCAGCAGCTGTAGGCGTCTGCTATACCGATAGATACATTCAATAAATGTGATAAGAAAAAACCCCTTCAAATGCAAATGAGAATGGTTTACATTTGGTCTTGAGATTAGCAATTACCGACTCGCTTCGGAGGTTAACATGAAAAAGACTATCAGCTTCGCCATTATGCATTTTTCTGTCGCGTTTTTAGTAACTTGGGCTTTGACTGGTGACTTTGTCATCGGCGGTTTAGTCGCCTTGGTAGAGCCTGCGGTCAATACTGTCGCCTTCTTCTTCCATGAAAAGGCCTGGAATAAAATGAATATGGGCGGCCCGAAGGTTGGGCACGCTCACTAAGGAGTAGCAATGTTCGAAAACTGGCAAACTATGGATATCAATATGCTGGTGTCGATCCTCAACATGCAGTTGCGCAACCTCGACAACGATTACCATCAGCTCTGTTCACGTTTTGAGATGGATGAGTCAGGCCTGAAAGAGCGATTGAATGACGCCGGTTTCTACTATCATGCTCAGATCAACCAGTGGCGTTAAGGCCTAAACACCTTTTTAGGATGTAAACGAAAACAATAGCTTGTACTATCATACGCTTACGATTTACCCCAGCCAGTTAAGAAGATGTATGGAGGGCAGGGCATGTTGATAGGATTAGTGGCGAGCACACTGTTTGTTTTCTGGAGCTTGTACAAGCTGCGCAGCGTGATGGACTGGACGGCGAGCGAAGCGGTTATCGAGCACTCTGAGGTGGTCCATGAGCGCCTCCCCGACAGCTATATATATCGCAATCAGCTACGCTATCGCTATCTGTTTGCTGGCCGCAGCTACCAAGGCCAGCGTATCGCTTACCCGTTTCACAATACTCAACGTGAGCTCGATAGCGCTCAAGCCTTACACGAGCAGTATCCGGCCGGTGCCCGTGTTGCGGTCTGGGTGAACCCTCGCAAGCCTGAACAAGCCTCGCTTATGTCACTGTGCAGTCAGCGCGCATTTGTCGTGTTGGCTGTGATGAGTGCTGGGGGGATATCTGTGCTCTGGGGGGCCGCTTACCTAATGGGGGCACTATGAAAAAACCGTCGATTTTCTCACTGTTGGTCCTTGTCTATCTGTTGGGCTTTGTTGTCTATCACGGATTTTGGAAAGAGAGCGATGCCGCTAAGCAAAGTGCTGTGCTAGAACAGGCGAAGCCCGCTGTACCAAGCCCTGATAGTGATAGCTTCACTGGTCAAGCTGCTGCAGAGACCGCCCCTTCGCACTCATCTGAGCAAACATCTGAGCCATCACCCGAGCCAGCCCCAGCCAATGAGAGCCCCGATGAGGATGATGTGACTAATTTCGGGGTGGGCAGGGCGAACGTTGCCATCGTTAACCTGATTCAATCTCGTTCTGTCGCCCTCGATCGCAATCTAAAATCCAATATCTTTATGGTTGCCGAGCGCTTTGATATCACCAATGGTGAAGTGCTTGAGTATTCGGCAACGGCCGATTCGTCTTGCCTGCTAGAGCGCGCCAGCGACATGCTGCTGGTCGTTGCCGGTGACAATGAGACCATGCACTTGCTTTACTCCTGCCAATGGGATTTCCATGGGGCGAGCTTGGGCTTATCAAACGCCGGTAAAGAGGTGGTCGCCGATATGCTCAGCGAGCAGCGTTACCGACAACTGGCTGAGCAAGTGATGGTGATCCCCACTGAAGCGGGGATTGACTTCTATCTGGCTTTTGATGGCTCTCGTTATGTGCTGCTAAGGCCTGAAGAGGTGCCCTAGCGTAGCCTCGCTGATAGCCGTTTAAGCCATAGCGCTTAGCGGCGTGCTGTCGAAACTTACGCCGTCCCAGCCATGTTGCATAAACTGGCGGATGTTTTGATGATCACTCCCTTGCGGGTTCGCGAGCACATCTTTGCGGTAGTAGTCACCGAACAGGTGTAGGGTTTGCGCGGGGCTTAGCTGATGCAGCTCGGCGAAGGCCAGTATTTTACATGAGCCATTGTTTTCTCCGGCAGCGTTTTGCTGGGCACCGTTAGCAAAGGCCGTCGCCTCAAAGTCATAGTGTTGGTCAATCACGGCCATGGTTTGGCTAAAGGCAATGGCTTCTGGCGCGCTCGCCAGCTGCTGTAAAAAATCGCTAAGTTCCATAGTGATAGGTCGGCTCATCCGATGAAAAAGCGCTAGTTTACCGGATATGCGGTGAACTTCAATTGCCCGCCCTATTGCCCTTAATAAGCATGCAGCCCCCGCGTTGAAGGGGCTTACGGCTATTGCTATACTGCGCGCCCCTAACTGGATTGCAGAACAACAAGAGTAGTCATTATGCATGTTGAACCAGCATTTCCACACGAATACGCCGAGCTGTTGGCGGTGTGGGAAGATTCAGTCCGGGCGACTCACACCTTTATCACAGAAGACGATATTGCGTTTTTTAAACCGCTGATTATCGAACACGGCTTCCCGAATGTGGCACTGCATTGCGTTAAGACAAGCGCTGGTGCGATTGAAGGCTTTATCGGCTGCCAAGGCGGCAAGGTAGAGATGCTGTTCGTACTCGATTCAGCCAGAGGCAAAGGGATAGGCAGCGCACTGCTGAACTTTGCTGTGGCTGAGCTGAGTGTGAATAAGGTGGATGTAAATGAGCAAAACCCTGAGGCGGTCGCGTTCTACCAGCACATGGGCTTCCATGTGGTATCGCGCTCGCCGCTTGATGATATGGGCAAACCCTTTCCCATACTCCATATGACACGTTGAGCCGCCGGCTAAGCCCGTCACTCTTTGTCAGAAGAAGCGCCCGAGACTAATAAGCTCGGGCGTTTCCGTATATGCGTTTCAACACGCGTATCAACATTCGTTTCAAACATGGCGCTTAAAGCTTAAAGCCCGCCAAGGCTTCGAGCTGCTCTTGGGATTGGCGCTGCAGCGACTCGCTCACATCGAGGTTGCGATTGGCATCGAAGCCCGCCTGCTCTCCCAGTTCGACAATGGTTTTCACGTGCTTGCTAACATTCACCGCTACCTGATGCTTCTCTTTGGCGTTGGCAGCAATATCCACGCTATGGCTTCGAACGCTAGCCAACAACTTGGCTACTTCCAGCAACTGCGCTTCGCTTTGTTGGGCGCTGACCATACAGCTCTGTACCAGCGTCTCGCCCTGTTGCATAAGATCCATGGCTGATTGGGCGCCTTTTTGTAAGCCCTCGACCACTTCGAGGATGTCATCGGTGGAGGCCTGGCTGCTGGCGGCCAGCGTTCTCACTTCGTCGGCCACTACCGCAAAACCGCGACCTTGTTCGCCGGCCCGTGCTGCCTCAATGGCAGCATTGAGGGCCAGTAGGTTGGTTTGCTCGGACAGGCCGCGGATCATATCGACGATGGCATTGATGCCCAGGCTCTGCTCTTTAACCTGCTGGACCTGCGCGCTGGCATCGTCCATGGCTTGTTGCAGTTCCTGACTGCTTTGCAGAGTGACCTTAGCGGCATCTTGCCCCTGTCGGGTGAGCTGGTCGAGCTGCTCAATGGATTGCTCACTCTCGATGGCTTGATGAACCACTTCGCTAACGCCTTGCTCCATAACATCCACCGCGTCGCTTACTTGCAGGCTTTGCTGCTGTTGGCTGGAGAGGAGTTGATGGGTGTGTTGACTGGTGGTCATACCTTGCTGGGCGCTTTGCGCCAGCGAGTTGGCTTGGTGATTAACGTTGCTGATGATCTTACTGACTTGCAGATTAAGCTCGCAAAGGTTACGTGCAATCTGGCCAAATTCGTCTTGGCTGGTGGCCTGCGGTGTTTGGCTGAAATCGCCCTTGGCCATGCGCTGAATCGCCGTCAGAGTCGATTTAAGGGGCTTGCGGATGCTGGTAACAATGCTGGCGATTACGACCACCGACAGTAGCAGTGCAAAGGCCGCAACGCTGACGGTGCGCCAGGTGGCGCGGTTTGCCGACTTGCGGGCGTCTATTGAGGCCTGAGTGATAATGTCATTGATCGCCTGCGATAGCTGCTCTAACTGCACAAGCGCTTGGTCGGTCTGTTGATTGAGCAGCTCCAGCTGAGTCTGCTGCTGATGCTGCAGCTGTTGCTGGGTGGCTAGCAGGCCAAAGCTGCCTTGGTCACTGAAGCTGGTTGCCAGTAACTCGAAGCTGGCGCTAAGCTCGCTCGCGGTATCGGCGTCGCTTTGCTGTAGCTGTTGGTATTTTTGCTCAAGCGACCCGCGATAGCCTTCCAGCACCGGCATCTGATTGGCAAACTGCGCTGGATCGTGCATCACGAATAGCTTCTCGGCTAGGGCTAACAGAGACCGCGCGTCATTTTCTATGCCGGTAATCAGCCACTCATCGGTCTCATCTACCATGTCGAACAAGAAACCCAGTTCATCGATGAGCGATACCCAACGTTTGTTAAACTCGCTGCGCAATTGGGCTTGCTGCGACTCGGCCAGAACCGCTTGCTCGCGCAAGGCGAGCTGGTGCTCTGCTGTTGCTTGTAAGTGCTGGATGGGTGCCTCAAGCTGTTGCAGTTGCTCAGTGACTCGTGGGTAGTTGCTGGCCAGGCTCTGCAAGGCGCTTAAACGCTCGCGAAATCCTTGCGCGGCCACCTCGACCTGCTGCTCCCTAAAGCGGCGCTGCTCGGCGGCGTTAGCAACGCTGTGAATGCTCACCTGACGGGCACTATCGAGCAGCAAGCCACTGAGCTGGTTGGCTTGCTCGGCCATGGGGGCCAGCTCTTGCACCGTAATGTTGAGTTGCGCTTGCAGCTGGCGGACATTGAGTCGCGCCATGGTTGCAATTGCTGCCAGCATAAGCAGCAGGATCGCGAAACCGGCGACAATGCGTGTGACGACTGAGAGTTTCATGTGGCTTCCTTGCAGGGGCAATCTATCTGTATTGAGGAAAAATTGCCCGAAATATCAATTAGTAAGCTAATATCGCAAGTGTTTTACCACATTGGGAAGTGGAATGACCAGTTTTTACTCACCACAATCGCGCGTCAACTTAGTTAAAAGTGACAGTGAACACTCAAAATCCAGTTGATCTGCAGGTGTTGTTTACATCTGCTAGATACTTTACTAACAAACTGGCTTACAGCGGCAAACCGACAAGATCTAATTGGTTAACCCAAATGCTTTGCGAGAGATGAATTTTTCGTGGCATTTAATTGCACCTATAGGCTTGACCTTAAACATTGCTTTAGGGTTTAACCTTAAGCTGTTATCCATCCACCGAGATCGACGATGTATCAAATAGGTGAACTCGCCAAACGCCTTGGCCTCAGTCAGGCCACACTGCGTTTTTATGAACGCGAAGGGATCATTGCCCCCGCGGAGCGGGCCGACAACGGCTACCGCTACTACAACTCGCTCCACGAGCGACAGCTTCGCTTTGTGCTGCGCGGCAAGCAAGCGGGCTTGTCCAACAGCGATATGCGCGAGATGGTGCACCTTAAAGCCCATGCCGAAGAGTCGACCTGTCGCGAAGTAAAAGACATCGTCGACCTCAAACTGGCCAAGGTGAAAGAGAAGCTTGCCGAGCTGCAGGCCTTTGAGCGCTCCCTCAGTGATTTAAGTGCGGCGTGCTGCGGTAGTGACGAGCTAGCCACCCATTGTGCGATTCTGGAGGCCCTCGATGAGTTTGTTGACTAACCTGTTCGACCTGTTTGTGGTGGCCGCGCCCTGGTTGGTGTTCGGCTACACCGTTGCGGCCTTGATTAAACAGTTTGTGCCGGCCGATTTAATGGCGTCGAAGCTTGGTGGCACCGATGCAAAAACCACGGTGCGCGCCGCCTTGATTGGTGCGCCACTGCCCCTGTGTTCCTGCGGTGTGATCCCGGCAGCCCTTGGGCTGCGCAGAGCTGGTGCATCGAAAAACGCGACCACCGCCTTTTTAGTGGCCACGCCGGAAACCGGGGTGGATTCGGTGGCGGTCTCTTACGCGATGCTCGGGCCAGTTATGGCGGTGATACGCCCAGTTGCCGCGATTACCAGTGCAATCTGCGCCGGGCTATTAGTTGGGCGAAGCGAGGATAGTGAGCTACAAGCTGCATCGGCGGCAACTGCAGCAAGCAAGAGTTGCTGCGCTTCTAAAGCCTCAGCCAGCAAGGCCACTGCTTCTAACGTCGACGCAGTCAAGGCGGAGAGCAGTTGCTGTAGCAGTAAGTCAAAACCGGAAGTCGTAACCGCAGAGCCACCGGCAACCAGCTGTTGTGCTAGCGAAAACAAAGCAGCTGCCAAACCATCGAGCGGCGGCTGTTGTAGCTCAAAAGCGAAGGCGCCAACAACGCCAGGTCTGGTGGAGCGTATTCGCCAAGTGCTGCGCTATGCCTTCGTGGACATGGTGGGAGATACCTACCGCTGGTTGCTTATTGGCTTATTCTTTGCCGCCATCGTACAAACCTACGTGCCGCAGCAGTGGCTGACCGAGTGGGGGCAGGGGCCAGCAGCCTTGCTGATTATGGCGGTGATTGGGGTACCGATGTACATCTGCGCCACCGCTTCCACCCCGGTGGCTGCAGGCTTCTTGCTGGCTGGGATTTCACCGGGCGCAGTGCTGGTGTTTATGTTGGCAGGCCCGGCCACCAATATTGCCACCATTGGCTTGGTCAAAAAAGAGCTGGGCAACCGCGCGCTTGCTGCCTATCTCGGGGGCGACATTGGCGTGTCGCTACTGTTTGGGCTGTTGCTTAACTGGCTGGTGGAGCACTTCGGCTGGGAGATTGTCCCTACCTTAAGCCACGATCATCAGCATGCCGCCATCAGCCTATTGGTGTGGGCGGCAACTGCATTATTAGCTGGCGCTATGCTCAATGCCTTCTATCAAAAGCAGCTTAAGCCGTTTAAGCAGCGCTTGGCTTGAGGTAGTATCACTGGCCTAAACGATTGATATAGTTGCCTCAGTGAACTCAACGCTATATACCCACGATTCGCTGCTCACATGGTTACGTGAGCAGCAGATCGATTTTGAATACTCGGAGCATCCTGCGCTTAGCACCGCGCGCTGCGCCGAGCAGTATCAACTCAACCGCTCCGGTCAGCGAATCAAAAACCTGTTTCTCAGAGATAACTATGGCCGCCGCCATTTTCTGTTGTTGGTGCCCGCAGACAAACTCGTCGACTTAAAAGCCTTAGCCAAACAGCAGCAACTGTCGCGACTGGGTTTCGCCTCCGATGAGCGCTTGGCCCTGTATCTGGGTGTGCAGCCCGGCTGCGTATCGTTGCTCGCACTGATAAACGATAGTGAGTGTCAGGTGGAGCTATGGATCGATGAAGAGTTATGGCGTGGTGCTAGTTCCGAGCAGCGCATTGATGAGCATGCCTTGCAGTGTCATCCGCTGGTTAATACTGCCACTGTGGTGCTCTCTCCCTATCAGGTCGAACGGTTTTTACGCCTCACCGGCCATCAAAAGCAATTGCTAGGCGTTCCCGCGCGCAAGCTGGTCCAAGGTGGCTAAAATTGTTTCAAGTGGATGTTTTTTTCTACAAAGAGCCACAATAGAGTGATAACTTGTGATCTGGTTCAAGTATTTTCGGCGATGTGCTCGTAGAGTACAACGCTACAAGGATGTAGGTTAAGCGGCTGGAGCACTACCAGCGACGCCGATTTTCGCTGTAAGCTAGCATGCGTGTAAACAAGGAGAGTTTCATGTTACTACCCGTCATTATGGCAGGGGGCTCAGGCACAAGACTGTGGCCACTGTCCCGCGTTCTTTATCCCAAACAACTGATTCCCCTAGTGGGCGAGCAAAGCATGTTACAAGCCACCGTGCAGCGCTTGTTTGGCTTATCCACCAAGCCGCCACTGGTGGTGAGTAACGAAGATTATCGCTTTATCACCGCAGAGCAACTGCGGGCGATCAACCAGCTGGACAAGATCATCCTTGAGCCAGAAGGGCGTAACACCGCACCAGCTATTGCGCTGGCAGCGCTTGAGGCCCAGTGCCTGTATCCCGATGACGACCCTCTGCTGCTGATCTTGGCGGCCGACCATGTGATCCGTGACGAGCAGGCCTTCCAGCAGTCGGTGCGCAAAGCGATCCCGTTTGCCGAGCAGGGTAAACTGGTTACCTTCGGTATCGTCCCCGACCAACCCGAGACCGGTTATGGCTATATCAATGCCGGCCAACCGGTATTTGTCGATAAAGGCGCAGATCAGCCCAACGATGCCTTCGAGGTCAAAGAGTTTGTCGAGAAGCCCGACAAGGAAACCGCAGAAGCCTACCTCAAGAGCGGCAAATACTACTGGAACAGCGGTATGTTCTTGTTCCGTGCGTCGGTGTACTTGAATGAGCTGAAACGCTTCCGAGAAGATATTCATCAGGCCTGCGTGGCATCGATGGCTGAGACCACCCCTGATATGGATTTTGTACGGGTCGATAGCGAGGCATTCGCCGCTTGCCCGGCCGAGTCCATCGACTATGCGGTAATGGAGCCACTATCCGCCGCAGGCGATGATGTGGTCGTGGTGCCCATGGATGCGCAGTGGAACGATGTAGGCTCTTGGTCGGCGCTGTGGGATGTCACCGACAAGGACGACGATGGCAACTCGTTTAAGGGCGACGTGCTAAGCCACGAGAGCCACAACTGCTACGTATCGGCAGAGAACAAATTAGTTGCCACTGTGGGGGTTAACGACCTGGTAGTGGTGGAAACCAAAGACGCGGTACTGGTCGCCAATAAAGGCGAAGTGCAAAAGGTGAAGAAGATCGTCGAGCAGCTTAAAGAGGCTGGGCGTGGCGAGCACCTCAACCACCGCGAAGTCTATCGTCCGTGGGGTAAATACGACTCCATCGATGCGGGGCACCGCTATCAGGTGAAACGTATTACGGTGAAACCCGGCGAAAAGCTATCGGTACAGATGCACCACCACCGCGCCGAGCACTGGATTGTGGTGAAGGGCACCGCCATGGTGACCAATGGCGACGAGACGTTCTTGGTGTCGGAAAACCAATCTACCTACATCCCCATCGGTGTCACTCACGCGTTGGAGAACCCGGGCAAGGTGCCACTGGAGCTGATTGAGGTGCAATCGGGCTCGTACTTGGGTGAAGACGACATCGTGCGTTTTGAAGACCGCTATGGCCGACTGAAATAGGGATGAAGTAGCAATATGAAGATGGCAATGGATTGTTTTAAGGCCTACGACATCCGCGGCAAGCTCGGTGAGCAGCTCAACGATGAAGTAGCCTATCGCATCGGTCGTGCGACCGGACAGTTTCTTAAAGCAGAAGGACATCCCAAGCCTGCCGTGGTGGTTGGCGGGGACGTGCGTGAAACCTCAGAGCCGCTTAAACGCGCGCTGGCCAGCGGCATTATGGATGCTGGTTTGGATGTTATTGATATCGGCATGGTGGGCACCGAAGAGATCTACTTCGCTACCAAGCACCTTGATGTTGCCGGTGGGGTAGAGGTGACCGCCTCGCACAACCCCATAGATTACAACGGCATGAAGCTGGTGCGCGAGCAAAGCAAGCCCATTTCTGGCGATACCGGTCTGAATGACATCAAGGCGCTGGCAGAGAGCGGCGAGTTTGCCCACTGCGAGCAGGCGGGAGGTTTTCAATCGCTTAGCCTGACAGACGCCTACGTGGAGCATCTACTCGGCTATATCGATGTCGCCAAGCTTAAGCTGCTAAAAATCGTGGTGAACGCGGGTAATGGCGCTGCCGGGCACGTGGTGGACGCACTGGAACAGAAGCTGCCTCAGATTGAGTTTATCAAGGTGCACCATGAGCCCGATGGCAGCTTCCCTAACGGGATACCGAATCCACTACTGCCGGAGAATCGCTCAGCCACCTCTGAGGCGGTTCTCGCGCATGGCGCTGATTTGGGGATTGCCTGGGATGGCGACTTCGATCGCTGCTTCCTGTTCGATGAAAACGGCCAGTTTATCGAGGGCTACTACATTGTCGGCTTGTTGGCTGAGGCATTTCTGCAGCAGCAGCCGGGGGCGAAGATCATCCATGACCCACGACTGACCTGGAACACTCAGGCGGTGGTGGAGCAAGCTGGCGGTGTGGCGGTGATGAGTAAAACTGGCCATGCCTTTATCAAAGAGCGGATGCGCCAGGAAGATGCCATCTACGGCGGCGAGATGAGCGCCCACCACTACTTCCGGGATTTTGCCTACTGCGACAGTGGGATGATCCCGTGGTTGCTGATTGCTGAATTGGTGTCGGTGAAAGGCCAAGGGCTGGCTTCGATGGTGGAGCAGGCGATCGGCCAGTTCCCATCATCGGGCGAGATTAACTCGCGCCTCGAAGACCCCAACGCGGCCATCGAGCGGGTGTTGAACACCTATCAAGAAGCGGCGGCCAACATTGACCATACCGATGGTATCTCCATGTGCTTCGCCGACGAGCAGGGCGCTTGGCGCTTTAATCTGCGTAGCTCCAACACCGAGCCGGTAGTGCGCTTGAATGTGGAGTCGCGGGGAAATATCGCGTTGATGGAGCAAAAAACCGAAGAAGTATTGGCGATTTTGCGAAGTTAATTGCCAGTTCCCCGTTCTAATAAAAGGCCAGCGTCATGCTGGCTTTTTATTAGCTGAAACAGCAAAACTTACTATCTTTAATATAGTCATTAACCTTGCTAGACGTTACGGGAATCAAAATGAAGAAATACATTCCGCTGATACTTTCCATCTTTGTTGCTTTTGTTTTCTTGCAATCCCTGTTCTTCAAGTTTGCAGGTTTGTTTGGTGAACCTGCTGATATCACCGTTTACATCTTCCAAACCGTAGGTGCCTGGATGAGCAGCATTGGCCTCGGTGTGGTCGGAGAGCTGTTCGGCCAGTATGGCGAGTTAGCGATTGGTGGCGCCGAGCTAGTGGCCAGCATCCTGATTCTGCGCGCAGCAACCCGCTTTTATGGTGCGCTGCTGGGCTTCGGTATTATCTCCGGGGCGATCTTCTTCCATATCTTCACTCCGTTAGGGCTGTTCCCTTACACCGATTTAACTTGTCTGAAAGCAGGCTGCCCGCAAGAGTATGCGCTGTTCTTTATGGCCTGCGGCGTATGGCTAAGCTGTGGCTATCTGATTTTGCGTCACCTTAAGCCTGCGCCAGCGGTGGCTGCGGCAGAATAGCGCTTGCACGTAAACCAAAGCAAAAAGGCCTTCGCATGCGAAGGCCTTTTGCTTTTACAGCTTATAGAGGCGGGCTTACTCGTCTTCGTCGACCACTTCGATCAACTTGGTTGAGCCGCCGTGGAATTTCTCACGCAGACGCTGAATCATCGCGTAGAAGCCTGGGATGAAGAAGGTACCAACCAACAGTACGCACAGCAGACCACCGACCAGCGATACACCCAAGGAGTTCTGACTCATCGAGCCTGCACCGTTGGCGTAGATCATCGGGATCATACCGAAGATGAACGACCAAGAGGTCATGTTCACTGCGCGGAAACGCAGGGTACCGCCTTTCACTGCTGCATCAGCGATGCTGTCTTCGTTGTCTTCCCGGCGCATACGGGCGAATTCCACGATAAGAATCGCATTCTTCGCCGCCAGCGCAATCAGCAGCACCAGACCGATCTGGGCATACAGATTAAGTGGGAAGCCTGCTAAGTGCAGCGCTAAGAACGAGCCAAGGGTTGCAACGGGTACCACCAGAATAATCGCCAAAGGCACGGTCCAGCTTTCGTACTGCGCCACCATAAACAGGTAGATAAACAGCAGTGCCAAACCAAAAGCGTAGATCGCCAGGTTGCCCGAGAGTTTTTCCTGATAGGCCAGACCGGTCCACTCGTACTGGTAACCGTTTGGCAGGACCTCTTCGGCGACACGCTCCATGGCGGCGATGGCATCACCGGAGGAGAAGCCTGGTGCCGCTTCACCGCGCAGGGTAGCTGAACGGAACATGTTGTAACGCCAAGCCACGTCAGGGGCGAATACCTGCTCAACGCTAACCAGAGTGCTCAGTGGCACCATATCGCCGTTACCCGCGCGAACGTGGAACAGGCCAAGGTTATCGAGGCTGGAGCGATATTGATCTTCTGCCTGCATGGTGACTCGGAAGTTACGGCCAAAGATGGTGAAATCGTTGACGTAGATGGAGCCGAGGTTACCTTGCAAGGTGGTGAAGATATCGGTCAGTGGAATGCCTAGCTGCTTCGCCTTCACCCGGTCGATGTCCAGATAGAAGTGCGGCACGTCGGCGCGGAAGGTAGAGAAGGCACTGGTAATCTCTGGCGCTTGGTTGGCGGCAGCTGCCACTTCGCGCATCACCTCAGCCAATTCACTACGCGAGCGACCACGGGTGTCTTGCAGCACAAACTCAAAACCAGAGGCAGAGCCCATACCCGGAACCGCTGGCGGTCCAAAGGCGAACACCATGGCATCTTGGATCGCCATAAACGCCGCTTGGTTGAAGCGGTTGGCAATGGCATCAGCACTGTGGTCGCCGTCCAGCTCGTTGCGTTCGTTCCAGTGACGCAGCTTAACGAACATAGTACCCGCGTTGGACTGCATGGTACCGGCCAGTAGACCGTAACCTGGAATCGCACTCACTACCTCGATACCCGGCTCTTGAACCAGTAGCTGCTCAGCAGTTTTCACCACCTCGTAGGTACGTTCCAGTGACGCCGAATCAGGTAGCTGTACGTTCACCATCAGTACGCCTTGGTCTTCTTGCGGTACGAAGGCGGTGGAGGTGTTGCTGTTAAACCAACCCGCCGCAGCCAGAGCCAATACAAAGAAGGCCAATAGGAAAACCGTTTTACGTACCAGGAAGCCGGCAGCGCGTCCGTAGTTGGTGGTGACCCAATCCAGGCCGCGGTTAAAGTAGGTAAACCAGCGCGCATGCATCTTGTCGCCGGGCTTAAGCACCAGTGAACAGATTGCCGGGGAGAGTGTCAGGGCGTTAATCGAAGAGATCACAACCGCAATACAGATGGTAATCGCGAACTGGCGATACATCACCCCAGTAATGCCAGGCAGCAACGATACTGGGATAAACACCGCCAGCAGTACTAGCGTTGAGGAAATGATCGGCCCGGTTACTTCCTTCATGGCGCGTAAGGTTGCCAGTTTGGGACTGATATCAGGGTTAGCCGCCATCTTCACGTCTACGTTTTCGATCACCAGAATCGCATCATCCACCACAATACCGATCGCCAGAATCAAACCGAACAGGGTGATGGTGTTGATCGAGAAGCCGGTGGCCAACATAAAGGCAAAGGTACCAACCAGCGATACCGGAATGGCGACTACTGGTACCAAGGTAGCACGGAAGCTACCCAAGAACAGGTAGGTCACCGCGATTACCAGCAATACCGCTTCAATCAAGGTACGCAGTACGTTGCTTACCGACTCTTCAATAAACAGGGTAGTGTCGTAGGCCGCTTCATAGCGCAGATGCTCGGGGAAGCTGGTGTTGCTCATATCCTCCAGCAGCGAGAAGATCGCTTCGCCGGTTTTAAGGGCGTTGGCGTCACTCTGGCTGTTGATGATAACCGTCACCGACGGCTGGCCGTAGAACTCACCAAACACGTTATAGGCCTGTTGACCCAGTTCGATGCGAGCTACGTCTTTAAGGTAGACCGCCGAGCCATCGGGGCGGGCATTCAGTACCACGTCACCGAACTCTTCTGCGGTTTCCAGACGGCCCTTGGTCAGCAGGTTAAACTGTACTTCGTTGTGGGCATCGCTCGGCGGCGCACCGATCGAACCTACCGCGACCTGAGCGTTTTGCTCGCGCAATGCGTTACGGATATCCGAGGTGGTCAGGCCGTAGTTGGCCAGCTTCTGCGGGTTAATCCAGATACGCATCGCGTACTTAGCGGCACTCAGTACATAGGCCTCACTCACACCTTGAATACGGGTGAGCTGATCTTCCAGGTTCAGGCTCAGGTAGTTACTGATAAACGAGTCCGAGTACTCGCCATTGGGCGAATAGAAGGTTAGTGCCATCAGGAAGTCGGAGGAGCGCTTGTAGACGCTAACGCCCACTTGCTGTACCTCGGGAGGCAGTTGCGATTCAATCTGAGTTACTCGGTTTTGCACGTTGATCTGTGCCATATCCGGATCGGTGCCCAAATCAAAGGTTACGTTGAGGCGATAGGCACCGTCGTTGGAGCTCTTCGAGTCCATATACAGCATGTTTTCCACACCGTTGATGCCTGACTCGATGATCTCACCCACCGACTCTTCCACCGTTTCAGCGCTGGCACCGGTGAAGTAGGCGGTAACGCCGACCGATGGCGGGCTGATCTGCGGGTATTGGGATACCGGCAGAATGTTGACAGCTACCAAACCGGCTAGCGTCAACAGAATTGAGATAACCAGCGCAAACTTAGGGCGCTGGATAAAGAAACGACTTAACATCTGCGCTCCTACTGCTGCTCGATATGCTCAGTAATGGTGACGTTGGCGCCCGGGCGCGCACGCTGCAGGCCTGAAACGATGATGGCTTCGCCACCTTCAAGGCCGCTGAGAATGGTGGCGCCTTGTTCAGTTACGGGGCCAAGGGCGATGTTGTGGCGCACCACGGTTTGCTCGTCGTTGACACTTAGCACGAACTCGCCTTCCAGGTCGCTTTGCACTGCGCGGCGCGGGATGGTTACGGCGCTTTGTGCTTGCAAAGCACTAAGTTGCAACTCAACGTATTGGCCTGGCAGCAGACGGTAATCTGGGTTAGCAAAGCGGGCACTCATGGCGAGGGTACCGGTTTGCACATCGATACGGTTGCCGACAAAGTCAACTTCACCCATCTCGGAGTAGGTCTGGGCATCACTTAGGAATAGGGTGATCTCGTTGCTGGTACTGGCGCTATCGGCGCTGTCCATCTTCAAGCGCAGGCGCTCACGCTCCGACATGTTAAAGCTGGCGCGGATTGGGTCCATGCTAACCAGGGTCGTCAGGGCGGCATTCGGGCTGATCAAATCACCCGGAACAACTTGGCTGCGACCAATACGGCCATCGAAGGGCGCGCGGATGGTGGCGTTCTTAAGGTCGACTTCGGCGGCGCGTAGCTGCGCCTTAGCCGCTTCAACTTGGGCTTCAGCAGAGGCTTTATCTGCGGTCATACCATCGAAGTTGGCTTGGCTGATCGCTTTGGTCACCAGCAGTGACTTACCACGTTCCCAGTTAAGTTCGGCGTTCACCAGGTTGGCTTTGGCTTGGGAGATGGCTGCGCGGGCTTGGGCAACTGCAGCTTGGTAACGGATCGGGTCGATTTCGTAGAGTACATCGCCTTTGCTGACCAGTTGTCCGTCTTCGAAGTGGCGCGAAATCAGATAACCGCTTACCTGAGCGTGAATCGTCACATCATCATAGGACTCGATACGGCCAATGAAGTTGGTCGATGGGAAGTGCTCAATCACCTCGGCGGTTTGTGTGCGAACAAGAGTTGGCGGCACCTGCTGTTCGGTAGCATTGTCGCTACCGCAGGCAGCTAGCAAGAGCGCGCTCGAAAGCAGGCCTATCTTTGCGGGTTTTAGTAATCGCATGTTTTATCTCCGTGCGAAAGCACTGAGCTAGGGATGCAACTCTCTTACTTATCCTATTGAGATTGTGGAGCTTCCATGCGATCGAAACGAGTTGGCAACTACCATCGCTCAAACAGTTGTGGATGAGGCAATATACGCGATTAGAGGGTTTTTCTGAAAGTAAAAGTGTGATTTACATCACGCAGTTATCATGGGTGATGTTGGTGTGATGTTGGTGTGATATGCGTTACGCGAGGAGATAAAATGTTGCTGCCCCACTGGATAGTAAATGAGACAGCAAAGAGCAAAGTAAATGGGGCAGCAAAGTGCAGAGCAAAGAGGGCCGCAAAATGCTTTTACAGCTCCTTGTGTTAGCCATTTAGAATGAGCTGGAGGAGCTAACTGAGAGCTAGTCGCCCCAAATAGTGCCCAGCGGCCCAATCAGGCTCTCACCACCGTTGTTGCCTAAATAATCCATAATCAGCGGCACAAACTGCTGCACCATGCCCACATCCAGGCCAAGCGCTGAAAAGGCCTGCTCTACGCCGGGCATATCGGTAATGCCGCCAAGTAGGCTGCTGCTGGCATCGCCACCGCCCAATAGCTGACCAAGTAGATCGCCATCTTCACCGCTTAGCCGGCTTGTCGCCAAAGAGGCTAGCGCAGCCGTGCCGCCACTGGCTTGGCTGGAACTGATGCCCAGTTGCTCGGTCAGGGTCGATATCAAGCCGCTAGACGCTGACTGGGAAAGGGTCTCTTCCGCTGAATCTAGCAAGGACGAGAGGCCGCCAGCATAGGCGTTAAGGCTGAATGCGGTGAAAAGGACAATGCTGAGGTATTTCATGTGTTACTCCGTGTACGTCAAGAGGACTAAGCGTAGCCGAGATAGACGGATCTGCCAGCTACTGCTTCTATGATGAAGGGCTATTGAGTCCCAAGGCGTATACGCACGGAGCGGGCGCGTAGGTATTCGAGCGTGAGCAACAACAGAGCAGAGACGATAACCAGCAAGGTAGCCACTGCCAAAATAGTGGGATTGATCTGCTCGCGCAGCCCCGAGAACATCTGTCGAGGAATGGTGCGCTGCTCTGGCCCGGCTAAGAACAGCACTACCACCACTTCATCGAAGGAGGTGACAAAGGCGAACAACGCACCGGAGATCACCCCGGGGCGGATCAGCGGCATAATCACCTTAAAGAAGGTATAGCCGGGTTTAGCACCAAGCCCTAGCGAGGCGTGTACCAGCGAGTAGTCAAACCCCGCCAGTGCGGCATTAACAGTGATTATCACAAACGGTGTGCCCAAAGCGGCGTGGGCGATGATCACCCCCAAATAACTGCCCGCCAGATTGAACTGGGTATAGAAAAAGAACATCCCTGCGGCGGTGATGATCAGCGGCACGATCATCGGCGACAGCAGCACCGCCATAATCCAGCGCTGCGCCGGCATGTTGGGGTTACTCAGGCCAATCGCGGCCAAGGTGCCCAAGGTGGTGGCAATCAAGGTGGCGAAGAAGCCAATAATAAAGCTGTTCTTGATCGCCAGTAGCCACTTGTCGTCTTCGATGATCTGTTGATACCACTTAAGCGAGTAGGCATCGGGCTCCAGCGCCAACATGCCCGGGGTAAAGCTAAAGAAGGGCTCGGCGTTAAACGACAGTGGGATCACCACCAAAATCGGCAGAATCAAAAATGCAAGCACCAGATAGGCGCTGGCTGACAGCATCAGCGAGCCAAGTTTTTGCAGTGGGCTGTAATAGGAAGGAAAGGCCATCGTCACCCCAGCTTGATGTTGTTTACGCCGACCATGCGGTCGTACAGCCAATACAGCGCCAAAATCAGCACCAGCAGCAAACTACCCAGCGCCGCGGCTAGCTCCCAGTTATTGGAAGACTGCATATGGAAGGCGATGATGTTGGAGATCATCTGCCCGTCGGTACCGCCTACTAGGGCCGGAGTGATGTAGTAGCCAATCGAGATAATAAATACCAATAACGCACCGGCACTAAGGCCCGGCAGGGTCATTGGGAAGTAGATCTTGGCAAAGGCCGGTAGCGGTTTAGCGCCCAGCGACAGCGCCGCCCTAAAATACGAAGGGTCGATATTCTTCATCACGCTATACAGCGGCAACACCATAAACGGCAGCAGGATATGGGTCATCGAGATAACGGTGGCGAACTCGGTGTAGAGCAGCTCCAGCGGCTGGTCAATAATCCCCAGCACTTTTAAGGTGGAGTTGACCACGCCATTGGTTTGCAGCAAGGCAATCCATGAGGTGGTGCGCACCAGCAGCGAGGTCCAAAACGGCAACAGCACAAACACCAGCAAGGTATTTGCCTTGGCCGACGAGGCATTGGCCAGAAAGTAGCTCAGAGGAAAGGCCAGCACGGCGGTTAGCAAGGTGATCAGCAGTGCGATGCGCAAACTCTTCCAATAGAGTTTGAGGTAGATACGGGTGTCGCGGCTCTCGATATCGCCCTCGGGGCTGAGCTGCAGGTCTAATGCGGTGAGGTAGTAGCGCGAGGTCCACACTTCACCGGCCGAGGCGATGGCGCGCCACAGCGCGGGGTTGTGCCATTTCTTGTGGCTGTCGAGCAGGATAGTGCCTTGGCTTGAAATTATCTCTTGTTCATCAAGGCGTTTGAGCTTGCGCGCGGTGGATTTAATCAGGCTGGATGCACCGGGAAACACCCGGTTGATCTCTTCTGCCAGCTTGCCCGAGCGACGCTCGGCCGCCAGGCTTTTTAGCTCTAAGGCAAAGGTGACCAGGCTGTCGTTGTCGGGAAGCGTGTTCGATTGTGTCTCCCAGCCTTGCATTTGCTTTAGCGTTTGCGGGATGAGTTGCGCCACCGTGGGGTGGTAGACGCTGCGATATAACATCGTCGCGATGGGCGCAACAAAGGCCAGCATCACAAACAGCAACAGTGGCAAGGTAAAGGCGAACAGCACCAGCTTCTTACGGCGAAGCTGGGCTTGGCTGTCGGCAATTTCCTTGATGCTTAAGTGGGCTGGCATTGTCAGTTACCTATCGCTTTGGTTTTTACTGCAGCTTACTCAAGCAGCCACTCGTTGAACTTCTCACCCAGCGATTCGCCATAGTCGGCCCAGAAAACGCCGGAGGCTTTCAGACCTTCATCAAGGTGAGAGGAGGGCAGCTTAGGAATGATCTCTGGATCAACATAGGCATAAGACGACTGGCGGGTTGGGCCATAGGCGATGTCTGGCATGCCACTTAGCGGTTTGGAGCCGGTGGCAAAGCGGACAAACTCTTCCGCCAAGGCTTTCTTCTTGGTGCCTTTTACCACCGCCCATACGTCGAGATCGTAGAGGTGGCCGTCCCACACCATCTCAAAGGGTTTGCCTTCGCTTTGAATGGCATCGAAGATCCGGCCATTGGCCGATTGCACCATCACTGCGCCGCCGTCATTGAGCAGTTGTGGCGCCTGTGACCAGCTGTCGAACCAGATAATGTCATCTTTAATCGATGCCAGCTTATCCAGTGCGCGCTGTTGGCCTTCGTCGGTTTCGAGCAGCGCATACACCTCATCTTTGGCCACGCCGTCGGCCAGCAGGGCCCACTCCATGTTCACCTGTGGGCGTTTACGCAGCGCGCGTTTGCCCGGGAACTTCTCGGTGTCGAACAGATCGGCCACGCTCATCGGCTTGCCGCTGCCGATGGTGTCATTGTTATAGGCAAACAGTACCGTCCAAACAATGTTGCCCACGCCGCATTCGTTGGCCAGCGCTTCTTCAGAAAAGTCTTCCATGGCGGGCGTGCCATCGTCACCCGGTGGCAGGGTGTCCATGGGGAAGGGCTCTAATAGCCCCTCCGAGCAGGCGCGCTCCAGGTCGATTACCTCCACATCGATAACGTCCCACAGGATGTTACCGCTCTCTACTTGCGCTTTGAGTTCAGCGATACCGCCGGAGTAATTCTCAAACAGGATCTCGTGGCCGGTGGCTTCCATAAACGGGTCCAGCATGTGCTTTTGCTGGGTGGCACCATAGGCACCGCCAAACGAAACCGCAGTGAGTGAGTCGGCGTGAGTTGCTGCACTAAACAGCGTGGTTGCACTGAACAAACTGGCAACGAGCAAGGTGGAGCTGACGCGTGTCTTCATTGTTCCTTCCTCTGGGAGCTATCCCTTGTTGGTTTAGGTTGTACTTAAGTTAAGTGCTAACCCGTCGTTGACGGACCACGTTAGACTGGTAACAGCACCAGCGCTGAGCTTAGGTGCCTGATGGTCGTTGAGCTGCTTAATCATGATTTCTGACTTGTCTTCCAGCTGGAAGAAGTAGCGAATAAAGTCGCCCACGTAGAGCTGGGTAATAAAGGTGGCATTGATGCGGTTATCCAAGGCGACCTTATCGCTGGCGATAAACAGGTTCTCTGGCCGCACCGCCAGCACACAGGCTGCTCCTGCTTCTGGGCAATCGCCGGTAAGGGCTTTGACCCGACTGCCATCGCTTAGCTGCAGCTCGGTATAGTCGTTGTTGCGCTGCAGTACGGTGCCTGCCAGGTGATTGTTCTCGCCGATAAAGTCGGCCACAAAGGCGTTGCTGGGGCGCTCATACAGTTGGTCGGGACTGGCGCATTGCTGCACGACACCTTGATCGAATACGGCAATCCGGTCTGACATGGTCAGCGCTTCGGTTTGGTCATGGGTAACATAGATGGCCGTAAAGCCGAGCTGTTCGTGTAAACGTTTGATCTCAAATTGCATCTGCTCACGCAGGTTTTTGTCGAGGGCGCCCAATGGCTCATCCATCAACACAATCGATGGCTCAAAAATCAGTGAGCGTGCCAGCGCCACCCGCTGCCGTTGTCCACCCGACAAATGCCCCGGGTAGCGTTTGCCAAAGTTGCTCAGCTCCACCAAATCCAGTGAGTCGGCCACCCGGCGTTTGACTTCGGTATCTGGGAGCTTTCTCACTTTGAGCGGATAGGCGAGGTTTTCTTCTACCGTCATATGCGGGAACAGTGCATAGTGCTGGAATACCATGCCGATATTGCGGTGGTAGGGCGCTATATGGGTGATGGGTTGGCCTTCCACCAAGATCTCGCCACTGCTGACATCTTCAAAACCCGCCAGCATCATTAAACAGGTGGTCTTGCCTGAGCCGGAAGGGCCAAGCAGAGTCACAAACTCACCTTTGGCGATATCGAGGGTAAAGTCGACCACCACCAAGGTACGTTGGTCGTAGCTTTTCTTAACATTCTTGAACTGTACGTAACAGCTGTTATCTACGGCGGGCGGCATCCATTCCCTCGACACTGCTAGCGCTAAACCTTAATTAGTCAGGCGCGCAACTCGTTAAAAGTTAAAGGTTAAATCTATCGGCAACGTTGTTTAACTACCCATTAAACAAAGCAAAGACTTATCGAAAGGTAAAGAAAAAATCTGTTGCCGTACGCCGAATTGAACATTTACTCAGGCTAGAAGTGAGTTTTCACTAAGGGCTGCGCCTCACTATGCTCTGCGAGTTTGGTCGCCTTTTGAGCAGAGCTAGAGGAATAAAGCGGATTACGCGGCCTATTTAGCAGAACATGGCATTTTAAGGAAAATGCAGAAAATTAAAGTCAAATAGACGCCAGAATCGCCGAGTTTGCTGCGAAACAGCCATTCGCTAGGTAATTTCACATGCTTCCCTTCTTTTTTGATAAATTTATACCCAAACAACCTCAAGATGCAGGATTCAGAGGAGCTCAATGCTCATAGGGCGAGGCGAAAATACGAAGGAATGATGACCCATTTCGAGTGTTTTCAACGAAGAACTATGAGCATTGAGCACCTCCCGAAGGGCGAGTTTTCCAGCCCCTCATGCTGCGTTACTGCTCCTTGATTTAGACCACTATATCGGCGGATCAGTGCCTTGCCTGAGGGGCCGGAAAATCTCGCTGAACAAGCATCTTGAGGTTGTTTGGGTATAGCAACGATATAACCTAACAAGTACATCAACGGACAAAAAATAGACATCACGTTGTCCTAAACATCAAAAAGTCACATTTAAAGGCTGAAATTTTTGAAGGCGATCAAGTTCACAATTTTACCTTGGTCTTAGTGATAACTTACTGACTTGAAAGCACTTACGCATGAGTAGAGGGAATTATGCCAGGCTATATCGAGCGTCTACTGAAAAAAGACGCCGCTAGCGGAATGCTGTTGATGTTATCTGCCGCAATGGCCATGTTCTTAGCCAACGACCTTATCCTCGGCCCTTTTTACTTCGACTTGCTCGACCTTCCCATCCAGTTTCGTATCGCTGAGTTTGATATCCACAAGCCACTGTTGCTGTGGGTAAATGATGGCCTGATGGCCATCTTCTTCTTGGTGATTGGCCTGGAGGTAAAAGAAGAGATCTGCCATGGCAGTTTGTCGTCGCTACAAGGCGCAATGCTCCCCATTATTGCCGCGGTGGGGGGGATGGTGGTACCCGCCACTATCTATGTACTGTTTACCCTCAATAGCCCCGAGTTCCTAAACGGCTGGGCAGTGCCTGCAGCCACCGATATTGCCTTCGCCTTGGGGATTATGATGCTGCTGGGCAAGCGGGTGCCGACCAGTTTAAAAGTGTTTTTGCTGGCACTGGCGATTAGCGATGATTTAGGAGCAATCTTAATCATTGCCTTGTTCTATAGTGGCAAGATCTCCATGGCTGCACTGGGTTGGTCAGTGGTCGCCATGGGCGCGCTGTTTATCCTGAATCGTCGTCGCTATAGTGGCCTGACGCCTTATCTATTCTTTGGCTTGCTGCTATGGACTGCGGTACTGAAATCCGGCTTGCACGCCACGCTGGCTGGTGTGGTGGTGGGCTTCTTTATGCCGATGAACGGCCGGGAGGGGGACTCGCCACTGGCGCATATGAAGCAATACCTCTATCCCTTCTCCAACTTCTTTATCCTGCCGGTGTTTGCCTTCGTCAATGCCGGGGTCGATCTTAGCGGCGTGAGCCTGAGCTTCTTGGCCAGTCCAATCAGTTTAGGGATTATGCTAGGGCTATTCCTCGGGAAGCCATTGGGTATCTTCTGCTTTAGTATGCTGGCGGTAAGACTGGGGATTGCCGAGCTGCCACAAGGCGCCAATCGCACTCAGCTGTTTGCCACATCCAGCTTGTGTGGCATTGGCTTTACCATGTCGATATTTATCTCTTCACTGGCCTTTGTAGAGGCGGCAACCTTGTCGCAATCTCGCTTGGCGATTCTCGGCGGTTCGTTTGCCTCTGCGCTGGCAGGTTACTACTTGCTATGGCACAGCACCCGCGAGCGGCAGCAGGCCTTGATTCAGGCAGAGGTTGGCGCGTCGGTAAAATAGCGCCCTAAACTGCCGGTTTTACGCCAAAGCAGGCAATCATGCTGGGCGTGGCCGGCCACTTGATCTCTGGCCATTCGTATCCAGCTGAACGCCCGCATAAAGCGCTCTCCGATCTTGATGTTTCCCTTCAGTAGAAACAGCTCCTCGCCAAAATCTTGTGCGGCAAGGGGGAGGCTGGCTCCGGCATCGACCGACACCAGGCTAACTCGCTCGTCGTTATGGGTATATAGCTCCAGCTCGGTAACGCCTTCACTCAGCTGGGTCCAGCTTTGTTCTAGCAGCGGAAGTGCTAGTTGGGTGGTATCGCTGGCCTGCATCTGATTGAGTTTGACGAACAGCACGCAGCCATGGTCGCTAAATGGGACATGTGAACTGCCGGGTGGATTACGTAGATAACTACCGGCGGGGTAGTGGCCATTTTCATCGGAGAAGGTGCCATCGAGTACCAGTATTTCTTCCCCTTTGGGGTGCTCGTGACCGTGGAAACTGGCGCCGGGCAGGTACTTAACCACGCTGGTGACCCAGCCGTGTTCGGCGGCCTCCCGCTCCAATGGCTTGCGCAGTACCCCCGGGTGGGGGCTTTCTTGCCAATGCATAGACTCGACGTCGATAAACAGGTTAGTGCTACGATCCATGTTCAACATTGTCTATCCCTCAGGACTCAGATTATAGAGCGCGCCGCTAGGACTGTCGGTAAGAATATACAGTCCGCCGCTAGGGGAGCAGCGCACATCGCGAATACGTTCGTTGATCGGCAGAGCGATTTCCTGTTGCGCCACTATGTTACCCGCTTCCAGCGATAATTCGAGCAACTTTCGCGCTTTTAAGGCGCCGACAAACAGAGCCTGCTGTTGATAGCACAGACCTGACGGTGCGATGGACGGGGTCCAGTGCAACAGTGGTTGCTGCATGCCGGGCAGCGACTGATGGGGGCTGATCTCCGCCCCGGAATAGTCCACACCATAGGTAATAGCCGGCCAGCCGTAGTTAAGGCCGGGCTCTATCAGATTAACTTCGTCACCGCCTTTGGGGCCATGCTCATGCAGGAAAATGCGGCCATCGGCGCTGACGGTCAGCCCTTGCGGATTCCGGTGGCCATAGCTGTAGATCTCTGGCAGCGCGTCTGAGCGCTTAACGAAGGGGTTATCGTCGGGCACGCTGCCGTCGGGATGAATGCGGATTAACTTCCCAAGGTGGTTGTCGAGCTCCTGAGATTGCTGCATCAGGTGATAGCCGTCACCGGTGGTGAGCAGCAGCGTGCCATCGTCAAGCTGCGCCAGCCGCCCGCCAAAGTGATAGGCGCCAGATTTCATCGGGCTTACCTGAAACAGCACGGTGACATCGCGAAGCTGGTTGCCTTGCAAGCGGGCGCTGGCAAGGGTAGTCGCGTTAGCACTGGCGCTGCCTGCGGCATAACTCAGAAATAGTCGCTTGCTGCTGGCAAAGTCGTGGGCGGGGAGTACATCAAACAGGCCGCCTTGGCCCGATGCATAGATGGCTGGCAGGCCGATAATCTCTACGGGGCGAGTGTTGCCGGACAAGTCGACCCGCCACAGCTTGCCACGACGTTCGGTGACTAAGGCTTGTTGGTCGCCAACCAGCGCCATTGACCAAGGGTGAACCAGTTGATCGGTTACGGTAGTGAATTGCCGAGCGATAAGGGCATCGCTGGTACAGAGGCAAACAACAAAAAACCACGCTCGTATCATCCTGACACCTAATGCTGGTCGACGAGTATCTAAGTATTATACGCCAACATCGTTAACCTGCTGAATTTGCGGCAAACCTTTGCGGGAGCGGGAAGTAAAGTAGAGCGGTTGAAAATTGAAGAGGGGCAAATAGGGCCGCATAGGACGCGGCCCCATTAATTACACGTTACTGCGATACGAATACGCGATGCTGCGTGATTGTCCCGCGAATTCGCTGCGCATGCCCATAATCAGGCAGACACACATTACCAGCAGGATCACGGTGAATGGCAATGCAGTGGAGATAGCGCCCGCTTGCAAGGCCTCAATGGCTTCAGTGCCGCCTACCCACAACAGTACCGAGGCGATAAGGCCTTGGCTGGCTGCCCAGAAGATACGCTGCGGCACTGGCAAGCTCACCTTACCGCCAGCGGTAATGCTGTCGACGACCAGTGAGGCTGAATCTGAAGAGGTCACAAAGAACACCAGAATCAGCAGTACTGATACCAGCGACAGCAAAGTGCTCATTGGCATCACTTCGTACAGGCTGAACAGTGCCAGCGACACATCGGTCAGGCCATTGCGGCCCAGCTCGCCGATACCGTTGACCACCTGATCGATGGCAATGCCGCCGAAGGTCGACATCCACAGCAAGGTCACCAAGGTTGGGATCAGCAAGGTGGCGGTAACAAACTCGCGGATGGTGCGTCCTTTCGATACGCGTGCGATAAACATCCCGACACATGGCGACCAAGAAATCCACCACGCCCAGTAGAACACGGTCCAGCCGTGCATCCAGGCTTGGTCTTCACGGCCATGGGGAACGGCCAGAGCGATCATGTTCTCCACATAGCCGCCCAGCGCGTTAAACAGTGATCCAGTCACGACGCCAATGGCGGTCAGGGCCACTACGACGACCAGCAAAAACGCCACAATCAGGTTGATATTACTAAGCACCTTTACGCCGCCATCAATGCCACGTACCACGGAGATGACTGCCAAAGCAGTTACCGAAGCGACCACAATCAATTGCAGGCCAATGCCCACTTCAAGGCCAAATACATGGCTGATACCCGCCGATGCCTGTTGGGCACCCAAGCCCAGCGAGGTGGCTACACCGAACAAGGTTGCCAGCACGGCCAAGATATCGATGATGTGGCCGGCCCAACCCCAGGCTCGATCGCCGAGAATCGGGAAGAACACCGAGCGAATCGAAAGCGGCAGGCCTTTGTTGTAGGCAAAGAAGGCCAAAGATAAAGCCATGACTGAGTAGACTGCCCATGGGTGTAAACCCCAGTGGAACATGGTGGCGCCTAGCGCCAAGCGAGCAGCCTCGGGCGTATTAGCCTCAACGCCCAGTGGCGTTTCAAACCATCCGGTGAAGTAGGCCAAAGGCTCAGCAACACCCCAGAAGATCAAGCCAATGCCCATACCCGCGGCAAAAAGCATGGAGAACCAGGACTTGCGTGAGTATTCGGGCTTTGCCTTGTCGCCACCGATGCGGATCTTGCCGTAGGGCGAGAGAACCAAGGCGATGCAAAACAGCAAGAAGAGGTTGGCAGACCACATGATCAAACCATCAAAATGGTCGATGATCTGCCATTTAATGCTGTCGAGCGCTGATTTGGCGGTGCTGGCATCGACCAGCAGGAGGGTAATGACAAAGAACAATACCAGCGCGGCACTGGTGCCGAACACGGGGTTGTGGATATCCAGACCCCATTTCTGAATATTGTCCTGGCCGACGACGTAGTCGGTGTTGTCGATGCTATATCTGTCAGTGTGAGTAGACACTAATCCTCAATTTGTTGATAGATGAATTTGTTGGGATCACGACTAAACAAAAAGCACCTATGAAAGGTGCTTTGTGGTTACTCATGACGCGGTCATTATCTCAAAACATCTAGTTTCAATCGAAAATACGACACATATCACTGAGGGGGTGGCGTTTTACGGTGTTATTGTAGATTTGACAGGTGGTTAAAACAAAAGCATAAACTGTTTAATGTCAATTAATAGGGCTACTCAATCGTAGTGATATTTTTAATCAACTTATCTAATTGAATATCCAGAACCATACTGTTCAGGTGACTTGGATTACGTCACTCCCCTACAAACAGGAGTTACCAGAAATGTCCGCAAGCAAATGCCCGTTCATGCATGGAGCACTCTCCAGCAATGAGAAGACCGTTACCGAGTGGTGGCCAAAAACCCTTAACCTCGACATCCTGCACCAGCACGATAGCAAGACCAACCCCTTGGGGGCCGACTTTAACTATCAGGAGCAGGTCAAGCAGTTGGATGTGGCGGCGCTAAAAGCCGATCTAAAGGCCTTGATGACTGACAGCCAAAGTTGGTGGCCGGCAGATTGGGGCCACTATGGCGGCCTGATGATCCGCATGACTTGGCATGCTGCAGGCTCCTACCGTGTTGCCGATGGCCGTGGTGGTGCAGGCTCGGGTAACCTGCGTTTTGCGCCGCTCAACTCGTGGCCAGACAACGCCAACCTCGATAAAGCCCGCCGACTGCTGTGGCCGATTAAAAAGAAATATGGCAACAAGCTTAGCTGGGCCGATCTTATCGCCTACGCGGGGACACTCGCTTAGGAAGGTGCGATCAAGCCACTCGTACGCGTAAACCGACCATTTTCTCTTTCTCGAATTTTCTGATTCCGAGATTTTGAATCATTGTGGCCGAATAACTGCCGAATTTGCCCGTTTCAGGCCCTTTATCTGGGCTACTCCCAGATTTTAGGCACACTGATGCTGTTTGCTCCTTAACATCTGGTCAACCCGAACAAGGTTGGCAAGTGCGAATAACATTGCTAGCTGGTTATCGTTTTTCATCAAGCCTTTGTACTGCGCTTTCACGAAACCAAACTGGCATTTGATGATGCGAAACGGGTGCTCGACTTTGGCCCTGATGCTGGCTTTCAAGAACTCCGTTTTTATCGCATTCTTA
>NZ_AUBZ01000024.1 GCF_000429505.1 Aliagarivorans taiwanensis DSM 22990 | reverse complement strand
TGGAGCGCATGAGCGTCATACTCGCCTTTATTGCCACCCGTTTACTGCAGTTACGTTTTATCAAAGAGGTCGAGCCGAACGGCACAACCATGAACTGCGAACACGTGATGAGCACGAAGGCTTGGAAACTGTTGTGGATGAAAACGGTAGGAAAGCCACTACCCACGGGCATTCCGGATATGCACTGGGCTTACGAGAGCCTCGCCAGACTAGGTGGATGGAAAGATACAAAACGAACAGGCCGAGCGTCTGTGAAGGTGTTGTGGGAAGGATGGTTTAAGTTGCAAACCATCCTTGAAGGCTATGAGCTTGCGATGTCTCTTGAGCACGGGGACTTGTGATCAAGAGACAGCCCAATAGGGTGGCTTTTTTTATCCCAAGTAATCCTATACCCATACAGATTGTGTGTGCTGTGTTCTGTTTTGGGGCTCTGCTGCGGTGCGAAACTAGCGGGGTGGCCCAGCATGTAGCTTAGTAGCGTGTCCAGTATTAGCGGTGCGGATCAGTATCATGACTACGCGATTAACGAACTCCTTTTCCATTGGCAGTCGCAAAACAGTGCGAGGCCAGAAAGGGGGCGGGGGTTGGAGTACATTCAACATCAAGAAATGGCCAAGCGACTGTTTTTGTTTGTGCGTGAGCAAACCAAAGATGAATACGGCCGCACCATGGGTTTTGTGAATTACGGTGAAGTGAAATACGTATCGCACACAGGCTCACAGCCGATGAGTATTACTTGGCAGTTAAAAGAGCCAATGCCGCACTTTATGTGGCAACAAGCGGCTAAGTTGGCAGCGGGCTAGTCTAGATTGCAGTGGCATTGGGCGGGCAACGTGGCCGCGACAATCGCTACTTTGAAAGCTATGAGCAAGGTGGGGCACAGTGGTATCACTTGCCGCAAAATACGTTTTTGTAAAAATTTAAGCAACATGCTGCCGAAGAAATCCGCTATTTAGCGTTAGCAGTTGTTGAGCTAGTACAGCTAATCTCAGTAACGAAGAGTTTGCGAAGGAAATTCCCTCCCCTCGCTCCTAGTCAGCGCGCTCTACCAATTTGATACCGCGTACTACGCCCGCCAGCCTCTGTTTTAACCAGATACCCCAGCTGTACTAGCTGTGCCAGATGGCGGGTGGCTGTAGCTCTGCTTACCTTTGCCACTTTTTGGTATTGGCTGGCGCTGATCCCTTGGTCAAAGTCGCCATCGAGTAAGCGATTCAGTACTTTGACTTGTTGGGCGTTAAGTTGAGTTTGGTCAGCTTTACGCCAGAAGTTGGTCTTGAGAACGATCTGCTCAATATCGTTAAGTGCATGATTGATGGCATCGTTGAGTGTTTCGAGAAACCAGCATAGCCATGGGGTGATCGCGAGCGAACCTTTTTGGCTTTGCTCAAGGATGTCGTAATAGGCTTTGCGTTGGTCGAGTATGCTTATCGACATGGCATAGAAGCGCACCGATTGCTGCTCCGATTGAGCAAGCGCTAAGTCGGTGAGAAGACGAGTGATGCGCCCGTTACCGTCATCCAATGGATGCAGGGTTACGAACCATAAATGGGTGATCGCTGCGCGTAGTAAAGGGTCCAGCGCGCTGTCTTCGCGGCTTAGGTTAAACCAATCGATAAACTGAGCGAGCTCGGCTTCCAAGCCTTCTCTCGGTGGCGCTTCGAAGTGCACCGTTGGCTTATCGAGTCGCCCAGATACCACTTGCATCGGTGAGTTTCCGCGAAGCTCTCCACCTGTTACCGGGTTGAACAAGGCATGCCCTTCCGGAAACAGTTGCTTGTGCCAGCCAAGGATGCGCTCAAGTGTTAATGGCGCTTGTTGGTTGGTGACGGCGTCTAACATGATTTCTGCCACGCCTTCACTTTGGGCTGTGGTTGGGTAGGGCTGAGCTTCACTTAGGCCCAACCGGTTAGCCAGTGAAGAGCGCACCGAAGAGGCATTGAGCTTCTCTCCTTCGATAGCGCTGGAGTGGACAATGTTTGCTAACAAGGTATCTAGCGCAGCTTGCTGCTGCTCTCCCTCGATACTACTTATTTTTCCCAGCAATATACCTTGATTCAGGCGCACTTGGCGCAGCAAGGGATTGATAGCATCACTACCCCATTCAAAGCTTGGCCAGTTTGCTTGCTGCCAAATCCACATGCTCTGCTCCCACTTGTCTTGTCACTATGAGGCAAATAGCTATCCTAATTGCCTCATTACGTGAGTCGAATATACCAACTATTTGCCTAACAAGCGAGCGGGCCTCCATTTTCTATCGTGTCGATGGAGCTGGGGCTAGCGGACTAGTCGTAGCCAACTGTGAGGTGATTAGCCTGCATATTTGCCTCATGGTATGAGTCGAATGTTTCTTGTGGCTGCGGGCTAAGAGCTTGAAGCGTGCGCTGCGAATTTTCCGTTCACAGTACGAGATTATCGGCATCTTAATGGCTGTGGGGGTGATCTGAGAAGGCGATGGCGATACTATCTTTTTTCGACTAACCCGATTAAATGATAAGCCTTCTTGATGAACACTCCCCCCTCCAAAGAGAACTTCCCCGACAGGCAGACCTTGCTAGAGCATGCTGGTAAGACCACCTTTAACAAGGGCTTAGCGCTATTTAACAAAGGGGCGGTTAAGCAAGTGCGTTACCTCGGTGACGGTGTTCAAGCTTCAGTGCAGGGAAGTTACTTGTATCGGGTGCAGTATCATTTGGGGCTAGATGGTTTTGAATGCAACTGCCCCGCGGCTGAGTATCAGTATTTGTGTAAGCATGGCGTGGCGCTAGGGCTCTACTGTCTGGCTCACCCACAGGATGATGATAGCAAAAGCGATGAGCAGACCATTCGGGAGTTTTTGACTACCTACTCGCAGCCACAGCTTATTGATTTAGTTGTCGGTATGCTGGCGAAGGACAACCTGCAGTGGCACCGTATTTTGGCGAAGGCAGAGCTAGCCGACGATGACTTGGGGGTGAACGAGTTAAAGCGAATTATCGAGGTTGCGTTGGAGCCAGAAGATCTATGGGATTGGCAAGAGGTTCGCGACTATTTTACTGATGCCGAAGCGCAGCTAGAGCTGCTGTGGGAGCAGTTGCCTAAGCACTCCGCCGAGCAGCAGTGGGCTTTACTCGAGCAAGGGTTGCTGTCCCTGAATCGCGCACTGGAGCAGGTGGATGATTCGGCCGGGCACCGCTTTGATATTCAAGGTGAGTTGTGCTCTCGCATGGTTGAGGTGTTTAAGCAACTGCCGTGGTCACTTGAGCAGCAAGCTCAGTGGCTGTTCTCCTTACTTGAGTCAGATAACGATGTTTCTCCCTCTTTGGATGATTTTGCGCTTAGCCCCGAGCTGCTAGGTGCCTTAGCCGAGCGTTGTGAGGCGCATCTGGAAGAGATCAGAGAGCAGTTGGAGGACGTTCCTTCGTGGCGGTTGCGCCGTTTCGTCGCGCCTTTGTTGAGGCGGTCTCAAAATCGGCAAGACTGGCGAGAAGAGCTTAGGGTTCGCTCTCTCATTGCTCGTAATTCGAATGATTATCTGCAGCTCTCTAAGTTATGTGTGACCTACGATGATGCATTGGATGCAGAGTACTGGTTGCAAAAAGCGCGTTCAAACGCCACTCCCTTTGAGCTAAGAGCTTGTGATGAGTTAGCGGTTAAAATTAAGTTGGAACTGGGCGAGAACAAAGCCGCATGGCAGCTAGCTTGGCAACTATTTGAGCAGCGCCCGCGTTTTTCTGACTACCAAGAGTTGGCAAAGCTGCATCAGCAATTGAATCAGCCGATGGCCGATTTTATTGCTGCGGTAGAGCCTTTATTGGCGACTCAAGGTGATGCCCTGCTGGCCTTTTATCTCGAGCAGGAAGAGATCGCCAAGGCGCGACTTTGGGCTCAAGCTAATCCGGCCTCAGAGCGTTTGAAGTTGGCCTTGGCTGATAAAATCATCGTTGAACACACCAGTGAGACCATTACTTTGTATCTGACTCAAGTTAAGGCGCAGATAGAGCAAACTCACAACGAGGCGTATGCCTACGCCGCTGAGTTACTTAAGCAACTGAGGCAGAACCTGCTTTCCCACAAACTACCTTTGGATGAGTTTAATCAAATGGTAGAGAACTTGGCGTTGGAGTACCGCCGCAAGCGCAATATGCTGGCGATCCTCAAGGCTAACTTTTTGGGTCAGTAGGCGTAGGCTGCGGGGTCTCGGAGATTTGTCGAACTATGTGGCTACGCAACAGGGCGAGATAGTCTGGGCTTCGTAAGCTTATGGTACTATCTTCTTTATATTCATCTCGTTAGGTAAGTAAGTTGGCCTGCCAAGAGCAAATCGAAAACAACACCGAACGTCTAACAGCGTTATCTCGGTTAGCCGAAGCCAATCAAGATGTCGCTGTGTTGTGGCTGTATGGCTCACGAGCTAAAGGTAACTACTCGGACTCCAGCGATTGGGATTTAGCCGTGGCCTTTGAACCGCCATCGTTAGCAGATCCCCTCGAGCGCAGACTGCGGCCTGAGCTGTTAGCGATGGACTGGCAGCGAGCCTTAGGTTTACCTGAAGGAAAGCTGTCGATCATTGATATTAACTCAGCCCCTGTTCCTTTGGCCTTTGCTGCTATTGATGCCTGTACTGTCGTTTTCAGCGCAGATGAAGCGCGCAGACTGCGAGAGGAGCAGCGCATTATGTCTAAGATGGAGCATGATGTGTTGACCAATCAAAAAACAGAGAAGTATTCATGAGTGATAATGCCTATATCGTGGCACTACGCAGAAGTATGGCTCGCTATCAATCTGAGCTAGCTGAGATCAAAGCACTGTTAGTTGAACGCCCTTTATCAAACTTGGAATATCGTGCGGCAGAACGCAGCTTACAGGTGGCGATCGAAGGGTGCATTGGCGTCGCCAAACATTGGGCAAAGTCCCTAGCTGGGCATAGCCCGCAAGATGCCTATCAAGCATTTGAGATGTTGGCCCAGCAGCAAAAGCTCTCGCTCGACTCACTGGTGGGTTGGCGTAAGATCATCGGTCTGCGCAATGCCTTGGTGCATGACTATCTCAATATTGACCCGCAAATTATTCGCTCAGTGATCGAACAAGGCCACACTCAACAACTGTTCGAGTTTGTGGAGCTTGGCCTGCTAGCGCTGTCTGAGCAGTCAGACTGAGGCAATTAGCCTGCTTAATTGCCTCATAGCATGAGGCGATTAGCGCGCGTATTCGCCTCATCACTGATTTTTCCCACCCGTACTGCACTAACATTCCCATCAACGAGCAAGCTGAGATCCGGTACACTTAGCCCATCAGTCACTCAACCACGAGCCAACACCTTGACGCCAAACCCTCTCGATCTCCTTAAATCCGTCTTCGGTTACGATAACTTTCGCCATCAGCAGCAGGCGATTATCGACACCCTAGTGGCGGGGCAGGATGTGCTTACCTTGATGCCTACCGGTGGGGGCAAGTCGCTGTGTTATCAGATCCCAGCGATGGTACGCCCGGGTGTGGGGATTGTGGTGTCGCCGTTGATTGCTTTGATGAAGGATCAGGTAGATGCATTGCATCAGGTTGGGGTATCGGCGGCCTATTTGAACTCCACGCTAAGCAGCATGGAGCAGCGCGAGGTGGAAGATTGGCTACTGCAAGGCCAGTTGCAGCTGCTGTATGTCGCCCCCGAGCGCTTGATGATGGAGTCGACCCTGCAGCTATTGTCGCAGTGCCAGATATCGCTGTTTGCCATCGATGAGGCCCACTGTGTGAGCCAGTGGGGGCACGATTTTCGGCCCGAATATCAGCAGCTGTCGGTATTGCATCAGCGCTTCCCCAATGTGCCGCGGATTGCCCTTACCGCCACCGCAGACCAGCGAACCAAGCAAGAGATTATTACCCAGCTAGGCCTTGGCGAGGCGCAGGTGTTTGTGCACAGCTTCGATAGGAGCAATATTCGCTACCATGTGAGCGAGCCGTCGAATGCCAAGAACGAGCTGTGGAACTTCCTTAGCGAGCACCACCCTGAAGATGCTGGCGTTATCTACTGCCTGTCACGTAAAAAGGTGGAAGATACCGCCGAGTGGCTAACTCGCCAAGGGCGGGTGGCGCTGCCCTATCACGCGGGCATGCCCAGCGAGAAGCGCAACGAGCATCAGCAGCGCTTCTTGCGCGAAGAGGGGGTGATCATTGTTGCCACCATCGCCTTTGGTATGGGCATCGATAAGCCCGATGTGCGCTTTGTGGCTCACCTAAGCCTGCCGAAAAGCATCGAGTCCTACTATCAGGAAACCGGCCGTGCCGGGCGTGATGGCGAACCGGCCAACGCCTGGATGGCCTATGGCATGCAGGATATGGTGCTGCAGCAGCAAATGGTGCAAAACTCCGAGGGCAGCGAGGCCTACAAACAGGTACAAAGCCAGAAGCTCAACGCCTTGCTGGGCTATTGCGAGCTGGTTACCTGCCGCCGACAAACCCTGCTGGCCTATTTTAATGAGACCCTGCCTGAGCCCTGTGGCAACTGCGATAACTGCCTAAACCCGCCGACCACCTGGGATGGCACCGAAGCCGCGCGTAAGGCGCTATCGACTATCTACCGCTGTGACCAGCGCTTTGGCGTGACCTACCTGACCAATGTGCTGCTAGGTAAAGCCGATGACCGGATTACCCGCTTCGGCCACGACAAGGTCTCCACCTTTGGCATTGGCACTGAGCTAAACGCCGCCCAGTGGAAGGGGGTGTTTCGCCAGCTTATCGCCATGAACTTGGTGGAAGTGGAGGGTGAGTACCACAGCCTGAAGCTCACTCCGCTATGCCGACCGATTTTACGTGGCGAGCAAGAGGTGCAGCTACGTGAGCTGCGCAAGGCCAAGGGCAAAGCCAAGAAGGCATCCACCTCGAAAGCCGCGGCCGACCTATCGCCTGCCGATCTCGCACAGTTCGAAGCCCTTAAAGTGGTGCGCAGCGCCCTTGCCAAAGAGCAGAACGTACCGGCTTATATGATTTGTCACGATGCCAGCTTGAAGGCGATTGCGCAGACTCGCCCGCAAGACTTAGCAGGCCTAGGCGAGATCTCCGGCTTTGGTGAATCCAAGGTCGCCAAATATGGCGAGCAGCTGCTGGCGGTGGTGGATCCCAAAGCCAAAGAGCTGCGCACCTTAAGTAACACCGAGCTGACTACCCTAGAGCTGTATCAAGCCAGTGGCTCGGTGGCCGAGGTCGCCCAGCAGCGCGGCTTGAGTGAGACAACCATTACCGCCCACCTAAGCGCTGCCATCGAGAGCGGCGCCTGCAAGCTTGAACAGGTGGTATCACTCAACGAGTATGAACTGCTGACCATCTCCGATGCGATCAACCGTTTGGGGTTGAGCGGCGACAGCAAGTTAAAGCCACTGTTTGAGGAGCTAAATCAGCAGTTCGACTACGGTGTGCTGCGCTGCGTGTTGGCATCACTAGCATTTCAACAGCAGGGTTAGTGTTTTGCTTGCAATTAAGTGCGCTTTTTTCAGTCCCTGTTACAATGCCCAAAATCAGATTTTATCAATAAGATAGCTGGCAAAAAGGGAATCACTAGCGAGATTGCGGTGATGTGTCCTTTGGGCCAAACAGAGTAAAGGCGAGTACTAAGCCGAGCTGTTGTTTAGTCGTTAAGTTGAGTAGGGCGGGTGAGCCATACTAATTTTAATCGACTAGGTGTGTTTACTGCATGCCCAGCTACTGAGCTAACTGCCGGAGATGTCCGATGATCGACTATAGCAAGCTGCGCCAAGCGTTAAGCCATTTAGAAAAGCAGTACCATAACTACCAGCACCTTGACGCCTCTTTACCATCCATTACCCAAGAAGCGGTGGCTGAATCGGTAATCCAGCGCTTTGAAACTTGCTGGGATTGCCTGTGGAAGGTGGTAAAGCGTTATTTAAACCAAGAACTGGGTTTGCCTGAGGTGCCGAATAGCCCGAAGCCGATTATGCGCCTTGCTGGTGACAACCTTTTACTTGGGCGGGAGCAGCCACAACAAGCCGTAGAACAGTGGCTTGGCTACGCGGCAGCCCGTATTGCCACCTCTCATGATTACAGCGGTGAAAAGGCTCAACAAGCATTATTGTTAATGAGTAGTTTTGTTCCTGCAGCCATCGCGTTGTATGAGCAGATGAGTGGTGAGCAATGGCAGCAAATCAGCGCAGAGGGTGGAAAGTAAGTTTGATTCGCACAGTTACCCTCGACCTAAGCCCAGCCCAGCTAAGCGAACTCCGGTCTTTGCTTGAGCAACACCTACCGAGTACAGAAGTGTGGGCTTATGGCTCACGCATTCAGGGCACCGCTCGCCCAACCTCTGATCTGGATTTGGTGGCTTTTATCGAGCGATCACAAGCCCCAGCGTTAGAGGTTTTAAAAGAAGCGCTGGAAGACAGTAACCTGCCGTTTGCAGTGGATTTGTTTGCTTGGCATGAAGTGCCGGAAAGCTTCCAGCGTAACATTCAAGCACAGCATTGCGTGTTACAAGGCAAGAGTGTCGGCTGAGCTGATTGAAATGCCGCTCGCTTTTGGCCCTCCAAACATTCTTGAGCAATTAGTGCGCTTTTGCGCCAATGGTAAAGCACAGCGCAGGACTTAGCGCTAGGGCGGGCTGGCGCATTTCCCCGCCCTGACAAACTTGCTACTATGCGGCGCGATACCTTCAATGGATGTTTTGGTCAGCAAAGTAATATGAACAGCACTACCCGCACCGATCTGCCAGCTGATGGCGGCCTGTCTATTAAGCTCCATGAGCTTAGCCTGAGCATTGAAGGCAAGACCATACTCGACAATCTCACCCTCGATGCTCAGGTGAAACGCTTGGGAGTGGTGGGGCGCAATGGCTCCGGCAAATCGAGCCTGTCTCGGGTGCTGTCTGGCTTGGTGGAAGCGAAATCTGGCGAGCTGCTGGTCGATGGCTTCAACCCCTTTAAAGACCGCAAAGCTGCCCTGCGCGGCATTGGCCTGCTGTTCCAAAACCCCGACCATCAGATCATCTTCCCCACCGTGTTGGAAGAGGTGGTATTTGGCCTGCGCCAACTGGGGCAAAGCAAGCAGCTGGCCAAGCAGAACGCCTTGGCCACGCTGGCCGCCTTTGGCAAAGAGCACTGGCAAGATGCCCATGTGGCTAGCCTGTCCGGTGGGCAAAAACACTTGGTGTGTTTGATGGCGGTGATGGCCATGCAGCCGAGCCTGATTATCCTCGATGAGCCTTTTGCGGGGCTGGATATTCCCACCAAAAAGCAGCTCACTCGTTATTTAAGTCAGTTCCCCGGTAGCCTGATCCATATCAGCCACGACCCAGACGACTTAGCCGGTTACGAGCAAATGCTGTGGCTGGAGGGCGGTAAGATCGCCGCTTTTGGCGCAAGCAGTGAGGTGCTGCCAGCTTACTTGGCTCGAATGCACAAGATTGGAGACGGTGATGATATCTCTCAGCTCGCCGGTTGAAACCCGGGCCCATCGCTGGCCGGCGGGCGTAAAGCTGGCGCTGCTTAGTGTTACTACGCTGGGGCTGTTTCTCACCAATAACCCGCTATTTCATGCGGTGATTTTGCTGGCGGTCATCACGCTGTATGCCTTGCCCGGCAAGGTGTTTTTTCTAAGTGGTTGTCGGCACCTGCGGATCCTCGCGCCGTTTATCGTAATCCTGATGCTATGGCATGGCTTAAGTGACGATTTGGCCTACGGCGCCACGATTACCATGCGCTTGGTGTCGGCGGTATCGATGGCCAACCTGTTGACCATGACCACTCGCCTGACCGACATGATGGAAGTGGTGCGCTTTTTAGCGCGGCCACTGCGCCGGCTTGGGCTTAACCCGCGGGTATTGGAGCTGTCGATGGCGTTGGTGATCCGCATGACCCCAACGCTGGTGAGCCGCGGCAAGACTCTCTCTCAGGCCTGGCGCGCGCGCTCTAATCGCCGCTCTGGTTGGCGGATCATTTTACCCTTTACCGTACTCGCGCTAGACGATGCGGACCACGTTGCTCAGGCACTGCGCGCGCGCGGCGGCCTCATTGATATGGAAGATGAATAGATGGAAAAGAATGTTGTATATATCGCCTTGTTTGCTGCCTTGGTGGCTGCGCTAGGCTTAACCCCGCGCATTTACTTGGGCTTTGGCGTGCCGATTACCGTTCAAACCGTGGGCGTGATGCTGTGTGGCTCGATGTTGGGGGCCAAGCGCGGCGCTTTGGCGATGCTGCTGTTCTTGTTGGTGATGTCGGCGGGCTTGCCGGTGGTCGCTGGTGGCTTGGGTGGCCTTGGCATGTTTGTCTCGGTAACCGGTGGCTTCTTGGTGGGCTGGCCGTTTGCAGCCTTTGTGACTGGCCTGATTGTTGAGAAGTGGCGTGGCCCATCGCTGGCGGTGGTCGCAACCATTGCCTCCATGGTGGGCGGCATCTTGGTGATGTATGTCTTCGGTGTGATTGGCATGTCGATTGTGTTGGAAAAAACGCTATTGGAATCGACCCTACTGGTGTTGGCGTTTGTTCCCGGTGATATCGTGAAGGCGGTGGTTGCGGGTACACTGACGGCAGCCATCTACAAGGCGCGTCCAGCCAGCGTATTATCGCGCGCCAACTAAGCCTCGTTTAGCCCGGGAGTAAAACAGCATGAAGATACTGATCTACTCAGACAACGTATCGGCCAACCATGTGCTGTATTACTCGCTGGGCAAGCTGCGCGGCAAGCAGGGCATCTACTTTGTGAATGCCAACGAGATCCTCGCTGGCGCACTCGATGCCGACATCAACCTGTTTGTGATGCCCGGCGGCGCTAGCCGCTATAAAGCCGCCAAGCTCAATGGCGAGGCCAACCGACGTATCAAGGATTACGTTGCCCAAGGGGGGCGCTACCTCGGTATCTGCGCCGGTGCCTATATGGCCTGCGAAACCACCCACTGGGCCAAAGATCAGCCCTATGAGATTGTTACCCAGAACGAACTAAGCTTCTTCCCCGGTTTGGCCAAAGGCCCGGTTGAAGCCTTCGGTCGCGGCGACAGCTACAACGGCACTGCGCCCCGCTTAGTTGAAATAGAGCTGGCAGAATCAGGCTTTGCTAGCCCTAACCCTTTGTGTTTTAAGTCGCTGTATATCGGCGGTTGCGTCTTTGAAAAAAGAGCTGAAACGAGAGCTGAGCCAAGCGCTGAATCAAGCATTGAACCAAACGATGAGACCGGCTTCCAAGTGCTGGCGCGCTTCTCCGAGCTGCCCGATAAACCGGCGGCGATTGTCAGCGGCGAGCATGGCCAAGGCCGCTGGCTGCTGTGCTCACCCCATCCAGAGTATGACCATGAAGCCTTGCAGCTATTGGCATTCGATGTGGTCGGCAACGACTACTCGGGTTTCAATGCGATTGGCGCATCAGCCAAGCTCGATCTAAGCCTGCTCGACTACCTACTCAATACCTTGGAGCGATAAGTATGGAACACGTCTATTTTGCTGGTGGCTGCCTGTGGGGCGTGCAGGAATTTATGCGCCATTTACCGGGTGTGGTAAGCACCGAGGCGGGGCGCGCCAACGGCAGCGCTAACACCACTGCGGGCGAGTACGATGGCTATGCCGAATGCGTGCGCACCGAGTTCGACCCAAGCCTTGTCTCCCTTGAGCGCTTGATGGATTACTTCTTCGAGATTATCGACCCCTACAGCGTGAACAAGCAGGGCGAGGATGTCGGCGAGAAGTACCGTACCGGAGTCTACAGCCAAGACCCACAGCACCTGGCGATAGCCAGCGGCTATATCGCGAAACGCGCCGATGCCGACAAGATTGCCGTGGAAGTACTGCCGCTGACTAACTACGTGAAAAGCGATGCAGAGCACCAAGACCGGCTAACCCTGCGCCCCGGCGATTACTGCCATATCCCGCTGGATTTGCTGCATAAGTACAAGCGCTAGCCCAAGCAGATAGCTCGCGACACGCTCTAACCAATCAAAAAACTACTGGTCGCATCTGATTCTAACTGCGCCTCTTCCTCCAGCCCCACTGAGCGGTCTTTTAGACCGATGCCGGTAAGCTGTAACTTCATCGATTCACTCAGCAGATAGTGCGCTTTGTGGGCCGCTTCCTCATAGGGCAGGCCTTCCGGGCGGATATTGGAGATGCAGTTACGGCTGGAATCTTTGGCGCCGCGCTTAGGCGCCCATGTTAGGTAGATCCCCATGCTATCGGGGGAGGTGAGCCCGGGTCGCTCGCCAATCATGATAAGGGTTATCTTGGCATTGAGGCATTCGCCCACATCATCGCCCACCGCGACCCGGCCTTGGGTGACAATGGTAATCGGTGCCAGTGACCAAGTGTGGGCGTCATCGCCGCTAAGCTTTTCAACCAGCCGTTCAATCACCGGCAATGCATGCTTTTGGATGGCGGTGGAGGAGAGGCCATCGGCCACCACTATCGCCAAATCGTACTCTTGTTGCCCTTGGTGCTGCCCTTTGTGCTGCTCTTGGCGCTGTTCTTGATGATGATATTCGGCGCGCGCATCACACAGTTGCTGCCAGCAAGCCTCGCTGAGCTGTCGGCCGAGATCGGGGCGTTGTAGGTAGACCATGCGGTCGCTGGCCTTGCTTTGCACCAGCAAAGGCGGGGTAGTTATCACGTGGCTAAGTGAGTGAGAGGCTACAAGCTGTTGGTTGAGCGTGGCCACATCCAGCGCACGGTGCACCGCATCGATGGCGCGGGCATGGTCGAGCTGAAAGTCCAGCAACTCGCCGGTGGGAATGCTGGTGCCGGTGCGGCCCAGTGCAATTCGCGCCGAGGTAAACTGCTTGAGGCTCTGCCAGCGGCTTTCGGTGACCACTGACTCATCCTGTGGCTTGCTCACTAACTTGCTCATGCGTCTCCTTTAATTATCTAGTTACCGTTTTAGTTACTTGTCACTGAGCAGGGCGATGGAGGCACCAAAGGGCTTAGCCAGTTGTTGGTTCAGCCTTACCTTGTCGACATCGCTGAAGATCTCCATCTGCGCCAGCCAGCTTTCAAACTCCGGTGCGGGCTTCAGGCCGAGCGCTTTGCGCGCGTACAGCGCATCATGAAACGAGGTGGTTTGGTAGTTGAGCATAATGTCGTCGGAGCCGGGGATGCCCATGATAAAGGTGCAACCGGCTACCCCGAGCAGGGTGAGCAGGTTGTCCATATCGTTCTGATCGGCATAGGCGTGGTTGGTGTAGCAGATATCGCAGCCCATCGGCAGGCCGAGTAGCTTGCCGCAGAAGTGATCTTCCAGCCCGGCGCGGATGATCTGCTTGCCATCGAACAGGTATTCGGGGCCGATAAAACCGACCACGGTGTTGACCAGCAGCGGGTCGAACTGGCGGGCTACCGCATAGGCGCGCGCCTCGCAGGTTTGCTGGTCTACGCCGAAGTAGGCGTCGGCCGACAGCGCGGTACCTTGGCCGGTTTCAAAATACATCACGTTGTTGCCCACCGTACCGCGTTTCAGCGATAGCGCTGCCTCGTGGGCTTCTTTAAGCACCGCCAAGTTCACCCCGAAGGTGTCGTTGGTGCCTTGGGTGCCGCCAATGGACTGAAACACCAAATCCACTGCCGCGCCTTGCTCAATCGCCTCGATGGTATTGGTGACATGGGTTAGCACGCAGGACTGGGTGGGGATCTGGTAGTGCTGGATTACCTCTTCGAGCATGGCCAGCAGCTTGATGGTTTGCGGCACGTTATCGGTGGCCGGGTTAATGCCAATCACTGCATCGCCATTGCCATACATCAGCCCATCGAAGATGGTGGCGGCGATACCGTCGAGCGAGTCGGTGGGGTGATTGGGCTGCAGGCGAGTTGAGAGCCGCCCGGGCAGGCCAATGGTGTTGCGAAAGGCGCTGACGACATGGCATTTCTTGGCGACCAGGATCAGGTCCTGATTGCGCATAATCTTACTGACCGCGGCGACCATCTCTGGGGTAAGGCCATCGCGTAGCGCTGATAGTGCTTGGCTATCGGCCGCGTCGCTAAGCAGCCAGTTACGAAAATCACCCACAGTCATATGTGAGATGGGGGCGAAGGCTGCGAGCTGGTGGCTGTCGATAATCAGCCGGGTGATCTCGTCACTTTCGTAGGGGATGACCGCTTCGGTTAAGAAGGTTTTTAGCGGTACATCGGCCAGGGCCATCTGGGCGATCACCCGCTGTTCGGCGCTTTCGGCAATAACGCCTGCCAGCGCATCACCGGAGCGTTCCGGCGTTGCCTTGGCCATTAGCTCGGCCAGTGAGCCGAAGTGGTAGACCTTGTCTCCTTGCTGCCAGCGGTAGCTTGCGGTCATTTACATCTCTCTAGGGTTTCGAATGGGAGTCAACAAGCAGCGGCTTAACGCTTGCTTCTCGCTTAAGCCGCTGTTGTTTTAAGGCTAGCTGTAACGGTAAGGACGGCCAGCTTTTTCCATATCGGCGTTGTATTTCTTGAAGATTTCCACCACTTTCGCCTTAACCGGCGACTCTTTGGCGATCTCATCCCAGAATTTATGCGCATCGGCCTCAACGGTGGCCCATTCGGCATCGGGGATTGAGGTTAGCTTCATATCGGCGCCTTCCACCCGCAGCTTGGCTTCGCCGCCCCAGTACCACCACTGGCGGTAATAGTGCGAGCTGTCCATCACCAAAGTAAGCAGCTCTTTGAGGTGGTCGGGCAGGGCGTTGTAGCGGTCCATATTGGCGTAGAACGAGCCGATCCATGCACCGGAGATGTTGTTGGTGAGGAAGTAGTCGGTCACCTTCGACCAGCCCACAGTGTAATCCTCGGTAATGCCCGACCAGGCGATACCGTCTAGCTCACCGGTTTGCAGGGCAACTTCGACGTCTTCCCATGGCAGCGATACCGGCACCACACCGTATTTCGCCATAAAGCGGCCCGCGGTGGGGAAGGTGAAGATGCGCAGGCCTTTTAGATCGGCCAGGCTGTTAACTGGTTTCTTGGTGGCGAAGTGACAAGGGTCCCATGCGCCGGCGGAGATGTGTTTCACCCCAACCTTGGCGTATTCCTCTTCCCAGATCTCTTTCAGGCCGTACTGGTTAAACAGCACCGGTACATCTAGCGAGTAGCGGCTGCCGAAGGGGAAGTAGCCGCCAAAGGTGGTCACTTCGGTGGGCGAGGCCATCGAGTCATCGTCGGATTGCACCGCATCGATAATGCCTTTTTGCATGGCGCGGAACAGCTCGTCGGTGGGGACTAGCTGGTCGGCAAAGTACAGCTCGATCTGCATCTCTTCACCGGCGATGCGGTTAAAGGTTTCGATGGCCGGCTTAATCACATGCTCGGCCAGCGCTGGGCCGGCGTAGGTTTGCATGCGCCATTTGATCTTGGGGCTAGCGGCAAAGGTTTTGGCCGGAGCAAGCACCGCCCCTGCGGTTAGCGCGGCGGCACTGGTTAAAAATTTACGTCTTGAGTTCATTGTATCCCTCCAATGGCTCTTGCGAGCTCAATAATGTTGTTGGTGGACTCCGGCCCACCTTGAGTTGCGAGTTTTCAGTTACTTTCCGTACACCGTTTCCGGCAGCCACAGCGCAAGACTTGGAAATATCATGAGCAAAATCAGTGAGAACACCATGATGGCGACGAAGGGGCCAATCGAGCCGTAGATGTCACGCAGGGTGATCTCTGGCGGCGCCATGGCCCGCATCAAAAACAGGTTGTAGCCGAACGGCGGCGTCATGTAGGCAATCTGCGAGGTCACGGTGTAGAGCACGCCGTACCAGATCAAATCGAAGCCCAGCGCATTCACCAGCGGCACATACAGTGGCGCGACAATCACCAGCATGGCGGTGTCGTCCAAAAAGGTGCCCATAATCAGAAACGACAGCTGCATTAGAATCAGAATCGTCCATGGGCTTAGGCCCCACTGCTCGGTAAACAGATCTGCAATCGCATGCACCGCGCCAAGGCCGTCGAATACCGCGCCAAAGCCCAATGCGGCGAGGATGATCCACATAAACATGCAGGAGATGGCCAAGGTGTTGCGCACCGAGTTTTCGAACACCGTACGGGTCATTCGGCGCTTGAGGATGGCCGCCAGCAGCGCGGCCATCGCACCAATCGCCGAGCTTTCTACCAGGCTGGTCCAGCCGTTCACAAAGGGCACCATCATTGCCGCAAAAATGCCGATAGGCAGCGCGCCGGCACCCAACAGGCGCAGCTTCTCGGCGCGCGGTACGTTGCGTTCTTCCTCGCTCAGGGTTGGCCCCAAGCTGGGGTTTAAGCGGCAGCGAATCGCGATATACAAGATAAACAGCACCGCCATCACCAGCCCCGGCACAATCCCGGCCAGCCATAGCTGCCCCACCGGTTGGCGGGCGATCATTGCGTACAGCACCAGCACCACCGAGGGTGGCACCAAGATCCCCAGCGACGAGCCAGCTTGAATAACCCCGGTGACCATCTTCTTGTCGTAGCGCCGCTTGAGTAGCTCCGGCAGCGCAATGGTGGCACCAATCGCCATCCCGGCCACCGACAGCCCGTTCATTGCCGATACCAACACCATCAGGCCGATGGTACCGATGGCCAGCCCACCGGGCATCGGGCCCATCCAGACATGGAACATCTTGTAGAGGTCGTCGGCAATCTTCGATTCAGACAGTACATAGCCCATAAAGATGAACATCGGCAGGGTGAGCATCGGGTACCAGTTCATCAGCTTCATGGCGGCGGTGAAGGGGATCTCCACCCCGCCGGTTCCCCACAGCAAGATGGCGGCGACGGCGGCCACCGCGCCAATGGCGGCAAACACCCGCTGACCGGTTGCCATAAGCAGCATCATCAACGAGAACATGGTGGTTGCGATTAGGCCGTAACTCATTTGATCTCTACTCCTCGGATAGTCGCGATGTCCTTAATCAGCTGCGAGATAGACTGCAGAATCATCAGCACAAAGCCGGTGCACATCACCGCCTTAATCGGCCATATCAGTGGACGCCATGCGGTGCGGCTACGCTGGCCATATTCGAGCGAGTAGAGCATGCTCTCCCACCCGCCATAGAGCAGCACGCCCAAGTAGAAAATCAGGAAGAACACGGTGAAGGCGTCCATCCAGGCTTTGCGCTTGGTCGACCATTCGCCGTAGAACAGGTCCATGCGCACATTGGCGTTGAGCTGGATGGCATAGGCGCCACCGAGGATGTAATAGGACACCATCAGAAACTGGGCCGATTCGAGCGTCCACAGCGATGGCATAAAGAAGGTTTTGGAGATCGACGACCACATAAGCACGCCAATCATCAGGAAGATGCCATACATCATCAAGCGACCGACCCGCCGGTTAAAGCGGTCGACATGCTTGACGTAGGCAAGCAGAAAACCCGGCATTGCCCGCTCTTTGGGCAAGGTGCTTGGCTGTACAGCGCAAGTGACTTGGTTCATTTTTTGCTCAACTTGTTTATCTAGGGCGATAAAACTGAGCCTGCGAGTTTTGTACCGAAGGCTTATCGAAAAACGGCAATGCTAAAAATTAATAAATAACAATGACTTAAGGTTGGCTTGCCCCAAACTGGCCCAAGGGCCATGCAAGTGAAGTGATATATGGAAATACCAGCGCTTATCGATGACGCATCATCGCTGTGCACAATTCACTCAGATGATGCAAACCACCAAGCTGACAACCTGATCAACTGGCAACAGGAATACGACCAACTCAGCCCCGGGCGTTTTTTTGGGGTGATCAACGAGATTAACTTCCCCCATATCCACCTGTTTCGCGAAGACAGCAACCGCGAGCTGCACCAACACTGTCGGGTAGAAGAGGGCGGCCTGTGGCTCGGCTTTAGCGCCGACAATAAAAGCTGCCGCATCAACAACCAGCAAACCCGCAGCGACCAGTTCCTATGTCGCCCCGGTAGCCGCGATTTCGAACTGCTTACTCCTGACGACTTCTCTATCTTCGGCTTAGTGCTACATAAAAGCTTTTTTACCCAACTCGAGGCGCTGGGTGAAGAACCACCGATTTACCCGGCCACCGATGGCCTGTGGCTCGAGAACATCCCCCCGGGCAAACTGCACAGCTTTCGGCAATACCTAACGCTGCTGCTACAACCCGAAGGCCACCGCTGGAGCGCTGCCACCCAAGCGCTGATCTTGCACGACGCAGTGGTAGACCTGCTCAGCCAAGCCCACTACACAACCGCCACGCAAGTGTGCTCGCAGCAGCGCCAACGCATTATGCAGCGCGTGAACGACTACCTGACCCACACAAGGCTAAAGTCCCCCATCACCATCACCGAACTCTGCCGCGCGGTAAACGTAAGCCGCCGCACTCTGCAATACACCTTCGCCCAATGCTGCGGCATGTCGCCCAAGCGCTATATCCAAATCTCACGGCTAAACCAAGTACGCCGCGCACTACTATCGGCCGACAGCAGCCTAACCATTGGTGAAGTAGCTCTTGAATACGGCTTCTTCCATATGGGGCAGTTTGGCCATGACTACAAGAGCTTGTTTGCGGAGACGCCGCAGGAGACGCGGTTGCGCGGAAGCGTGCGGTAGCTTTTGCTGCACCTGTTGTTTGCATTCAGGTTGGCGTTGGATAAATAGCTCACTTGGCTAAGTGTGATGGCAGTTACCCAGCGACCTTATTTATCATTCCCGAAATCGGTAACTAATTATGGAAGACAAATCCCATACTACGGGATTCGAATTTGTGACGAGGTTTTATCGGTTTAAATCACATTAACGCGCGCCAAAGCCCTTTACTTTATAGCCTGCAGCATGGATGGCTATTGCGAGGGATAAGCAAGTTAATGAGTATTGCTAGTATAAAAATTAGAACAAGGATTTTGATTCTAACCTTTCTTCCTACCTTCTTGGTGTTTGCTTTTATCGCGGTGAGTTGCATATCGTTGATGGAGAAACAACAGCAAACCAGAAACCTGCATTCCGTAATGGAACTCGCTCAAAAAACCGGCGACTTACTTAAGCTACTGCAAGATGAGCGCGACTATACCATCGCCTTTATCGCTTACGCCGACCAAAAGCTTGAGGATGGCTCCTCCTATCAACAGCGGCTGCACCGGCTTAGAGCCGATGTTGATAGCGCAGTGGTTGAATTCAATACCTATTTAGCCAACCAAGAGAGCCAGTCAGACGCGTTGCAAGGGTATTATGTTGATGCGGGGCGCTTTTCATCGGCACTCTCTTTCTTGAAGGCATCGCGCAAGCTTATTGACGAGGGCAAGCTAAAAGATGAAAACGGCAACTGGATTGCCAATAACTACGCCGACGCAAGTCTGCTAGCCATCGAAGCGATTAATAGCTTGGTGAAGGCTTCATCATTTAGCCCTGAGCTGTCTATGTTGGCAACTAGCTATGCCACGCTGATGCAGATTGATAATGTTTACTCGTTCGAGCGTTCGATGAAGCTGCGAATGCTGCGCTTTGGCAAAGTCGACTATACCTCCCACGGCAACAACAAGGCTGATTGGCGCGCACTGCAAGACTTGTTACTGCGTTTTAACACCCATGCTCCGAGTGATGTGGTGCAGTATTTTGAGCAGCAGCATCTGAACAGCGAGTTAAATCAATCGATTCACAATTTGCGCTTTAAGTTATTGAATATGGGCGGAGAGAGCATCGATATGTCGCCCCATACTTGGTTTTCAGAGGCAAGCAGTAACATTGAAAGCTTGCGGGCCGTCTCCAGCTTTGTATCGCAGCGGCTAATCGACCTATCTGAACAAGAGAAACAGCGAGCCAATCAGGCGCTGTTTGCCAGCGTTACTCTCGGTGCGGCGGTACTGTTTTTAGTGATAGCTGTTTCACTGTTAATTACTCGTTCAATCACCAAGCAGCTGTCCTACATTATTGGCGAGTTCTCCGATGTGGCGACAAACAAGCGGGTAGATAAAGAGATTTCCATCAAAGGGCCACAAGAGCTGATGGAAGTGACCTCTGCCTTCAATAAGATTCAATGCAGTTTCAACGACACCCTCGTCAGTTTTGATGGGGCGATACAGTCCAGCAGTCAATGGATAGACTCCGTTGCGGAATCCATGAAGGCAAACCTAGACAGCGTAAATAGACAACATTCATCAACCAACTACCTAACAACCTCCATCGATGAGATGGCGAGTGTTAGCACCGAAGTGGCCTCTATTACCAATGAAGCCGCCAACTCGATTCAACTCGTTTACGGCAAGTCTCTCGACAGCGAGCAAGCTATGGCATCGAGCCGCGATATGATGAATCAGCTGGTTGAAACCATAGGCAAAACCGAGCTACAAGTCGGCCAGCTCGACAACGATACCGAGCAAATCGCCGACATTCTCAAGGTAATCAGTGGCATTGCCGAGCAAACCAATTTGCTAGCACTCAACGCGGCTATTGAATCCGCCCGAGCCGGAGTTCATGGCCGCAGCTTCTCCGTGGTTGCCGATGAAGTCCGTAACTTGGCAGGCTTGACCCGCGATGCCACTGAACAGATAGAACAACAGATCTCCAGCCTACAAACGACCGCCAAGAACGCCGTTAAACACCTCTCCGATTTGCAGCAGCACGGCGCAAGCGTTGCCGACGTGATGATGGGCAGCGTCGAAACCTTCGCGTTTTTCAGAGCCGAGATGGACAGCGTAGCGGTTATGTCACAGCAAATCGCTGCCGCGGTAGAAGAGCAATCAAACACCACCATCGAGATTAGAAAGCAAGTACACCGCATCAAAGACGAAGCCGAGCAAATGAGCGAAACAACGCAAAACACAGTACTCGCCAGCCAAAGCTTGAAGGCGTCGAGCGAACGACTAAATGGGTTTATTGGGGAGTTTAAATTGGCTGATCGAAGGGTTGGGTAAGGTGTGTGAGTTGAGGGTTTCAATAACCCATATTAGCAATATCGTTTGGCAGAGCCTGTTAGTGGAAACCGTGCGAAGTACGTTGTGAATGGAATAAAAAAGGCGATAACTCATAGAGTTATCGCCTTTCCAAACGTTTGGTGGGCTGGCGGGAGTTGAAAAAACTACTCAAGTAACTGATTTTATTGCCAATCTGTCGAGCGTAAAAAGTTGCTTACTGCCATTCTTACTGCAAATAATCTTTGCTAGCCTGTGGTCCACCTAGCGTTGAATGATCCCTTTTCTTCAAATGACTTCACCGACCTTTAAGTGGCCTACTGAAATACTTCATTGCACCTGATATATCGACTATTTGCCACCTATCGATATATTGAGGATTGCTCAACACAACCCCAAACTTGCGATGGGGCCAGGCAAGTTCTAGTACGACTGGAGCCTTCTCACCTAAGGTGTTAACTGAGTATGCAACTTCAGGGGCGGAGTAGCCTTTTCTCTCTGCATAGTCCAATACTCCATGTAGCGCAGGGTCGGCTTTGCGTTTGACTGTTGGCCAATCACAATTGCTGTAAACACCTTGCTCGTTTCGAAGTTGATTTATGCGCTGGGTATCTGAGTGCTTAATGCACATATGCCCATGAAATGGCTCTTTACGGTGACAGTCAGCGCATAAGGCTACAAGGTTGATATCGGCATTGTCAGCTTTATCCCCGTTGATATGATGCGTATGCAATAGGTGCTTGTCTGTTGTTAGATCTACTTTACAGTGTTGGCATATGTAACCTGCGTCGGAGCGTATTCTGTCCGATATCTTTTTAAAGTCTTCGGTATAGCCCTTATTCGTATCGTTTACATGCTGGCGCGGCAGGCGTGAAAAAAGCGAACTGTATGTCGAAAAGAATTCTTCAATATTGAAGTTATTTACAGTTGAAGTCACCTCCGCTCTAGATGCGTTATTCACTCCATGGTAATTGAGTTTCTTTAGGCAGTTGCGGCAAACCCTCAAGGGAATATCTGCTTCTTTGAATCCGTCGAACTTACTATTGCCGTAAACGGGGAACTGCCCAGAAAGGTTGTTGGTTATTTTGTATCTTTCAAAGCGATTCATTCGCCGCATATCATCCAGTGTCCGACAATCCGCGATATGAAATTTTCGGCCTTGAGATGGATCATCAATCGCTTTATCGATAGAGAAGCCTTGGTCTGGTATGAACAAGATAACCTGGCGTCCACGAGCGCTAAGTAACCCATGCTCTGATTCAAGCTCATCCAAGCTGATCTCAATACCAGAGCTACTCAGCTGAGCATCAAATTCAAGGTCACTGTCGTCCCAGACTTCACCCACATCAAACGATATGGCATCAGCCCCCATTTTCTCTACGCAAGCCCAAAGCTGGCTTAGATTGACATCTAGCTTCATTGAGCACTTTCCAGTATCTGTTTAATTTGAATATCAGCGTTGGTAATTACGCGAAAGCTCACCCGTCGGGATTTTCCTTTGTCTTCTCTACCGTCCGGGTGGGTGATAATTTGCGATGATGACAAGCCAACCGCCGCAAAGTGCTTCTTGATCCAAGCTCTATTTTGCGCGCTGCTATCTAACCGGTAGACATAATCTAGAACCGTACGGGTGCGCCTTTGTGACAGCTCCATATTTTTGAAATATGCTTCGTCGGGTGGGGTGTCTCGGTCCCATTCACTACTGGTATGACCTTCAATTCGAACCTCATTGATCGACTCCGCAAAGGGAGATAGCACCTCCATGTACCGAGGGAAAAAATCTTGGAGTAGCGCTTTGTACTCAGTATTGATATTGGCTTTCCCCTCTTGGAAGAGCACCTCGGGCGACTTGAACGTAAATGTCAGAGTTTCTTCATCAATATCGGCGTTCCAGCGAGTAAGGTCTTTCGTGAACTCGGCCTGCAAGGCATCGTAGATAGCGACTTGTTTTTCTTGATAAGCGACTGCGATATTTTTGATTTGGTCACGCTCGATGAACGCGCTCCTCATTAGGGCAATAGCGATAAAAAGAAACACCATCATCAGTCCTGCCATAAGGTCAGACACCGACAACCAGTGGGATTCTTCCTGCTCACTTTGTTTTTGGGTGAAAATTGCACTCATTGCTTAAGCCCTACACCTGTTGTCTTACAACATCAGACATACGGTTTACTAGGCGGCTGTAATCCTCAGTGAACTTGCCGCTTATCGAAGCCAATGCACTGCCCATCGACTGCATGACTTTCTGAATCTCCTCGCCCATAGTCTGATCAATCATGGTGACTTGTTTCTGTACCGACTCACCGGTTTGAGACAAGGCTTCTTCGATACTGCGCTCTAGGCCCGCAAACACGCGATCAGCCTGCTTGCGATGTTCACTGGCTTGCTCTTCGATGGTAGAAGCCAATGAGCGCTTCATATCGTCTACGCTGCGCGTGAAGGCCGCTTTGACTTCACTTGTTTCAGATATAAGGGCGGAACTGGCTTCTCTATAGTTGTCATTAAGCGACTTGCTACCTTGCTGCAGCTCAGTGACAAGGTCACGCATATGGGCGTTGATGTCCTCAAGTGCGTCAGAGAACTGTTTCTTGATTTCCTCACTGGAGTTCGCGGTTGCCTGAGCAGACTCAGTTAGCGCTGCTCTTGTTTGGTCGACTGTTGAACGGTAGTTGTCGGCACTTTCGGTAATAACGGTCTTGATATGATCGCTGCTTTCCACGATACCTGAAGCTAACAGGTCGTTAGCTTGCTTAGCGCCAGCTATGGCCAGCTCAATTTGGTCTTTGATTTCCGGCACCGCTTCAACAGCTTTATCACGTACCGCTTGGAAGGCATCTAAATGCCGGTCAAGCTCAGTAATCTGGTGTTGGTTCACTTCCATTACCGCTTTCAGATTACTCATCGCCTCAGGTATTACCTTAGCTTCATTGCTTATGCTTGCGACTGACTCACCTGTCTGAGTGATTGCCTGCACGCCATGGTCATACTGGTGCTTCATCTCTTGAAGCTGGTCTTTGTAGTTGGCTTGCCAAGTTACGAGTTCGTGCACGGCCTCATTCAGTGCTTTGAAGTTGTCACCAAATTGTTCAATTAAGTTGTTGTTAAAGTCTTGAATCACCTGCTTCAAGGCTTCAATGACCTGTTCGGTGGCGGATTTCGAGAGCATATCGGCGAAGTCTTGCAGCTTAATCCAAAGTCGTTCTTCAAACTCCTTGAACTCACTTCTCTGGGTTTGCGCGACTTGTAACAGAAGCTCAATATGCGAAGCCATTTCGGCAGTAAGCTTGTTGTTAGTTTTGTGGCTTTCGTTGGTATCTGCGCGCAACAATTTGAACTGCCCAAGCAGGCTACCCTCATCGTTATCACTAATCGATGCCTTTAGTTCTTCGATGCCGGTTACTTGCTGCTTCATAACGGCATACAAGTCCTTAATATCAATATCTTCATCGTTAACTTGATTACTGTCTGTCGCACTCAATACGCCCGTTGCAAGAATGGACTTATAAAGAATTGAGAACAACATACCAGCAAGGCTAGTTGTGAAGGCTGTTTTCAACCCGCCAAGCAGTGGCCCGATGCTTTCGTCAATCAAGTTGGTATCGAAGTCTAATAACCCGGTGATGATCCCGGTAAATGTACCCAGAATACCTAACGAGGTTAGTAAGGTCGGAGTGTAAGCCGTAAAAGCTGCGTGTTTGTCCTGCTTTTTCCAATACAGCGACACCACAAAGCAAGCAATAATAATGTACAAAAATAGCTCGGTGATATGGCTGGCATTGGCATTTTTAAGCGTTGATTCGACTAACGATGAGATCATTGCGTATCCGTATTGTTCTAGAGGTGGTTAGTAATTAGTAATGTGACGCCGAGGTTTAGTTTTCTTTCGACAGTAATCTTACAGATTATTGATTTAACTGTTAACGTTCATGGTTGAATAGCTTGAACTACAACGCGAACATTGGCGAAAGGCGGTTGCCATGGGCAATGCGCCAAGTTTGATCTCTTGCCATAGAGCGATACCTCTCCCCCCTGTTACAATGCCCAAAACCAGATTAAATCAATAACATAGCTGGGTGTTTTTTGTACGGGTTGGCAAGATCAGGCCAGCTGCGAAAGCGCCCTGGAGGCAATGTCGATGGCCAAAGCAGCCAAAACAGTTAAAGCCAGCAAGGGCTTTGAAGAAACCCTATGGGAAAGTGCCAACAAGCTGCGCGGTAGCGTGGAGTCGGCCGAGTACAAGCATGTGGTGCTCAGCCTGATTTTCTTGAAGTTTATTTCCGATAAGTTCGAGCAGCGCAAGCTGGCGGTTATCGAGCAGTACGGCGGTGATTTTGTCGATATGGTCGACTTCTACACCATGGAGAACGTGTTCTACCTGCCAGAAGAAGCTCGTTGGAGCCATGTGCTGAAACATGCCAAGCAAGACGGACTAGCGCTGATTATCGACACCGCTATGAGCACGGTAGAGAAGAACAACGCCTCCTTGGTGGGCGCACTGCCCGATAACTACTTCTCGCGCCTCGACCTCGACGCCAGCAAGCTGGCATCGCTTATCGACACCATCAACAACATCGACACCATCGCCAACGAATGCCATATGTCGGAAGAAGACGTGGTAGGGCGGGTGTATGAGTACTTCTTGGGTAAGTTTGCCGCTAGTGAAGGTCAGCGCGGCGGCGAGTTCTACACGCCCAAGTGTGTGGTATCGCTGATTGCCGAAATGCTAGAGCCCTACAAGGGCAAAATCTACGACCCTTGCTGTGGCTCGGGCGGTATGTTTGTGCAATCGCTTCAGTTTATCGAGGCCCACCAAGGCAGCCAGAAAGACGTATCCATCTACGGGCAGGAATACGCTAACACCACCCGCAAACTAGCCAAGATGAACCTGGCCATTCGCGGTATGGCGGGCAACCTTGGCGATGTAGCTGGCGATACCTTCTTTAAAGACCAACACCCCGATCTTAAAGCCGACTTTATTATGGCTAACCCGCCGTTTAACCAAAGCAAATGGCGGCAAGACAGCGAGCTGACCGACGACCCGCGCTGGGCAGCCTACAGCGTACCGCCGGTGGGTAACGCCAACTACGGCTGGATTATGCATATGGTATCCAAGCTGAGTGAGCAGGGCACCGCAGGCTTTGTACTGGCCAATGGCTCGATGAGTTCAAATACCAACTCCGAGGGCACCATACGCCAGCAGATCATCGAAGACGACCTAGTGGAATGTATGATTGCCCTGCCGGGCCAGCTGTTCTACACCACTCAAATCCCGGTCTGTCTGTGGTTCCTCACCAAAGACAAGGGCGAGAACACTGATAAGGGCTACCGCAAGCGTAATGGTGAAACCCTGTTTATCGACGCCCGCAATATGGGCAGTATGATCTCGCGTAAACAAAAAGAACTGACCCTTGATGATATCGCTGAGATCGCCCGCACTTACCACGCTTGGCGGGGTGAAGCGAAGGACGGGGTTTATGAGGATGTTGCGGGTTACAGCAAATCCGCCAGCTTCGATGAGATCAAAGCTAACGACTTTGTTCTCACCCCTGGCCGTTATGTGGGGGCGGCTGAGTTGGAAGACGATGGGATTCCGTTTGAGGTTAAGATGGCGGAGCTGACTAGCAAGCTGGGTGAGCAGTTTGCTGAATCGGCTAAGCTGGAGGGGCAGATCAAGGTCAATTTGAAGGGGCTGGGTTATGAGTTTTGAGACTCCTTTGGGGTTGCCTAGCCTGCCTCTCGGTTGGTCTTGGGAGCGCTTAGAGCATCTATGTGAGCGGGTTTCAGTAGGCCACGTTGGGGAAACAAGTTCTCACTTCACGGATGAAAATGGCATTCCTTTTTTGAGGTCACAGAATGTGCGCCCTGGACGGATCGAGTTTGGCGATGTTAAATACATCACTAAGGCGTTCCATGATAAATCTACGAAGAGTCAGCTCAAGCCGGGAGATATTGCTATTGTCCGTGTTGGGCAAAATAGGGGTGACTGCGCTGTTATTCCTGAGGGGGGCGGTGAAGTAAACTGTGCAAATATTGTTTTCGCTAGATTGAACGATAATAGATATTCTCAGTTTGTTGGGGCTTTTTTTAATACAGAGCTAGGGCGAAGTGCTTTGATGTCTGTAAGCACAGGGAGTGCTCAAGGAGTCTTGAACACTAAGTCTATTGCCAAGGTGCTCGTCCCTGTGCCTCCCGCTGATGTTGCTTTTATGATTGGTAACATGAGAAAGGTGATGGATAGCAAAATCACCCTCAACACCCAAACCAACCAAACCCTAGAGCAAATGGCGCAGGCGCTATTTAAAAGCTGGTTTGTCGACTTTGACCCGGTAATTGATAACGCCTTAGCAGCAAACGGTGGCGACCTAAACGCCATCCCCGAGCCACTACGCGCGCGTGCCAGCGCCCGTCAGGCCCTGTTTGCCACCAGCACCACCGATAACAATAGCACAGAGAGCAGGGCGGCAACCGCGAGCCCAGCAACGCATAGCTTAGCAACGAAAAACAGCGCGCCAAGCGCCGCCCCCGCATCCTTGCCAGCACTAAGCCCTGCTCTTAGCTCCGAGCTGTGCGCCCTATTCCCCGCCAGCTTTGAACAGCACGACGAGCTGGGTTGGATACCAGAGGGTTGGGCGGCCTCTAGGTTAGATAGTGTGCTTGAACTTGCATATGGTAAGGCACTAAAAAAAACAGATCGCATTGAAGGTCAAGTCCCTGTTTATGGCTCTGGTGGAGTAGGTGGTTTTCACAATCAACGGCTGGTTGAGGGGCCTGGTGTAATTGTTGGTCGTAAAGGTACGGTCGGCTCTTTGTTTTGGGAAGATCGTGATTTCTTTCCGATTGATACCGTGTTTTATGTGAAGCCTTTTGAAGGCATTCCTCTGGGTTACTGCTTCGAGTTGCTAAAAACATTTGGTTTGGAGCATATGAACACTGACGCGGCAGTGCCCGGTTTGAACCGAAACAACGCCTATCGATTGCTATTCCCTAAGCCAAGCGGTGACGTTATGGATGCTTTTGCTCGCACTATTAATGTAATAAAAGCGCTGCAGAATGCTAAGAGTGACGAGTCTAGTAGTTTGATGCAGCTCCGCGACACCCTCCTACCCAAGCTCCTATCCGGCGAACTCACCCTATCCGAGGCTGCCGCCGGCACCGAGACACAGCCGTGATCTCGGTGCATGTCACCAAAAAGCTGTTGGCCAAGCTGCCTGCGGGCTGTGCGCACTCAGCTAAGCAAAAGCCAGCCAAACCACAGCCGCTTGAGCGGGTTGCCCCAGGCCTGCCAAGCGACGCTGCGCAGAGCGCCCCAACGCGGCCTGAACAGGATGAGCGCTTAGGTGAGGGGCAAGGACTCTCGCTGGTAGCGGCTAATGCCCCTGAGGCGGCCCCTTCTGCGGGCTACAACCCACTGGATAACTGGCATGCCAACCTGCTCACCATCCAGCGGCGCAACTGTGTTTTGCTGGTGCACGACGCCACCCGCTTTCCGTTGTTTATCCCGGCGCTCACCAAGCCCGACTTCGCCAAGCTGGAGTGGCATTTTCAAGACTGCCTGATCAACACCCTGCTCAAAAGTGGCTTTAGCGCTGAGCAAATCAACCGCGCCACCGAGCTGCTTGCTCCGCTGCGCATCGACAGCGATTGCAACCGCTCGGTACAAGGCACCTTAAACCAGATGAAAGGCGATATTGAACACCTGATTTGGCATGACCAGGTCAACGTGGCCGACTGCGCTCATTACCGCCTCAGCGCCTGGCTGGCTAATCGCCCCTGCAAGGTACAAGGCCACAAAGATTACATTAAGCCGCAACAGGCCATGGCCGAGTTGTTGACCAAAGAGATAGGTTGAGCTGAACTTTTAAAGCTATGGCGTTAACTCTGGCAACTGAGCATACTCTTCGTTGCAACGATAGTTCCTTTACGGCAATACTTTTGAGCCAAAGCGTGGGCAGGTAGCTCGTTAATAGATAACTTGAATGCCATTGCATCGCTTTTGCAGTCGTCCATGTTGGTGCGATACTCGGCATCAATACCTTTCTCGGCAGCCTGCTTGGTGAAATGTTCAATTCGATGGCTTTCACTCTCTTCAACATAAACACAGATCTCGCTGGCTATTGCGGTGTTAGCTAGAGCGAGAGTCAAAGCGATACAGAGCTTTTTCATGGCTATTGCTTCCTAATAAAAAGTAAATGTTTGCTCTATAAATGAGCCCAAGGCCTTCTCAGTATGATTAGGCCCTTAGGCGAGGGCACAATTGGAGCTGTTCGGCTTGGTGCGCAGAGATGGTGGCGCACCACATCAGATAGTCAGTCGTTAAATGGTTTGCCATCTAATGCTCTGGTTATTCCTTTTACATAGCGATAGAGACACCAAAAAAACGTGCCTAAGAAGACCAAGTAGCCAACAGCTACAAACAAAAGAACAAAGCCGATAATCACTAGCATTAGGCTTGTCCAAAATGTCGTAATCACATTTTGAAAGTGGCTTTCATAGATCGTGCCTTCAGCATCACTTCGGCGAATGTAGGCCCACACCAACGCTACCAAACAGGTAATGATGGATACAAAGCCGACTAGGCATAACACATAGGCAATGATGGCATCTCGGCGATTAGCTGTAGTGGGGGTGGCTTGGAGTGTTACAGGGGCAGTGTCAGGCATCGTTGTAAGTCCTTTTATCAATACGCAAATGACATGTGTATTGTTAATTGAATAGTCATTAGCAGGCAATGGACGACACTTAACAGATTGAGTAAATCTGATTTATGTCAAATATTTACCGGTGATTCGTGGGGCGGGGGGATAGGTAAGTGCGTTGCCTTTTGATCTAGGTGCGCCACAAAAACAAGCTACAAGCCTATTCACTTTTCTATCATCGCGGTAGCATAGTGCTGTTACCCAAAATCGCCATATCAATCAGTACGATATAGTACTGGGTCGAGCAAGGATGTTTATGCGCAGTACCACCCGAGTTCAAATGATTATTGAAACGCTGCGGGCGCACCCCGAGCAGCGCTTTACCGCCCGTGAGTTAGCAAAACTGTTTATTGAGCGCTACCCGCAGGAGATCGCCGAAAAGCGCCTAAATCCGCGCTACGATACCGAAGAGAAGTTGATCGCGCAGCTGGCGGCTGAAATTGGCGGAGGACGAACCGCTTCAGCAAAAATCACATGTCGAAATATAGCGACTAAAGACAAACCTCGGCCACGTTTGTACTACTGGGAGCCCAACCCTGAACAGGCCAGTGATGCCGACCCAGCGGTTATGCAGCTAACTGAAGTGGCCAGTAATACAGCTGCGAGTAGCGAGGCCGCTGCATTAAGCGAGCATGAGCTTTACCCCCTGCTGATTGAATACCTCAGTGAAGATCAAGGCTTGCAGTGCCTGCGCATCGACGAGCGCAAATCCCGAAACAGCAAAGGTAAGGGCGGTAACCACTGGCTACACCCCGACATTGTCGCCATGCAGCCGCTAGACCAAGGCTGGAACAGCGCAGTGCGCACCAGCGCCCAATACAGCAACCAAAGCTCAGTTCGCCTATGGTCGTTCGAGGTTAAGAAGACGCTAAGCAAAAGCAATGTGCGTGAGTGCTTCTTCCAAGCGGTATCCAACTCCAGCTGGGCCAACTTTGGCTACTTGGTCGCCACCGATATCGGTAACGACGTAGAGGGCGAGCTACAGATGCTCTGCGGCCTGCACGGCATAGGCGTATTGCTACTCAACACCGACTCGCTGTTCGACAGTCAGATAATGATACCCGCGCAAGAAAAGCCCTCGGTAGACTGGCAATCGGTGAACCGTATTGTTCAAGAAAACAGTGACTTCCATGATTTTGTAGAGCAGGTAGGGCACTATCAGCAAACGGGAAGATTGATTGCCGTTGAATGGAACAAGTAAAGAAAGTGTCTCGAACAGAAAAGAAGCTAGAAAAAATAATGCGCAGAGAACCTCATTTGACCAGAGCTGAGGCCATCCGAGCATTGTCTGCTTACTCAACTAAGCCTAAGCATGCTGCGCAAAAAAACAAACCGTCTAAAAAACGGAAAGCCCAAGTGTATACCGTATCAGGTGGTGCTGTGTCTCCACGTTAAGTAGATAGTGCTTGGTTTAACTGATATTGATTGGAAGTGTAGTTTAGTGAAATTTACTGAAGCCCAACTTGAAGCCGCCATCATTCAACTGTTAGGCAAGCAAGGCTACCCCCACGTCGGCGGCAGTGCGATTGAGCGCCGCTCAGAGCAAGTGCTGATTCACGATGACCTGCGGGCTTATCTCGCCAAGCGCTATGGCGACAGTGGCATTACCGAGGCTGAGATTGAGCGTATTGTGCGCCAGCTGGAATCCTTGCCTGCCAGTGACCTGTACGACAGCAATAAGCAGTTTTGCCAATGGCTATCCGACGGCTTTGTGTTTAAACGCGATGACCCCAAGCATAAAGACCTATACATCCAACTGCTCGACTACGCTGGGGTTCAGCAGCTGGGTATGCCTGCACCTGAGCAAGATGCGCCGTTGGCCGCTGAGCGGTCGGCGGGCTTTGATACCAACATCTACAAGCTGGTGAATCAGCTTGAGATTGAGGGCAAGGAGACTAAGCGCATCCCCGATGGCATTTTGTATATCAATGGTCTGCCGCTGGTGGTGTTCGAGTTTAAGAGCGCGATTGAAGAGAACGCCACTATTCACAAGGCTTATGAGCAGCTTAACGTTCGCTATCAGCGCGATATTCCTCAGTTGTTTGTGTTTAACGCCTTTTGCGTGATTAGCGATGGGGTGAACAACAAGATGGGCAGTTTGTTTGCCCCTTATGAGTTTTATTACGCCTGGCGCAAGGTGACCGGCGATGAGTCGGTGGAAAAAGACGGCATCGATAGCCTGTTTACCATGCTTAGCGGCCTGTTCGATAAAACGCGACTGCGCTTGGTGATGCGCGATTTTATCTTCTTCCCCGATACCTCCAAGCGCGAGGATAAGATTGTGTGCCGTTACCCGCAGTTCTATGCGGTGAATAAGCTCTACCACAGCATTAAGGCGGCACTGCGCCCTGAAGGTGATGGTAAGGGCGGCACCTACTTTGGGGCCACCGGCTGCGGCAAGAGCTTTACCATGCAGTTTTTGGCGCGGCGGCTGATGAAAAGTCTGGCCTTTGAAAGCCCGACCATCATTTTGATTACCGACCGTACCGACTTAGACGACCAGCTTTCTAAACAGCTGACCAACGCCAAGCAGTATGTGGGTGACCAAACTATTCAAACGGTGCAAAGCCGAGATGACCTGCGTGCCCAGCTTAAAGGGCGGCAAAGTGGTGGAGTGTTCCTGACCACTATTCACAAGTTTACCGAAGACACCGAGCTGCTGACCGAGCGCAGCAACGTGATCTGTATTTCTGATGAAGCGCACCGCAGCCAAGTTAACCTTGACCAAAAGGTGGTGGTTACCGAGAAGGGCGTGCGCAAGACCTACGGCTTTGCCCATTACCTGCATCGCTCGCTGCCGAACGCAACGTTTGTTGGCTTTACTGGCACGCCGATTGACGCCACCTTGGATGTATTCGGCCAAGTCGTCGACAGCTACACCATGAGCGAGTCGGTGAACGATGAGATCACTGTGCGTATCGTTTACGAAGGGCGCGCTGCTAAGGTGTTGCTCGATGACGCCAAGCTGCAAGAGATTGAAAAGTACTACCAAGACTGCGCCGAGGCGGGGGCCAACGAGCACCAGATCGAGCAGAGCAAAAAGACCATGGCCTCGATGAATTCGATTCTGGGCGATCCAGACCGCATTCGTATTCTGGCTAAGGATTTTGTTCAGCACTACGAACAGCGCCTGACTGAGGGTTCCACCGTTAAGGGCAAGGCGATGTTTGTGTCTAGCTCGCGTGAGATTGCGTGGCAGCTGTATCAGGAGTTGCGTGAGCTGCGCCCCGACTGGTTTGTGGTCAAAGAATGTGAAGACGGCGCAGTGCTCGATGAGAGCGACACCAAGGAAGATGGCGTGAAGCCGATGGAGCGGGTCAAGATGGTGATGACCCGTGGCAAGGATGACGACAAGGCGCTGTACGAGTTGCTTGGCACCAAGGAGTACCGCAAAGAGCTAGACCGGCAGTTTAAGAACGACAAGTCGAACTTTAAGATCGCCATCGTGGTGGACATGTGGCTGACCGGCTTCGACGTGCCCTTCCTCGATACCATCTACATCGATAAGCCGGTGCAGCGGCACAACCTGATCCAGACCATATCGCGGGTAAACCGTAAGTTTGAGGGTAAGGATAAGGGGCTGGTGGTCGACTATATCGGCATTAAGCGGCAGATGAATCAGGCTTTGGCGCAGTTCTCCAAGGCCGATGAGTCGAACTTTGAAGACATTCAGGCCTCGATTGTGGTGGTGAAAGACCACCTCAATCTGCTTAGCCAGTTAATGCATAAGTTTGATGCCCACGACTACTTCAGTGGTGACCCGGTCGCTCAGCTTAACTGCCTGAATCAGGCGGCTGAGTTTGTGTTGTCGGTCGGTAAGCTGGAAAAGCGCTACATGGCCTTGGTGAAGCGCCTGAAAGCCGCCTACGACGTGTGCTGTGGTAGTGAGCAGCTGTCGCAAGGTGAGCGTGACTGGGTGCACTTCTACCTGGCGGTGCGCGCCATTGTGCTCAAGCTAACCAAAGGCGAAGCGCCAGATGCCGCGCAAATGAACGCCAAGGTGCGCGATATGATTGCCGAGGCAATTCGCGCCGATGGGGTGGAGGAGATCTTCAGCCTGGGTGAGGATGGCGCAGACACCATCGATATCTTCGATGAGGACTACCTGGCCCGCTTGGATAAGATCAAACTGCCCAATACCAAGATTGAGCTGCTGAAGAAGATGCTGGCCAAGGCGCTGGGTGAGTTTAAGAAAACCAACCAGCTGAAGGCGATTGAGTTTGCCAAGAAATTCCGCTCCTTGGTGGATTTGTACAACGAACGCAAGGAAGACGATGCCTTCACCGTAGAGGTGCATCAGGAGGCCGTGGATAGCCTGCTAGCGCTGATGGCCGACATTAAGGGGGAGATAGGCTCATTCGTCGACCTTGGCATCACCGTTGAGGAGAAGGCGTTCTACGACATTCTCAAGCACGTTGCTACCAAGTACCAGTTCGCCTACGAAGAAGATCGCCTGTTAGAGCTGGCAGCCAAGGTGAAGGCGGTAGTGGATGATAAGGCCAAGTACCCCGATTGGAACAACCGCGACGATATCAAATCGGCTCTCAAGGTTGAGCTGATTATGTTGTTATCGAAAAATGGCTATCCGCCGGTGACTTATAACGAGGTCTACCAAGACGTGTTTGAGCAGGCGGAGAATTTTAAGGCGCATCGGGCTTAGGCTTATGGCCGGTGGTGCTAATTCAGTTGCAGGTTGCGCCGACCTCATTCGCAACAAGAGTAAGGTGTTATAGGTAGTATCGAATGAACACAACGGTGAAGTTCTATGACCAGCATGCAGAAAGTCTAGCCAGGCAATATCAGTCTGTTGACGCCGATGTTGTTCATCTTAGTTGGCTGCATTACTGGCCTCAGCAAGGGGGCAGAGTGCTTGATGTTGGCGCAGGCAGTGGGCGTGATTCGTTATGGATGGCTGAGCGCGGTTGTGACGTTTTCGCCGTTGAGCCTGCAACAGCCTTGCGCGAAAGCGGTAAGCAGCTAACCGGCGACAAGGTGATTTGGCTAGATGACCAGCTGCCTACAATCGGCAAAGTGTTCGCCCTAGGGATACGCTTTGACCTCATCTTGGTGAGCGCGGTCTGGATGCATGTACCAGAGAGCGACCGAGCCCGTGCCTTTCGCAAGTTGAGCAGTCTACTGGCACCTAATGGGCGTATTGTGCTGACATTACGGCACGGTGATTTCTCCGATGGGCGAACCAGCTATGGCGTATCGGCGGAAGACGTGCAGCAACTGGCCAAGAACCATGTTTTGCTAGAGCGCTTGGTTACCCCCCTTCATAAAGACGAACTCGCTAGGCAAGATGTTCTGTGGCAAACGCTGGTATTTGAGCTGCCAGATGATGGCAAGGGTGAGCTTACCCATATTCGGCGGATCATCGTTAACGACAGCAAGTCGGCCACCTATAAACTTGCGTTGCTACGCACTTTGTTGCGGATTGCCGATGCGCACCCCGGCGCGGTTAGTGATCGCAGTGATGGAAAGGTGGTAATACCCGCCGGGTTAGTGGCGCTGTATTGGATGCGCCAGTTTAAACGCTTGCTCGATATCAAGGTGAGCGGCGGGCAAGGGCTTCAGCAAAGTAGCAATACCAGCAAAGGACTTGGCTTTGTAAAAGCCGATGGCTGGGCGAAGCTTACCCACCTCACGGCAGAACACTACTCGATTGGCGCTTACTTTTTTGGTGATGAGGCTAAAGCGCTGCAACGGGCGCTAAGCCATGCCCTGAGCACCATCAAAGCTGGCCCTGTGACCTACATCTACCATCAACACAAAGACAATCGCTTGTTCGACATTGCGCCGCCTACACAGCGTCGAAAGAACCTTGAGTCGGTAGTATTGGACCATCAGTTCCTTAGTAGTTACGGTGATTTTGTGTTGGGGGAAAACCTATGGGAATGCTTGCGGATTTATGGTTCGTGGGTTGAACCGTTGGTAGTCAACCAGTGGATTATGGAGATGCAGCGCTTTGAGCTTAATCGTGACCGCAACATCATGTTGCAGGACTACCATGACCGCTTGGTGTGGATAGACCAAGAGCATAACACCCGCGAGGTGCGCCAGAGGGTGGAGCAACTGCGAAGTGAGCAGCAGGCCATCAAATCTGTTTGGAGTGGGAGCGTGCTAAAGAATGAATATCACGTCGACCACTGTATGCCATTTGCGTATTGGCCAAACAACGACCGCTGGAACCTATTGCCGACCAGTAAGACCGAGAACCAAAACAAGCGCGACCGGCTGCCAAGTATTCAGCGTTTCCTGAGCGCCAAAGGTTTAATCCTTGAGTGGTGGCAGCAAGCCTGGCCAGACGAGTCTCTACAGCAATGCTTCTTCAATCAGGCGGCGCTGTCACTGCCGAATGTGCCTGAGCAGTGCCGCGATTTTGAAGAAGTGTTTGAAGCGATGGGGCTGCAAATGCGCGGGGTAAAAGCGCGGCTGCAGGTTGGGGAGTGGTAAGCTCAGGTCTACATGCCTTGTCCGGACAACATCAGGAGAAAGTTCGTACACTGTTCTCACTTTGTTCGCACAATGTGTGCACATTGTGCGAAGTTGCCAGTTGGTATAGGCACAGGCAATAACAGTTAACTCGTCGTGTCTGCAAGCAAATCTCGCTATTTGAAGTACTCCAAAGGCTTGTTGCTTAGATTCAGTATTAACCCGCCATAGCGCCGATACTCAGCAAACTGTCTTTGAGCATCTGCTTTGGTCGTTTCCGGCCTTAGTATTACGCAAAACGGCAGGTTGCGGTTAGGGTCAACGCTGCCTTTCAGTCGTTTCAAGCGGTTTGCCAATCCATCGACGCTAGCCATAGCGGGCCTCCAGTTGGTTCATCTGCTGCTTAATATCGGCAATGTCGGTTAGCTCTACCAGTCCTCTAATGGTGGCTAACATCGCTTGCGCGTGGTCAGCGGGAATTGTCCCCTGAGCTGCCGCCTCAACCGTTTTCTTGGCCATATCTTGGGGTGAATCACCCGACTTGAGATTGGGTATGCTGTACTGCAAGGTGCTGGGCTTGAGCGGCGCGCACATGCGTTCACCAATGAACTTGAGTGCCCACGGCGCTCCATCGGTAAGCCCTTGGTTCAGAGCGTCGACAAACAACCCTTCGTTGTCGCGTAATGCTTGCTGAAGCTTGGGGTAAGGACTGGCTGGTTTCCGCCCTGCACCCGGCCGTTTTCCACCGTGACCTGCCATCGTTTATACCTTTCCGTTAGCTGCCTAATTTGATTGAACTTGATTATTTTGATTAATTCAAGTTATTGATAAATATTGGATTTATGGAGACGTGTAGAGACACCAAACCTATCTTACTTCGTTATTTCATCGGTGATTAGCAGCTGGCTTACCTCTGCTTTGAAGTGTTGTTGTACTCAGGCTTTATTCGGCTTGTATTGTAGTTTTTGGCCTGGGCTGCGCCGCTGCCTTTACCACGAGCTTTGGCAAAATAGCTGATCCGCTGCACCAGTTTGGTCAGCTTTCTTGCATCGTCGAAGCGCAGCCGTAGATGGTTGTTTTGGGGGAAGTGTGGGCGCAACCCAGTAAGCCCTAGCCAGGTTTTGGTCACCAGTTCACTTATCTTGTCCCAGCGAGTAATCCGGTCTCCGTCGACCATTACGACTACGTGGTAGTGGTGTCTGTCGCTATCTTCCATCTCGCGAACCCACTGGTAGCCCAAGCGAAGCTCTTGATAGCGATTCTTGAGTGCTTTATTGAGGCGGTGGAAAAAGCGACTGATCAATCTGTTGTCATCCGATGGCCCAGTAGTACTCAGCACAAATGAGGTTGCCAGGATACGCCTGTGATGACTGAGCATCGCTTCGACTTGCTCGACAAAGGAAAACAGAATACTTGGATAGTAACCAAGATGCGCATTGGGAATGGCTATAGGCGGTATACCGAACGCGTCGATATAAGCGGCTGTTGTTACACGGCGAGACTGGCGACGGCCACTATAAACAGTGGATTTGGAACGTTGATCCGTATTGATCTTACTTAACCGGGTTGAAAAATGACCATTGGCTTGGCCTGAACTCCCAGTATTGCTGGGATGGGGCGCGTCACTTTGGTTATTTTGGGGAGACAAACCGATCATCAGATTCTCTTCCCTGTTCTTGCTAATGGATCGCTTGGATGTCGGAACGCGGGGTGCTTTCATGGCATTAACCTCAATTGTATGGGGCAGGCTTGCTGCCCCGTTTTGCTGCCGATTTGCTGATGTGTTAGGTGATTGAGGTTCCCACCCAAAGGTCGTTCTCCTTCAGGTAGTGAACGCTATAGCTGTCGGACATCCGAACTGTCCATTGCGTGTCCTTGTCAAGGTGCATCGATGTGCAGAGGTGATCGACTATCGATTGTAGAACGGCGATGGTTTTCGCATCGTTGATGATGATTACTTCAGCACGTGGCTTTATTTGTGTCTTTTTCATTTGGCATCTCCTATGCGTTGGTGCCTAACTTGTCGATAAATGACATTACCTCTGCGGCTTTCCAGCGGCTGTTGCTACCGATCTTTAATGGCTGTGGCAACTGCCCCCGGTTGACCAGCTTGTAGACCTGTGAGCGACTGATTTTCAGCAATCCTTGAAGGTCTTCCAGCGTCAGTAGTGGCTCACTTGTATTTTCTTGAGGCTTAGTGGACATGGTGTGCTCCTTGCGGTGGGATGATTGGTTGGTACTTGGTTAAGTCAACGCCCATTGGGCTGTTGTTATGGGGGATTCGCCATGGCTGTGGTGGTTCATTGGCTTGTTGCTGAGCTTGCATAATGAACAGGCTCCACCAGCGCATTAGATCGCGTCGCTCTTCGAGGTAGTTACTTCGGTTGTATGCGGCTCTGATCTGATTTTTGTCCAAGTGGGCCAGCGCGCACTCGATGATGTCAGAGCGGAAAATACCTGCTTCATTGAGTGCGGTTGAGGCCATACTTCGCAGCCCGTGGGCAACTTGTACTCCGGCCAGCCCAGAGCGCTTAATTGCTGCATTAGCGGTTTGTGAGCTTGCGTGGGTGTGAGGGTTGCGTGAATTTGGGAAGAGGTACTCACGATGACCAGTCAGGAAATTGAGGTGCCTGAGTAGTGCGACCACTGCCTTACTCAGCGGTATTACATGCTCGCGCCTTTTCTTCATGTGGCCTGCGGGGATAACCCAGACGCCTTTGTTGAAGTCGAAATCTTGCCAGCGCGCTTTCGCCGCTTCGCTAGGGCGAACCATGGTGTGCAGCTGAAACTCAATCAACAGCTGAGTTATCGTCTTGATGTTCGTTCCTTGCAAAGACTCGAAGAGCTTGGGCAACTCAGCTGGAGGGAGGGTTGGCATATGTGTTTTCACTGGCGGGGTGAAGGCTGCCTTGATGTCAGCTAGCGGGTTGTTGTCGGCAAGCCCAACATTGACGGCGAATGTCATGACCTGATTCAAACGCTGGATGACCCGCCGAACCTGTTCCTTGGCTCCAGTCCTGTCCAACGATTTCAATGCATCAATGGTATCTGGTGCGTTGATGGTGTGTATGGGCACTGCACCCAGCTTTGGGAATGCATGCAGCTCTAGCGAGCGCCAGATATCATGGGCATGATCTTCCGTGACTGTTGCTCGCTTTACTTCAAACCACTGCTCAGCCACACGGCGCAAGGTGTTAGCTTGTTGCTTCTTGGCCATTCGCAGTGTTTCGGCCCGAAACACTTGAGGGTCGATGCCTTCATCTAGCTGTGCCAAGGCCAGTTTGCGTTGCTCGCGCGCTTGTTTTAGCGTCATGCGAGTGTAGCGGCCAAGTGTCATGCTGGTGCGCTTACCGGTGATTGGGTTGACGTAATCAAGCACCCAGGTTTTGCTGCCTGTAGGCATTACCACAAGCATCAGGCCTTCACCGTCGTAGAGCCGGTACACTTTGCCTGTGGCTTTCGCTTCGCGAACCGCTTTATCGCTTAAGGGTTTGATTATTTTGGCCATTTTTGCTCCTCATCAAGTCAATATCTGTTAGCATGGCGACAGTCCGTATCGATCCTTATGAGATCTCGGAGACGCGTTTCTTAAGATATGGACTTAGAGAGCCTGCTTTTAGGGGAGTTTTTCCACGAAAGATGGAAGGGTGTAACCGTAGTGGGGGATTTTCACGCTGCCCCAGCGGGACAGCGCAGAGCTTGTGTTAGCTTGGGTTCTCAGCCAGATGCTTTTCAAGAAAGTAATCTGGCGCAACTAGCTCAGGGTAAATGAATAGTATGTTGCCCCTCGTTCGCTTGTGAAACAGAGGTTTTTTTGGTTTTTCCGAGATGGTACTTAGTTCCACAAAGTACCGCTGAGCAGCTGCTATTGCGGGTGGCAGCCACAAGGCGTGATTTTCGATTAGGCTCAAGAGTGAAATAGGCTTGAGAAATTGCTCAGCGGTTTCACTTAATCCAAGTAACAGTGGCAGCGCCCCTCGGGCTTGATTCCATCCACTTGATTTCAAGATGTCACTGGCATCGGTTTGCGAGTAGATTTTAGGCCACTCTTGCCTGATCATTTCGTCAATAGCCAGACTGGGCTGGCCCTGTTTGACTAGCTCAAGTTTTGTGCGGGCTATCTGTGCTAAGCGTAGATTGTTCTCTAGCTTGGCCTCCGCACGAGTAAAAGATGCTAGCGCATCTCGCATCCTATGTTCTTTTACTGGCTTGCCTCGCGCCCCTGCCGCATTACCCCACTCTTCGATTGATACTCCCAAGGGCTCGCCATCACTTTTGTCTCGTAGGATGAAATCGATGGAGTCATGCAGCGTTGGCACTGCTTTGCTCTCGTCATCATAGATGGCGTAAGTTAAGTACCGCGTAGCCCCATCGAGGTCGTCGCACAGTTTAAGAATGCCATATTTATAATCTAGTTTTGGCTTCAGCTTGTCATCCATATGCCTTCCTTTTGGCTTCAACGATATAGTTGCTCCACCACTGCATCAGTTCGCGGCGCTCATTTAGGTAATCACTGCGGTTGTATGCTGCGCGAAGCTCATTCTTGTCGGCATGCGCTAGTGCATGTTCGACAACGTCATAACGAAATCCTTGTTCATTTAGGGCTGTGGAAGCGATGCTGCGCATTCCATGGGCAACGAGCTGACCAGCCAATCCAGCGCGCTTTAGCGCCATATTCGCCGTCTGCTCGTTCATGTGTGTTTTAGGATCGCGGTTACCAGGGAAGACAAAGGTTCGGTGGCCTGACAACGGCTTGAGATGGTGAAGGTAGCCGATAACCGGTTCGGTAAGTGGCACGCGATGCGGGCGCTTCTTCTTCATAAACTCGGCAGGGATAATCCAAAGCGCGTGTTCTATGTCGATATCTTGCCAGCGCGCTTTTACAGCTTCACCGGGGCGAACCATCGTGTGCAGCTGAAACTCAATGAGCAGTCGAGTGGTGGTCTTGATGTTGGCTAGCTGCAATGCTGCGAATATTCGCGGGAGTTCGGCTGGTGGCAAGGTTGCAAGGTGATTTTTCTTCGGAGGGGAGAACGCGGCTTTTATACCGGTGAGTGGGTTGCTCTCCAGCAGGCCGGTGTTAACCGCAAAGGTCATAATTTCGTTCAGCCGTTGAACAACTCGGCGTACCTGTTCTTTGGCACCGGTAGCGTCGAGCGCCTTCAGTACTTCAATTGTTTGTGGAGCGTCGATTTTGGTGATCGGGGTGCGGCCAAGCTTGGGAAATATGTGCAGTTCCAAAGAACGCCAGATGTCGGTAGCGTAGTCAGCCGTGACAGATGATTTTTTTACTTCCAACCATTGTTCAGCAATCCGCTGCAGGGTGTTGGTTTCTTCTTCATGCGCGGCCTTACGCAGGTCTGATTTGTGCTCCTTAGGATCAATCCCTTTGGCGATTAGACTCCAGATACCGTCGCGTTCGCAGCGGGCTTGCTTGAGGGATACATGCGGGTACTTGCCAATGGTGAAGCTGCTTCGTTTTTGGGTGAGGGGCTTCTTGTAGTCTTGCACCCAAGTTTTACTGCCAGAGGCCGACACCACAATCATCAGCCCGCCGCCATCATATAGCCGGTAGACTTTGCCAGTTGGCTTTGCTTCCTTCACCGCACGATCACTGAGTGGTTTGATCTTTCTTGCCATCGTAGCCTCCTATGCATGGAGCCAAACCAGAACAACGATGCATCTCGCGAAATAGCAGTAAGACAATTGGCAGTAAAATCGGTTTACTTCCATTTTTACTACTAAGTTTGATGGATTGAGGTGAATCCTTAGAGATGCATAGATACAAAAAAACCTTACATCACAATGGGATGTAAGGTTTGATATGTCAACCCATGGAGGGTTTATGCGGTAATGTGGTGGAGCTGGCGGGAGTTGAACCCGCGTCCAAAACCAGTCTAACCAATGGCGCTACATGCTTAGTCAGTCTTTACGTTCGCCGTTAAGCTGCGGACAGACACGCTACTTAAAAACTAGCTTGAATTATATTTAACGTTTCAGCTCTCAAGCGGGAGCATCCGCGCGATCCTGTTTGGGTTTGATCCCCCGTTGGTCCCCGTCTTACAGGCGGAAGCTAGGGCGGGAGAGCCCTTAGCAGGTTATTAAGCTGCTAGTGCGTAGTTTTCGTCGTTTGCGACTATTTTTTTGCGGCTTTTTTACGAGGCCAACCGCACCTCGGCATGCTCCACAAGCCTTCGTGATCCTGTCGAATCCTAAATCAGCCCCGGAATTGTGCGCAGTTTAGCACAGCAGCTTTGGCTTCACCTAGCCCTGTGTGTTTAACTGCGCTGAAAGTGAGCAATTGTCTAACGCAGGTTAGACTTCATTACCCGATCTTTCGAGCGTTGCCACTCTCTGTCTTTGATATCGGCGCGCTTGTCGTGGTCTTTCTTACCTTTGGCAAGGCCGACTTCGATCTTGGCCCAGCTGCGCTTCCAATAAAGCGACAGGGCGACCAAGGTCATACCTTGGCGCTCGGTGGCACCAATCAGTTTGTCGAGCTCACGGCGATTCAGCAGTAGCTTGCGTACCCGGGTTGGGTCGGCCACCACGTGGGTTGAGGCGGCTTGCAGAGGCAGCACGCTCATTCCCGAGATGAAGGCTTCGCCGTTGCGGACGAACACGTAGCTCTCGCTGATATTGGCCTTACCGGCGCGTAATGATTTTACTTCCCAGCCTTGTAACTCCAGGCCTGCTTCGAATTTGTCGCTGATGCTGTATTCGTGGCGGGCGCGCTTATTTTGCGCAATGGTACCCGGGCTGGGCTTTTTAGATTTCTTACTCATAGGGCGCTTATTATACTCATGCGCGGCCACTTGAAAACTGCTATTGCACCGCCTTGGGCGGCTAATGCTAAAATGATGCGGATTTTTGTTAAGAGGGCTGACATGCCGCAAGTCAATCGCAGTGCGCTGGTGATGTACAGCGCCGAGCAAATGTATAAGTTGGTCAACGACGTTGCTGCCTATCCTGAGTTTCTGCCCGGTTGTGTGGGCGCGACCATCAAGCAGCAAACTGGCGACCAGATGGTGGCCGAAGTGGCGGTTGCCAAGGCCGGGATCCGCAATAGCTTTACCACCGAGAATACCCTTGAAGATGGCCGTTCCATTTCGATGACTTTGGTCGATGGGCCGTTTAAAGCGTTGTCCGGGATTTGGCGTTTTACCGCCCTTGATGAGCAGGCTTGTAAGGTGGAGTTGGACCTGCAGTTTGAGTTCAGCAGCAGCTTGATTGCCGCGGCCTTTGGCCGGGTGTTTAATGAACTGGCCGGAAACATGGTGAACGCCTTTGTTGAGCGCGCCAAGCAGGTGTATTAGTGATGAGTAAACAGATTTCTATTGAAGTGGTGTATGCCTTGCCCCATGAGCAACAACTGCTGGCAGTGAGCGTGGATGAAGGCACCACCATTGAGCAGGCCATTGTGCAATCGGGGATTTGCGAGTACTTTCCTGAGATTGACCCAGCAAACGCCAGCGTAGGCATCTTTAGTCGCGCGGCGAAGCTGAATCAGCAGCTAAAAGACGGGGACCGCATCGAGATCTATCGCCCCTTGATTGCCGACCCGAAAGAGTTGCGTAAGCTGCGTGCGGAGCGAGCCAAAGAGGAAGGTCGCGCCAGTAAGGTGACTGGCGGCAGGCCCAAGAAAGGCAGCCAGAAGGTTTAACTGCAAGCGCTAGACGCTGTAGAAATGAAAAAGCCGGGTTAGCCCCGGCTTTTTAGTGGCTTGTTGGCTTAGCTTGGGCAATCTTCAAGGTTTTAACATTGCCGACAAAGCCATTTTGGCCCCTGAGATCGACGACTACACCGCCGCCTTGCTCCAAGAACGCTCTGGTATAGCTTTGGCTGCATACGTAATCCATAACCTCGGAGGTAACGCTTGCTCCTGCTTCTGGGAACCATTCCCAGCGGCGGTTTTTTAAGGTGTGGGTAACGACAAACAGGCTACCGACCACCTCACATTTGAAGTTGGTGTCGGCGCTGTAGGTTCCGTAGCGTCTTTCCGTGCACTCCTCCGCGATGTTGCGGGAGAAGCTTGCCAGGTAGTTGGCATCGAGTTGATTGGGATAGGCATCGACCGCTTCAGCGAGCTTGCTGTCGTTGGTGGTGGCGCATCCGGTAAGGCCTAGAGCGGTGGCTAATAGAGCGATTTTTACGAGATTCATTGCTACTACATCTTCCTTGATAAGGTAACTAATAAATCAAAACAGTGTCAGCTTATCAATTGTCGCGAAAAGAAAAAAGCTTGGATTAACCAAGCTTTTTTCATATTTAGCAATGTCTTAGGCGAAGGGGCTGACTAGCTATCCAGCGGAGTCATAAAGTCGGGGCTCAGTTCGTAGTCGCCTTCCACCAGTGCAAGATGGTTGCCGACAAACTGTACCATCAGGTCGCGGCGCTCGTATTTGCCGTTGCCTTCTTGATAGCTGTAGATGTAGTACCAACGCTCTTTGTCGAAGGTGTCGACCAGCATTGGGGTACCCAGTACGAAGCGCACTTGCTCTTTGGTCATGTTGATACGCAGTTGTTCAACTTTGGCGTTGTCGATGTAGTTGCCTTGGGGGATGTCGATTTTGTACACCATCCAGTCGAACGCTGAACAGCCAGCCAGGCCGCCTAGGCCTAACACGAGAATACAAAGTTTAGCGAAATTGCGCATAACGGTGAGTTGCTCCTTTACTTAGGTGGGCAATCATAACCAAGCGCGCCTAGAAAAAGAAGCCGGATCTTTGAGAACCCGGCTCCGATTCGCATTGTTGCAGGTAGAAATGCTTGCTTGGGTGAAAAGACTTAGTCCTGAACCAGCAGCTCGCGGGCATTTGCCAAGGCCGAATCGGTAATGGCGTCGCCGGCTAACAGGCGGGCCAGCTCGGTGATGCGTTGGTCCGGGTTGAGCGCCACCATACTGGTTTCGGTGTTGTTTCGGCCCTGTTGTTTTTGCACCAACATCTGTTGGTGGCCATGGCCGGCGACCTGCGGCAGGTGGGTTACACAGAGGATCTGGCTTTGTTGGCCGAGCTGGCGAAGCATACTGCCAACCACGGCGGCAGTTGGCCCGCTAATACCCACATCCACCTCATCGAAGATAAGGGTGGGGCTGAGCATCGACGACGAACAAATAACCTGAATCGCCAAGCCGATACGCGATAGCTCACCGCCTGAGGCGACCTTATCCATAGCCTGCAGTGGTTGGCCGGGGTTGGTGCTTACTTGCAGCTCAAGCTTGTCGATACCGTTGCTGTTTGCCTGCGTCTCATCGCTGACCACTGCAAACTGGCATTGGGCCTTGGGCATGCTGAGCTTGCGGATTTCCTGGCAGATGCGGTTGGCCAGCTCTTTGGCATTGCGTTGACGGCTTTTGGAGAGCTTTTGTGCCAGTTTGAGGTAGTGCTGCCAGGCCTGCTCGATCTCTTGGTCTAAGCCTTCGAGGCGCTCGCCTTGTTGGTTAAGCTGGGTGAGCTTGTCGGCTAGCTGGGCGTGGTGTTCGGGTAGCTGTTCGGGGCGAACCTGATGTTTGCGGGCGAGATCGAGCGCTTGAGACAGGCGCGCTTCAAGCTCGTTAAACGCTTCCGGGTCGTAGTCAAGATTTTCGCTGTAGTGGCTGAGCTGATGGCTGGCGTCGTCGAGCTGCAGTTGGGCTTCGTGCAATAGGTTGCTTAGCTCTTCCAGTTTTGGGTCGAGCTCGCAGAGCTGACTGATGCTGCGACAGGCCTGATTGAGCATGTCGTTCACGTTTAGCTGTTCGTCTTGGGCCAGCAGCTGCAACAGTTGTTGGCTCTGTTGCTGCAGCTCGGTGGTGTTAGACAGACGCTGGTGATCTTGCTCGATTTGCTGGTACTCGCCTTCGCCCAAAGCGAACTCGTCCAGTTCCTGTACTTGGTATTCCAACAGTTGGCGCTGGGCTTCCAGCTCTTGTTGCTGCTGTTTGGCTTGGGCCTGTTCGTTACGTAGCTGCTTCCAGTGTTGATAGCGCTGTTTTACCTGTTCTAACAGGCTTTGATGGCTGGCGTATTGGTCAACGATATGCAGCTGCTGCGCCGGTTTAAGTAGCTGATGATGGGCGTGTTGGCCGTGGATGCTGATAAGGTATTGGCCGAGGTTCTTTAGCTGGGCCAGCGGTACCGCGGTGCCGTTAACATAGGCTTTGGAGCGGCCTTCTTTAGTGACTACACGGCGTAGTATGCACTCACTGTCACTATCCAGTTCATTCTGTTGAAGCCACAGCTGGGCCTGTGGGTTTTGCTCGATATCGAACTGTACGCTGATCTCGGCTTTATCGGCACCCGGGCGAACCATGGCGGCCTCGGCGCGGCTGCCCAGGCACAAGCCGAGGGCGTCGATAGCGATGGATTTACCGGCGCCGGTTTCGCCGGTAATGGTGGTCATCCCACGGTGAAAATCGAGTTCAAGAAAACGTACGATGGCAAAATTTTGGACCGTCAGCTGCGTTAACATAACCATACCTGTGTAAAAATACAGTAGCTGTATAACCATACAGGTTGGTTGGAAACTGTGCAAGGTTAAATCAGCCGGGTTCGGGTATATCCGAGTTGGATAATCACTATTTAGCGGTGTTTCGCGCAAGCCATGCGAGCGCACACCGGAGTATGCTATAACACGCGCATTAAATTTAAAGGATCCTGTTGTGCCTAACCGAAGCTCCCCTCCTATCTCTTTGGTGGTCTTGATGGCCATGATGATGTCGATGGCTGCGCTGGCTATCGATATGATGCTGCCCGCGCTGCTAGATATTGCCGCTGAATATCAGCTGGAAAACAAAAACCAGTCCCAGTGGGTGGTCACGGCGGTGTTTATTGGCATGGCGGTGGGGCAGCTGTTCTATGGGCCAGTGTCAGACCGCTTTGGTCGTAAAGGGCCGATTGCGCTGGGCTATTTGCTGTTTTGTAGCGGGGCACTGCTGTGTTTTCTGGCGCCGAGCTTTGAGCTACTGATTGCCGGGCGACTGATCCAAGGCATGGGGGCGGCGGCGCCAAGGGTGCTCACGGTGGCGATTGTGCGCGATAAGCTGCAGGGCGAGGCGATGGCTAAGGTGATGTCGGTGATCTTCTCGGTGTTTATCTTGATTCCGATCTTCGCGCCTAGTTTGGGGCAGGTGGTGATGCATCTGGCGGGCTGGCGCTGGATCTTCGGTGTGCTGTTCTGTGCCGGGGCGATTGTGGCGCTGTGGTTTAGCTTTGGCCTTGAAGAGACACTGGACAAGGCGAAGCGCCGACCACTGTCGCTTGCCAGTATCGGCGAGGGCTTTCGCTTTTTCTTCACCCAGCCGCAGGCGGTCAGTTACACCGTGCTGTCGGGGCTGATCTTCGGTGTGTTTATGGCCTACCTCAACTCGGCATCGATCATCTATATCAAGCTCTACGATATGGGCGCGATGTTCGGTGTGCTGTTTGCGGTAGCGGCCTGCTCGGTGGGGGCTGCTTCGCTGGTCAATGGCCAGCTGGTGACCAAGCTGGGGATGCGGCCGTTGGTGCGCGGGGCGCTGATCGCGGTGATTGGTTTGAGTGCTCTGTTCCTGATTGTACTGTTGCTGCTGGCCGAACTGCCGCCGCTGTGGCTGCTGATGGGCTATATGGTGCTGGTGTTCTTCTCGGTGGGGATCTTGTTCGGCAACCTCAACTCACTGGCTATGGAGCCCTTGGGCGCGCTAGCGGGCTTGGGGTCGGCGATTGTTGCCAGCCTGTCGACCTTGATTGCGATCCCCATTGGCGCGCTGATTGGCGCCAATATCACCACTAACGTGACACCGCTGGTACTGGGCTTTTTGCTGTGTGGCTCGGCGGGCTTACTCGCCCAATTGTGGGGGCAGCGGGCGGTGCAGGCCTTGGCCTGTCATGATGGCTAAGGCTTAGGCGCCTTGGCCGCCTGCTTAAGGATGGTTTTAATCATCCCGTGAAACAGGATCAGGTGGGCGGGTTTGAACAAGATCCAATACAGTCGACCCCATAGCCCTTTGGGATGCCAGTAGGCGGTAATCGACAGGCGGCTATGGCCGTCTGGTTCCGGGTCGATGCTGAACTCCAAGCAGCCAGCGCCCGGTGAGCGCATCAAAAACTGCATAAACAGCCGCTTTTCGCGGCGCGCCTCTTTGATTAACCAGTTATCCAACACCTCGCCGCTAAATAGCTCGATGGGATTCTCCCGATAGCGGCGTAGGCCCTCACCGCCAAATAAGCGGTCGATCCAGCCGCGCATTTGCCAGAACAGATCAAGATAGTAGTAGCCGTGGTGGCCGCCAAGTTTGCGCAGTACCTGCCAGATCTGCGCGGGTGTTGCCTTGGCGCTGTGACAGACGTGGATCGCCTCGCCATAGTAGGCGTTTCGATTGTTGTGCAGTCGGTAGATCATATTGCCATGGTACCAGCTTAGGCTGTCTTGTTGCTGGGCTTCGTAGTTATCGGTTTGCTCGAAGGCTTGCTCCAACGACAACAGCTGTTGCGGGTAGAGCTTTTGTGCCAGCGAGGGCTCCGATTGAATGTCGTGATACAGGCCACCGAGCAGCGCGCGGATGATCCCTGGCGGCGCGCTGGTCAGCAGCGGCACAAACAGGCGCATCAACTGGATTGGAATATTGGGCAACACAATGCTGCGAAACGGCTTGTTCAGGTGGTCGGCGTAGGCCTGCATCAGCTCCACATAGCTGAGCTTCTGCGGCCCGGCGATATCCAAGGTTAGGCCCTGCATTGCCGGGGTATCGAGGGTGGCACTCATATAAGCCAGCAAGTTCTCCAGCGCAATCGGTGACGAACTAGAGTGCATCTGCTTGGGCAGGATGCCGAAGGGCAGGTGATTGACCACATCGCGGATCACCTCAAAGGGCGCAGAGCCGGGGCCGATAATGATCGGTGCGCGGATCTCGGTTACTTTGATGCCGGTGCTGTGCAGCGCCTCGCCGGTTTGCTCGCGCGAGCGCAGGTGGGTGGAGCGGGTAGCATCGGCGGTGAGTGAGCCCAAGTAGACGATATGTTCCACTCCGGCTTGGTGCGCCGCCAAGGCCAGGTTGCGCGCAGCTACCCGGTCACGCTCGGCATAGCCTTTGCCATCGCTCATGCTGTGGATCAGGTAGATCACCTGCTTCACCCCTTGCAGCGCGTTGCTCAGGCTTTGCGGGTCGAGGGCATTGCAGTGACAGCGCTCCAACGCGTGATGATCGGCCAGCGGCAGGTTCTCTGGGTGGCGACAGGCCGCTCGCAACTGATAGTTTTGTGCCAGCAAATAGGGCAGTAGGTGGCTGCCAATATAGCCACTGGCCCCTAAAACCAGAATTTTTCCCTGTAGGTAGTGCTCGCGCGCTTTGCTGGTTGGCATCGGCTATCTCTTCCAAAATCAATACCTTACTCATGCAAGGTTAGTTGAGTGTGGGATGAGCTCAAGCCTTAAAGCGTGAGATTGTCTTCAGCTTGGAGTTATCTGTGGCTAGGTAGTGAGTGAGTAGTGATAACTGTCGCGATGACAGCTAAATATGCTGTTATTTTTCCTCATGAAAACAAGCTGTTGCAAAGCTCTTAGTGAGAGTCGGAAAAGTCTGGCTGGCTAATTGTTACAATTTGGATGAACGGGCTGCAGATTAATATCTGCTCGGCGTAAAGTTCCAAATTGATTGGTTTATGCCACGTTTTGTGCGGTGGTGCGGTCAAACAATAGTATCGATTACTAATCTGAGGCTGAATGCCTTAGTAGGAGTGACCCTATGATTACTCATGCCAATAGCCTGTTACAGCTCAATCACTTAAGCGATAACGCCGTGGTTGAGCTGATCCCTTCGTTCTTTCATCTGCCCCATACCGACCATGCCGATGGCGCTTATCGGCTGCGCCGTTACTCAATGGTGCAACTGTGCGGCGAGCGCTTGCTGGCCTTGCCCGAGAGCGACTTTGTACAAAGCACCGATGTGAACCATTTCCAAGGTGATGTGGTGCGCCACTTCGAGCCACTCGAGCCAGAGACGGTGGCCAGTGATGGCCTAAAAGAGATGTGTGAGCTGTTTTTGGAGGCCCATGAGCTGGCCCGCGATCATGTGATTGAGGTGCACCAGATCCGCATTGTGGCGATCAATGAGCATACGCCGGTGGCGCCCGAGGGAGTGCACCAAGATGGCTTTGACCATATCGCGGTGATCGGCATCCATCGACACAACATCGAGGGTGGTGATTTTATGGTGTTTCGTGAGCGCAACGCCCAGCCGATTATGGCGCTGACCCTGCAAGATGGCGATGTGGCGATCCTCGATGATCATCAGCTGTGGCACTACGCCACGCCGATAACAGCCTGTGATGAGCGCGAACCGGCCTACATGGACGTATTCGTACTGACTGCAAAAGACTAAAGCGAGGACGGTACATGCCCTATAGTGCAGAAGCCTGCTGGCAACAGCTTGCTGTGGTGCAGGCGCACCGCGATAGAGGCGAGCTTTGCCCCTACTTCTTCGATGGCCCCGGGGGGGCGCAGATGCCGCAGTCGGTGCTGGCGGCCATGAGCGAGTACTGGCAGGGCGGCAATGCCAATTTAGGTGCCCCCTATGCCAGCAGCGAGCGGGTGGGGCAGATTGTCGAGCAGGGCCGAGTTAGTGCTGCGGCGCTGCTGAATGCGCCCCCGGCGCAGATTATCTTCGATCAGAATATGAGCTCGCTGGCGTTTAAGCTCAGCCGTGCGATCAGCCAGCGCTGGCGGCGCGGCGATCAGATCATCGTCACCCAGCTCGATCACTTTGCCAACGTCAGCTCCTGGCAGCGCGCCGCTCAGGACCGGGGCGTGGATGTAATAACCGTGGGGCTGGACAAACAGGGCTGGCAGCTCGACTACGCCAAGCTCGAAGCGTTGCTCAGCCCCAAGGTGAAACTGCTGGCGGTGAGCGGCGCATCCAATGTGTGTGGCTCTATTGTGAATCTGGCGCGGGTCGCCGAGATGGCCAACGCGGCAGGGGCGATGCTGGCCATCGATGCGGTTCACCTACTGCCCCACCAACTGATGGATGTACAAGCGCTGGACTGCGCCGTGGTGTTTGGATCGGCCTATAAGTTCTGCGGGCCGCATCTGGGCTTTGCCTACTTGGCCGAGCCTTGGCTCAGCGAGTTGGAGGCGTATCGGGTGAGTGCCGCTACTAATCTAGGCCCGGGGCGTTTTGAAACCGGCACCCAGAGCTTTGCAGCGATCGCGGGGATGAGCGCCGCGATTGACTATTTAGCACAGTGGGGAGAGCGCGATGCAGGACTGCGTGCCCGCTTAGTGGATAGCTATGCCCAGTTTAGTGCCCACGAACAGGGCTTAAGCGAGCGCTTTATCCGCTGGTTACAAGCGCGCCCACAGTGGCAGCTTTATGGCTTGCCGCTGGCCGATAGCGCCTTGCGCACTCCCACCTTTGCACTTAGCCACCCACAGTATTCCCCCTATCAGTTGGCCAAACAGTTGGGCGAGCAAGGTGTGTACTGCGGCGCCGGGCATTTCTATGCGCCGGCTCTGTTGGAGCAGTGGGGCCTTGCGCCGCAGCCAGGCGTGCTAAGGTTGGGCTTTATGCACTATACCTTGGCGCAGCAGGTTGATGAGCTGTGCCGCTTATTGGACGGCTGTATCGCTTAGTTCAACGTGGGGTGAGCCCTGCAAAGGAACTGTTTCCCCCTCTGCTAGTTTGCACCCGAGGAAGGTCAGGCCATGGCCGTCTATGGTTTGATTGATCACGCTGCAGACAAAGCTCTTTTCAGGCTTGTCGCTATCACCGGCTTGCTGGTTATCGAAGCTCACGATCAGTGAGTGATCTTTGAGGTTGCCAATCTCTTCGCTAGCGCCTTCCAGCTTGATGCGGCAGCCTTTCTCAGAGTAGTCGGTCAGTAAGCCTTGCAGCGTGGCTGGCGCGCGCTCACTCGACTTCTCATCGGCAAGGGTAGTGAGGGTACACGGTGCTTCGGTGATAAAACGCTGCTGATGACGGAGATCGATGATCTGTAGCTGCTTGGGATAGCTAATAAACAGGATCAGCGTGGGTTTGTAGATAAGATGAAGTACTACTGAGCGAAACGCCAGGCACTGGCCAGCGGTGCTCTCGGCAATGGTTCGTGCCACCATGCCAGTCCCTTCCACAAACAGGTCTTTAAAGCGTACCTTGGCCTGCTGCGGAACTTGTAGGATTACCATTTGGTTCACCCCATAGCCCAGCAACTTGCATCTGAGGCGGGATTTACTGGCGTTGGTAAACTGAAGATCAACCTGGGTATTTTGCGGAACTTTGCTGAATAAGCTGGCTATTTTTCCTGTTTCGGCAAGGGTAGTTGGTGCTCTCGTCATAGCTAAGCCTCCGTGCTCTTATTCGAAGAGTCAATAAGGCAAACTTAGCTTTAGCTGTTTTCTTAGTCAATAAACTTGGCGCGACTTAAAACAGCTTGCTACCCCAACCCAGTTTGCTACGCAGCACCTTAAAGTAGTCGTAATCTTTGGGGTGAACCAGGCGCAGGGCGTGGGTCTGCTTGCGGATCACCACCTCGTCGCCGGGGCGTACCGGTAGCGCCACGTGGCTGTCGCAGCTGACCTGAATAAAATCGGCATTTTCGCGCGAGATACGCAGGCGGATCTCACTGTGGCTGTCGATCACGATCGGCCGTGAAGTCAGGGTATGGGGGAACATCGGTACCAACGTCAGGGCGTCCAGCCTTGGGCTGATAATCGGGCCGCCTGCCGAGAGTGAGTAGGCGGTAGAGCCGGTGGGGGTTGAGATAATCAGGCCATCGGCACGTTGGCTGAGCATAAAGTGGCCATCGATGTAGACCTCGAACTCCAGCAAGCTGGCCACGCGTTCGTGGTGCAGCACCACCTCGTTCATGGCGCTGTTGCTGCTTTTGATCTCATTGTGGCGGATGACCTGGGTTTCCAGCAGATAGCGGTGCTCGGTGACGTATTCGCCCTTTAACACCTCTTCCAGTGGCGGCAGCAGGTTGTCGGGGTCGAGATCGGTCAGAAAACCAAGGTTGCCCCGGTTAACCCCGATTACCGCAATGTCGAAGCGCGACAACACCCGCGCAGCGCCGAGCATCCGACCATCACCGCCAACTACCACTGCGAGATCGGCCTGTTCGCCCAACTCGGTAATACTGGCGATGGCATCGGGGGTAAACGGCAGCTGGCGAGCGCTCTCGGTTTCCACCAGGATCGGGTAGCCCTTCTCTTTGAGAAATGCGTAAAGCGTGCTGAGGGTATCGCAGGTCTCGCGGTGATCCGGTTTGCCAATCAGGCCGATGGTTTTAAATGCGCTGCTCATAAGGTGTTGATTTTACTTCTTGATAACAGGGAGTATAACCCTTGCTGACGGGCCGCAGCCAGATTTATCGCCAGCCTCCCTTGAAAGCCGGAGGTTGATCCCCATAATAAGCACAAGTTCCAAGAAATTAACCAGATTTATTACGGAGATCCTGCATGAGCAGTGAGCAGAACAAGCCACAGGTTGAAGAAGAGCAAGTAGTCGAGCAAGCCACCCCGGACGTAGAGGCTGCCGAGGAACAAGCCCAAGCGGCTGCTGCAGACCTTGACGCTCAAGAGTCAGTTGAAACCGAGCAAACTGAAGAAGCGCAAGAGATCAGCATCGCCGAACTCATTGAGCAACTGGCTGCCGCTCAAGCCAAAGTTGAAGAGCAAAAAGACAGCGTAGTGCGCGCTAAAGCTGAGATGGAAAACGTCCGTCGCCGCGCCGCCCAAGACGTAGAGAAAGCCCATAAGTTCGCGCTGGAGAAGTTCGCCAACGAGCTGCTGCCAGTTATCGACAACATGGAGCTGGCGCTGCAACACGCTGACCACGACAACCAAGACCTTAAGCCGATGATCGAAGGCGTTGAGCTGACCCTGAAAACCCTAATTTCCGCGGTTGAGAAGTTCGGTGTTGAAGTGGTTGACCCGAAAGATGAAACCTTCGACCCTGCCAAGCACCAAGCCATGGGCATGCAAGAAGTTGAAGGTGTAGCTGCCAACACCGAGATTGCGGTTATGCAGAAAGGCTACCAGCTAAATGGCCGTTTGATTCGCCCTGCGATGGTGATGATCTCGAAAGCGCCTTCGGTAGACACCACTGCTTAAGTTCGCTCTCGCGACACGTTTTAAAAAGCCAGCCCTGGGGCTGGCTTTTTGTGTTTTAGGGCATTTACGCGCTGACCAGCAAGGGGTAATCGGCGCGGGGGTGGGGCATCACGGTGATCGGATAGCCATAAACAGCCTCAATACGCCGTTCGCTGAGTACCTCCCAGGGCGAGCCGTCGGCGACCAAGTTGCCTCGTTCTAACAGCAGAATACGGTCGGCATATTGGGCGGCCAGGTTCAGGTCATGGATCACCGCCACCACACAAGCGCCTTGCTCGGCTTGCAGTTTTGCCAGCTTGAGGGTGTTGTGCTGGTGGGCTAAGTCGAGCGCTGAGGTGGGCTCATCGAGTAGCAAGATGGCCTGCTCACCGGCTTGGGCTAGCTGGGTAAGCACCCGGGCAAAGTGAACCCGCTGCTTTTCGCCGCCGGAGAGCATTGGATAAGGGCGGAGTTGCAGGTGACTGACATCGGTCAGTGCTAAGTTTTTGTCTACTATGTCATCGAGCTGTAGCTTGCTGACACTCAGTGGTAGTGCGCCTAGCTCCACCACTTCGCGCACACTAAACGGGAAGGTCAGCTCACTGCTTTGCGGCAGCACCGCTAGGTGGCGCGCAAGCCTCTCGCTGCGCCAGCTCTTCTGGGTTTGGCCAAATACTTCCACCTTACCGCTGGCGCGCAGCTCTCCAATCATCGCTTTTAGCAAGGTACTTTTCCCCGCGCCATTGGGGCCAAGTAGCACCGTTAGCTGACCGGATTGCAGGGCCACCGAGGTGGGCTTAAGCAACTGCTTGCTGCCAATACTTACGCTGAGTTGGTGGGTTTGAATGGCGATACTCATGAGATCCTGCCCCGTTGTTTAATCAGCAGCACGATAAAGAAGGGGGCCCCGAGGATGGCGGTGACAATACCCACTGGCATATCCAATGGGGCAATAAGGGTGCGTGCGCCCATATCGGCTAACAGCAGTAACAGCGCACCCAACAGTGCCGCCAGAGGCAGTAAGCGCTGGTGGTTGGGGCCACAGAGCATTCGCCCAAGGTGGGGAACGATTAGGCCAACAAAGCCAATCATGCCGGAGAGGGCGACACAGATCCCCACGCCAGCGGCGGTCAGTAGGATGCAAAAGCGTTTTAGACTCTGCACATTAACGCCCAAGTGACGGGCTTCAGCCTCTCCCAATAGCAGGGCATTGAGCGATTTCGCATGGCGGTAGAACAGTACTCCGAGAACCAGCAAGGAGGCGTAAGCCAGCGCCAAGCCCGGCCAGCTGGCTCCCGCCAATGAGCCCATGGTCCATAGCGATAGGTCGCGCAGTGCTTGGTCGTCGGCATAGTAGTTGAGCAGGCCCAATCCGGCTCCGGCAAGCGCACTTAGCGCCACCCCCGCCAATAGCATCATGGTGACCGAGGTGCCGTTGGGGCCACTGCCCAAGCGGTACACCAGTACCGTGGTAAGGGCGCCCCCGATAAAGGCGCACACCGGCACGGTGGCAAATAACAGCACCTCGGGATAGTGCTGCGCCAACGAGCCAAACAGCACGATGGACAAGGCGGCTCCTAGCGAGGCACCGGCCGACACGCCGATGATGCCGGGATCGGCCAAGGGGTTGCGAAACAGACTCTGCATCACCGTGCCACACAAGGCCAGAATCGCGCCTATGGCAATGGCCAGCAGGGTGCGCGGCAGGCGCACTTGGCGGATGATTACCTCGATATGCGGCGCCAGCTCGCTGGGCAAAAAGGACTGCTTGGGCAGCAGGGCACGCATGCTGTCGCTAAAGCTGATATCCATCGGCCCCAGACTTATCGAGGCAACCAGCGCGAGATATAAACCCAAGGCACACATCAGCAATAGGCTGCCGAGGCCGCGCGGCGAGTGAGCTTGCAGTAGCATCTTAGTAGGCGTCCTTGTGGAAGCGCTGGCTGAGCGTGCTGGCTAGCGCAAGACTGGCGGGCCCTACATCGCCGATCAGCGCGTGGCTTGGCACCGAGATAATCTGACCGCGTGCGCCGGCTGGGGTCGCCGCCAGCAGTGGGTGTTTGGCAAGGATCTGTTCGACTCCGCCGTAGCTATTGACGGTGCGCTCGGCGACCAGCAGATACTGTGGCTGCTGCTCAACAATGGCTTCGATTGACAGGGCTTTGTAAGAGCTAAAGTGTTGGCGTGCCGGGTTGTGGCCTCCGGCCAGCGCAATAATGGTATCCACCGGGGTGTTGCTGCCCGCAACGTTGGGGCTGCGCCCTTCACTTAGCATTAGGAATAGCACGGCGGGTTGGCTGTGCAGGCTGTCGCGTTGCTGCGCCAGTTCAGTGATCTGCCGCGCTAGCTGCTGTTTAAGCTGCTCTGCTTGTGGCTGCCGCTGAGTGAGTGTGGCGAGCTGGTCGATGCGGGCAAACAGCTGCGCCTGCTTATCGCCCTTGACCAGCTGTACCACCTCAACGCCACTGGCTTTAAGCTGACGTAGGGTAGTATCGGGCCCCATTTCGTCGCTGCCAATAAGGTGGCTGGGGGCGAGTGCGAGCAGGCCTTCGCTGGAGAGTTGGCGGTGGTAGCCGACTTGAGGAACACTGCCCTGAGGATCGTAGTGGCGACTGGTGCTGTCGATGGCCACCACACTCTCGTCTGCCTGTAAGGCGAACAGTAGCTCTGTCACATTGGCGCCCACGCTAATTAGCCGCAGTGGCTCAGCGTTTATGCTGGTGAGCTCAGTGTTGTCGGCGCTGGCTAAAGCGGGAAGGGTCAGGCTGGCCAGCAGCGCCAGCGCGGAAAAGGTTCGCTTGGTCATGGGTGTTGTTCCATTACTATCTGAGTGGCACTGACTTGCTGGGTTTGCAGCAGTGCCAGCAGTTGCATCATTTGTTCGACTTGGGTGCGTTTATCGGCGGCGATGACCACCGGTAGGCTGCTATCGACTTGGAGTTGCGCTAGCAGCGCGTTTTGAAAGCTGTCCCAGCTGGCGTAGCTGTCTGCGTTGATTGCCCAATAGGGCGGCTCGGCGGCCAGGCTTAGGGTTAGCGTCTCGGGCGGTGGGGTGTCCAGTGCTGAGCTGTTGTCGGTACTGGGTACCTCGATCTCAAGGGTTTGCAGGTGCACGCCAACGCTCATCAGCAGGAACACCATCACGATAAAGATGATATCGAGCAGAGGGGTGAGGTCGGGCTGCATGCTCGGAGCCACCGCATTGCTGGCGCGGATCATGCGGTTTCCTCGCTGAGTGGGTTATGAGCGGTTCCCGACGTGTGCTTCTCTGCGCTGTCGCTACAGCAGCTCTGCTGCTGGGGGCACTCCTGTTCACAAGACAGGCGATTAAGATCGATGCCTTCCAGATAGAGGTTAGCGTGGTTAAGCGCGTGCTCTAGCTTGGCGCTGCAGCTCTCTGCCCACAGGTTGCAAGCTTGAGCACCAACAATTGCTGGCAGGGCGATCATCAAACCGGCGGCGGTGGTGCCCATCGCCAGACCCAGGCCGTCGGCCAAGCTGGCTGCGTCGACGTTGCCGCCTTGCTCCGCCAAGCCATTAAACATGGCAATCAAGCCAAGTACTGTACCGAGTAGGCCAATCAACGGGCTGATCACGCCAATAATCCCCAGCACCCGCACCCCGGCACCGAGCTGTCGGCGCTTCTCGGCCAGCCAAATCTGCGCGGTTTCTTCGCGCAGACTTTTACAAAGGTAGCGATGGTTTAGCAGCATGCCCAAGGCTTGCTTGAGCATATTGCGCTGCTGATACCACTGCTCGGCCAGTTGGCTGAGATCGTGTTGGCGAGAAGGAGCCAGCTGGTAGAGCTGACGAATCGTGCTGGCGCAGCGCAGCCGACTATTGAGCAGGATATATAGACTTCGCTCCAGCAATAGCATCACGGTGAGTAGTGACAGCAGGCTAAGTGGCCAGGTCATCAGACCGAGTTGGCTATGCAGGGTTTCGAGGCTTGGCATGGTGTTAATCCAAATTAAAACGAACGGGGATACGAACGCGGTGAGCCCAGGGCTGACCGTCGATCTGATGTTGGGCAAAACGCCACTTGGCGATGGCCTTTAGCGCGGCCTGATCCAAGATGTCGTGGCCAGAGGATTGCAGCAGCTCGCGCTTAAGTTGTTTGCCATGCTTGTCGAGCCAAACCTCTACCAACACTTCGCCCTGCAGGGCCTGACGGCGGGCTAAGCGTGGATAAGCGATAGGGCTGGGTTTAACCCGAAACTGGGGCTGGGCGACCAAGGCTGGTAGCTGTTGGGCACTATCACTGGCTTGTTTGGGCGCAGGCGCGGTTGGCGGCTCTGCAGGTTCAGGCGTCGGCTCTGGCTCAGGTTCCGGCGTTGGCTCAGGCATTGGCATTGGCTCTGGCTCAGGCGTTGGCTCTGGTTCAGGCATTGGCTCAGGTTCAGGCATTGGCTCTGGTTCAGGCATTGGCTCTGGTTCAGGCATTGGCTCTGGTTCAGGCGTCGGCTCTGGCATTGGTGCTGGAGTGGGCGCACTGGCCATCAACTGAACGCTAACGCTTGCTGACTGGCCCTGCTCACCCACTGCCAGCTCGAGGGCTTCGGGGTGTTGTGAGTAGAGCAGGCTGTGCAGGCTTAAAGACAGCAGCCCACAGGCGAAATAACGTCGCGAGTCCAAAAGGTATTCTCAAGCAATCAAAGTAAAACAACTGCTTACATTATTCATGAGAATGGGAATGAGAACAATTATCATTTGCAAATGAGTTTTATTGGTATAGGATCTGTCGCGAGTTTTGAACAAGAGTGATGTTCCACTAGGTTATGGAATTACAGATAGATATCGGTGATGAGGCCCTGGTTGGGCGTAGTACGCCCGATCCCCTGCGCTATGCCTTTAGCAAAAAGAGAGCTGCCCATGCCGGAGGCCGCAGTGCCATGGTTGCTGCGGACAAGGTGCAATCTAGCTTAACAAACGCGCTAAACGGTGCGGCCAGTGGCCGGCCGCGCTGCTTATACGTGCATATCCCGTTTTGCCGGGTGCGCTGCAGCTACTGCAACTTCTTCCAATATGCCTCCAGCAAGGCATTGATGGCGCGCTATTTTGACGCCTTGATGAGCGAGCTGCGCTGGAAGGCGGCCATGCCCTGGACACAGGCGGCCCCGTTTCAGGCGGTCTATATCGGTGGGGGAACGCCTACCGACTTAAGCGCCGAACAACTCACCCAGTTAGGTAAAACTCTCCGTGAGCTATTCCCACTGACACCGGATTGTGAAATCACCCTTGAAGGCCGGGTTAACCGCTTTGGCGCCGACAAGTTCGAGGCGGCGCTGGAGGGAGGCTTTAACCGCTTCTCCTTTGGGGTACAGAGCTTTAACACCCAGGTGCGGCGCAGTGCCAAGCGCTTGGACGATCGCGAGGTCGTTCTAGAGCGCTTACAGAGCTATCGCGCCTATCAGGCTGCACCGATTGTGGTGGATTTGCTTTATGGGCTACCTCACCAAGATGAGCAGGTATGGCTGCAAGATCTGCAGGACTACCTTGATGTGGGCGTCGATGGGGTGGACCTGTATCAGCTAATAGAGATGCAGGGCCTACCGATGCAAACCCTGGTCGAGCAAGGCAAGCTGCCCGAACCGGCCGACACCGCCACCAAGGCGGGCATGTTCGCCATGGGGGTTGAGTTTATGGCGCGTCATTTTCAGCGCCGTTTGAGCTGCAACCATTGGGCCTCGGGCAATCGCGAGCGCAGTATCTATAACTCGCTGGCGAAGACCAGCGCAGAGATCCTGCCCTTCGGCGCCGGTGGTGGCGGCAACGTGGCGGGTTTGCAGATGATGCAAAGTCGCGATATTGACTGCTATATCGAGGCCGTCGAGCAGCAACAGTTTGCGGTTCCCATGCTAAGCCGCGCATCCCACGATGCAGCGCTATTTGGAGCAATCAAGGCGGGCTTCGATCGGGGCGTACTCAGCCAGCGCGCGCTTGACCAACAGGCTGGCTATCGCTTGTTTGAGCAGCTCTCGCCGCTATTTAGCGCCTGGCAAGGCAATGGCTTGGTCAGCCTTAGCGAGGGCTATTTGTCACTGACCACGGCCGGTCAGTTCTGGAATGTAACGTTAAGTCAGAATCTTATTGGCCTGCTGCAAGCGCAACCCGCAGCAACCTTGCAGCAAGCTGGATAACAGGAGTAACGATGTACCAACAACACAGTATTGAACAGACCCGAGTAAGGGTTGCCGAGCAACTGGCCAGTGAGCCGTTTAGCGCCGTAAGTAGCTTGTGCGAGCAGCTCGAGCAAAGCGAAGCTGAAGTCACGCTAGCGCTGCCAAGTGAGATGGTCACCGAGGTGGCGGGCGAGCACGCTGAGGCCATTTTGCAGCAGCTACCTAGCTGGGGAAAGGTCACCACCATCGTGCACTCGGGGGCGTCTATCTTTGAATTTAAAGCGCCCTTTCCCAAAGGGAAACTGGCCCGAGGTTACTACAATCTAATGGGTAAGGAAGGCGAGCTGCATGGCCACCTGCGCCTGGACTTGGTGACGCATATCGCCTTGGTCAGCAAGCCCTTTATGAAGATGGAAAGCCACTATATGGGCTTTTTTGATGGCAGCGGTCACTGTGTGTTTAAGGTCTATCTGGGGCGTGATAAGCAGCGCAAATTATTCCCGGAACAGATAGCGTTATTCCAACAACTAAAACAGGAACTGAGTTAAATGGACGACAAGCAAGCGCGTTTGCAATCGCGCCTGGGGCCGGAAATTCGCGAGTTTCGCGATGCCCAACAAACCTTGCAGCTAGCCTCGGTGGATAAGCAAGGCAACCCTTGCGTGAGCTACAGCCCCTTTGCTTACTCGGAGCAGGGTTACTTTATCTTGATCAGCGACTTGGCCCAGCATGGCCAGAATCTCAAGGTCGACCCGCGGGTGTCGCTGATGATGATTGAAGATGAGTCGGCCGCCAAGCATATCTTTGCCCGGCGCCGCTTGAGCTTCGAATGCCAAGCGAAAGCAGTGGGCCGCGATCAGGCCTTGTGGCAAAACGGCGTAGATGCGTTGCGCGCCCGGTTTGGCGAGATGATTGAGCAACTCAGTCAGTTGGGCGATTTCAATCTCTACCACTTGTTACCGCAAAAAGGACGTTACGTGAAAGGCTTTGGCCAAGCCTTCGATGTAAGCGGCCAAGAGATGCTCGATATCGTGCATCTGCGCGAAGGACACGTTAAGCAGCTTAAACAGCAGCTGAGCGAATCGTCCTAACCGCCTAACTCGCCCGGCAGGCCCGGGCTAGCTACTCCATCTCTCCAATTGCGAGCCTCCAATTAGGCATGCAGGGATGCGTTTGTCTTAAAAACAGGAAAATGACCGTGAAACAGAACAACCTAACCCCTTTGAGCTTGGCGATTGCCGCCGTTTTTTGTGCCAGCGCACAGGCAGAGCAAACCGCCGAGACCTTTACCTTCGATGAAGTGGTGGTGTCGGCGACCCGCAGCGAGCAGGCCTTGCGCGATGTTGCCTCGGCGGTAGCCACCATCAACAGCGATGACATCGATAGCAGCCTGTCACAAGACCTACAACAGGCGCTTAAATCTGAGCCCGGTGTGGCCATGGAGGGCCAAGGGCGTTTTGGTCTGAGTGGCTTTAATATTCGCGGACGCGATGAGAACTACGTGAAGGTCATCGTCGATGGGGTGCAGCAATCGGGGATCTACAACCCGGGGGCCGACCAGATGCGCAAGTTCCAAGGCAACATCGAGATCGATACCCTGCAAAGCATTGAGATTAACAAGGGGCCGGTCTCCAGCCTGTACGGCAGCGATGCCTTGGGTGGCGCGGTATTGATGCGCACCAAGAATCCTGCCGATTTACTGGATGAAGGCGACGATACTCACCTCGGGGTGAAGGCCGGTTACGCCAGCGCTGATGATAGCTACAAAACCACGCTGAGTTTTGCCAACCGCTCGGGGGATTGGGAAAGCCTGATGATCTTCACCCACCGTGACGGCAATGAGCAACAAACCCATGGCAGCGGCGCAGATATTAGCGGGCGCGATCGCGGCGCGGCTGACCCGTTTTCGATTCGCTCCAACAACCTGTTAGCCAAGCTGTTCTATCAAGCCTCTGACGCCCACCGCTTTGGTGTGACCGCCGAGTACTTTGAGCGCGACAGTGAAGGGCAGATCCTCAGCAACGATGGCTACGAGATCATGCCGGGCTTTGTTTACACCCGTAATAGCGCCGAAGACCAAGACCGCCGTCAGCGCTATAGCGTTGAGCACCAATGGCAGGCTGACTTGAGCGCCTTTGATAGCATGGATTGGCAGCTGAGCTACCAGCAGAGCCACAGCAAGCACAACAACTTCGACCACACGCCGTTCTATGACTATCGAAACCGCCAGCGTAACGGTGAAGACCAGAGCTGGCAGTTTGAAAGCCAGTTCGACAAGGCCTTTGCGTTGGGCTCCAGCTATCAAGAGCTGGTGTATGGCCTGAGCTACCAGAACAACCGTTTCGAGCTGGACTACAACAATATCTATATCGACCGGGGATATAGCGAAGACGCCACCCCGGAGGTGCCGAATGCTGACTCCGATACGTGGGGCCTGTATGTGCAAAACCAAGGCTTTTATATGGATGAGCGCTTGGTGCTTAGCCTTGGCCTGCGTTACGACAACTTCAGCTCCGACCCGAAAGGGCATAACGATTACCAAAAATCGAGCAATGACAAACTGACCGGCCGCGCCGGGGTGGTGTATCACTGGGACGATGCCATCAGCACCTTTGCTCAGGTGAGTCAGGGCTTTAAGGCGCCGACCCTGTACGACTTGTACTACGCCTACGACATGGGGGCGGTGATTGAGTCTAACCCGGATCTTAAGCCAGAAGAGAGCATTGCCTATGAGGCGGGCCTGCGCTTTAACAACCACTTTAGCCGTCTGGAGCTGGTGGGTTTCTACAACGACTACAAGAACTTTATCGAGCAGCGCTACTTGGGCGAGAGTGAAGATGGCCGCGAGATCTACCGCAACGAGAACGTCGCCAGCGCCGAGATCTATGGTGTCGAGCTGAGCTACGACTTGGCCTGGGACCAGCTATTGGGCGCGCCGCGCGGGCTCTACTCCAGCTTTAACCTGGCCTACGCCAAGGGTGAAGACAAAGAGCAGGGCGATGCCCTCGACAGCGTCGCGCCGCTAAGCGCTTACGCCGCGCTGGGCTATGACGCCTCCGACGAGCGCTACGGCGGTAAACTGGCGGTGACCATGGCCGCCAGCAAAGAGGGCAGCGACTGGAGCGATCCTGACAATATCAAAGCGCCGGGCTATGCCGTGGTCGACCTGACTGCTTACTACCGGGTGCAGCCAGAGCTGGTGGTACGTGCCGGTCTGTTTAATGCCTTCGACAAGAAGTACTGGTTGTACAACAACTTGGAAGGCAAGGCTGCCAATGACCAAGGGTTGGATCGTCGCACTGAGACAGGCCGCAACTGGGGGGTTGAACTCGACTACGTCTTCTAGGCCCTGCAAGTTCTGGGGCTTAAGGGCCCTAGCCCTATAACTAAGCTCTCAGCGTCGCTGAGAGCTTTGCTGTTTATCTTCAGGTTAATTTCGTGACTACCCATACTGCTTCACTTATCTCTCCCCGTTCGCTGTTTCGGCAGGTCTTACAACATCGCAGGCGCTTGGTTCTCGCCAATGTGATTGCACTACTGGCAACGCTTATCAGCGTACCGCTACCGATGCTGATGCCCATGCTGGTGGACGAGGTGCTTTTAGACCAACCCGCTGCCGGGCTGGCGGCATTGCAAGGGCTACTGCCTGCGTCATGGCAGCAACCCACCGGCTACATCGTTAGCGTCTTTGTGATAGTGGTGGTGCTGCGCTGCATCAGTCAGGCGCTCAATATCTGGCAGAGCCGTCAGTTTACCTTGGTGGCAAAAACCTTAACTTGCGACCTACGCAAGCAGCTGTTGGAAAAGCTCACCCGCATTACCATGCAGGACTACCAGCACAGCGGCAGTGGCGGGCTGTCTTCTAAGTTGGTGACAGATGTGGAGACCATCGACCGCTTTATTGGTGATAGCTTGAGCCGTTTGCTGGTGGCCTTGCTGACGGTGGTGGGCACTGCGCTGATCCTGCTGTATATCGATACTTTTCTGGGCATGTTTATCTTGCTGGTCAACCCACTGGTCATCTATGCCTCGCGCAAAGTTGGCAGCCGGGTACAGGGCCTTAAGCAGCGCGAAAACCAAAGCTTTGAGCGTTTTCAGCAGAGCTTGGTGGAGGTGTTAGATGGCCTCTATCAACTGCGTATTGCCAACCGCGAACGGCACTTTCTAAGCCAGCTAAAAGCACATGCAGAGGGGGTCCGACAAGATGCCGATCGTTTTGCGTGGCAGTCTGAAGCAGCCAGCCGCTTATCGTTTTTGGTGTTTTTGCTCGGCTTTGAGCTGTTCCGCATGGTGGCGATGTTGATGGTATTGCTCAGCGACCTGAGTATTGGCGAGATCTTCGCGGTGTTTGGCTACCTGTGGTTTATGTTGACGCCGGTACAGGAGCTGCTGAACATGCAATACGGTTGGTTTGGCGCCAAGGCGGCGATTGCTCGCATCAACCAGCTGCTGCAGATGCCCGAGCTTGAAGAAGATGCAGTGCCAGATTCTGCAGTGGTAGACAACGGCCCAGCTTGCGAGGCCATCGCTATTCGCTGCCGCGACCTGCACTTTGGCTACGATGATGAGCGCGCTATCCTCAATGGTTTAGATATCGATATTCAGGCGGGCAAGCGGATCGCGTTGGTGGGTACTTCTGGCGGCGGCAAGTCCACCCTGCTTCAGGTGTTGCTGGGGCTGTATCGCAAGCAGCGGGGCGAGCTGGCTGTCAATGGCCAGCCCATCGAGCAATATGGTTACCGACGTTTACGCGACCAGGTTGCGGTGGTGCTGCAGCATCCGAGCATCTTCAACACCAGCCTGCGCGAGAACTTGTGCCTAGGTGAGTACTACAGTGACCAACAGCTGTGGGAGGTGCTCAATACCGCCCAGCTGGCGGATGTGGTTGCGCAGTGGGAGCAGGGCCTGGATACCCCACTGGGGCGCTCTGGCCTGCGCTTATCCGGCGGGCAACGCCAGCGCTTGGCGATAGCGCGCATGCTACTGGGCGCCCCCAAGCTGGTGATTATGGACGAAGCCACCTCGGCGCTGGATATGGCCACCGAACAGGCGGTGCATCAAGCGATGCAGCCCTTCTTGGCTGGGCGCACGGTGATCATTGTGGCGCATCGCCAATCGGCCATTCTGCAAGCCGATGAGGTGTATGTGCTGGATGACGGTAAAGTTGCCCAGCGTGGCACTCACAAAGCCCTGCTCGAACAACACGGCCTCTACCAAAGCCTTTACGCCTAAGGGGCTTACAGGCTACAGCGGTTGAGCGCAGCCGCAGCTTGCACCTCGAGCCCGTCACCACTATGGTGAAAGCATGGAGCAGCTCGAATTCTTTGCCATTCCCAACCCTTGTCGCGGTATTTGCCAGTCAAATAACCGGGGGCTGTGTTTGGGCTGCTTTCGTACAAGAGATGAGCGATTCCACTGGCAAAACTTGTCTATTGTTCAACAACAAAATATATTGCGTCTCACAAAACAGCGTAAACTGCGATTTATTCGTCAGCAGAGGGCAGCGCTGGCAGCACAACAAAATTCTATAATTGCGGAGCAAGTAGCTCTGCCTTTTGACGCGGAGGAGCTCGATTAGTCCTCTTCGTCGTATCAAAAGGAGACGTATGCCTGAACTTACCCAACTTCTCAAAAATAACCGGCAGTGGGCAGCAAAGATTAAGGAGCAATCCCCCGATTTTTTCCATGAGCTTTCCCAGCAACAGGCCCCTGAATATCTTTGGATTGGCTGCTCCGACAGCCGTGTTCCCGCAAACCAGATTGCAGGCCTAGCCCCGGGCGAAGTCTTCGTACACCGTAATATCGCCAACGTAGTGGTACACAGCGACCTGAACTGCTTGTCAGTGATTCAGTACGCGGTAGAGGTACTTAAGGTTAAACATATTATGGTGACTGGCCACTACGGCTGTGGCGGTGTCATTGCCGCACTGGAAGGCGCTGAGTATGGCTTGATTGATAACTGGCTTCGCCATATAAAAGATGTCATTCGGATGAACAAGAGTGAGCTGGATGGCATTGAAGACAAAGCTAAACGGATTGATCGCTTAGTTGAGCTGAATGTGATTGAGCAAGTACACAACGTAGCCAATACCACTATCGTGAAAAATGCCTGGAAGGCCGGACAGCAGCTTTCGGTGCATGGTTTCGTTTACTCGCTGGAAGATGGCATTCTTAACGACTTAGAAGTCAGCATTCGCGGGCTTAAGTAACTCCTCTTCAATTAAAAAAACGCTGCCAAATGGCAGCGTTTTTTTATGCTTACTCCTAGCTGTCGCTTATCTGGGTTGTGAAAAGACGGTCACAGCAGTGCCTTCAACCTGCACCGAGCCAGACAGGCCGCCTTGGTTGGTTGCGCCGCTGGCATCCACCACCTTGGTCCAGGAGCCTGCTGGCAAGTTAACACTGAAGTTGTTGCTGTTATTAAACACCACAAACAGCTGGTGGCTATCCCGTGGGTCGGTGATATGACCGGTGATGACGTGGCCGTTATTCAGCAGCTGCTGGCTTAGGTAGCGCTCGATATCGCTGTTGCTGGTCATACGCAGCCCGGCATGTTGATTACGCAGGGCAATCAGCGCTTTGGAGTAATCCAGCGTGGCCTTGTTATCGACCTTCCACTGCCAGTTGATGGCGTTAAAGCTATCCGGCGAGTTGTAGGTGTTGTGGGTACCTGCGTACTGGCCATGGCGCCAAGCACTGGCATTACTGATATTGCCGTTCTCGGTCTTGGTGCGCAGGAACTCGTCGCCGGCGTGTAAGAACGGGATACCTTGGCTGGTGAGTACCATGCCGGTGGCAAAATCGACGATGCGTTTGGCGTAGCTCAGGTTCGATGGCGGGGTAAAGCCCATCACCTGATGGCTACTCGCCTGGCTTACGTTCGACGCTTGGCTGATATAGGCCTTGTCCCACAGACCAAAGTTATCGTGGGCCGAGATGTAGTTGATGCTCTGCTCTGGGGCCACGGTGAACAAGCGTCCCCATTCGCCTTCATGTACCCCCGGGGTCTTCGGCGAGCCCTTCATACCATCGAAGATGGCCCAGCCGCCGTCGACCTTCCAGGCGTCCATGTTGTTACACATCCAGCCGCAATCGGGCTTGTCGTTTTGGTCCTTCATCGCTTCGCGGTAGGCGCCGTTAAACACACCAACATGGGCATTGGCCAGGTGGTGGGTGGTGCCATAGCGTACCCGTTGGTTGACCTTAGGATCGGTGGCGTAACCATTCCAGGGCTCACCGTAGAGCAGCAGATTGCGATCGGGGAAGCGCTGGTTGAGGTGCTCGCCCCACTTGGCCACTTCGCTGTAAGAGAAGATACCAATCAGGTCGAAGCGGAAGCCGTCGATACCGTACTCGTCTACCCAGTACTCCAGCGAGTCTTGGATCAGTCGGCTCACCATCGGTACGTCGGCATCGATGGAGTTGCCGGTGCCACTCAAGTCGGTGGGGGTGAAGTAACGGTTAGAGATATTCTCGAACATCTCGTTGTCGTAGGTGTGGTTGTAGACCACATCCATAATCACCCGAATGCCCGCTTTGTGGAACTCGTTGACCATGGTCTTGAACTCGATCACCCGCTGCTCGTAGTCGTACATATCTTGGGCGTAGCGCTCTTCCGGCACGTTGTAGTTGCGCGGATCGTAGCCCCAGTTATAGCAAGGGTCGCTATCGGGCAGGCCATCACAGGTGGCGAAGTCGTACACCGGCAGTAGCTGAACGTGGGTGACACCCAGATCGATGAGGTGGTCGATGCCGGTAGCTACGCCATTGTGACGGGTGCCAGACTCAACCATACCTAAGTACTTACCACGGTTTTGCGGACTCACCCCTGAGCTTTGATGAATGGTGAAGTCGCGGACATGTACCTCGTAAATAATCGCATCGGTGCGGTTGATAAGCGCTGGGCGAGTGGTCCAGCCGCCTTCCGGTTGCAGCCGTGACATATCCATCACGATGTTGGTCGCTTCATAGATACCGGTGCCGGGGCGGACCATCTTGCCGTACGGGTCGCGCACTGGCACGCCGTTAATCTTGAAGGTGTACTCGGCAAGGTGCAGATCGCCAGACACCACGGTTTGATAGACATCGCTGTAGCCGGCGAAGTTGTTGACCTTGGCCATCGAGTAGTCTTGGCCGTCGACGGTGACCGTTACGTTGCTGTGATCCGGCGACCAAATTGAGAAGGTGGTGGCATCTTGGCTGTATACCGCGCCCAGCGTTTCGCTGGTGCCGCCCACTGGTGGAGGCTCGACGGGGTTTTCGCCCTCGGTGCAGACGCTTTTTTGGTGCCAGCCGTTGTTGCTGTAACACGGGGTGGCGGGGTTAAAGCTCAGGTCATCGGTTTGGGCGCTGTCGCCTTGGTTAAAGATGACCATCAGGCTGCCATCGATCAGCTGACCGAAGTCATATTGCTTGTAGCTGCCCATGTTCTGCATCGCATCGCCGGGCCAGCCTTTGGTGTAAGGGCTAAGGCTCGCTCCATCCCATGCGTAGATGTTCGGGAATGAACCTTGGTAGTAAACCACGGTGCTGGTAACCGGCTTGGCTTTAACCACCACTGTTACACACTGTTCTGCGCTGGAGAGCGCGCCATCATTGACCACCAGACAGACCTGCTCGGTACCGATTGTATCGAACGACAGAGTCACCGAGGCGGTGGTGGCGCCATTGCTCCACAGATAGCTGAGGCTGTCGCCGTCTGGGTCATAGGAGCTGCTGCCATCAAAGCTCAGCTGCTCGCCTTGCTCGACCTGTTGCTCGCCCGTAGGGGAGATCTGGGCAACCGGTGCTTGGTTGACTGGCGGCGCGGCAGTGACCTCGATGGCGACAAAGGCCTCGTCGGTGTTGCCTTGGTAGTCTTCAACCTGCAGGCGCAGGCTAAAGCTGCCCTGAGTACTGAAGCGGTGGGTTACTTGTTGACCGGTGCCGAGCTGCTGGACGCCACCATTGGCGGTTAACAGGCTCCAGCGGTAGCTGACAATTACGCTGGCATCGCTACTAGAACCTGCTGCGCTAAAGCTAAGCTGGGTTCCTTGGCTTACTTGCTGAGTGCCGTCGGGGCTTATCTTGGCGGTGACTGTGCCGCCCTCGACCGGATTGATGGTGATCAACACCGAATCATGGGCACTCTCGCCTGCGCTGTCGGTAATGGTAAGGCTAAGCTCGAACACCCCTTCGCTGATAAAGCTGTGGGCCAGTGTGGCCGATTCGCCCACCAAGGTGGGGCCTACCGGTGGACAGGCTTCTTCGAAGCAAGCGGGTAGGGTAAACCACTGGTATTTGATGATATCACCGTTTGGCGAGCTGGAGGCACTGGCGTTGAAGTTGAGGGTTTGCCCTGCGAGCGCTTCGCGCACAGGCGCGTCGATAACCGCGGTTGGTGGTAGTGGCTGGTTTTCATCGAGTACTTGGACTACCACTTGGGCACGCCCTTCCAGCCCTTCATTGTCGGTGACGGTGAGCTCAATGGTTTTGCTGCCAGTCGTTGTGAAGCTGAAGCTGGCTTCTACGCCTTGCTTGGTGGCTTGCTCATCGTTGAGTACTTCCCAGCGGTAGCTGGCAATCTCACCATCGGGGTCAAATGACTGCTCTGCGTTGAGGGTCAGTACTTGATTGACTAAGACGGTGCTTGCACTGGCGGTGATGCTGGCGGTGGGCGGCAGGTTTTGCTGGCTGCCATCAAGCACATGGAAGGTAATCGAGGTGCTGGCCTTCTCGCCGCTGCGATCTTCTACCTGCAGGTTTATGGTGTAGCTGCCTGCGGTTGCAAAGGTGTAGTCGAGGGTGGGGGAGCGGAACTGCTTTCCATCGAGGGTCCACAGGTAGCCGACTATGGAGCCGTTTTCCGACGACGAGTTAGCGGCCGAAAAGCTCGCGGTCTCACCGACATAGACATAGTTGTTACCGACCACGGTAATGACTGGGGTCGGTTTGACTTGCTCGCGTGGGTCGGTGGTGGAGGTACCGCCACACCCCGCTAAGATGCTAGCGAGCAAGAAGTACAGCGCATAGCAATATAGGTTTTTTAACATGGTGGCCATCCTTGATATGAACAATTAAACAGCACTATCGTTGTTATTGGTTAAATTAATCGCAGTGGTTGCTGTTTTATCCTGCCACGTAGTCGGTCTTTATAACTCCTATAATATTTCGCTTTGCTTTATTAATGTGATGATGGATTTACTAATGGCCTTGCGTAAATATTGTTCGCTGACCTTGTTGTAAATATAATCGAGTGACTATCCTACCTGCTTATTCTATAAGCACTGTTTATCTCTTTCGTAATTTCAATTTACCGACATTATTTTTTGTTATGTAGGCTGTCGCCTATGCGCGGTAGCCGCTATGACTGCGAGTGGACTGCTGGTTGGTTACCAAGGTGTGGAACCTGGCTCAAGAGAGTGCAAAGAAGAGTGTTGAGGACAGTGGTGAATAAGCGGTGACGATATAAATCAAACGATTTGTAAAACGGTTATGTTTATAGGTCGTTTTTTTGCGAAGTAATAGCTTCTTTGCTTTGCCATAAACCTCGCTGCTACTTCATATAGCCAAGTTAAATGAGAGCTCTTTAATTTATATGTTTATTTATATTAAGGATGACGTATAAAAGAAAAAGCCAGCACCCAAGGTGCTGGCTTTTATATCTCTACAAGCGAGTTAATTAAGCAAGCTGAGAGCCGCCTACACGGGCTCGCCATGGGGCAGATGAACTTCTTCATCTTTAAGGCCCGCTTCTGGGTCGTTGTAGGTGGCGATGTTCAGGTCACCCTCTGATTTAGCTACCGCTACTGTCACCATGCTGTCGCCGGTGATGTTTACCGCGGTGCGCACCATATCCAGCAGACGGTCTACACCGATAATCAGGGCGATACCTTCAACTGGCAGGCCAACCTGAGTCAGTACCATCGCCAAGGTAATCAGGCCCACACCCGGTACACCTGCAGTGCCCACTGACGCCAGGGTGGCAGTCAGGATAACGGTGAGCAGTTGACCGGCGCTTAGGTCGAAGCCATAAACGGTGGCGATAAAGATGGTTGCTACACCCTGCATAATCGAGGTGCCGTCCATATTAATGGTAGCGCCCAGCGGTACCGTGAACGATGCAGTCGAGTTACGCACACCCAGCTTGTGGGTCGCGGTTTCCAGCGTTACAGGGATAGTGGCGTTGGACGACGCAGTACTGAAGGCAAATACAAAGGCTTCACGCATCTTCTTAACGAAGATAAGTGGGTTTAGGCCAGATAGTAGCTTCAGCAGTACTGGGTACACCACGGCAGCTTGGATAATCAATACCGCCAGGACCACCATAAAGTAGCCGAACAGGCTGTAGATAGCGTCAAAGCCAATCTCGTAGAACAGCTTGCTTAGCAGTGCGAATACACCGTAAGGGGCGATATTCATCAGCAAGGTAACCAGCTTCATGATGACTACGTTGAAGTCTTCAAACATGCTGGCAATGCGTTGGCCCGGTTCGCCGGCAATGGCGATAGACAGACCAAACAGCTGAGCAAATACGATGATCTGCAACATGTTACCGCTCGCCATTGAGGCAATTGGGTTGGTGGGGAACATGTCGATGATCACCTGTGCCAATGAAGGTGCTTCGTTGGCAACGAACTCGGCGTCGCTCACCAGCTCCATACCGGCGCCTGGCTTGATCAGCAGGGCAACGGCCATGGCGATGGAGATAGCGATCGCGGTGGTGGCTAAGTATAGCGCTACGGTCTTACCGCCCAGGCGTCCCAAGCGTGCGGTGTCTTGCATAGAGGCAACACCACATACCAAGGAGACAAATACCAATGGCACTACCAGCATGCGTAAGCTGGATACAAACACTGTACCTACAATGTTGAACAGACCATTGATGATGTAGTCTTGGACGAACTGTGAATCTGCCGCAAAGGTTTGTAGTAGTACACCCATTGCGATACCAGCGACCATGCTGATCAAGATTCGATGAGTAAGACTCATTTTGTTAGTAGAATTCATACTTCCCTTCTTCTTTCTTTTTGATTGTTTTTTAGGCAAAAATGCCGCAATCGTTATAAGAAGCGGATTAGTATACCGATAGGTAATAATAAATCCAGTCGGAAACACTGATTTATTGATCTAAAGGGGTAATTGTCATCGAACTGTAATCCGCTTGTTGAGCCTTGGTAGCTGGGCCGAGCCCAGTGATTTCGGGCTTTCGCGAATTTTTTTTGAATTTTCCCTTGAAAAGCATTTTGCTGGCCCCACTTTAGAATCAACGCAGATTTTTACTAGAACGTAATCGGAGAAATTCCCATGGGTAAGATTATTGGTATCGACCTTGGAACCACTAACTCTAGTGTGGCCATCCTAGACGGCGACACCCCTAAAGTGATTGAAAATGCCGAGGGTGATCGCACCACTCCTTCTATTATTGCTTTCACCGACGACGGCGAAACCTTGGTAGGTCAACCGGCGAAACGTCAGGCTGTTACCAACCCAACTAACACTCTGTTCGCGATTAAGCGTCTGATCGGTCGTCGTTTCACCGACGAAGAAGTTCAGCGTGACATCGAGATCATGCCATTCAACATCGTTAACGCTGACAACGGTGATGCTTGGGTAGAAGCGAAAGGTGAGAAGAAAGCGCCACCGCAAATCTCTGCCGAAGTACTGAAGAAAATGAAGAAAACCGCCGAGGACTACCTGGGCGAAGCAGTGACTGAAGCGGTAATTACCGTTCCTGCTTACTTCAACGACTCTCAGCGTCAAGCAACCAAAGATGCTGGCCGTATCGCCGGTCTGGACGTAAAACGTATCATCAACGAGCCAACTGCTGCGGCATTCGCTTACGGTGTTAACCAGTCTAAAGGCGACAACGTTGTTGCCGTATACGACTTGGGTGGTGGTACCTTCGATATCTCTATCATCGAAATCGATGAAGTAGATGGCGAGAAGACCTTCGAAGTACTGGCAACCAACGGTGATACTCACCTGGGTGGTGAAGACTTCGATAACCGCGTAATCAACTACTTGGTAGAAGAGTTCAAGAAAGAGCAAGGTTTCGACCTTAAGAACGATCCACTGGCCATGCAGCGTCTGAAAGAAGCTGCTGAGAAAGCCAAGATCGAGCTGTCTTCTGCTCAGCAGACCGACGTGAACCTGCCGTACATCACTGCAGATGCCACCGGTCCTAAGCACCTTAACATCAAGCTGACTCGCGCTAAGCTGGAGTCGCTGGTTGAAGATCTGGTTCAGAAGTCGCTAGAGCCAATGCGCATTGCTCTGCAAGACGCTGACCTGTCGGTAAACGACGTAAACGACGTGATTCTGGTGGGCGGTCAAACCCGTATGCCACTGGTTCAGAAGACCGTTGCTGACTTCTTCGGTAAAGAAGCCCGTAAAGACGTAAACCCTGATGAAGCGGTAGCTGTAGGTGCTGCGATTCAAGGTGGCGTGCTGTCTGGTGATAAGACCGACGTACTGCTGTTGGACGTAACCCCGCTGTCGCTGGGTATCGAAACCATGGGCGGTGTAATGACTCGCGTAGTTGAGAAGAACACCACCATCCCAACTAAGAGCTCGCAGGTATTCTCGACCGCTGACGACAACCAGAGCGCAGTAACCGTACACGTACTGCAAGGTGAGCGTAAGCGCGCTGGCGATAACAAGTCGCTGGGTCAGTTCAACCTTGAGGGTATTCGTCCTGCTCAACGTGGTGTGCCACAAATCGAAGTAACCTTCGATCTGGACGCCGACGGCATCCTGCACGTGTCTGCTAAAGATAAAGACACTGGCAAAGAGCAGAAGATCACCATTCAAGCTTCTTCAGGCCTGTCTGAGGACGAGATCAACAAGATGGTGAACGAAGCCGAAGCCAACGCTGAAGCTGACAAGCAATTCGAAGAGCTGGCGCAAGCCCGTAACCAAGCAGACGCGCTGGTTCACGGTACTCGCAAGCAAATCGAAGAAGCTGGCGAAGCACTGCCTGCAGAAGACAAAGAGAAGATCGAAGCGGCAGCCAGCGAGCTGGAAGCAGCCTCTAAAGGCGAAGACAAAGCTGAAATCGAAGCCAAGACTCAGGCGCTGATTGAAGCTTCGCAAAAGCTGATGGAAGTAGCCCAGCAGCAAGCGCAAGCAGCACAAGGTGCTGAAGGCGCAGCGCAAGATGCTGGCCAAGCGCAACAAGACGACGTTGTTGACGCTGAGTTCGAAGAAGTTAAAGACGACAAAAAATAAGTCGTAACGCTTCTTAGATGATCTAAAACGGGCGTTGCGTAAGCTGCGCCCGTGTGTCTTTCAATAAACACTTAAAGAATATGTCGAAACGAGATTTTTACGAAGTACTGGGCCTTAGCAAAGGCGCTAGCGAACGCGACATCAAGAAGGCGTACAAACGCCTGGCGATGAAGTATCACCCAGACCGCACCAAGGGTGACAAAACGCTGGAAGAGCGCTTTAAAGAGGTGAAAGAAGCCTACGAAGTGCTAAGCGATCCCCAGAAGAAAGAAGCCTACGACCACTACGGCCATGCCGGCGTGGATCCGAACCGTGGCGGCTTTGGTGGCGGCGGTGCTCAAGACTTTGGTGACATCTTCGGCGATGTATTCGGCGATATCTTCGGTGGTGGCCGCGCCGGTGGTGGCGGTGGTCGTCGTCAGCCACAACGTGGTAGCGACCTGCGCTACAACATGGAGCTGACCCTCGAGCAAGCAGTAAAAGGCGTTAAGCGCGAGATTAAGGTACCGACCTTGGTGCACTGTGAACAGTGTAACGGCACCGGTGCCAAGAAGGGCTCCAAGCCGAAAACCTGTGGCACCTGTCATGGCCAAGGCCAAGTGCAGATGCGCCAGGGCTTCTTTGCGGTTCAGCAAACCTGTCCAACCTGTAAAGGTCGCGGCACTATCATCAGCGACCCTTGCCACAAGTGTCATGGTGAAGGCCGTTACGAGCGCTCGAAGACCCTGTCTGTCAGCATTCCTGCAGGTGTGGATACCGGTGACCGTATCCGCCTAAGCGGTGAAGGCGAAGCGGGCGAGCACGGCGCGCCAGCGGGCGATCTGTACGTGCAGGTGCACGTAAAAGAGCACCCCATCTTCCAACGTGATGGCAACAACCTGTACTGTGAAGTGCCAATCAGCTTCACCCTGGCTGCGCTAGGTGGCGAAATTGAAGTGCCAACCCTTGATGGTCGCGTCAACCTGAAGGTTCCGACTGAGACCCAAACCGGCCGGATGTTCCGGATGCGTGGTAAGGGTGTGAAATCGGTACGTAGCGGCGCAACCGGTGATCTGATCTGTAAAGTGATTGTGGAAACCCCGGTTAACCTCAACGAAACCCAGAAGCAGTTGCTGCGTGAGTTCGAAGAGAGCTGCGGTGGTAGCGCCAGCAAGAAGCACAAGCCCAAGGCGGAAGGCTTCTTTGACGGTGTGAAGAAGTTCTTCGACGACCTAACCAGCTAAGTGTTTATCGCAAGACATCTGAAGCGGCCTATTGGCCGCTTTTTTTACGCCTGCGGTTTATCAGACGCACTCCGGTAAGCGTGATTAGCAACCAGCCCCCGAAGGCGCCAGCAGCGCCATCGGGGGGCAAAATATCGCCATTGGTGGTGTCGTAGATAAAGGCCAGTGTTAAGTCGGGGTTGCGGCTACTGTATTCATAGATACAGCGCCTGAGGTTGCCCGATACCACTGCAGCGGCGTAGCCGCCGGAAGGGGGCTCGGTGCCGGGTACCACCTCAATCCCTTCTTGCATCACCATGTTCCACACATCGCGGCAGCGGCCCGAGGTCATTATCGTATACCCGGGCCAGCCATTATTGTTCAGACTCACCGTGACATTGCCGTTGGTAAAATCCTGGCCGCCGTTGATATGGCCTTTGGTAGCGGCCAATTTTACGCCGTCCGAGAACGCAGCCGCAGTGCCCCTAACCACTGCGATTTCACCATCTTGGGCCAAGCTGATATAGCGCGGAGCTACGGTTGAACGTATACCCGAATAACCTCAAGATGCAGGACTCAGAGGAGCTCACTGACCATAGGGCGAGACGAAAATGCGAAGGAATGATGACCCATTTCGAGTGTTTTCAACGAAGAACTATGGACAGTGAGCTCCTCCCAAAGGGCGAGTTTTCCAGTCCCTCATACTGCGTTACTGCTCCTTGATTTAGACCACTAGATCGGCGAAGCAGTGCCTTGCCTGAGGGACTGGAAAAGCTCGCTGAACAAGCATCTTGAGGTTGTTCGGGTATAACATCGCGAGAATGGCGATAACGCTAACTAACTCAATTAGAGTAAACCCCTGAATCCTGCCCTGCATGCTACGTCCTGTAAGCAATTAATTAATATATTAATTTAATTAAAAGGGCCTAGTTAATAAATACTTACTCTGTATTTATGTGCGCGTAGCACGGTTCAAAAGCCGCCCTTGGGGCACTATACTGCGGGATACTAGCTTTGATTTGAGGGAAAGGTATGCGTTCGCTATGGCTTAAGGCGGTCAGCTTGATTTGTGTGCTTACTTTGGCGGGTTGTAGTGCCTCGCCGACCGGCAGAAACCGGGTGTTGCTCTACGATAACTCGCAAATGAGCGCCTTGGGTGCCCAGTCGTTCGAAGAGATCAAAAAGAGCGAGGAGGTGGTGACCGACAAAGCGATTGTCGTTTACGTGCAGTGTGTCACCGATGCGGTCACCGCCGAGATCCCCGGCCACTACGGTGAAGAGCATTGGGAGGTGGCGGTGTTCAAATCCGAACAAGTGAATGCCTTTGCACTACCCGGCGGCCATATCGGTGTTTACACCGGCCTTATCGAAGTCGCAGAAACCCCTGACCAATTGGCCACGGTAATCGGCCATGAAATCGCCCACGTGCTGGCTGAGCACAGCAACGAGCGACTGTCGCGTAATCAGATTGTCGGTGTCGGTACCTTGGCCGCTGCGGTTGCCATTGGTGCCAGCGATATTGAACACAAGGGCGCGACCATGGCCGCACTGGGCTTGGGCGTGCAATACGGCATCGTGTTGCCCTACGGCCGCGCGCAGGAAAGTGAAGCCGACGTGATGGGACTCGATTTGATGGCCAGTGCCGGTTTTGAGCCGCAAGAGAGTGTCAGCCTGTGGCAAAACATGGCCAAGGCCAGCGGCGGCTCGCCACCGCAGTTCTTGTCGACTCATCCATCGCACAACACCCGGATTAATCAGCTGGAGTCACAAATGCCAAAAGCCTCTGGCCTGCGCCAGCAAGCGCTAGCCAATAACAAACAGCCAGACTGTGAACGTCCCAACTTATGATTATTCGAGCCTTACGCGATGACCTGTAAAGCGGCCATTCGACCGGCCAGAGAAGCGGATGCGGTCGCGATTGTGGACGTGCAACGCAGAAGTTGGGCGGCGACTTACCCGCCCGCCTTGGTGGATAAAATGCTGGCTCAGCTTAATCAGTCACAGCATCGCTTGCTTTGGCATAAGCGGCTAACCGATCGCGCCATGTCGGCATGGGTGGTAGGGGAGCGCCCCTTAAAAGGTTTTGCCTGTGTGGAGTTTACCCCGGACGGGCCGGAGCTGTTGGCCTGTTATCTGGACCCGACAGTGACCGGGCAAGGTCTGGGAGCTCGTCTGCTAAGCAAAGTAGAACAGCACTTGAGCGTGAATGGTGAATCGCGTTTGGGTCTGTGGGTGATGATGGAAAACGAGCGGGCCATCAACTTCTATTTGCGCCAGGGTTATCAGCTAACCGGTCAGGCGCGGCAAAACAGTTTCGACGGTGAGCGCTTCGGCCAATTACGCGCAGAAAAAGGGCTGATTGCTAGCAAAGCCGCGGGTGTATTGTGTTAGACTGCGCCTTCGATTAATAAACCAAATTGAGTTAACAATGAGCGAAAAGTATCAAGGCGCAGCAGCGCAGGCCAGCTATGGCTACGGTATGCAGATCGGTGAGCAAATCGAACGTGCTGCTTTTGAAGGACTAGTGATTGATGCCATGCTGGATGGTATCCGTGATGTTATGACCAAGCAACCTGCTCAGGTTGACGAAGCGACCATCGGCGCGGCTTTCCAGGAAATCACCGCTCAAATCGAAGCGAAAAAAGCTGAGCAACACGCCGAAGTACGTGAAGCTGGCGAGAAGTTCCTGAGCGATAACCGTCAACGCCCTGAAATCAACGTAACCGAAACTGGCCTGCAGTACGAAGTACTGAGCGAAGGCGAAGGCGAAAGCCCAGAAGCGACCAGCAAGGTACAAGTTCACTATGAAGGCACCCTGATCTCTGGCGAAGTATTCGACAGCTCAGTGAAGCGCGGCCAACCTGCAGAGTTCCCAGTAAACGGCGTAATCAAAGGCTGGACTGAAGCCCTGCAACGCATGAAAGTGGGCGACAAGTGGAAGCTGTACATCCCACAAGAGCTGGCGTACGGCTCACAAGGTGCGGGTGCGGCGATCCCTCCATTCGCTACCCTGGTATTCGAAGTAGAGCTGCTGGCTATTCTGTAAGCCTGATTGCCGATTCGATATCGAGAAGCCGATGCATTGCATCGGCTTTTTTGTACTTAGCTATTATCGCTCTGATTGCTCGTCACTCATTGGAATGTTTTTGAATAAGTAAACAGCATTAAAGTCATGATTTAGCTTTGAGGGGATGGTCGATACATGGCGCCTTCTTGGCGATACCGCTAGTTGGCTATTTCTTACGCCCAAGTTTAGAGAGTAGTTAGAAGTCTCTAATACCTCAATTTGAACGAAGTCAAGCTTAAGATTCGTCAAGTCTGGGGCTATTTTAGGGAAGGTGATGACACCATTGCTGGTATCGACTCTTACGTATTGGTCGTAATGGCCTATTTCACCCTTGCTGTTAGTTGCACTGAAGCTTAGTCCCGCCCATACGGATTTTGGCTCAAATCCACTAAACTGATAGTTAATCACTTCGGGGCTTACATTCAGCAACTGTAATTCAGATGAGCTCAGATCTGGAATCTCTATGTTGTCCTTTGAGCTAACTAAAACCCTCATATAATTAACCCATTGCTCTTCATATTGCTCAGACTGTGCCGCTAGAAGGTGATTTTCTAATGGCTCTGCAAATGAGGTAAGTTGGTGCGTACCAGGCTCCAAGGTTTCTGAATACTGAACTGAGAATTGATAGTCTCTAGTGAAAGGGCTTTGATTAACTCTTGTCTGGTCAGACTCAATAGAAATATCAAACATCTCAGTTGGTTCTAGTGGAATATCTGAAAGCACTAATACTTCATTTGGGCTGAGCTGTTCTCGATAAATGAAGCCGCTAGCGGAGACAAAACTACTGTGATAACTGTCTTCAAATACAACAATGCCCGGAGTGTCAGGACCTAGTTGGATGCTACCGTTTTTAATTGGCGGATCAGTACGAAGGTTGTCTGGGTTCTCAACATTAACAATCAGTTGCTGGTAGTCAAAGCAACTCCCGATCTCTCCGGGGTAGCCTTCAAAATAACGGAGCAAGTAATCATTGCCGTAAGCGGCATAGTTTACCAACGCTTCTTTTTGCTCTGAAATTATGCGATTGCCAGCCTGGCTGGAAAAGAGTGGTGCTACAGTTGCCAGATGAAGGTTTGATCCGCACCGCTAATACTGGACACGCTACTAAGCTACATTCTTTAGTTCGTAGTTTTCTGGACTGAGATAGCCCAGAGCACTGTGCCTTCTTGTTCGATTGTAATCAACCTCGATGTATTCAAACACAGCCTGGCGCATAGCTTCTCGATTCATAATGGGCTCGTATTGCACTGCTTCAACCTTTAGTGAGTGGAAGAAGCTTTCGGCGCAAGCATTATCCCAACAATTCCCTTTGCGGCTCATGCTTATCTTTAAGCCATGCGCCGAAG
>NZ_AUBZ01000023.1 GCF_000429505.1 Aliagarivorans taiwanensis DSM 22990 | reverse complement strand
CCGGCCTTCGGTTTTGGGTTGCGGCATAGTCGCAGCCGCTGCCCTAAGCGCTTTGACATCATGTTGCTGATCGCATTACTGCTGGAATTGGTCCTGCACTGGGTTGGTCTGTTTGCGTGTAAATCCGGTTGGCATAAACACTTTCAGGCAAACACAGTGCGAGACCGAAATGTGTTGTCACTGCTGCGGCTGGGCAAAGAGGTGCTCAGGCGCGGAGGATGCTATCGGCTAAAAGTTCGAGACATAAAATGGGCGATACTGGCATTTATCCGGCAGCTGAGAAAAAACAGCTATGTTTTCACAGAATTATGAGGGGATCCCTCAGCATTATGCTATACCAGAGTATCTCTATGAGACATCTGCTCGATACGTAGAAGAGATAAAAGATGTCAGGCAACAGCAAAAGGAAATGATAAAGAACAAGAATGCTATAACCTTCCCTGAAACAACAACAGTTTCATCAAATAAAGCCCAAAACAAAAAAATACTATCCGGTCAAGTTAAGCTAATGCTCACCGCGTTCAACATCGAATGCGACACTCTTATAGGCAAAGTCTCACCCAGCTCATTCGGCAGGACTTTAGAGCGAATTGAAAAGCTAGCTAATAGTTTGGAAAAATCAGCCGCAACCTTGGAGTGTGGATTTAACATTGATTATGTTGAGCTAAAGTTTGAAGAATGCACTCTTCAATATCAGTCTGCTTTGAAGAAGCAAGAGGAAGTTGCGGAACAGAAACTAATCAAAGAGCAAATCCGCGAAGAGCAACGTGCTATCAAAGAATACGAGAAGGCCTTGGCCGAAGCGGCAAAAGAAGAAAAACTATACCGCTCACTTCTTGATAAAGCCCAGAGTGAGTTATCAAAGGCAACCGAGCAGCAGCGTAGCGAAATGGAGCAAAAAATCGCTTTGCTAGAGCAACAATTAGCTGAAGCAGAAGCCAAAGAGGAGCGAGCCAAGAGCATGGCGGAACAAACTCGCAGAGGCCATGTATATGTCATCAGCAACATTGGTTCATTTGGTGAAGATGTTTATAAGATTGGTTTAACCCGTCGCCTAGAACCTATGGACAGGGTTAAAGAGCTGGGTGATGCTAGCGTGCCATTCCCATTTGATGTTCACGCCATGATTTACACCGATGATGCCCCTGCTCTTGAAACAGCCTTACACAGAGAGTTCCACTCTCAACGTGTAAATGCAGTAAATCTGAGAAAAGAGTTCTTCAACGTAGATCTCGAATCCATCCAAGCTGCGGTCGAGAAGATTTCGGGAACAGAAGCTGAGTTTAAGATGACTGCGCTGGCTGAGGATTACTATGAGAGCCTCAGACTAACCAATGCAGCCTGAAGGCAAGTAAACTCGAGGCACGGTTTTTTTAACCCCCAAAATACCTGCCCCCTGCAGCCACAATGCTAGTAAATCCTTTGCTGGCATTGTTGTATGCCCCAACCGAGTCAAAGGGTGGGGAGTTAAATTAAAGCAACTACGCTACTGAGGTTGGACATACTTGGGCGACTACTTTAGCTTTGTTCCCATTGCTATAAGAGCTGACCCAGCGCACTGGCTAAAGCTGCTACAGTTTACTTCTAACTATCTATGTTGCTTTAAACGGCAAGGCAGACGCATATTGCGAAGGAGTAACCATGCTAGGCGAAGACCACTCTCTGGCTCACGACTTCCCCCAGCTAGCGGGAACCATCATCAAACTCAACCAAAGCGACAGCGACTTTGCTGCTGAAAACCAACGGTATACGGCACTGGATAAAGAGATCCGCGATATGGAACTGAGCGGCTCACCGGCTAGCGACGAGCGTATGAACCAGCTCAAGATCGAACGGGCCAAGCTCAAAGACGTCCTGTATAAACGGCTGGTGGATGCCACCGGCTGTTTATAGCGGTCACTGTGCTTAGCTGCTGAGCGTGCTGCTTCTAAAACTAACGGAGCAAATCGGTCTGCCCAATTTGTTGCTACAGTTTAATCAGCGGCTGTCAGTCGCTGATTGGCCAATTGTGATAAAAAGGAGCAGCTATGTTAGGTGAAGTTCATTCATTGAGTAATGATTTTCCAGAGTTACAAGATGTCATCACCAGCCTAATGGAGAGTGATGAGGAGTTTGCAAAGGAGAACAAGCGATACACCGCGCTGGATAAAGAAATCCGCACTCTGGAGCTCAACAATGGGCCCATCGGCGATGAGGATATGCATCAGCTTAAGCATGACCGCGCAGTACTGAAAGATGCCTTGTATCAACGTCTGTTAAGCGCCAAAGCCTAATTATTTCGCACTGAAGCTGGCCGTTGGCTGGCTTCTGAAGTTACGTAATACCAATCCACACAAGTAACTGCTCATTCTTGCTGGTTAAAATCATTGATGACAGCGTCAACGCTTTTGTAATTAGCCCACTAGTTACGGCAAGCGCTTCCTCCTCCTCAATGATTTTTCCTGCGCAATATCTGATCATTTACTTATCCGGATTGGTATTAGGCACTTTCATTCCTCTTCGTGACGTCCTTCTGTTTTATTGTGTAATTGCTTCCCAGAACAACGATTTAGCCTCGGCTGTTATGGTGGTTCCCAAGCTGCAATGCTAGTATCGAACTCCGCTTCTAGTTAGTGATAGAAGCTGAAGAAATGTAATGCATGGTTTTGAGGTAGAAATGGAAACATCAGTGACAACCCAGCAATCTCCGTCGGCTTTTGTGGTCGCATTATGGCTAACCCTGGCCTCGCTGGGCTTCAACTTACTGCAACTTGGCCTTAGCTGGCTGCTTTCGATTAACCTCTCCTCGACCAGTATGCTCTCAGCCTTTGTGCCTGCGATTATCGTCGGCTATGGGCTTGGCTATAAACATGGCGTTATCCTCAGTCGCAAAACCCGTTTGCAGGGTCTCGTGCTATGGCTGGTACTGAGCCTGCTGCTTACCTTGAGCTTGCTGCTGCTTGGCGGCGCAACCATGGCCGAGGTGGTCGCCACCATCGATGCGCTGGGCATGATGGTGATGTTTGTGATTGCCGTGCTGGCGATGACCATTCTGCCGGCGTATTTCCTGTTTAAATACAGCGAGAAGCAAGGCATTAAACTGCGCGAGAAAAAGCAGAAGTCGGCCAGTTAATCCCTTTCCTGATTATTACCACTACGAGAGTATCCAGTGAACGAATTACGTAGTCTTGCCTATTGGATTGGCCATATGGTCACTCTGTTGGCCACCGTGATCGGTGTGTATTTTGCCGCTTCCAGCGGCTTTCGAGTTGCCGTGAATGTTGAGCAAGCCCGGGCCGATCGCGGCACCTATTACCTTGCTGAGTCCTTGCTACAAGAGCTGCAGTTTAATGTGGAGAACATGCAGGGCTATATCGAGAAAACCAGCCAGAGCCGCTTTGTGTACAACGAAGACTTGCTGGGGATTGAGCTCAATGATTATGTGTTCAGCGCCTCGAAGTTTTCTGACTCAACCTTTGAGATCCCACCTTCACTACTCAACGAGCTGTCGGCTTACTACTTTATCGTGGGGAATGCGCTGGATAGCTACTATCAAAGCGGTAAGCAATCGCCCCAGCAGTTGATGGACGTGGTTAGCAAGCAGACCACCACGATTGTCGAGGCCGAGACCATCGAGCGCTTAATCGAGTACAACCAGCAGCTAGCGAAAACGGTGCAGCGGGCTGGCTTTCAACTTTAGCCGCCTTCTCGAGAAATCCGTTACACTGAGGGCTAGCCCTAAACACAAGGAAGTGAAATGAAGCTATCGGGCCTATTACTTTGCCTGCTTACAGGCTTTGCCAGCGCCGCCGAGCGGTTGGCCACATTGGATGACGGCACTCAGGTCTGGCTGGCGGATGATTTTACCTGGCGCTTTGTAGAGGCGCCCAAGGCGCCCAAGGCGGCCAATGCCGCTGCCACCATCGCTACCACAGAGCAAGGCCTGACGGTGGTGGCCGAGCCGCAAGCGCAGGCTCAAGCCCAAACCCAAACAACGGCTACCGCCACTGCAGCCTCTTCAGCCGTCGCCACTGAGACCATCGCTACCGAGTCAGCCCCCGTTGCCACGACCAAGCCGCTGCTAACTGGTTGGTCTATCCAAACCGGCAGCACCGAGCCGCTGCATCTGCAAGAGGGTGATGTGGAGGTGTGGCTGAGCAACCCCACGCGCGATGGTGATAACTTGGTGTTTGATACTCGGGTGAAAAACAGTGGCCGTCAGCCGGTTATCTTAATTGATGTGGCGGTAACGGTGATGGGGCCATCGGGTGAGAAGCTCTACAGCAAGCCGCGCATAGGGGCCTGGCGTTCGATTAAGCGCATGGCCGAGACCTACCTGCGAGAGGGCCAAGAAAAGGCGGGCTTGCAACTCAGCCTGCCGGTGAAAGCGATGGACAGCTATCGCGTTGAAGCCGAAATCAGTGAAGTGAAAAAACGCTAACGTATGTTTACTTCAACGATGTCTCTGGCGGTCAGTGCCAGTTCCACATGCTGGCCGTTTTCCACCATGCCCTGACTAATCCGACTATTACCGAGCATGGCGAACCATGGGCTTTGTCCTTGGATGGGCAGGCTTAGCTCCTCGCCGCGTTCCAGCGGGGTAAAGCCATGCACATGGTTTTCGGCAAACACTTCAACCTCAACCGGATTACCACTGTGTTTCATATAAGCTCGAAAGTAGCAGGCCATAGCGCTCTCCACGTGTGTTGGCTAGAGATGGCTAAAAAGTATAGATGGGCTGGATTGGCGCTATTAACAAAAAAACCGGCCTTTAGGCCGGTTTTGCGTAGCAGATCGAGTTGCGCTTACTGCGCCGCTGGCGTGTAGTGTTGCACACTCATATCTTCCAGCGCTGGCGCGGTCACTGCCTCGCCGTTGGCGTCAAACTGCTTGATGTAATTCACCAGAGAATCGGTGTAGAGCAGGCCGGTGTGGTCGACTCGGCCATCATCGGCATACCAGATATCACCCATGGTGTAGTAACCGTCACGCCCTTCGGCAATAAAGTCATTGGTCACCACAACGTAGGTCTTCTCCAGATCAATTGCCTGCCAGCTAGAGCCGGCTTGCTTGGCGCGTACCTGTACGTTGCTGATCTTCTCGCCCTCATTGGCGCTCATATCTGCATCGAAGCGCAGGAAGGCGGTGGCCGGGAAGGCGCCAGTGGAGGTGCTCAGGGCGTAGTCGGCGGCTTCATTGAGAACCTTAACGATCTCGGCGCCGGTCATCTCCACATTCACCAGCAGGTTGTCAAACGGTAGCACTTCGATGGCATCGCCGTAGGTGATGGTACCCGGGTACATGCTGGTACGCACACCACCGGTGTTTTGGATGGCTAGATCAGACAGCTTCGACATATCGGCAAAGGCCTGGGCAACCACAACGCCCATCACTGAACCGTGGTTGTCGGTCACTTCGCTGTGACAGCCTGCGCCCGAGGAGTGGTGGCTGCCCGGCAGGCGCTCGTTACACAGGATGTCGGCAGCAACGCCGATCTCTTCTTTCTTGATTTCGTCCACTTCGTCGCGGAACACTTGCAGGGTCTCTTCCGCAGCCTCATTTAGCGCAACAAAATCAGCTTCCGGCAGTTGCTCAGCCACGTAATCCAGCAGCTCTTGGACGATGGCATCGGATACTGAGCGGCTCATTGCACTTTGCTCATCACTCAGTGGCGTCACATTAGGCGCGCCGGTATCGCGGTCGTAGGTCAGGTCACCCAGCAATAGATGAGGCTGGCCGCCACAGCTAAGGATGCGAGAGTCAGTGTCGAAGCTTACCTGCAATTCGCCCACCACCTGCGAGTTATCCATGGCTTGGACAATACATACGTCGTCACCGCTGGCGTTTTGCACCACGGTTGGGTACTCGCCGTGCGGATTCAGGTTGTAGTTGGCATAGTTGCTACCCAGTAGGCTGTGGCTGTCGCCGCCCACGATAACATCTACCCCTCTTAGCTGCTTGGCCATGGCGATGTCGTTGCTGTACATGTAGTGGGTCAGCAGGACGATCTTGTCGATGCCCTTGGCTTTTAGCTCGTCGATGTAGAACTGGGCGGTGCTCACTTCATCCAAGAACACGGTGTCACGATCGGGGCTGGATGAGCCTTGGGTTTTATCTGAAATGGTCAAACCGATCACCGCAACGTGCTCGCCGTCGATGTTGTGCAGGCTGTAGGGGGTGTACTTGCCGTAAATCGGGTTGTTGGCCGGGACTTCCACGTTGGCCGAGATCACCTGAGTGCCACAGGCGCCCAGCTCTTGGCTTGGGTCGTTCAGGTAGTCGATAAAGGTGGCCAGTTGCGCGTTGCCGTCGTCGAACTCGTGATTGCCCAGCACGAAGCTGTCGAAGCACACTTCGTTCATCATCGCCGCGTCGGCTCTGCCCTTGGTCAGGCTGTAGTAAGGGGTACCGGTAATGGCATCGCCCGCATGCAGCTTCAGCACGTTGTCGTTGGTGCGTTCCAGTTCGGCAAACTTCTCTGCCACACGGCTGAAGCCGCCAACCTCAAACTCTGCTTCGTAGCGCTTGCCTTGGGTGTCTGGCAAGTGCAACTTGAGCTTCACCGGGTCCAGATTGGAGTGGTGATCGTTGATATGCAGAATGGTCATCTCCATACCCAGCTCACGAGGGAGTTCGGGAGAATCAGAGTCTGAATTACAGGCGCTCAAGCCGAGCAGGGAAACTAGGGCTAATGCGATGGGGCTTTTGTTCAACATCGATACTTCCATTTGTGTTGTGTACATCGGTTTCTCGATGATGGTGCTTAAAATCTGTTACCCATCAAGGTGGATTTGGTTAAATATTTCTTAAATATCAATAGTTTATGTTTTAGTGTCAAAGTGGTGATGTGGGCGTGATGGGACGCGGAGCCGGGAACCCGGCTCGCGATCTATCTAAGTGAGAGTGAGGTTATGCGTCGCAAGCCTTGCCGAGGCGATTAAACAGCACAAATGCAGCCCCGGATGCGGCCAGCGCTGGCACGATAGGATGAATGCCAAAGGGCTTAAAGCCACTATTTAGCATCCACAGGAAGCCACCTGCCCCCACCAACATGGCACTAATGGCACCGCTGGCATTGGCCTTTGGCCAGAACAGCCCAAGAATGATGGGCCAGAGGAATACCGCCTGCAACACGCCAAAGGCGCCGAGGTTGAGCCACACAATCATCTGCGGCGGATTGAGCGCCATCAGGCCGCTACCGGCGACCAGCAATAGCATGGTCAGATGGCTTAAGCGGCGCTGCTGAGATTCATTGAGCTCAGCAAAGCGGCCAGCCAAGTCGCTGACCAAGGTGGAGCCGGTTTGCAGCAGCATGGAGTCTACCGAGGACATGATCGCCGCCAAAGGAGCTGCCAACAGCAAGCCGCCTAACAGTGGCGGGAACACGGTGATCATCAGCTTAGGTAGCACGTTATCCGGGCTGTCTATCTCCGGCAGGATCGCGCGGGCCAATACGCCACTGAGATGGGGCAGTAGGATCACCACCACCGAGACCATGCTGCCCAGCACCATTGCTTGTTTCAGCGCGCGGCCATCTTTAACTGCCATGGCGCGCAGGGCGGTGTGTGGCAGGCCAAGGGTACCAAAGCCCACCAGTACCCAAAACGACAATAAGAACGGCCAGCTAAGGAAATCATTGGGGCCGCGGTGAGAGAGCAGGGCTGGGTCGATTTCATGCAGCTTGGCGGTAATCGCCGACATCCCGCCGCCGTAGTTAAGCACCGCAATAAATAGCGCCACGGTACCAAACACCATCACCAGCCCCTGCAGGGCATCGGTATACGATACCGCGCGAAAGCCGCCCCACAGGGTGTAGATAAGCACGGTGCCGACAAACAGTGCTAGCGCCCAGTGGTACTCGACACCGGTCATCACTGAGAGCATGCGTGCGCCGCCGGTAAACTGCACCACCACCATGCCCATAAAGGCGCCGACTAAGCTGATACCGGCGATCACCAACAAGGTCTTGCTGTGATAGCGCTGCTCGAGAATATCCAAAATGGTGACCGCTTGGTGTTGCTTGGCGAGCCGCCAGATCTTCGGGCCAATCACCCCCAACGTCAGGATGGCAACCGGCACCTGAATCATCGCCAAAAGCACCCAGCCCAGCCCAAAGTTGTAGGCGGCACCCGGCCCACCAATAAATGACGAGGCACTGGTATAGGTGGTGACCAAGGCAAAGGCCAGCAGTGGCCCGCTCATAAACTGGCCGCCCAGGAAGTAACGACGTTCAAAGCTACTCTCGCTAGCGCCTCGACTCGCGGCATAGCGAGACAAGCCAAGGGTGGCGATTAAGTAAAGCAGGATGGGGGCGAGCAGGCTCCAGTTAGTCATTGCCGCGCTCCCGTAGCCAGTATGCCGCAATCAGGCAAAATGCTATTGGTGCGACAATGCATGACAGCCAGAACCACAGCGGCAAGCCGAGCCACATCGGCGCGTCGGCCAGCAGCAAGGGGCCGGCCAGCCAGACAACGACGTAGCCCAGAGTCAGCGCGATGGCGCCTAGCGCAAGTTTGGTGGGATTGATTCCATGCATCGTATTAAGCAAAACCTAGTCAGCCAATTTTCGCTGCATGGTAAGCAAAGCGCGATTCGCTTGCAAAGTAGATTGGGAGCGGGATTGATCTAGCGCAGACCAAAGTGGTGTCTTGGGAATTGAGAAAACAAAAGGGCCTGTGTAAACACAGGCCCTAAATAGACTAAGTACTTACTTGCATTAGCGATCGTTATTGGTCGCAGCAATCTTATGGATACTTAAATCTGCGCCGCGGTATTCATCTTCATCACTCAGGCGCAGGCCGCTGATCTTAGCGATAAGCCCGTAGACTATCACACCACCCACCAAGGCCACCACGATGCCCGCGATAGTCCCCAGCAGTTGCGCCATAAAGCTCACTCCACCCAAGCCGCCAAAGGCTTGCTGACCGAAGATACCGGCAGCCACACCGCCCCAGGCACCACATAGGCCATGTAGGGGCCACACACCCAGTACATCATCGATGCGCTTGCTGCGTTGCAGCCAGGTGAACAGCAGTACAAACAGGCCGCCTGCCACTGCGCCGACAAACAGCGCACCCAATGGGTGGAACAGATCCGAACCGGCACATACCGCCACCAAGCCAGCTAATGGGCCGTTGTGGATAAAGCCCGGGTCATTCTTACCTGCCAGCAGCGCCGCGATGGTGCCGCCTACCATGGCCATCAGGGTGTTAACTGCTACCAGACCACTGATGCCATCCATGGTTTGTGCCGACATCACGTTAAAGCCAAACCAGCCAACGGTCAGGATCCACGCACCTAGCGCCAAAAAGGGAATATTCGAAGGCGCGAAGGCAATACCGGGCTTGCGGCCCTGGCGCTGACCAAGTACCACGATGGCCACTAGCGCCAGCCAGCCGCCCATCGCGTGAACCACTACTGAGCCGGCGAAGTCATGGAACTCGGCGCCGGTGGTCGCGGCCAGCCAGTCTTGGAAGCCGAAGTTACCATTCCACACAATGCCCTCAAACAGCGGGTAGACAAAGGCCACTAACAGCGAAGAGGCCAACAGGAAGGGACCAAACTTGGCGCGCTCAGCGATACCGCCGGAGATGATCGCCGGGATGGCGGCGGCAAAGGTCAGTAGGAAGAAGAACTTCACTAGCTCGTAGCCATTGTTGGCCACTAGTGCGTCGGCACTGGCAAAGAAGTGATTGCCGTAAGCGATTTGATAACCAATCACAAAGTAGGCGACTGCCGAGAAGCCGAAGTCGGTGATAATTTTCACTAGCGCATTGACCTGGTTTTTGTGGCGGACGGTACCGACCTCCAAAAAGGCAAACCCGGCATGCATGGCCAAAACCATGATCGCGCCCAGTAGAATAAACAAGGTGTTGGCACTTTGGCTCAAGCTGTCGATGGCAGCACTGATGTTGGTGTCCATGGTAAGTTGAAATCTCCCTATAAGCGTTAAATTGGTGCAATTCTTTGCGCTAAAGTTGCAGGTCTTTGCACTAAAATTGCAATTAGCGTGCCTTGGTGCTCCAAAATGGCGCTCGCTTGTGGTGCGACCTTGCCAGTAAAGGGATTTAACGTCTAATTAACATCCTGAGAAGATTAAATAAGTGCTTTAAGTGACCCAGCTTGATGAAGTTTCGCTCGATATTGGTGCGTATTGTTTCATCTTGGTGCGATGAAGGCATTTAGACGGTCTGCTGTGAGGGATTGGGTTTATTGGCGCAAATGGCTAGACTTGAGGCAAGCAAGCGTAAGCGGCTACGAAGCCCAAATTAAACAGTAAGATAAGTTGGAAGATGATATGAAATGGATTTTGCTCATTGTGGTTGCGGCGATTGCTGCAGTGGTTGGCTATATGACCTGGACTAACAGTCGGGTACCTGCCGGGCTTGGTGTGCAGCAAGGGCGTTTGGCGCCGCTGCCGTCTTCACCCAATGGGGTATCAAGCTTTGCCAGCGATCCCAGCAAGCAGGTTGCAGCACTGCCTTTTAAAGAGGACCTACAGCAGTCGATGTTGGCGGCACTGGCTAGCCTAGCGGCACTTGGAAACAATGAGACGGTAACCCGCGACAGTGACTACCTACATGCGGTGTTTGTTAGCGAGCAGATGCGCTATCGCGACGATTTTGAGTTGTACTTCGATGAAGCGCAGGGCGTGGTGCACCTGCGCTCGCAATCACGTGTTGGCCACTCGGACATGGGGGTTAACCGCGCCCGCTACGAGGCCTTTGCTGAAGCCTATGCTTCCCGCTAGGCCAGTTGCTAGCAGTTAATCAACACTCAATAATTGATCAGCATGGGCTCGGCGACTTGCCGGGCCTTGTCTTTGCCCAATAGCTGTTCAACCAGCGTCAAGGCGAACTCCATAGCGGTCCCGGGACCTTGCGAGGTAATAAGCTTGGCGCCGTCATCATTAACCACCGCTTGGGTGCTTAGCTGCTCGCTCGGCACTGCACCTAAGCTGCCGGGATAGCCGGTGATGGTGGCGCTTCCCAGCAAGTCATGACTGGCCAATACAAAGCCCGGGGCTGCACAGATAGCGCCTAACCACTGCTCGCTTGGCCGTGCTTGTAGCGCGGCAATCAGCCCGGGATGATCACGCAGGTTTTCCACTCCTGGAAGGCCGCCGGGCAGGACTAGCATCTGATAACTGGCTGGCTCGACCTTACTCCACGGCAAGTCGGCTTCCAGCTTTACGCCCCGCGATGCGGTTACCGACAGGCTGTCATCGGCGTTGATGCTAACCACATCCACCTCGATCTCGGCTCGCCGGAGTACATCGATAACCGTTACCGCTTCAATCTCTTCACAACCCTGAGCCAGGGCAACCATTACTTTAGACATAGGTAGCTTCCCTCTCCTTGATCGCTGAATACAGCGCTTGATGACTCGCAATTGTCAGGCCCTGCTGTGCGGCCTGCTTGAGCAAGAACCCGGTGATATGCTCGATCTCCGTCGGGCGTTGCTTGTGTAAATCTTGATGCATAGAGCTGAAGTTGTCAGCCGTCATTTCGGCCACTTGTTTGACCTGAGCTAGAGTTTGCGCAGGTGTCAGCGGCACCCCGCAGCTATCGGCAACTTGGCAGAACTCCTGACATAGCTTCTCGAGCTGTTGTTCAAAGCGCGGGGCGAGCAATGCGCCATTGCGGATACCGTAAAGTGCGGTGAGTGGATTTATGCAGCAGTTCACAGCCAGTTTGCGCCACAGCGCAGCCTCGATTTGTCCATCCCAGTTTGCACCAAGGGCTTCAGCCAGCGGTGCGAAATGCGCTGGCTCATCAGGCGCCCCGGCGTTGCCGATGATGATTTTGCCTATACCTGTATGGCGGACTTGCTTGCTGCTAACGCCAGAGCCGTTTTCTAGAAGTGCGCCGTGGCTATTGCTGCCAAGCCATAGTGGGCGCTCGCTCCAGTTTGGTGGCAAAGAATGCTCTGCGCCCATGCCATTGACCAGCAACACCGCTTGGCAGTGCTCCGGCAGTGCCAACCCTTGGGTTGCTTGAGCCACTTGGTAGGCCTTAACGCAGACTAGCAGGTAGTCTGCATCGGCAATGCTTGGACGCTGAGTAAACTCAAAGCGTTGGGTCTGGGCCTGTGGGTCAACAAAGTCGATAGTCAGGGTTGTGGGCTGAGCCAGTCGTTGGTCGACAAAGCAGACGCGGGCACCAGCAAGTGCCAACTTCGCAGCGCACAGACTTCCGACAGCGCCAGCGCCGATAATCGCAATCGAAGGGGGAGCTATATTCATAGCCGCACTTTAGCAGAGTTTATTGGTAGAGTTCATTAGCACTGCGCGAGAGCGCTTCAGGCCGGAACATGGCGCTTATCGCGATAGAGTAAAACTTGAACTCGAAAGATGGTGAGCGGCTATGTATAATCGCCGCCCTTTGATTTTTCCCATTATTGTTTTCCATTAACCGTTGAGGTGAGTTCGCCATGTCGAAAATGTTTTATAAAGGCCGGATTGAGACCAGAAAAAGCTATGTCGGCACCGGCTACAACGTCAACCGCGAAGTCAAAGCTGGCACGGCTGAAGCGCCACTGACCGTTCGCGTGGCCAGCGAGCAGCGTAAAGCTGAGCTTGCCCAGTTAGCGGCCGAGCATGAGCTGATGGTCAATATCGAAGTGGATGCGAATCAGCCTGAGTACACCGTCGAGCTGGATACCGTGATCAGCCAGCCTCAAACCGTGACGCTGGAGAAAACCCCGGGCCGTAACGACCCATGTAGCTGTGGTAGCGGTAAAAAATACAAGAAGTGCTGCGGCTAAGCGCCCGCAGACTCGCTGCTTTTTTCCGGCTGCCAGGGCCATCGACCTTCCACTTCAAGGTGCAAGGTCATACTCAAGAAGCCGCGGATAACAATGATCAGCGCCAACACACCTACATCTTCCAGTGAGTTGGCCACCACCACCGTGCGAATGATGTCGCCGGCAATCAAGAACTCCAGACCGAGTATGATTGAGCGGCCCAAATCTCTTCGGTATTGCTTGTAGGCAATCTCTTTAGTCTGCTTGAGGTAGGTTTTGATAAAGGTGGTGGTGGTAGCGATCGAGCCGATGATCACCACTAACACGCCAAAGGCCTCGATTGCATAGCCCGCCACAGAGATCAGGCTTTTAAACTCCGCTTCCATCTTGCCCCCTGAATCAACAGCGCTGAGGATTAGTGATAGATAAGTTATCACATCCATCACTTAGGCAACGCGTGCGAGGTCACGCCTGCTGGCAGCGTTACTCAGATATGCGCAGTTTTAAGGATTGATAGATGGGGTTGATCTTGGCTTTGGCGACGTCGCCGGACTCTAGGCTGAGGATCTTCAGATAACTCTCAATCATCGAATGCTCTAGCTGATCGAGCAGCTGATAGGACATGGACCAGGAAGGAAAGCGGCGATAGGCATTGGGCCCTTTATGCACCAGTGTGACGTTGACATGCCGGGGGGCTTGCTCGATGCGCTGATAAAGGGCGGTTACTTCTGCTGCTGGGCCTTCCAGCTCCTAAAGGAAGTGTTTGCCTGCGCTGATCAACAGGCCGGTTAGCTGGTGGCTAAGGTTGTGTTCGCGGGCTTTTACCAGCAACTCGCTTATCTCTATTTCAGACAAGGCCTTGGCTTGCTGGCTTACGTAGATTAGTCGGATCATCCATTCTTCCTGATAGTTCTGTCGCCATTAAGTAAAGTGGCTGCTTGAGAATTTCGCAAGCGGGTCAATCTGTTGGCATGGCGATGCTAAGGACTGTTATGATGGCCGGCACCCAAATTAATCATTATCCAGGAGCTGTAATGCCATCCTTTGATATCGTTTCTGAAGTAGAAGTCAGTGAAATTCGCAACGCTTGCGAGAATGCCAACCGCGAGTTGGCTACGCGCTTTGATTTTCGTAATGTGGAAGCTGAGTTTGAGCTAGGCGAAGAGCTGATCAAGATGACCGCGGAAGCGGATTTTCAACTGCAACAGATGCTGGATATCCTGCGCAACAACCTTGTGAAGCGTAAAATCGACACTCGCTCCATCGACCTTGCCGATGTTGAGCATCGCGGCAAGCTGTTCTCGCAAGTGGTGAGCTTTAAAGTAGGCATCGACCAGCCCACCGCCAAGAAGCTGGTTAAGTTAATCAAAGAGAGCAAGATCAAGGTACAAACCGCGATTCAAGGCGACCAGCTGCGAGTAACCGGCAAAAAGCGCGATGACCTGCAGCAGGTAATGGCCTTGGTGCGCGAGAGCGATATGGAGCAGCCGTTCCAATTTAATAACTTCCGAGATTAAGTGCGCGGCGGGGCAAGCTATCGCGCTAAGCCATCAAGCCAAACCATTAAAACAGGCCCGCTCAGTTAAGAGCGGGTTTGTTGTTTTAGCAGGTCATCAAAGGCGTGTCTGAGTCGCCACAGTAGTACCAAGCTCGGCACCACCATCACCGCGGTGATGGCAAAGAACACCGACCAGGCATCAAACCAATCGCTCTGCATATGCCGGTGGTAAAAACCTAGTAGCCACTCTGTCCAGCCCGCGTCGAAGCGGGTGTTGAGGTCGCTCAAGCCGCGCTGCAGTGGCATAGAGTCTAACCAATCCACCAGAGCACCACTGAACGAGGCCAAGGTGGTGCGCCCCAGATTCCCCAGCGAGGCCAACAGCGCATATTGGGTGGCCGAGAAGGCCTGACCGGTGAGCAGGGAGAGGAAGGAGACAAAGGCCACCGAGGCAAAGGCCGAGGTAAAGTTGTCGACCACAATAGCGGCCAGCAGCAGATCGGTGTTTGGGCCGGCAACCGCAATCCACGAGAACATTAAGTTGGACACCGACATTGCCACCCCGCCTATAAACAGCCCCTTAATAATACCGAAGCGGGCGTTGATGGCGCTGCTAACAAAGGTAAAGCTTAAGGTTGCGCCCCAGCCAATAAGCTTGGAGTAGTGGCCGATCTCTTCGTTGCTAAAGCCAATCTGGCGGTAGAAGGTGACCGACATCCGCCCCAAAAAGGCCTGACCGATGTTAAACAGGAATACAAACAGAAGGATGCTGACGGCAATGCTGCCCTGATTGCGGCGGAAGAACTCGGCGAAGGGTTCCACCAAGGTGACATATAGCCAGGTAAACATGGACGAGTGCTGACGCTGCTGGCGCTTGGCTGCCTTTTGCTGCAGGGCATCGCGGTCGGTATGTGGCTCGCGCGCCAACAGGGTAAACAGCATGCATAGCAGTACAAAGCCCGCCATGCCTAAGTACACCGTGTTCCAACCCTGAGCATCGGCATTGATAAAGGCCAAGTAGCCGGGCACTGAGTAGCCGGTCCACCATCCCATTACTGCCATGGCGGAGGCTTGCGGCAGCTTGTGCTGCTCGCCTTGGGAGAAGCTGTCGATCCGAAAGGCGTCGATGGCCACATCTTGAGTGGCCGAGGCGGTGGTGATCCCCAGCGCGAGCAGGGCAATCAGCAGCAGGTGCTCGCTTGGTTGCAGTTGGGTAATCGCCAGCGTACAGGCCAAGATGCACAGCTGACAGAGTAAGATCCAGCTGCGTCGCTGCCCTAAACGGGTATACAGCCAAGGCAGCTTGACCCTATCTAATAGGGGGGCCCAGATAAAGTTGAGGGCATACACCACAAAGATCGAGCCAAACAAACCGATGCTGGTGCGGGTAAAGCCGGCATCGGTTAGCCAGCCGGTCATATTGGAGCCGACTAAGGTCCAGGGAAAACCGCTGGCACAGCCCAGCATAAATACCCACGCCAGTCGTTTATCCCAATACGAGGCAAGGGTCGCTCTCCAGCTACTGGCTGAATCCATGTTAGCCATGCGTGGGCTTATTCGTCAGCGGTGACGGCGTCGAGGCGGATAACCTGTTCGATGATCACTTTTTGCTGAGGAACATTGGCCATGCCCGGAAGCGGACCGTTCTTGGTTGGCTGCTTAACGATGATATCGACGATCTCCATACCCTTGGTGACTTCACCAAACACCGTATAACCGGCGCGGCGCTTTGAGCCGTCCAGGTGGGCATTGTCGACCACATTGATAAAGAACTGACGGGTCGCCGAGTTTGGATCGTTGGTGCGGGCCATAGCGATAGAGCCGCGAGTGTTACTCAGGCCATTGGATGACTCGTTCTCGATCGGTGGGTAACTCGGCAGGTTCTCATAATCGGCGGTGTAGCCACCACCTTGCGCCATAAACTTAGGGATGACTCGGTGGAACAGGCTGCCGCTGTAGCTGCCATCGTCAACGTAGCGCAGGAAGTTGGCCACGGTCTTCGGCGCGTTCTCAGCGTCGAGGGTGATTTCAAAGCTGCCCAAGTTGGTGTCGACCTGAACGACTTGCGCGTGCGAAAGCTGGCTGAAGGAGAGCAGGCCCAAGGCCAAAGAGAGGATTTTTATAAGGGATGACTTCATTGTTCATTCTCCAATACTTCAAAAAACTGGGGATCATTGGCGATCTGGGTAAGTAGCTCTGAGAGCTGGGCGCTGAGGTATTCCTCTTGGCGCTCCAGGCTTAGGCGCAGCGGACCTTCGTTGTTGTGCACCGAGCGGTACTGTTTGGCTAGACTGCGCTTGGGGGTTTCCAGCGAGACTTTTAGGCGCATGGTGGACTCCACCTGATGCTTAAGGCTGCTTTGCTCGGCAGTAGCCACTAGCTCGAGGATATCGACCTGAAGCTTAAAAGGGGAGTCGGTCACAAAGCCCAAGCCTTGTTGCTGCCAGGCTTGCTTGAGTTGCTGCTCGATGTCTAGGCGCAGGTTGCTGGCACTGGCGAGTAGCTCGGCTTGTTCCTGTCCGTCGCGATGAATACTCAGTAGGTAGCGATGGTTGCGCAGATCCGCCGAGTTTAGTGCGGCGATCAGCGACGCTTTCTCGCCTTCTGCCTGCTGGACAATAACTTCGGGTGATAGCTGCAGCTGCGGGGGCGGGGTAGAAGAGCAAGCCATCAAAGAGCCGGCGCAGCAAAGGGCTGCCAGCCAGCGTAGCGCTGGTTTCATAGGTAAACTCCGTGTTAACGCTTGTTCGCTACAAGCACTACAAATTTGTTGTTAGTCGCAAACACCTGAAAACCGCCGAATAATCGTTTCAATAGCGGTGCATAGGGCAGATGGCGATTGGCGACGACCACTAGCTTACCTGCTTTTTTCAGGCAGCGCTTGGCATCTTTAAACATTTGCTCAGCGATGTGGGTCGACACGGTATTTTGCTGATGAAACGGTGGGTTACATAGCACTAATTGGGCCGAATCAGAGGCTTGCTGCTCCAGACAGTTATCGCTGCTAAAGTGGCAGCGCTCGAGCGCCTGCGGGTAGTTGTTGGCCACATTGTTGCGCGCAGATGCTACCGCCATAAACGACTCATCGACAAAGTGCACCTCGGCATCTGGGTAGTGCTTAAGCGCCGCGAGGCCCAGCAAGCCGTTACCACAGCCGAGGTCGATCACCGAATCAACCGGCTCTTGGGGGAAGTTATCCAATAAAAAGCGGGTGCCGATATCGAACTTGCCCAAGCAGAATACATTGGCGTGATCGCTAAGCTGCCAGTTGTGTTCACTGAGCTGCCAGTTCAGTGGGTAGGGCTGTTCGCTTTGCATGTCTTGATACTCGGCAAACACTAGCCGAGCTTTTTTTTGCGCCAGCGAGGTACTGACCTCGCCAATGTGCTTCTCCAGCAGACCAAAGGCGCTCTTAACCAGCGCTTTTAGCATGGCTCCTACCACCAGTTTTTGGCCGGGTTGCAACACCTGCTGCAGGCAAATTAGTTGCTGCTCGAAGAAGGCAAGGTTTTTGGGCAGGCGCATCAGCACCAGCTCTGTTGCTGGATAAGGCTGAAGACTATCGGCAAACTGGATCCGCTGAGTAGGCAGCTCATTAGCTGCCAAGTTACGCTCCAGCGCGCGCTTAGCGATCTCCGAGTCGCTGATAGAGACAATCTCGCTCTGGGCAAAGGCGGGGTGGGCGGCTAGCGCGCAGGCCAGTGCGCCAAATTCATCGTTAATCAGCAGCACCCGCGCGACGGGCTTGGGATGTTCGAAGGCATACTGGAGCAGCTGCAAGTCGGCACCGTTCCATGCTTGCAGGGATTTATCGTGGTTATCGGGGTAGCGACTCAGAGTCAGGCTTAGATCTGCAATCTCAAGGGTGCCGGTGTTGCTCATGCTATTGGTTTAACTCGCGGGTAGGGGAACATCGGGAGTGTAGCGAAACAGCCTAGGCTTGCAAGGGAATTCAGCGCGCTTATGGTAGGCTAGCCGGGTGTCTTCTCAAATCAGGTAAGCAACGCAATGCCCTGTTCCTATTCGATTGGCCAAGCCGCTGAACTCACCGAGGTTTCGGTGGATACTCTCAGGTTTTATGAAAAGAAGGGTCTGATGCTCAAGCTCAAGCGCGCCAGTTCTGGCCATCGCCGTTACAGCCAGCAGGATATCGAGTGGCTGCGTTTTGTGCTGTGCTTGAAATCCACCGGGATGCCGCTGGAAGCGATTAAACGTTACCGCGATTTGCTGGAACAGGGTAAAGAGAGTGAGTTAGAGCGTTTGCAGATCTTGCAAAGCCACCGCGAGCAGACCCAGCTGCAGATCCAACAACTAGAGGCAAACCTGGCCCATGTGGAGCGAAAGATAGCCTTTTATACCGAAGAGCTGGGACAGCAGTTCGTGAATACTGAGTAAGCAGCCAAGCGCTAGAAGCTCAGCACTTGCCTGCGTTATTTTGTATCTACTAGGCGCTAGCTTCGCTGATTAGCGCTAGGTCCTGCTCATCGAGTTCAATCGCTGCGCCACCAACCACCCCATCTACCTGCTCGGGAGAGCGCATTCCAACTATCGCTGCGGTTACGGCTTGATGCTTCAGCACCCAAGCGATGCTAACCTCTGCGGCACTTACGCCATGTTTGGCTCCCACCGCTTTCAGTGCCTCGACGATGGCCAGGTTACGGCTTAGCTTGGGCTCTTGAAACTCGTCGCTGCCGCGGCGCCAGTCATCCTCGGCCAGGTTGGCAATGCGCTCGCGGGTCATCTTGCCGGTAAGCAAGCCGGAGCCCATCGGCGAGTAGCAGATCACGCCGATATCGTTGTTCTGGCAATAGGGTAGTTGGGCCTGTTCGCACTCGCGGTTGATCAGACTGTAGTTGGGCTGCAGGCTATTCACAGGGGCTATGGCTGCGAGCTTGTCCATCTGCTCGACCGAATGATTGGATACGCCCAAGTAGCGGATCTTGCCCTCTTGTTGCAAAGCACGCATGGTGTCCCAGCCTTCTTCGATTTGCGCTTCCGGGTTCGGCCAGTGGATTTGGTAGAGGTCGATGGCTTCGACACCTAAGCGCTTAAGGCTGTTTTCAAGCTCTTCTCGTACGCTGGCTGCGCTTAAGTCTGGGGTGATATTTTGCTTATCGTCCCAGCGAAAACAGCATTTGGTGAAAATCAGTGGCTTCTCGCTCATGCCCTTGATGGCTTGGCTTACTACCTGTTCACTATGGCCCAAGCCATATACCGGGGCGGTATCAATCCAGTTCACGCCTTTGGACAGGGCGTGCCGAATGGTGGCAATCGAGTCTTTGTCTTGCTGCTGGCCCCAGCCGAACTCCCATTTGCCACCCATCGCCCATGCACCGATACCGATCCGTGAGATGTTCAGCGATGTATTCCCCAGTTGCTCAGTGTTCATGTGTCTTTTCCTTATTAACGAAGCATATGGATGGAGTGTAAAAGCTGGAGTTAACTCCAGGTCAAGCCTTGCGTGATCGTTGCAGCAACTGGCTGGGTGATGGCAGGTGATGCTGGCCGCGATTGCGTACAGCAAGCTTGCGCTAGTGCAATGGCTGAAAGGAAGCGTGATTTTGCTCGGTCTATAGTTACAGGTAGTTGAACGGCTTGGCCCGAAGGCTAAGCGAGGAGTCACCCATGTTGCATTTGGGTATCAGCGCATTGGTGTTGGCCGGTGCCTTATCAAACGTTGGTCATCTGGTTGCGCGCCCCGCGCTAGAGGCCCCGGAATACCTGCGCTACAGCGCACATACACAGATAACCAAGGCGAGCGCTTATGAGGAGCAAGGGCTGGTTAATCCCAAGCCTCAGCAGCATTACCAGCATGCGTTTTCAGGCTCGCAAGAAGGTAATGCCCTAGCCGGTTCGTTTGATGCGATGGGTGAGTTTATGCCATATGCCGCAGACCAAGAACAGCTGTTCAATTCGATGCTGGAGAACTATCCTACCGCTGCAGGGGACTAAGATTAGGACGCGTTAACACGGATGTACCTGAACGGAAAAATCGCTAAAGTCGATGCTTGGCTTCCACAAAAACACTCTCAATCGCTGTACCAGCAGTTGCTCGCCTATTCCGGGTGGCAGCAGCACAGTATTCGCATGTTTGGAAAGCAGGTTCTGGAGCCGCGCTTGTCTAGCTGGATGGCCGATGAGGGAGTCAATTATCGTTATTCCGGCAAGCTTAGAAAGGCAGTTCCGTGGCTCCATCAAGTAAAACAGGTAAGCCAAGAAATTTCTGCTTATTGTGGTGCTGATTTCAACAGCGTGTTGCTAAACTACTATAGGAACGGCACAGATAGCATGGGCTGGCACGGTGACAACGAACCCGAGTTAGGCGAGTTACCTGTGATTGCATCGTTAAGCCTGGGTGTGACCAGGCGATTTTTATTTCGACATCGTCAAACCAAGCAAGTGATAGAACTGCAACTCGCCGATGGTGATTTGTTGATAATGAACGGGCTTTGTCAGAATCAATGGCAGCACAGTTTGCCAAAATCGCCCGCAATACAACAACCGAGGATAAACCTCACGTTTCGCGTTACCCACCCAATTGCGTCCGGGTAGTAAAGGAAAGCATTATGCATATTGAGAGCAGAATAGTTGAGTTGTTAAACGCACAGTTTTCTCCGGAAAACCTGCAAGTGGTAAATGAAAGTCATCGGCACAATGTGCCAGCGGGCTCCGAGAGCCATTTTAAGGTGAGCATTGTGGGCCCGCAGTTTGCCGGCAAACGCTTGATTCAGCGTCATCGTATGGTCAATCAGGTGTTGGCCGATCTGCTGGCGGATCATATCCATGCGTTGGCCATTCACGCCTACACCCCCGACGAGTGGGCGGAGCTGTATCAGATCCCGGCCTCCCCGCCGTGTGCCGGTGGTGAGGCGTAGCCAAGTCGGCAAACGTCTAATAGTAAAAGAGGCTCCTATATATAGGAGCCTCTTTTTTGGCTAGCTCAAGTCGTGCTGGTGACAATAATCCTTGGCCTTGTGTGCGATTTGTTAACTATTTGCCAAGCGTTGATACGCTATAAATCGGGTTTATTAACGTTTTTTTTGGCCCCTCTCTAGCTGTGAAAACTGTAAATTTTGGCAATTACTAATCTTTTAAAACAATCATTGGCGATTATTGGCAGTTTTCCATTTGAAACGCTGATCACTCTGTAATCTCTAGGACCATCTATATTTTAACGCCTTAGGTGGGAGTTGATCTTGTTGTTAACTCATCTAGGCTTGAGTAGTAGCGTCGCTAACCCTGTATTAACACTTGGTCGAATGACCCGCATTTATGGCCATTTTCCTTGGAGAATGTGGCCTATTTGGTGCTAGAATACCCGCGGTTTTTGTGGCTTGTTAGCTAAATGTCTTGAAAATGTTAGCTAATTATCAGAGCGATTCTCTGTTCAAGCCACGAGAAATATCGCTCGTCTTCCGACCCAACACATGTGTAAGAGAGTATGATTACAATAAACAAAGGCTTGGATCTTCCTATTAAAGGTGGTCCAAAACAGCAAATAGTGGACGCGTCAAAAGTGACCCGTGTTGCTGTGCTCGGCGAAGACTATGTAGGCATGCGCCCTACGATGAAAGTCCGAGTAGGTGACGTGGTTAGTCAAGGTCAGACGCTGTTCGAAGATAAAAAGACTCCCGGTGTGGTATTTACCGCCCCTTGTGCCGGCGTAGTTCGTGAAGTTAATCGTGGTGCCAAGCGTGTACTGCAGTCAGTGGTTATCGAGAAGCAAGACGGTGACAGCATTGACTTTGGTGCGCTGGAACAGACCGAGATCGCTAAAGTAGAGCGTCAGCAGATCGTTGATAAGCTGGTTCAGTCTGGTCAGTGGGTTGCACTACGTACCCGTCCTTACAGCAAAGTACCTGCTATCGACAGCGTACCTTCTGCGATTTTCGTGACTGCTATCGACACCAACCCTCTGGCTGGCGATCCTAAAGTAGTTATCGAAGCAGAAAGCAATGCTTACCTGAATGGTCTGCGCGTGCTAAGCCGCCTGACCGAAGGTGAAGTATTCGTATGTAAAGGCGACTACCAGCTTCCAGTATCCAACGCGGCACGCGTTCAGGAGCAAGTGTTTGCAGGTCCACACCCAGCAGGTCTGGCCGGTACTCACATTCACATGCTAAAACCTGCCAGCGCTCAGCGCATGGTATGGTCTATCAGCTATCAGGACGTGATCGCCTTCGGTAAGCTGTTCGAAACTGGTCGAATCTACAACCAACGCGTCGTTGCCTTGGCAGGTCCTGTGGTTAAAGAGCCACGCTTGCTGCGCACCGAGCTGGGTGCTAACACCGATGAGCTGATTGCCGGCGAACTGGTTGATGGCAACCACCGTGTGATTTCAGGTTCAGTACTGAAAGGTACCCACGCGACTGGTCCTCATGCCTACTTGGGCCGTTACCATAATCAGGTGAGCGCGCTTGAAGAAGGGTATGAGAAAGAGTTTATGGGCTGGGCTGCGCCTGGTGCCAACAAATTCTCTCTGGCTCGCATCTTCACCTCTGGCATGAACAAGAACAAATTGTTCTCCATGACCACCACTACCGGCGGTAGTGAGCGTGCCATGGTGCCAATCGGTCAATATGAGCGCGTTATGCCTCTGGACATCCTGCCTACCATGCTGCTTCGTGACATGATCGCCGGTGATACCGACGGTGCTACTCAGCTTGGCTGTCTGGAGCTGGATGAAGAAGATCTCGCGCTGTGCACCTTCGTTTGCCCTGGCAAATACGAATATGGTGACATCCTGCGCGAATGTTTGACCACGATTGAGAAGGAAGGTTAAGCATGAGCTTTTTAAAAGACTACATCGAGAAAATCGAACCTAACTTCCACCCTGGTGGAAAGCACGAGAAGTGGTTTGCGCTTTACGAAGCAACTGCAACCTTCTTCTACACCCCTGGTTTGGTAACCAAGAAGAACACTCACGTTCGTGACGCTATCGACCTGAAGCGCATCATGATTTTCGTGTACGTTGCGCTGCTGCCAGCGGTGTTCTACGGCATGTTCAATACGGGTGTGCAAGCCAATGACGCGATTGTTGCCGGCTATGCGGCCCCTGAAGGCTGGCGTACTGCCATCCTGACCATGCTGGGCGTACCTATGGGCGCTGATGCAGGCTGGTTCGCCAGTATGATGTACGGTGCCATGTACTTCGTACCGGTTTACCTGGTGTCGTTCCTGGTAGGTGGTTTCTGGGAAGTACTGTTTGCCTCGGTACGTAAGCACGAAGTGAACGAAGGCTTCTTCGTATCATCGATGCTGTTCCCGCTGATTTTGCCTGCAACTATCCCGCTGTGGCAGGTTGCGCTGGGTATTACCTTTGGTGTGGTTATCGCCAAGGAAGTATTCGGTGGTACCGGTAAAAACTTCTTGAACCCAGCGTTGGCGGGCCGTGCGTTCCTGTTCTTCGCATATCCTACTGGCATCTCTGGTGATGCAGTGTGGACTGCGGTAGACGGTTACTCAGGTGCAACTGCCCTGAGCGTAGCGGCAGCTGACGGTATCCAAGGTCTGACTGAAGCCGGTATCAGCTGGTCTGATGCGTTCTTCGGTAGCATCGCAGGTTCGATGGGTGAAACCTCAACCCTGTTGCTGTTCTTGGGCGGTGCCTTCCTGATGTTCAACCGCATTGCGTCTTGGCGCATCGTCGGTGGCGTGATGATTGGTATGATCGCAACCAGCTTGCTGTTCAACATGATCGGTTCTGAAACCAACAACATGTTCCAGGTTCCACCACACTGGCACTTGGTACTGGGTGGTTTCGCTATCGGTATGTTCTTTATGGCAACTGATCCTGTGTCTGCTTCATTCACCAACAAAGGTCGTTGGTGGTACGGCGGTCTGATTGGTGTGATGGTAGTACTGGTTCGCGTAGTTAACCCAGCCTTCCCTGAAGGTATGATGCTGGCCATCTTGTTCGCAAACTTATTCGCGCCTATTTTCGACTACTTCGTCGTTCAGGCGAACATCAAACGGAGGATTGCTCGCGATGGCCAGTAATGATTCTCTGGGTAACACCCTTAAGGTAGTACTGGGTGTTAGCCTTGTTTGTTCCATCATCGTATCAGTAGCCGCTGTTGGCCTGCGCGACATTCAACAACGTAACATTGTTGAAGACGTGCAGCGCAACATTCTGGCGGTATCGGGCGTTGAGCTAGACGGCCGCAGTGTCGGTGACGTTTACGAAGAAGTGATTGAGCCGCGTTTGGTTGATCTGAACACCGGTGAGTTCGTAGATGCATCTGCTGAAGAAATCGCCGATTTTGATCAGCGCGCTGCAGCTAAAGAGCCAGAGACCAGCATCCGTCTGACCTCTGAGCAAGACGTAGCTGGCATCGTTCGCCGCGCAAACGTTGCAAAGGTTTACTTTGTACGTGGCGAAAGCGGTGACTTTGAACGTGTGATTCTGCCGATTCACGGTTACGGTCTGTGGTCGACCATGTACGCCTTCTTGGCGGTACAGCCTGACGGCCAAACTATTGACGCTATCGTTTACTACGACCAGGGTGAAACCCCGGGGCTAGGTGGCGAAGTGGCTAACCCGCTATGGCAAGCTAAGTTTGTTGGCAAGCAACTGTTCGACGAGCAGGGCAGCCCAGCAATCACGGTTGCTAAAGGTAGCGCAGATCCTAACTCCATCCACGAAGTTGACGGTCTGTCAGGTTCAACCCTGACCAGCAACGGTGTAACTAACACCTTTGACTTCTGGCTGAGTGACAATGGCTTTGGCAAGTTCCTGGGCCGCATTCAAGACGGAGGCCTGATCTAATGGCTAATGCTAAAGAAATGAAACAGGTTCTATCGAACCCTGTAGTTTCAAACAACCCTATCGCGCTTCAGGTACTAGGTATCTGTTCCGCACTGGCCGTAACCAGCAGCCTGCAAACTGCACTGGTTATGACCCTGGCGGTTGTTTTTGTATGCTCATTGTCGAACCTGTCGATTTCGCTTATTCGAAATCACATTCCTAGTAGTGTACGTATCATCGTGCAGATGGCGATCATCGCTTCACTAGTAATTGTTGTAGACCAAATCCTTAAGGCAGTGGTTTATGACATCTCTAAAGAGCTCTCGGTATTCGTTGGTCTGATTATTACCAACTGTATCGTGATGGGCCGCGCAGAAGCGTTCGCGATGAAAGAGCCACCGCTTAAGTCGTTCATCGACGGTATCGGTAACGGTTTGGGCTACGGTCTGATCCTGATGGTTGTAGGCGCGATTCGTGAGTTCTTCGGTGCTGGTTCGCTTTTCGGTATCGAAATCATGCCGCTGGTTAACAACGGTGGTTGGTATCAGCCAAACGGTCTGTTGCTACTGCCTGCGTCAGCCTTCTTCATTATCGGCCTGATTATCTGGGTAATCCGTACTTACGACCCAGCGCAAGTAGAGCCAAAGGAGTAAGCTAGTGGAACATTATATTAGTCTCTTCGTTCGCTCTGTTTTCATCGAAAACTTGGCGCTCGCTTTCCTGTTGGGTATGTGTACCTTCCTGGCAGTATCGAAAAAGATTAAAACCTCTTTCGGTCTGGGTGTAGCGGTAATCGTAGTACTGGGTATTGCGGTTCCGGTAAACCAAATCATTTACACCAGCCTGTTGGCGCCGGGTGCGCTGGCTTGGGCTGGTCTGCCTGAAGTTGACCTGAGCTTCCTGAACTTCATCGCGTTCATTGGTGTGATCGCTGCACTGGTACAGATCCTTGAGATGGTACTGGACAAGTTCTTCCCGGCTCTTTATCAGGCTCTGGGTATCTTCTTGCCACTGATCACCGTGAACTGTGCCATCTTTGGTGCCGTATCCTTCATGGTACAGCGTGAGTACAACCTGGCAGAATCTTTCGTTTACGCCGTAGGTAGCGGTGTGGGCTGGATGCTGGCGATTGTTGCTCTGGCAGGTCTTCGCGAGAAGATGAAGTACTCTGACGTGCCTCCGGGTCTACGTGGTTTGGGTATTACCTTTATCACCGTAGGTTTGATGGCGATGGCTTTCATGGCGTTTTCAGGCGTTTCGCTGTAAGCGGCCAATAACTACAAGGAAAATAGTCGATGGAAATTATTCTCGGCGTAATGATGTTTACCTTGCTCGTCTTGGCCTTGGTAGCAGTGATTTTGTTTGCTAAGTCTAAGCTCGTAGCTTCGGGTGAAATCAAGATCACCATTAACGGTGATCCAGAAAAGACCATTACTACCAGCGCCGGCAGCAAGCTGCTGAACGTGCTGGGTAGCAACGGTATCTTTATTTCTTCTGCTTGTGGTGGCGGTGGCTCGTGTGGCCAGTGTCATGCAACTGTTAAGTCTGGTGGAGGCGACATTCTGCCAACCGAGCTTGACCATATCTCTAAGGGCGAAGCCCGTGAAGGTTTGCGTTTGGCCTGTCAGGTTAACGTAAAAGAAGATATGGAAATCCAGCTTCCAGAAGAAATCTTCGGTGTGAAGAAGTGGGATTGTGAGGTTATCTCTAACGACAACCAAGCCACCTTCATTAAAGAATTGGTACTGCAGATCCCTGATGGTGAATCAGTACCGTTCCGCGCCGGTGGTTACATTCAGATTGAAGCACCTGCTCACCACGTTAAGTTCTCTGACTTCGATATCGAAGATCAGTACCGTGGCGACTGGGACCACTTCGACCTGTTCAAGCTGGAATCGAAAGTAGACGAAGAAACCATTCGTGCATACTCAATGGCCAACTACCCTGAGGAAGAAGGCCTGATTATGCTGAATGTGCGTATCGCTACTCCGCCGCCAAACGATATGACTCTGCCTCCGGGCAAGATGTCATCGTTCATCTTCAACCTGAAGAAGGGCGATAAAGTGACTATCTCTGGTCCATTCGGTGAGTTCTTCGCCAAAGAGACCGACAACGAGATGGTATTTATCGGTGGTGGTGCTGGTATGGCGCCAATGCGTTCACACATCTTCGATCAGCTTAAGCGTCTGAAGTCTAGCCGTAAGATGAGCTTCTGGTACGGTGCCCGTTCACGTCGTGAGATCTTCTACCAAGAAGACTTCGATGGTCTGGCAGCCGACAACGAGAACTTCCAGTGGCACGTAGCCCTGTCTGACCCGCAAGAGGGCGACAACTGGGATGGCTACACCGGCTTCATTCACAACGTTCTGTTCGAGAACTATCTGCGCGACCACGAAGCGCCGGAAGACTGTGAATACTACATGTGTGGTCCACCGGTGATGAACGCGGCTGTGATTAACATGCTCAAAGATCTGGGCGTTGAAGACGAAAACATCATGTTGGATGACTTTGGTGGTTAATTCGTGAAAACGACCTTAAAGCAATGGCTGGCCCTTATCGGGCTGGCCTTTTTTATTAGTGGCTGTGAGAAATCCAGCGATCTTTACACCCTGCAGATTACCGGCTCGACCATGGGCACCTACTATCAGGTGAAAGTGGTGGACACCAAGGCGCAACTGCCCGACGGTGAGGCGCTACAGGCATTGATTGATGCTGAACTGGAAGCGGTCAACGATGAGATGTCGACCTACCGCCCCAGCTCCGAGATCTCGCGCTTTAACCAGTCCGAGGGCAGTGAGCCGATGGCAATCTCATCGCACTTTGCCTATGTGATGGACGCATCTATTGCGCTCTCAGAGGCAACTGCTGGTGCGTTTGACCCAACCGTTGGCCCATTGGTCAACTTGTGGGGCTTCGGCCCTGAAGGTCGCCCGGAAACCATCCCTAGCGATGAGCAAGTGGCACAAGCGAGCGCGAAAGTGGGTTATCAGCACCTAAGCCTGCAAGATGGCATGCTGAGCAAGGCTGTTCCAGAGCTCTATCTGGACCTGTCGGCGATAGCTAAAGGCCATGGAGTGGACCGCGTTGCCGAGGTGTTGGAAGCGCAAGGCGTGGCCAACTACCTGGTCGACATCGGCGGTGAGCTGCGCCTGAAAGGGCACAACGACAAAGATGCGCCATGGCGTATTGCGGTTGAAAAACCGGTGGCGGGTGGCACGGGGGCTATCCAGAAGATCATCGCCCCGGGTGATGGAGGGCTGGCAACCTCCGGCGATTATCGAAATTATTTCGAGCATGATGGGGTCCGTTATTCACACACCATCAATCCCGCGACTGCTAAGCCAATTGCCAATAAGATCGTATCCGTGACAGTGGTAACCCAAAGCAGTATGATGGCCGACGCTTATGCAACCGCCTTCACCGTAATGGGTGTTGAAGCGAGTATGGCCATGGCAAAGGAGCGGGCACTGGCTGTGTATATTATCGAGAAACAGGGTGAAGAGTTTGCTGAACATATCAGCGACGCATTCGCTCCTTTGATTCAGCAGTAGCCAAAAGTCGGGCACCGCTGAGGGGCAAACTAGAGGTAATCAATGGCGTACTTTATCGCGACCTTCGTATTTTTCCTGGTGATCATTGCCGCCATGGCAATTGGTTACATTGTGCAGCAGAAAACCATCAGCGGCAGCTGTGGTGGACTGGCATCGGTGGGCATCGACAAAGAGTGTGACTGCCCCGAGCCTTGTGATCGTCGTAAGGCGAAAATGGCTAAGGAAGCGGCCAAAGAGAAGACTCGCCAGGCGATGCAAAAAGAGAATCGCATTATCTAGTGCAACCCAGCCCTGGATGACCATAAACGGCCCTATGTGGCCGTTTTTTTGTGGCTGCGATATGCTCTCAACACCTTGATTTTGTCTCCTTCACCTAAAACTTTTTGCCAAAGCCCAAAGCCCAAAGCCCAAAGCCCAAAGCCCAAAGCCCAAAGCCCAAAGCTGTTGTGTATACGGTTACATTGTGGTTAATAATCAAGTTACACGACAAGTCTGAAAAGTAATCAATCAGAACACTTATACGTTATATCTCCGCTGTATAAGGGACTTGCAGCGATCTTTTGTAACGATGATGCAAAGCAGATTATTCGAGAAAGCGGTGTAAACGTTTCCATTTATGTCTTTTCGATCACAGAAATGCCAGTGGGAATGTAGATAATGCGCACTGTAACTAATTCGTAAAACAAGGGCAGTACGAGTGTCTGACTCAACGATTTCATTTAAAACTAAACTCTCTTACGGTATCGGTGCCTTGGGCAAGGACTTCGGTTGTGCACCTATCTACCTGTTTCTAATGTTCTATTTCACTGATGTAGCGGGTATTTCAGCTGCATTCGTGGGTACTATCTTTCTAGCTGCGCGGGTTATTGACGCGATTACCGACCCAATGATGGGCATGGTGGTAGATAACACCCGTTCGCGCTTCGGTAAGTTCCGTCCATGGATTGTGATTGGCACCCTGATTAACTCGGTGGTGTTGATTGCACTGTTTAGCACTCACAACTTTGAAGGCACTGCGTTGCTGGTCTACGCAACCGTGGCTTACATCCTTTGGGGCCTGACTTACACCATTATGGATATCCCATACTGGTCAATGATCCCGGCACTGAGCAACGCCCGTGAAGAGCGTGAGAAGCTGGTTGTTTGGCCGCGTCTGTTCGCTAGCTTGGCGTGGTTCCTAATGGGTACCTATGGCCTGCATGTGGTGGGTGTACTGGGTGGCGAAGACCAAGGTCAAGGCTTTACCTATCTGGCAATGGGTGTTGCGGTATTCTTCGTATTCAGTGCCATCCTCACCGGCATCAACGTGAAGGAGCAGGCTAAGGTCTCTGCAGGCGTAGCCGAGCGCTTTAACGTACGTGACGTTATCCAAATCATCGATGGCAACGATCAGCTTAAAGCGCTAATCGGTACTGTATTGTCGTTCCAAGTAGCAAACATGCTGGTTAGCGGCTTTGCTATCTACTACTTCGCCTATGCACTGGGTAATGAAGCACTATTCCCAATCTACATGATGGTAGCGGGCGCGGCTGAGATTGCCGGTGTATTCCTGTTCCCTCGCTTGGCGGCATGGCTACCACGCAAGAACCTGTGGATTATCGCCTGTGGCGCTGCGATTGCGTCTTCAGTGATTCTACTGGCAATGAACCTTGTGATGCCGGGTAACGCAATTTTGATTGGTCTTGCTGGTGCAGCGATTAAATTCGGTGTAGGTATTACCAATGCATTGCAAACCGTAATGCTGGCAGACGTTGTGGATTACGGTGAGCACAAAACTGGCCGTCGCAGTGAGAGTGTTATCTTCTCAGTGCAAACCATGTTGGTGAAATTCGCCGGTGCACTGGGTGGTTTTATTGTAGGTGTGGGTCTGACCTTGGTGGGCTATCAGCCAAACGTGGTGCAAACCGACTCAACCATCTTTGGTATCCAGTTCATGATGCTAGGCATTCCAACCGTACTGATGTTACTGAGTGTTTGGATCTATAAACGCTTCTACCGCTTGCATGAAGGCTTTACGCCGGAGCAACAAGAAGTCAGCCCCAACGCGGCACCAGAACTCGCATAAGCATAAAACGGCCCCTCTAGGGGCCGTGACTCTTTGAGGTAACGAATGAGATCTTTCAACGATATCATCGCCAGCCAAGACTGGCAGAACCAGCAAGTGGTTAAGCTGAACACGGTGGTGCCTCATACCCCGATGCACAGCTACCGTAACAGCGAAGCCGCAAAAGCCGCGCAACAAAGCCAGCGCCAGTACTTAAATGGCCAGTGGAAGTTCAGTTTGTTTGAACGCCCAGAAGCGGTGGATACGGCCGTCATCGACAGTCAGTTCGACGATGCAGCATGGGATGCCATCAAGGTGCCCAGCAACTGGCAGATGCAAGGTTATGACAAGCCTATCTACTGCAATATCAAGTATCCATTTACTGACAACCCGCCTTATGTGCCGGAAGAGAATCCAACCGGGATCTACCGTCGCCACTTTGATGTCAGCGCTGAGCAGTTGCAAGAGCAAACGCGAATTGTCTTTGATGGGGTAAACTCAGCGATGCACCTATGGTGTAACGGCCGCTGGGTGGGCTACTCGCAAGATAGTCGCTTGCCAGCAGAGTTTGACCTTAGCCCTTACTTGGTAGAGGGCACTAACAGCCTGACCGTGATGGTGATCCGCTGGTGTGATGGCTCATACATCGAAGACCAAGATATGTGGTGGCTTAGCGGCATCTTCCGCGATGTTTACCTATACAGCAAACCCGCCTTGGCGATTAGCGATGTGTTCATCAACACCGAGTTAGACGATTGCTATCGTGATGCTGTGTTGGCGGTAAGCACCCAACTGAGTGCGAAAACCAATAGTCATCGCGTGAAGGTTGAACTGTTTGACGCTGAAGGCGCGCAGGTTCCGATGTTAGGTGATGCCCTGTGCGGCACAGCTCAGCGTGAAGTTGACGAAAAAGGTGCCTGGGACGATCGCATTGAGCACCGCCTAAGCGTGGCAAACCCACATAAGTGGAGCGCCGAGCAGCCCTACTTGTATCGCTGTGTGGTCAGCTTGCTCGATGAGCAAGGCGCACTGATCGAGAGCGAAGCCTATAACGTTGGCTTCCGCCGGGTAGAGATTATCGATGGCTTGCTAAAGCTTAACGGCAAAGCGCTGCTGATCCGCGGGGCTAACCGTCACGAGCACGACCCAGAAACTGGCCATGCGGTTGACGAAGCCTCGATGCTGCAAGATATCAAGCTGCTTAAACAGTACAACTTCAACGCTGTGCGCACCTCTCACTACCCCAATCATCCACGTTGGTACGAGCTGTGTGATGAGTACGGCTTGTATGTGGTGGACGAGGCCAACCTCGAGACCCATGGGCAGTTCCCAATGTCGCGTCTATCCAACGACCCGACCTGGATCAGCGCCTACATGCAGCGCATGACAGCATTGGTTGAGCGCGACAAGAACCACCCGTCGATTATTATCTGGTCGCTCGGTAATGAGTCGGGCATTGGGCCTAACTTACATGCGATGTACCAGTGGACCAAGCAGCGTGACCCGTCGCGCCCAGTCCAATACGAGGGCGGCGGCGCCAATACTGCTGCAACCGACATCATCTGCCCGATGTACTCGCGCGTCGATCAAATGCAAGACCATGAGTCGGTACCCAAGTACCCCATCAAACAGTGGGTTAGCATGCCCGGTGAGCAACGCCCGCTGATCTTGTGCGAGTATGCTCATGCCATGGGCAACAGCCTGGGTAGCTTTAACAAGTACTGGGATGCCTTCCGTGAGTATCCGCGCCTGCAGGGTGGTTTTATCTGGGACTGGGTGGATCAGGGCCTGTCGAAGACTGACGACAATGGCCGCCACTACTGGGGCTATGGCGGCGACTTTGGCGATGAAATCAATGACCGCCAGTTCTGCATCAATGGTGTGCTGTTCCCCGACCGTACCCCACATCCGGCGCTGTTTGAGGCAAAACGCGCCCAGCAGTTCCACCAGTTTAGTCTCGAAGGCGGTACGCTGAGCGTCACCAGTGAGCTGCTATTTAGCGCACCCGAGCTAGAGCTGCGCTGGTCACTGAAAAAAGACGGTGAAACCATTGCCAGCAACGCACAGCGGGTAACGATAGCGGCGGAGCAAACCGAGCAGTTTGAGCTGCTGGAGTCATTCCCTGAGTTCGACCCGGCCTGCGAGTATCACCTCAATGTCGAGCTAGTTAGTGCAGAGCCTTGCGCATGGGCCGCCGCTGGCCACAGCATCTCAGCGCAACAGTTTGTACTGCAAGCTGCGACTCGTTCGCTAGATAGCAGCGATGTTGAATCAGAGGCGCCAGTTATCACCGAGCAAAATGGTGAGCTGCAGGTGCGCGCGGGTGACAATCAGTTTGTCTTCGATACCAGCAGCGGCTATCTGTGCCAGTGGCTGAACAAAGACGTGCCAGTGATTGCCAGTCCTCTGCGCGATAACTTCTATCGTGCACTGCTGGACAACGACATCGGTACCAGCGAAGCCGATACCCTCGACCCGAACTCGTGGATTGCGCGTTGGAGCGATGCTGGCTTGAACGCCTTGGAGCCAACGCTGCAGCACTTTAAGGTGAATAAGTTGGCAAATGAGCTGGAGCTTGAAGCCATCTTCCAACATCGAGCCAATGGCAAGCGGGTGCTCGATAGCCACTGGCGCTACCGTATCAACGCAACAGGGCAGATCGATCTAACGGTTGAGGTGGCTGCGCAGACAAGCCTGCCTCCATTGCCTCGTGTGGGGATCGAGTTAGCACTGCCGGCCAGCGACAACGACGTTGAGTGGTTTGGCCGTGGTCCCCACGAAAACTACCCCGATCGTATCTTGTCGGCCGATGTCGGTCGCTATGCACTGCCGTTAAGCGCGATGCATACCGACTACATCTTCCCGAGCGAGAACGGCCTACGTAGCGATGTGCGGGAAGCCAAGGTGGGCAAACTGCGGGTTCAAGGTGATTTCCTGTTTGGCTGTAGCGAGTACCCACAAGCGATGCTTGAGCAAGCCAAGCACAGCTGTGACCTGCATGCCGATGGCAATACCTACCTACGTCTGGATGGCTTCCATATGGGCGTCGGTGGTGATGACTCTTGGAGCCCAAGCGTGCATCAGGAGTTCTTGCTGGAGCAGACGCATTACCGTTACCGCTTGCAGCTAAGCGCGAGTTAACCGCGCTCAATCACTGTCGGTCAAACAAACATCCCTCGCCTCGGCGGGGGATGTTTGCTTATTAAGACAGGGAAATTACTGAGTAAGGGGTTTAACCGAGTTACGCTTGACCAAGGTGGGCACAAACACGTGCGGGCTAGATTCTGGGGAGCTGCCTTGGGCCAACTGTAGGGCCAATCTGGCCGCTTGCTCGGCCATCGGCTGAATGGGGTAGCGAATGGTGGTCAGGCGTGGCTTCATGTACCGCGAAATCAAGCCATCATCGAAGCCAATCACCGACACTTGCTCGGGAACGGCGATGTCACTCTCTTCCAGACAGGCCATTGCTCCGGCTGCCATGTAGTCGTTGTACGCCGCGACGGCGGTGACACTCACGCCTCGTGAGAGCAGATCTCGCATCGCCTTCTCGCCGCCTTGCTCATCGGGATAACCATAGGCAATGGTATGCTCTTGTGGGCTGACGCCATGAGCCGCCAGTGCGTCGCGGTAGCCTTGTTTGCGGCTATCGGCATCTTCGATGTCGTGCTCGGAGCAGATATAGGCAATATCGCGGTGGCCTTGATTGAGCAGATACTCGGTGGCCAGATAAGAGCCTTTGTAGTTATCCAGCGAGATACAGCGTTCAGGCACTTCATCGAGCTGGCGGTTGATCACCACCAAGCCAGGCACTTCCTTGCAAAACTTGGTTAAGTCCTCATCGCTGAGGCCTTTAGAGTGGATGACTAAGGACTCACAGCGGCTGTTGATCAGTATTTCAATGGCCTCTCGCTCGCTATCCGCTTCATGATAGCCGTTGCCAATTAACAGGTGCTTGCCCTGATCGCGGCAGACCAAATCGATAGACTTGAGCATTGCGCCAAAGAAGGGGTTAGACACATCCCCCACCAACACGCCCATGGTTTGGGTGGTTTGGCTAACTAATGCGCGCGCATTCGCATTGGGACGATAGCTGAGCGCTTCCATCGCCTCTGTTACCGCCTTAATGGCTTTCTCACTGGTTCGAGGGGAGCGGTTTACCACCCGTGATACGGTGGCAACTGATACGCCTGCCAGCTTTGCTACATCCTTTATCGTTGACATATATCTTGTATTTGCTTGCTAATTATTGGTCTTGACCGGTGGTTGCATTCCATTACTTGAAGCGGTGCACTATCTGTACTGCACAAGTGCAAGAGCGGTACATGTTAACGTTTGCCAATTATACGCACGTGATACGGGTCAAGCGAAGTGGCCGCTAGCATAAATTATGCGCAGCCACTTGTGTTATATCGCAGTTAACTCAGTAAGTTAATAGGGAAGGGCTAATTGTCGCTGGTCACTGAAACTGGGCGTTGCTAGTCAAACATGCTGTGTAAACGTTTACTTTTGTGCCTTGTGTCACAGTATGCTCTGGCATAAACCAGTAAATTAGCCGCAAATTCGAAATAGGGTAAACATAATGGCGCAAAGCTTAGTCCACATGCGTGGTTGCCACACAGAGGTGATACTGGAGATCGGCGACTATGCCGAGATCTTGTATTGGGGAAAACGTTTAAACCATCCGCCAGAGCAGCTGGCATTGGCACTAAAGCGTCCTGTTCCCTATGGCCGCTTGGATAAGGATGTATCGTTAAGCCTGCATCCCGAGCTCGCACGTGGCGTGTTTTCAAGCCCCGGGCTTGAGGGACACCGCGATGGTCTGGACTGGGCGCCGGCGTTTACCATTGAGCAGGTTCAGCAGCAGCCCCACTATGTGGTACTGGTGTCAGTGGACAAGCGCGCTGGTTTGCGCCTGCGCACGGAGTTGGTGCTGGAAGAAGATGACGTGCTAAAGGTTCGTCACCAGCTATTCAACGACGCTAAGGGCGACTATCAGGTCACCCGTTTGGCCTCTACCTTGCCAGTACCTGAGCGGGCCGAGGAGCTAATGAGCTACTACGGGCGCTGGGTGCACGAGTTCCAACAGCAGCGCCACAGCCTGCAGCATGGCGGCTACATTCAGGAGAACCGACGCGGTCGCACTTCTCATGAGCACTATCCTGCGTTTGTTACCGGCTCGCGTCATTTTGGCGAAACCAGTGGCGAGGTGTGGGGCTTCCACCTGGCATGGAGCGGCAACCACCGGATGCGCGCCGACGTTAAAACCGATGGCCGCCGCATGGTGCAAGGCGAAGCCTTGTACTTACCCGGGGAAATTAGCCTGAGTGAGGGCGAAAGCCTGACTACGCCGTGGCTGTACGCAAGCTACAGCGACCAGGGGTTAAACGGCATGAGCGCGCACTTCCATCAGCATGTGCGCGAGCAGATCTTGGCAAAACGCTTAAGCCACAAGGCGCGGCCTATTCATCTCAATACCTGGGAAGGGATCTACTTTGATCATGACCCAAGCTACATCATGAAGATGGCCAGTGAGTCTGCCGAGATGGGCGTTGAACGTTTCATTATCGACGACGGTTGGTTTAAAGGTCGCAATGGCGATAAGGCTGCCTTGGGTGATTGGTTCCTCGATGAGCAGAAATACCCTGAGGGCTTGGGTAAGATCGTAGAGCATGTCAACAAGCTCGGTATGGAGTTCGGTCTCTGGTTTGAGCCGGAGATGATCAACAAGGACTCGGATCTCTACCGCAGTCACCCAGAGTGGCTACTCGGGGTAGAAGGCTACGAGCAGCCAACCGGGCGTAATCAGTATGCCATCAACCTGCAGATCAAAGAGGCGTTTGATTATCTATTCGAGCGGCTTGATCACTTCCTGAGTCACTACAACATCGCTTATATCAAGTGGGATATGAACCGTGAGATCGTGCAGCCCGGCCACCATGGCCGTGCGGCTGGGCAAGGACAGGTGGAAGCTTATTATCGCTTGGTCGATAAGCTGGCCGCCAAGCATCCGCAGGTTGAGATCGAGTCCTGCGCCGCTGGCGGTGGCCGTATCGATTTTGAGGTGCTCAAACGGACCCACCGCTTCTGGACATCAGATAATAACGACGCGCTTGAGCGGCAAACCATTCAGCGTGGCATGAGCTACTTCTTCCCACCCGAGGTGATGGGCAGCCACATCGGAGCCAGCCACTGTCACAGCACCCGCCGTCGCCACACGATTAACTTCCGAGGCCTCACCGCACTGTTCGGTCACATGGGTATCGAGCTGGACCCGGTCCGCGAAAGCGCCGAGGAGAAGCAGGGCTTTGTAAAATACATCGAGTTGCACAAACGCTTCCGCCCGCTGCTGCACAGCGGTAAGAGCTTTCGGATCCCGGTCGACGACGAACTGGCGCAGATGGCCCATGGCGTGGTTTGCTGTGACCGCACTGAAGCGCTGGTGATGGTGGCGCAAACTCAGATGCCTACCCATTCGCTAAGCTCTACGCTGCGGATCCCAGGCTTGAACCCACTGGCGCGCTACAAGGTCCGCTTGATCGACCATCCCGAAAATCTGTTCGAAGGTCTGGTGGCTTGCCAACCGGCGTGGACTGAGCAAGGGGTCGAGCTAACCGGCGAATGGTTAGAACGCGCCGGCTTGGCCATGCCAATTATGGACTCAGAGAGTGCTGTGCTAGTGCATATTCAGCAACTGTAAACCCCTTAGGCCAATAACACCTACGATTCGAAAACAGGCTCCGGCAGTTATGCTGGGGCCTGCTTGCGTGCGCCTATAAGCCATTGAATGTAAAAGAAAAAATAATAAGATCTTGCTCACGCTTCTCGCGAAAGCCTCTGTAAACGTTTACATGTGTCATTAGAATTCGCTCCACAAATTAAGAACAACTAGTGTTTGTTGGAGACATTAATGAAACATCATCGTTTGGCTAAATCGGTTGCGCTAGCAATCTCTATGGGGGCTGCGGCCACTTCTGCGAGTGCAAAGCCAGTGGTAGAAAACCTAACTTACATGGGCTACGCCAAGTGGGGAAACATTTACACCGATAACGATCTTCACAACGATGGCAAAGGCGAGCGCAACGATGTGATTCGTGCCACCGGAGGCTATGGTAACTACCGATTGGGCAACGAGCTGAACTGGTGGGAAGCGGGTGTTAAAGCCGATGTATGGCGTGATGGTGAGCAGTACTGGGACACCACGTTGATGCTGGGAAGCGGCGAAGACTGGGGAGATGTGAGCATTATTCAGATGTGGGGCGCCGGCCATGGCCTGTTCTCAGGCCAAGAGCAAGCATCAATTTGGGCGGGTGAGCGTTTCTACCGTCGCCACGAAGTCCACATGATCGACATCAAGTACTGGGACACCTCAAGTACCGGTGTCGGTATCGAAAACTGGGATCTGGGCTTTGGTAAAGGCCACATCGCTTGGATGGCACCGAACTCAAGTGCCGACGAGCGCTCTTTGCACCATCTGGATGCCCGCGTAAGCGATATTCGTTTGTCTGACTCTGCCAACCTGACCGTGGGTCTAAACTACCTGTTTGCTCAAAACAGCAGCTACGACGAAGATGACATTACCACCTCAGGTATGATGTTGTCGATGCTCTACAACCAAGGCTGGAACTATGGTCACAACACCTTGGCATTCCAGTTTGGTACCGATGCATTGGCCGGTGGCCTGATGAGCGCTGAAGGTGGTTCAAACCGTAAGTACAACACCGGTGTTGAGCATGATGGCCACAGCTGGCGTATCTTCAACCACGGCGACCTAAACATCAACGATGACTTCGCTGTGATGTACTCGATTGCTTATCAAGACAAGAACTTGGATAACAACGATGGCGAGAAATGGTTCAGCGTAGGTGCGCGTCCTCAGTACCAGTGGAACCACTTTATGGCAACCGCGATGGAAATGGGTTACGAGAGCGTAGAAGCGCAAAACGGCGCGGGTACCAACGACATGTTCAAGGTTACCGTGGCGCAGATCTTCCAAGCTGGCCAAGGCCCATGGGGACGTCCAAGCATTCGTTTGTTTGCCACCTACTCGGAAACCAACGACGAGTGGATGCGTGATGGCGTATACGGCGAAGCGACCGCCATCAAAGACAGCGTGGATGAGTGGACCTTCGGTTTCAACCTGGAAACTTGGTGGTAAGCACGCCACACACAACATCCTAAGTTGACGAAAGCCGGCATGAAGCCGGTTTTTGTGTCTCTGCGCTAGGGCGTAGTCGGCTGTTAAAGGCGTAGTCGGGTATTAAAGGCTTAGCTGCCAATAACCCACATCCATCCACTTGCCAAACTTAAAGCCAACATCCTTAAAGTGGCCGACTTTCTCCATCCCTAACTTGTCGTGAAAGCGGCTGCTGGCGGGGTTGGGCAGGGTAATCACCGCTATCAACTGCTTGATCTGCTGGGCGCGTAGCCGCTCAAACAAGGCTTGGTACAGTGGGGTAGCGAGGCCAGCACCAGTATGCTGATGGGCCAGATACACCGTTGGCTCGGCGGTAAAGCGGTAGGCGCTGCGCACATGCCAGGCCTTGGCGTAGGCATAGCCCACGAGCTCGCCATCTTGCTCCATCACCAGCCAAGGAAAGCCGCTGGCTTCAACGTCTTTAATGCGTCTGGCCATTTCGCCAGTTGAGATGGTGTCTTCTTCGAAGGTACTGGTGTCGTGTTCAATATAGTGGTTGTAGATGGTGGTGATGGCGTCGTAGTCGCCGGGGGTAACGTCCCTTATCACAGAGGTATCCTTGTTCTGATGCTATGGGCTGAGCGTGCCATAACTCGCGGCGAAGGGTCAACTCAGCCGCCTTGCGGGCACAAAAAAGGCCACGCATTGCGTGGCCTGATAAGCATTAAGTCGCGTGACTTACTTGGTGATGCGTAGTACCGCAGTTTCACCAACAGTTACCGCGCCAGACAGCTTGTTCATCTCTTTGATTTCGTCCATGTTGGAAATCACAACAGGAGTCAGAGTTGATTTTGCTTTCTCTTCCAGCACAGCCAGATCGAATTCGATGATGGTGTCGCCCATCTTCACTTCTTGGCCTTCTTCAGCGATGCGGGTGAAGCCTTCGTCTTTCAGCTCAACGGTGTCGATACCGAAGTGAACGAACAGCTCGATGCCATCGCTAGACTCTAGTGAGAATGCGTGGTTAGTTTCGAAGATTTTGCCGATGGTGCCATCGCAAGGTGCAACCATTTTGTTGCCAGCAGGGCGGATCGCAATACCGTCACCAACGATTTTCTCGGCAAATACAACATCAGGCACTTCTTCAATTGCCACAATCTCGCCAGACAGTGGAGCGATAATTTCGATGCCAGCTGCGTTTGCGCCGTCGTCAGAAATCATTTTTTTGAATTTATCGAAAAGACCCATTTTTGAGCTCCTAATACTCTTAGTTCTTGTCGCTGCTAGCTTAGTTTAGTTAGCGGCCTGTTGTTGAATAAAGTTATCTACCAATGCTTCTACTTCTTGTGCTGTCGGTGCAGCCAGGGCTTGTTCGGCCATGCGCTGTACGTCGGCAAAGTTTGCATTGCGGATCAGTTTCTTCACGCGAGGAATCGAGATTGCGCTCATCGAGAATTCATCTAATCCCATACCCAGTAGCAACAGTGTTGCACGTTCGTCGCCAGCCAGCTCACCACACATGCCAGTCCACTTGCCTGCGGCGTGCGAGGCATCGATAACTTGCTTGATTAGAGTAAGAACTGCTGGAGACAGCGGGTTGTATAACTTAGAGATTAACTCATTACCACGGTCTACGGCTAGTGTGTATTGGGTTAAATCGTTGGTACCAATACTAAAGAACTCCACTTCTTTGATTAAGTGGTGGGCAATTGCCGCTGCAGCTGGTGTTTCAACCATGATGCCTACTTCAACGTTCTCATCGAAGGCAACGCCTTCATCACGCAGTTGTTGCTTCAGTGTTTCCAGTACGTCTTTAAGCTGACGGATCTCTTCAACAGAGATAATCATTGGGAACATGATGCGAACTTTACCGAAGGCAGAGGCGCGTAGCAGGGCACGTAGCTGGGTGTTCATGATCTCTTCGCGGTCGAAGAAGATACGCACTGCACGCCAACCCAGGAATGGGTTCATCTCTTTTGGCAGGTCCAGGTAAGGCAGGTCTTTGTCACCACCGATATCCATGGTACGGATAATCACTGGCTGGCCTTGCATGGCTTCAACAACGTCTTTATAGGCGTTGAACTGCTCGTCTTCGGTTGGCAGCGAGTCACGGTCCATAAACAGGAACTCGGTGCGGTATAGACCTACGCCTTCTGCGCCGTTGCGGTGTGCGCCGTCAACATCTTTGAGGGTACCGATGTTTGAGCATACTTCAGCGTGGTGGCCGTCCAGGGTTACGGCTGGTAGGTCTTTAAGCTTCGCCAGCTCAGCCTTTTCATTGTTATAGGCTTGTTGGCGCTGCTTGTAAGTATTCAGTTGGTCTTCGCTTGGGTTAATCACAACTTCGTTGTTGATGGCATCCAAAACGATGATGTCGCCGCTTTTCACTTGTTGAGTGATGTCGTTGGTACCTACGATGGCTGGAAGCTCCAAAGAGCGCGCCATAATCGAGGTGTGCGAGGTGCGGCCGCCGATGTCGGTGATAAAGCCCAGTACTTTGTCCAGGTTGATTTGCGCGGTCTCTGACGGGGTCAGGTCGTTGGCAATCAGGATCACTTCTTCGGTGATGGTGCTCAGAGATACGATCTCCAGGCCCAGGATGTTTTTAACCAGACGCGAGCCGATGTCACGGAAGTCGGTGGCACGTTCACGCAGGTAAGGGTCGTCCAGTTCAGACAGCATTTGCGCGTTCTGCTCAATCACGGTGTTCACCGCGTTGTCGGCAGACAGCAGCTGTTCTTTGATACAGGCTACGATTTCTTCTTCGAGCTCTTCATCTTCCAAAAGCATGATGTGGCCTTCGAAGATGGCTTCTTTCTCTTCACCGAAGGTTTTGCCGGCCATTACCTTGATCTCTTCAAGTTGGCTAGCGGTGGTGCTGCGACCATCGAGGAAGCGTTGGATCTCGCTGTCGATTTGCTCAGCAGAGATGTTCGCTTGGTTGATTACTACTTCTTGCTCTGCAAGCAGCAGGGCTTTACCAAACGAGATGCCTGGCGATGCCAGAATACCTGAAATCATAACCTGTACCTATCTGTTAATTCGTTTAAAGACTGTGGGGGAGAGGGGCTTATTCCAACTCGTCCATCAGAGCAACCAGGGTTTCAACCGCTTTTTGCTCGTCTTCGCCTTCAGCGCGAATAACAACAGTGGTGCCTTTGGTCAGGCCTAGAGTCTGCAGCTTGAACAGGCTCTTAGCGCTGGCTGATTTGCCGTTGCTTTCAACGGTGATGTTTGCAGAGAAGGCTTTAGCTTCTTTAACAAACTGAGCAGCTGGGCGGGTGTGCAGACCATTTTCTGCAGTAATGACAACACTCTTCTCGAACATGTGTGCATTCCTTATTAGTGAATTAGCTATAAGCTTAGACGCTTAAAGTTAGTACGTTCGACCGGGACCTTAGCTCAAATCTTGTCATCAAAATTTAACCTAAATCAACAAATCTCGGCCGTACGCCAATGATACATTGGTGAAAACTTGCGTGTTTCGCCAAAAATCTCTTTATTAACAGCGCTTTAAAGATATTTCACGATAAAAACTATGTCTCAGGAATGATACATAATGTTACATTGAGAAACATTTCACAGCGCCCTTTTGACGGGGTGGAGTATAGGTATTTCTCAACTCCTGCTCAATACTTTCGATGTTATTTATAGTAAAAAATTAAGTTTTGCACGCATAAAAAAGCAGCACTGGGTGCTGCTTTTGTGTTCGTTGCTGTGCGGTGATTACTGAACGGTTTCTTGGTCAGTAAAGATGTTAGCGAACAGCGCACTACTTAGGTAACGCTCACCCGAGCTAGGTAGAATCACTACGATGTTCTTATCGGCGTACTCTGGCTTAGCAGCGATACGGTTAGCCGCTACCACAGCGGCACCTGAAGAGATACCGGCCAGGATGCCTTCTTCTTCCATCAGGCGCTGGGCCATCTCGATGGCGTCGTCGTTGCTAACTTGCTCAACCGCGTCAACCATTTCAAGGTCCAGGTTGCCCGGGATGAAGCCGGCACCGATACCTTGGATCTTATGTGGACCCGGGGTGAGGTCTTCACCGGCTTTCGCCTGAGTGATTACTGGCGAGTCGGTAGGCTCTACCGCAACACTGGTGATCGCTTTGCCTTTTTCCAGTTTGATGTAGCGGCTCACACCGGTGATGGTACCGCCGGTACCTACGCCGGCTACAAACACGTCGATCTCGCCGTCAGTGTCTTCCCAGATCTCTGGGCCAGTGGTTTGCACGTGGATCTCTGGGTTAGCAGGGTTTTCGAACTGCTGCAGCAACACGTACTTGTCTGGGTCGCTGGCTTGGATCTCTTCAGCTTTCTGAATCGCGCCTTTCATGCCCTTGGCGCCTTCGGTCAGTACCAGGTTTGCGCCCAGTGCCTTAAGCAGCTTACGGCGCTCAAGGCTCATGGTGTTAGGCATGGTCAGGGTGATGGGGTAGCCACGAGACGCTGCAACAAAGGCCAGCGCAATACCGGTATTACCACTGGTTGGCTCGATCAGCTCTTTGCCTTCGCTTAGCAGGCCCTTTCTCTCAGCATCCCAAACCATGTTGGCGCCAATACGGCATTTTACGCTAAAGCTTGGGTTACGCGCTTCGACCTTAGCCAGTACCTTACCGTTGCTTACTCGGTTCAGGCGTACCAGTGGCGTGCGGCCAATGGTCAGTGAATTGTCTTCGTAGATTTTTCCCATGACGTATCCTTTATTCCTTTACTTGAGGAAGGTTCAATAAGACCAGCGGGTCTGTTTACAGTACCTAGCTTAACTATCTGATTTCTAGGTTGAAGTAACGAATTTTTATAGCTTATGTGATTAGGTGATATGACCTTGAATTTGCCGCTTTTGTTGTGACTCAATGCGCAAATTCTTTGCTGAGCAAACTAATATTAGCCAAAAGCTCTGGAAAAGAAGAACTTAGTCGGTTGAGATCGACAAGCAGTATTTACCCAGGGAGGGGTTATGAGTTTTAACATCCATCTGTTGCTCGCGATGGCGCTTTTTTCGATCTACGGCGTGCAGGTATGCCCGTTCTTAGAGACCCAGACCGTTAGCCAGTTACTGTCGCCGATTGTGATTGCCTTTGCACTGATTGCGCTGTGCCGGGCTCGTTTTCAGCGTTGGGTTGAGCAAGCTCGCGTGGAGCGTCGCCTGCAACGCAGTTTTGTTCTGTATATCGGGCTGTTTGCTGGCGCTGGTGTGCTGATCGCAACGGTAAATGGCGTGGGCTATGGTGCGCCATGGCACTCTAACGCCAAGGTGATTCTCGGCATGCTCTGTCTTGGCTATTTTATTGGGTGTGACCAGGTGCTCGGCTTTCAGTTGCAGCAAGCCAGAATGCTTAAGCAGCAACAGCATCTACCATTGATCCCACCGCTGGGCTCGTTTGTGCAGCAGTTTATCGGCTTCTCGCTATGTTCGTCGCTGGTGATGGCCTCGCTGGTGTTTTTGGTGGTGAACAAGGACCTCGAATGGCTAGTAATGGTGGGTAGCGAGCGATACCCATTGGCACAGGCTCAGCGTTACATCGTCACCGAGATTGGCTTTGTGACCGCGGTTATTCTGGGTTACGTGATGCGGGTGATCTACAGCTATTCGCGGGTGCTTAAACAGCTACTGCAAGAGCAGCAGCAGGTGATGAGTGCGGTGGGAAATGGCCATTTAAACGATCAAGTGACCGTGAGTCGCAGTGACGAGTTTGGCGTGATCGCCGAGCAAACCAATCAGATGATTGCCAGTTTGGCCACCAGCCGCCAAGCGCTGACTCAAACCCGCGATATTGCCATCCTCAGCCTGGCCTCGTTGGCTGAGACCCGTGACAACGAAACCGGCGCGCACATTCTGCGCACCCAGCACTATGTCAAAACGCTGGCTACCCATCTCAGTCAATTGCCGCAGTACCAGCAGGAGTTAACGCCTGACAACATCGAGCTTATCTATAAATCGGCACCGCTGCACGATGTGGGCAAGGTCGGGATACCCGATGCGGTGCTGCTCAAGCCCGGCAAACTCGATGACGAGGAGTGGGCCATCATGCGTCAGCACCCACAGATTGGCGCCGATGCCCTCGAGCAAGCCGAGTTGCAGTTCAGCGAGCAAGACACCGCCTTTTTGCGCTACGCCAAAGAGATCTCGCTCTATCACCATGAACGTTGGGACGGCAAAGGTTATCCCCAAGGCTTAATCGCTGAAGCCATTCCCTTGAGCGCCCGGTTGATGGCGTTGGCCGATGTCTACGATGCGCTGATCTCCAAGCGGGTTTACAAGCCAGCGTTCTCCCACGATAAGGCCAAGGCCATTATCTTAGAGGGGGAGGGGAATCACTTTGATCCCGCTATCGTGCAAGCCTTTGTGGCCTGCGAACAGCAGTTTATAGATATCGCCAAACGCTACCAAGACGGCGCCCACGTTGCCGCGTGAGCGCCAGAGTCTGTGCGAGTTATTGGGTGTAGGCTACCGCTGACACTCGGTAGATATCCCGTTTGCGATTAAGGGTGGTGATGTGAAGCGTGTAATGACTGGCTTGCTGCTCAGTCACCCACTGCCGGGCACTGTGCTTGGCCCCTTCTAGGCTAACCGTGTCTCGGAACTGCTTCTTGGCGATACGGTTTAGCTCCAGGCTCTTGGCTTGTTGGTAGGAGATCTGCTCGGCGGCAGAAGCCATCGTTGCTGGCAGGCTCAGTCCAGTGACCAAAAGCGCCAGTAGCGCGGTGTGTTTCCAATCGATTGTTGCTGATAATCCCCGAATCATGTGTGGCCTCCCCGGGGATATCCCCTTAGCTGGCTGTGTCGTCGTGCGATAAGCTGGTCGCGACATGTTGTGGGCGGTAGTGCTCAACCCAGATGGCGGTGGCGGCCGCAACTGCAATGGGCATCACCAGTATGTTCACCAAGGGTACGGCGCTTAGTAGCACCACCACGGCACCAAAACCTAGGTTACGTAGCCGGTCCTGCTTGAGTTCATCGCGCATGTTGGCAAAGGCCACCTTGTGGTTGTCGAAGGGATAATCGATGTACTGAATCGCCATCATCCAGGCGGTGAACAAAAACCACAGCAGCGGCGCGATGGTTTGGCCCACCGCTGGTATTAAAAACAGCAGCTGTAGCCCCAGCGCCTTGGGTAACCAGTACCATAGCTTCTGCCATTCGCGCTTTAGAATACGTGGCAGGTCTTTCATCACGGCCCAGATGGTGGTGTCGCCGAGGTTCTCGCCGCTGAGGCTGGCTTCCACTTTTTCTGCCAACAGGCCGTTAAAGGGCGCGGCGATCCAGTTGGCGAGTATTCCAAAGCTAAAGCCGGTTAACAGCAGTACTGTTGCGGTAATTAGCGGCCATAACAACCACTTAAGCCAAGACAGCCACGACGGCAGCTCTGCCAAGATCTGGTCAATCCAGGCTCCTAGGTTGTAGAAGATATAGATATACAGCCCGAAAAACAGCAGCAGGTTAACCAGCAAGGGCAGCACTACGAAGGGGCGGATCCCCGGCTGCTTGATGATGTTTAGTCCTTGAAAAAAATAGCTAATTCCGCTTTTTGAGGCAATTTGTTTGTGGTTCATCGCTCATTCCTTGTGCCTTTATAGTGCGTCATATTACAAAGCGTCGTGAGCTTTGGTAAAGTGCTGTGCCAGCAAGAACTGATCAACAAGGCCCGATGCGACTTAAACAAATCCGTTTATCAGGATTTAAGTCTTTTGTAGAGACCACCAAAATCCCTTTCCCCACCGATATGACGGCGATTGTCGGGCCGAACGGCTGTGGCAAGTCGAACGTGATTGATGCGGTGCGTTGGGTATTGGGGGAGAGCAGCGCCCGCAACCTGCGCGGCGATGCCATGACCGACGTGATCTTTAACGGCTCCACCCGCCGCGCACCAGTGTTTAAGGCGTCGGTAGAGCTGGTGTTTGATAACCAGCAGCAGCGCCTCGGCGGCGAGTACGCCAGCTATAGCGAGATTGCGGTACGCCGCGAGGTCACCCGTGAGGCTCAGAATACCTACTTCTTAAACGGTGCCAAGTGCCGCAAGAAAGACATCACCGACCTGTTCTTGGGCACCGGCCTCGGGCCGCGTAGCTACGCGATTATCGAACAGGGGATGATCTCCCGACTCATCGAATCCAAGCCCCATGAGCTTAGGGTGTTTATCGAAGAGGCCGCTGGAGTCTCCAAATACAAAGAGCGCCGCCGCGAAACCGAAAACCGCATCAAGCACACCGAAGAGAACCTGTCGCGTCTTAAAGACATCGAGTACGAACTGCAGCAGCAGGTCAATAAGCTGAAGACTCAGGCCTCGGCCGCGCGCCGCTATCGTGAGTACCGCGAGCGCCACCGCCAACTAAAAGCGCTGATCGCCCAGCAAGAGCTGCAGCGCCTCGATTACCAGTTGGATAACTTCGACAGCCTTATCGAGCAGCAGCAGGACCGCCAGCAGGCTCTGCAAACCGAGATTACCCAGCTGGAAAACCAACTGGCCTTGGCGGCGAATCAGATTGCCGACTCGCAGGCTCAGGCCCAGCAGAACCAGCAGCAATTGTTCGAGCTGAAAACCCAACTGGCCAAGCTGGAGCAACAGCAACGCTTCCACGCCCAGCAGCAGAGCCAGGCGGAAGAGCAGCGCGCTCAACTCGCCCAGCAACAGCAGCAAATCAGCGAACAGTTGACTGAGCTCAACGAGCAAGCTGAACAGCTGGCTATAGAGAGCGAACAGGCCGAAGAAGCGATGCTGGTCGCCGAAGCAGCCATCGAAGAGCAGCAGCAGGCACTTGAGCAGCAACATGGCGCGTCGCAAAGCGATAGCAGCCAGCTTTCGCAAACCCAACAGCAGTGGCAGCAGCTACAAAGCCAGCAGCAGCAACTGGCGGCCAAGCGCCAACACTTCGCCCAGCTACAAGGGCGACATAGCCAGCAAGTAGCGCAGGTTGAACAGCAGTTGGCCCAACTGCCCGCCGAGCAGCAGCACCGCCTCGAAGAGCTATTGCTGCAACAAGAAGAATCCCAGGCCCAGTTGCTGGAGCTCGAAGACCTTAAGTTGGCCGAGCAGCAAACCCTGCAGCAGCAGCAAGCGCAAAGCGAGCAGGCCAAGCAAGCGCTGGAGCTGCAGCGTCAAGCCCACCTAACCATCAGCTTAAAGCTGGAGAATGTTGAACAGCTGCTGGCCAATGTGCCCTCGGCCGCCGACCAGCCACTGCGTGATGCCTTGTCCATCGATCCTAACTGGGCTAAGGCCTGTGATGCCATGTTAGGCCAGTGGCTGGAGGCGGAGTATGCCGATGAGCTGGCCGCTGAGCATGCGCTGGCGCTGCGCAGCGCCCACGCCGAGCCCTTGCCGCGCGCCGGGCAGCTAGCAGGCTTGCCAACGCTGGCGGCACAAATCGATGGGGCTGACCTAAGTTACCTGTGCGGCGAGGTGATGCTGGTTGAGCAGCTCGAGCAGGCTTTTGCACTGCGCCAGCATTTGCTGCCTCAGCAGTCCTTACTCACGCCACAAGGCGAGTGGCTAGGCCGTGATTGGCAGTGCCTGAACGTGGGGCAGGGCAGACCTGCGGTGATGAGTCTGCGCGCCGAGCAGCAACAGCTACAGGCTGAGGTTGATGAAAACGCAGCGTCGCTGACGGAGGCAGAGCAGCACTATCAGCAGCAACAGCAAGCACTGGAGCCGATTCAGCAGCAGTTGGGTGCACTCACCAGCAATATCGGCGGCCTGAATCAGCAGCTTAACCAGCTAAAGCTGGATGTCTCTTTAGAGCAGCAACAGCAACAGCAAGGTGCGCAGCGCGCCGAACAACTGAACCAGCAGCTGGCGCAGCTTCACCTGCAACAGGCGGAAGACGAAGAACAGCTACTACAGTTAGAGGCCAGTGAGGAAGAGCTGCAGATCCAACTCTTGGAGCTAGAGCCGCAGCTGGCAGAGCTGCAGTCGCGCAGTGAGCGCGCCCACAGTGCTCTGCGCCAAGCCGAGCAACAGGCTCAGGCACTGCAGCAGCAGTACCATCAAGCCCAGCTCAACGCTCAGCAGCTGGCCAGCCGCCAGCAACACCAGCAGCAAAGCCGTGCCCAGCTCGAGCAGCAGCTTGGCCAGTTCAACCAACAGCTAGAGCGCCTCGCTACCCATCAACAGATCGAAGACCCCGCCGAGCTGCAAGCTCAGATCGAAGAGATACTGGTGCAGTTGGTGGAAAGCGAAGAACAGCAACAACAGATCCAGGCTGAGCTGCTGAGCCATACCGAGGAGCAGCAACAGCAACAAGCACGCCTCAAAACCGCCCAGCAGCAGTTGGCTGAGGTCAACCAGCTCAATCAAGACCATCAGCTGCAGCAGCAAAGCCTGCTGACCCGCCGTGGGGTTATTCTCGAGCAACTGGCCGAACAGGGCCAAGACTTAAAAAACCTCACCATGGACTTGCCTGAGGCCAGCCTTGAGCAGGACTACCACAAAGAGCTGGAGCAAGTAGACCAGCGCTTGCGCCGTTTGGGCGCGGTTAACCTGGCCGCCGAAGAAGAGTTTGAGACGCAGAATCAGCGCTATCAGGAACTGGTGGGGCAGATCGCCGATCTGGAAGCTGCGCTGGAAGTGCTGGCCCAAGCCATCACCAAAATCGACAAGCAAACCCGGGCACGCTTCAGAGAAACCTTCGATAAGGTGGATGCTGATTTGCGTCAACTGTTCCCGAAGGTATTCGGCGGCGGTACCGCGTGGCTGGAGCTGAGCTCAGAAGATCTGCTGGAGACCGGGGTGACCATTATGGCCCGGCCTCCGGGTAAGAAAAACGCCAGTATCAGCTTACTATCTGGCGGAGAAAAAGCCCTTACCGCACTGGCGCTGGTATTTGCTATATTCCGTCTTAATCCCGCACCATTTTGTATGCTCGACGAAGTCGATGCTCCGCTTGACGAAGTTAATGTAGGACGATTTGCTGATTTGGTGCATAGTATGTCTGATACGGTTCAGTTTATTTTCATCAGTCACAATAAGGTGACGATGGAGAAGGCCTCGCAGCTTGCTGGTGTTACCATGCAAGAGCCCGGGGTTTCACGATTGGTCGCTGTGGATATCGCGGAAGCGTTCGCCATGGTGGAATAGGATACAAAGAGAAGAATTACATGCAGGAACTACGCATCGTACTGATCATCGTTGGCATTATCTTGATCATTGCCTTGTTGGCCCATGGATTTTGGAGCAGCCGTAAGCAACGCCCAGAAAAATTGGTAAGTGCCAAATCGAGTAAGTCGAAAAAAGGCAATGCATCACGTGATGATCAAGGCTTTGACGAGTTAGGTTTGGGCGAAGCGCGCGTGATAGGCGGCGACCCCATCGATCAGGCGGTGGAACACGCGCAAGCTAAAGAGGCCGCTGATTTCCAAAAACAGTTCCAGCAAGCCCAGCAGGCTGAGCAAGCCGCTCAAACTGAACAAGAGCCCGCGCGCGTTGAGCCGCAAATTAGTGATTCAGTTGCTGCCAGCGCCGCAGAGAAAAGTACCGGCCGCGAAGAGCCGCAATTCCACTTCAGTGCGGTTGATGATATTAAATCGGAACCCGAAGCCAAGCCAGCCGAGGTCAAACCTGCTGCCGAGCCCGCGCAACCTGCCAGCCTAAGTCAGCAGGTTAAACAGCGTATTCAACGTGGCGAAACCGCTGCGCCGGTTGCCCAAGCTCCAGCCAAAGAGCCGGCAGTACCGCCAACGCTTGAAAGCAGCCTGTCTGATGACGCGCCGCAAATCGAAGGGGTGAACAGCGAGCCTGCGGTCGAAGCTGCGCCAGAGAGCTCTCCGTCTGTGGCCGACGCGCCAGCGCCGAGCAAGCCCAGCGCCGATATCGAGCCGCCTTCGTTTATGGAAACCACCAATCCACTGCCCGAGGGTATGGACAGCGCTGAGCCCGAGCCGGTGGTCGAAGAGAAAGACCCGAATCAGCCCGACGATGTGTTTGTGCTAAATATCTCAGCGCCACGCGGTAAGCCGTTCAAAGGCGAGGTATTGCTGGAGTGTCTGGCCTCGCAGGGCATGCAGTTTGGCGAGATGGATATCTTCCATCGCCACCTCGATCGCAATAGCGACAGCCCGGTGATCTACAGCCTGGCCAACTCGGTGAACCCCGGCACCTTCGATATCGACAATATGGATGATTTTGAAACCACCGGCATCACCCTGTTTATGACCGTGCCCTGTGCCGGCATGCCAACCAAGAACTTTTCGCTGATGTTCAATACCGCCAGCAGCCTGGCGAAGAACCTTGGCGCGGTGCTGCTTGATGACCAACGTAATCCGTTGACCAAGCAGACCGTTAACCATTACGAGCAGCGGGTACGCGAGTACGAACGTAAGCAACTGGTTACCCATTAGTTTTACCTAAATATGATTCAGGGCCTTTCCTTGGAAAGGCCCTTTGTGTTTCAGAGAGCAGCAATGACCGATATTCAGCAGCAGATGGCGACCCTGCGCCAACAGATTGAAGACTATAACTATCAGTACTACGTGCTGGATGACCCCTCGGTGCCCGATGCCGAGTATGACCGGGTATTCCGCGAGCTGAAGGCCTTGGAGCAGCAGCATCCTGAGTTGGTGGGGAATCATTCGCCGACCCAGCGGGTCGGAGGTCAGGCGCTTGAGGCCTTCTCGCAGATCCAACACGAGATGCCGATGTTGTCGCTGGACAACGTATTCAGCGAAGAAGAGCTGCAGGCCTTTGAAAAGCGCATCCAAGATCGCCTCTCCAGCACCGAGACACTGCGCTACTGTGTCGAGCCCAAGCTCGATGGTCTGGCGATCAGCCTGATGTATGAGAACGGTGAGCTGCAGCGCGCCGCCACCCGTGGCGATGGTACTACTGGCGAAGACGTTAGCGAGAATATCCGCACTATTCGCGCCATTCCGCTTAAGCTGCGCGGCGAAGGCTGGCCGGAGCGCTTAGAAGTGCGCGGCGAGGTGTTCATGCCAAAGGCTGGTTTTGACAAGCTCAACCAACAAGCCCGCGAACGTGGCGATAAAACCTTTGCCAATCCGCGTAATGCGGCCGCCGGTAGCCTGCGCCAGCTCGACCCAAGGATTACCGCCACACGCCCCTTAGCGTTTTATGCCTATTCCATCGGTGTTGTCAGCGAGGCGCTGACCGATAGCCACTACCAGAATCTGATGCAGCTTAAAGAGTGGGGGCTGCCAGTGTGCCCTGAAGTACGCACCGTGGAAGCGGCCAGCGCCTGTCAAAGCTACTACCAAGAAATTGGCGAGCGCCGCAACAGCTTGGCCTACGAGATTGATGGGGTGGTTTACAAGGTCGACAGCCTGCCCTTACAACAACAGCTCGGCTTTGTTGCGCGCGCGCCGCGCTGGGCCACCGCCCACAAGTATCCGGCTCAAGAAGAGATCACCATCCTGCGCGATGTGGAGTTTCAGGTGGGCCGCACCGGCGCGATTACCCCGGTTGCGCGGCTGGAGCCGGTATTTGTAGGTGGTGTAACGGTTAGCAATGCCACCCTACACAACGCCGATGAGATTGAGCGCTTAGGCGTGAAGATTGGTGATGCCGTTGTGGTGCGCCGCGCGGGCGATGTGATCCCGCAGGTCGCTCAGGTGGTGCTAACTCGCCGCCCTGATGATGCCGCCGATATCGTCTTCCCCGAGCGCTGCCCGGTGTGTGACAGCCATGTCGAGCGTATCGAAGGTGAGGCGGTGGCGCGCTGTGTGGCCGGTTTGCAGTGTGGCGCTCAGCGCAAAGAAGCGCTTAAGCACTTTGTCTCGCGCAAGGCGCTGGATATCGATGGCATCGGCGATAAGTTGGTGGAGCAGCTGGTGGACGCCGAGCTGCTATTGCGCCCCAGCGATCTATTCCACCTCGATGAGCAGCGCACTAAGCTGCTGCAGCTTGAGCGAATGGGCAAGAAGTCAGTGGACAAGCTGCTGGCAGGCGTAGAAGCGGCGCGCGAGACCACCTTGGCCCGCTTTATCTACTCACTGGGCGTACGCGAAGTGGGCGAAGCCACCGCAGCTAACTTAGCGCAGCACTACAAGAGCCTGGAGGCGATTATTGCTGCCTCGGTGGAAAGCCTGCAAGAGGTGAGCGATGTCGGCGAGATTGTCGCCAAGCATGTGCACTTCTACTTCAAAGACGAAACCAATCTTGAGCTGGTGTCCCAGCTGGCCGAAGAGCTGCGCTGGCCCGTTATCGAAGAGCCCAATGACGATCAGCCCCAGCCGCTAGCGGGTAAAACTGTGGTACTCACCGGCACCTTAAGCCAACTCGGCCGCAGCGAAGCTAAGCAAGCGCTGCAGGATATGGGCGCCAAGGTGACCGGCTCAGTATCCAAGAAAACCGATCTGCTGGTGGCTGGCGAAGCTGCTGGCTCTAAACTTGCCAAAGCCCAAGACTTAGGTATCGAAGTGTGGGATGAGCAGCAACTGCTGAGCATGCTCGGGCGCAGTTAAGTTCGTTTTTTAATCCCAAGAACAGCCGCTAGCTAGCGGCTGTTCTTGTTGTTGCCTGTTCTCAGTTAGCGAGTATCCGGCGTTTGCCAATCTAGCTTGAGGTGGCCCTTGCTCGGCTTGGTTTGCCTTTACACGATCGACTCTGTGTTAAAGAAAATGCGGTATTAACATGACGAGAAGAATCAACATCATCTTGGGTGATATCTGGGTAATCTGCTTGTTCGGCTATTTGCTGATTGGCTTACCCATCACTCTTATCGCTTACAGCCTAACTGTATTAGGTGAAAGCTATCTGTCAGGAGTAACGCTTTTTGTATCGGTAGTCAGCGTTCATCTGTTGCTGGTCTTTGGGGCTCCCGAGGTTCTTCATCGGCTACCCATTGAGTATCGGACCTACTCTAAGATCAAATCGTCTGTTGAGCATTTACTGAGTTTGATTGAGTGCCCGTTTTATAAGTCCGAAAAACCAGGCTTCCTAATCTTGGCCTACCTAATGTTGGGCTGGATCCCACTTATTCTCGCTTTTGTTATCTACTCCGCTGCCTACCTGTTTATCTAAGTGTGTTTGAGTGGTTTTTGTAGCTGCGAAGTCACAAACAGGACGCTTTAGCGGCATGAAAAAGGCCACTTAAACAAGTGGCCTCGCTGCGCTAACTCTTAGTCAGCAGCACTGTTACTTGAGTAACCGCGCTATCGTTCGATCAACCGCGCTTGGCACGCAAACGGCTAACTGCTCGCTCCACGGTTTGCTCTGCCACACCCAGGTAGTTGGCTGGGTTTAGTGCGGCAGCAATCTCTTGCTCGTTCATCACATCGGTGATCGCTGGCGTTTGGCGCACTACATCATTGAAGTGGGTGCCCGGCGCTGCATCGGCAATGGCATCTTTTACCACGTCGTAGGCTTGGGCGCGGCCGATCTTCTCAGCCAAGTCATTCATCACCGACTCCGACATCACATAGTTCTGTGAGGCCTCGAAGTTCTCCAGCATACGGTCTTGGTTGACGATCAGTTGGTCGAACAGGCGCTGGGCGCGGTGGATGTTTTGGTCGGTCACCATAAATGAGTCGGGGATTACTGACCACTCCAGGATCCACGGTGAGCCTTGGCGGGTATCGCTGTGGCTAAGCATATCCATAGCCGCGCTGTTGTACATGCTGGCCATACGAGTCAGGCCGCCCATAAACTCGGAGGCGCGTGGGTTGCGTTTTTGCGGCATGGTGGAGCTGGCACCGCCTTCGCCTTCTTGAATCTCTAGGATTTGAGTGCGGCTTAGGTTGTTTACATCGATGGCGATACGGCCAAAGGTGCCATTCACCAGCGCCAGGGTTTGCACTACCTCAGCGAAGGTATCACGGCTTGGGTTCCACGGCGCTTCAGGCACCTTAAAGCCAAGCTCTTTGGCAACACCGGCTTGCAGCTCCAAGCCTTGCTCATCGTAAGCGGACAGAGTGCCCACGGTACCGCCGATTTGCACGGTCAGGCGCGCGGCAACCTCGTCTAAGCGGTCAATATGGCGGTCCAGTTCGCTCAAGTAGGTAAGCAGGTGCAGGCCAAAGGTTGTTGGAATAGCATCTTGGCCATTGGTGCGAGACAGCATCACCGTGGCCTTGTGTTGCTCAGCCAGATCCGCCAAGTGCAAGGCCAGCTGTTGCAGCTCGTGACGCACCTGTTTAATGCCTTTGTCGATTTGCATCACGGTGGCAGTGTCCATGATATCTTGAGTGGTGCTGCCAAAGTGCAGGTAGGTTGCCACGTTCTCGTCGCCAGCTTTGCGTAGTTGGCCAAGCAGCGGGTTAATGCCTCGACCTACCCGGTTGGTGTTTTGGCGCATCACATCAAAGTCGATCTCTACCTCGTCGGCAGCTTGCTTGATGGAACGATAGGCCGCCTGAGGGATCATTCCCATCTCAGCTTGAGCCTTAGCCAGCGCCACTTCAACCTCTATCCAATGCTGCACTAGCGCTTGGTCACTGAAGATATCGCGCATCGCCTGCGTGCCGAACAGGTCGCGGTAGACCCGTGAGTCGAACACGCTAACGGCGGTGTGCTCAGCGTGCGCCTCCGCCAACGCGGGAGCGCTGCTGATTAAGGTGGCGGGTAGGGTGCTTAGTGCCAGCGCACTGGCAATCACAAGCTTGTTAAGTTTCATGGTTTATCTCTTGTTGTTAGCGGTTGCCCGAGGGCAACCCGTAAAGGAGGCGAGCAGCAGCTAAGGGCACGCTACTGCTCGCAAGATAGCTATAAGTTGTAAAGCTCTATAAGCCCAGAGCACGCCACCACAGCAGGCCGCTGCTCATAAAGATCGCCATCGCAGCGACGGCGATAACCAGCCCGAGCTTCATCCACTCGCTGTCACTGTGATAGCCATAGCCCATCAGCAAAGGGTTACGCGCATGGCTATAGGTGGTGAGGTTGCAGCCAAGATTGGTTACCCCCGCCACGCACAGGGTGGCCAGTAGTGGGTCGACGTGTAGGCCGATGAGTGCGCCCAGTAGAACGGGGGCCAGCGCGACGACTTTGGCGGTGGCAGAGGCAAAGAAGTAGGCGGTAAACAGATAGAAGCACATCATCGCCAGCAGCAAGAGCATTGGCGAGGAGGCGCCCAGAAGAGCAGACAAACCCTCTGATACGCCATCTCCGACCCAGCTGGTAAAGCCCAGATTGCGCAGATGCTCAGCCATGCCCATCAGTACCGAAAACCACACCAAGGTATCCCAGGCACCTTTCTCTGATTTGACGTCATCCCAGCTAAGCACGCCCAACAGCAGCAAGGCAGACAGGCCGATAAACGCTGCGCCGGTGGCATGGATACCGAGTGCATTGCCTCCGACCCACATGACGATAAGTGCAATGAACACGCCGATGAGTACCCATTCATTGCGCGTGGTAGCCCCCATCTTGGCCAGTTCACGCTTGGCGAATGCAGGGGCCTGAGGCGTTTGCTGGGTTTGTGGGCGGATAACCCGATACAACACCAGCGGCAGCAGCATCAGCAAGGCCAGTGCAGGTACCAGCAAATAGCCCAGCCACTGAGTAAAGCTCAGGCTGACGCCGGCAACTGTAGTGGCAATGCCCACCAGTGCCAAGTTGCCGGCAAAGCCGGTCTGGAATGCCACTGCGGAAGCATCGTTCATGGCGCTGGAGCTAGACATTAAGAATTGCCCAAGCTTGCGGTCTTTCGCGTTAATGGTCTGGGCTAAGGAGTGAGAGATCGGTGAGATAATCGCTGCACGTGCAGTGTTACTCGGGGTAGCCGGAGCAATCAGAAAATCCGCCAAACCCAAGCAGTAGGCCACCCGCAGACTCGACTGACCTAAGCGGCTGAGCAGCAACAGCGCAATACGCCGCCCCAGTCCGGTTTTGCTAAATGCGTGGGCAATCATAAAGGCGATCACAATCAGCCAGATCAGCGCGTTATTGAAGTTGACCAAGGCATTGTTTACCGCCAGTGCGGCACTGGCCTCCCCGGCAGGGCGGAGAATGCAATATGCGGCCATAGCGACAATCGCAATCGCGCCAGTACTCATCACATTGGCCACAATGGCAGCAATCGTGGCAATAAACACGATCGCAGTGTGGAAGGCGGCTTGGCTCAGCGCGCCCGGAGCAGGTAGCTGCCAGGCGATAGCGGCGACCAATAATATGATGGCCAGAGGTAGCGGCCGTGCTGCCAGTTGGCGGCTCGGAGCGAAGCCCGTGTCGGCTACGGGCGAGGATAGTGTGGCGGAATCTGACATGAAAGTAATTAACGTATTAAGGATGTGCGTACGTTAATCCTGAGGATAACTTTGAACAATCGCATAGATCGCAGTAGTATTTGCAATAAATGCAAGTAATCAGCCGTTGCGCATTTAAGCGCGCTGTTTAGCGAGTGCCTATGTCCCTTAATCCCAGTCTAAAATCATTGCAAATTTTCACTTCTATCATGGACTTAGGTTCGCTCTCCAGGGCGGCAGACAAGCATCATCTGAGCGAGTCTGCGGCGAGTCGGCAGTTGGCATCGCTAGAGGGGCAGTTGGGATTTGCCTTGTTCTTTCGTGACAAGCGTCAGCTTATTCCCACCCAGCAGGGTAAGCAGTTCTACCGCGAAGCCCAGCGGCTGCTCTACGCCTTGCAGGAACTTCCCGATATTGTTGAAGATATTAAGCAAAGCCAATATCAGCAGCTACGTTTGGTCAGTGTTCCGCGTTTGGTCAGGCAGATCGTCTCGCCGGCGTTGGCGTGCTTATCACAGCGCTCGACGGAACTGAAAATCCACTTCGATGTGCAGCCAATGCGCTACATCCAACGTTGGTTGGCGGGCTTTCAGTTTCATATCGGTCTTGGGCGCTTGCCCGCTCAGCATTCCGACATCGTGACCGAACGCTTTGCCAGTTTGCCTGCGGTGGTTATCCTGCCAAAAGGCCACCGCTTGGCCAAACGCAGTGAATTAAGCCTGGACTCCTTGCAAGACGAAGCGCTGATAAGCTGCTTTACCCAGCAAACCTTGCTAGGGCGCAATCTGGTTAGCATCTTCAACCAAGCTGGATTGCAGCCCAAGCCGACCATCGAAACGGCCAGCTCGCAACAGGCCTGTAGCATCGTCGCCAGCGGCTTTGGCTATACCATTTCTGACCCTCTCAGCGGCCACGACATTGGCGATGATGTGGTGATGGTGCCACTGGCCAGCGACTTCGTGTTTGATTTTGCCTTCTTCTTACCGCAAAGCAGCCAATCTCCACCGATGGTGCGCGAGTTTGCAGATGAGGTTCGAGGAGTGTCAGAGGATTACCTTGAGCGATTGAAAGTTGAAGGCTTAGTGGCAGGTTAAATCGTCGACCATAATCGCTAGTCTCCCCTCTTTTTAAAGGTCCTTGCTTAAAGCGACAGCCCGACAGAGTTCCTTGTAAAATATAGCTAATTAGACATAAGTGTTGAGTTTCTAAGGCTAGATCGTTTAAAGTTCGCCCCGATTGCCAACGGACGGTGTTTTTCTCTGAATACTAAGGTGGGCAATGAAACTCGTACGTGTAAACACTCCAGAAAAAAGCTTCTTCGTTCTATGGTTTGGCAAAGTCCCTGAGTCATTGGCGTCTGACTTTACGTTAACCAGACCTGCGTTGGCCTCATCCTTACAAGGTAATTCCGACACCAGCTTTCTGTTTTCTCGAGACTCTAGCGTACTGGTTAAGCTTCATCGTAGCCCTCCTACTTACGTGGGCAAGCCTTACAAGTGGATCAAAAAAGAGCTGCTTCAGAGTCGCATACTGTTCCGCAACCTGACCTTCAAAGAGTTTAAGAGTCAGAAGAAGCTGGAACGACTTGGCTTCGATATCCCTAAAACTTATGGTTGGGGAGTGGTATTGAATCCATTTTCCAAGATACAAGCCATAATGAGTTCTGAGTTTCTGGCTGGCTCTGTTGATTCCCGAGAAGTGATAGCGAAGGGTGATGACGAAGTCACTCGTGGAATGGTCGCAAAATGGTCTCAAGAGCTTGGGAAACTGTATGCGAAAGGTTACTACCACACTGATCCGCACATCGGTAACTTCCTTTTCCATGAGCGCCGCTCAGTATGGATTGATTCGCGAATCAAGCCGGTTGAGATTGGTAAAAAAGGCGAGCAGTCTGTGTTCGACTATTACAAAAAGTATGTCTCTAAATATGGCGAGGAAGTGTTTCAACACTTTGCTGTCGGTTTCTATCAAGGAGCTTGTAGCTAGCCATTTCTTATAGCGGCTCGTACAGACAAGTCCTGAATCGACAAAAGCCACTCAATAGAGTGGCTTTTGGGTTTTCAATGCCCGCCATAGTCTGCCTGATGGATCAAATTTCAATCACGATCTTTGTGCTGCCCAACGCAGGCCGTGCACTGCAGATCAATACCTCGCCATCAGCAGGGCTAAACCCCAGGCGTGATGGGTAGACCACCTTTCCCGCTGTCAGCTTGCAGGCGCAGGCGCCACAGTTGCCGTTGCGGCAGCTGTGCTCGGGGCTAAGGCCTTGTTGCTCGGCAAAATCGAGCAGGCTGCCGTGCTTGGGTTGCCAGCTTGCACTTATGTCGCTTTTGGCAAATTCGACTTCAGCGTGCTCGGCGGTTTGAACGGGGACCTGTTCTTCTAGCGAGCCCTCAGAAAACAACTCGTAGTGGATGCGCTGGCGGGCTATGCCTCGCTTGAGCAGGTCTTGGTATAGGCTGCGCATAAACGCCAGCGAGCCACATAGGTAGTAGTCCTGCTCGCCTCTCGGTAGCAGGGGCTTAAGGGTGTCCGCGCTTAGGCGGCCTTGGCTGTCGAAGTCTATCCCGAGCCTGTCTTGGGGAAGCGGGCGCGAGAGCGCGATATGCAAATTAAGCCAAGCGTGCTGTTGGCTAAGCTCGCGCAGGGGCTTAGCGAAGGGGAGCTCGCTGCTATCGCGTGAGGCATGGATAAACCACAGTGGCGCCACCGATAAGCCAGCGGCGGCATCAAGGGCGCGCTGCTCTAGCATGGCCATCATCGGGGTTACGCCCACTCCACCGGAAATTAATACCGCTGGCCTGTTTGAGTCGGCCAAGTAAAACTGTCCACTTGGCCGAGCAAGTTGCACGCTATCGCCAAGGCAGAGCTGATCGTGCAAGGCTTGAGACACTGCGCCGCTGTCCTCGCGCTTTACGCTGATTCGGTAGTATTCGCCATTGGCGGGCTGCGACAGGCTATAGTTGCGCACCAGCGCTTGAGCATGTCCGGCAACCTTAAGCTTAAGGGCTATCGACTGACCGGGTTTGAAGGGCTCAAGGCGGCTGAGCTTGTCTTGCGGAGCTAGATAGAACGAGCTGATATGGCGGCTCTCAATTTGTTTATCGATCAGCGTAAATGGTGTGAAGGCTTGCTCAGCGGTAGGTTGCCCGCTCCCCGTTTCGTGTAGGGCAGGAGAGAGCTCATCGAGCTTACCGCGCAGTGGCAGATAATCGCGCAGTAACAGTTGGCGCTCGATACTCACTTCGACGATCCGCTCTGCGCCAGCAAACGCCGCGATGGCCTGCTTGTCCCAATTGATATGAGCGCGGCCCGAGAGCAGCAGCATATCGCCGCTGATAAAGTCGGGAAACAGCAGGCCAACCCGCCCGTCTGCCTCGATATTGCCAAGGGTGTTGAAGAAGCGGTTACCACTGAAATCGGGAAACGACAGGGTGCAGCCCTCAACCTTAACAAAGCCGGGCTTGCCGCCGCGGTGGGAGGCATCGATACCGTTTTGGGGGAGTTCGTGGGATGAATCATCAAGTTGCGCACTGCGCGAGGCGATATAGAAGCTATCCGCTGCCTCGATATGCTGGACAAGCTCGGCGCTGAGCTTGTCCTTTACTACCATCGGTATCGCATCGAGGGATGCTGGCGTGGCCTTCACCCAGCGAAGCGCGCGGGTTTGAATGTACTGGGGGCAGTTACCAAAGCTTTGCTCGACCGTGATGCTAAAACCCTTGGTGTTTGCAGCCTGGATCCGGCCGTTCATACGATTGCGCCGCCGTGTGGACAGCTCGATACCCAGTAGCCCCACTTTGGCGTTGGGGCGGGTATCTAGCGCGAGCTGCTGGACCAGCGGAAGCGCACCTGCCAGCTGTAAGGAGGTGGCGCTGGGCGATTCGATAAACGGCGCTTGGCCAAGGCTGGGCTGAGCACTGGGTGATTGGCCCGCGTGTTGACCCACAAATTCACCCAGGTTTTGAGCAAAGTGCGGCAGCGCCCAAGGGTAGCCCTGCCGGTCGGCAAGGCCGAGGATGACAAACGGCAAGCTTTCAAAGAACTGGCGGTGCTGCTCGGGCATTGCCGGGCGGATAAAACTGGCCCGGCGCTCAGCATCGGCCTCGCTAAGCCCATCGCGCTGCTGAATGGCAATCTCTGCGGCATGAAAGCGTTGCTGTCTTATCATCACAGGGCCTCTTGGCTAGCTGGCTGTCGCTTCGGGAAGCGGTGAGCGCTGCATTCCCACAAAGCGCGGCTGCGCTTCGATACGCGCCAGCCAGGCGCGAATGGCCGGGTAGGGCTCCAGGCTTACTCCGCCTTCGGGGGCGTGGGCGATATAGCTATAGCCCGCCACATCGGCAAGGGTGATGGCATTGCCCACTAAATAGTCTTGCTGTGCTAGCAGCGGTTCGAGAATCGCAAACAGCGCGTGGGCTTTTTTGATGGCGAGTGGGTGGTCGAGCCCAGCGCCAAATACTGTAACCAAACGTGCCGCGCAGGGGCCACTAGCTATCTCTCCGGCCGCCACTGATAGCCAACGTTGCACCTCGGCGGCGTATTTCGGCGCGCTCGGCATCCACGGATGGCCATCGCCATATTGCGCCGCCAAATAGCAGATAATCGCGTTGGAGTCGGCAAGGATGGTGCCGTTATCATCAATCGCGGGCACCTGACCAAAGGGGTTTTTGCGCAGGTACTCGCTGCCCTTGTGTTCGCCATTGGCCATATCCAAATCAACGCTTTGATAGGGCAGATCCAGCAGCGCCAGCATTAGCTCGACCCGGTGGCAGTGGCCGGAGAGTGGGTTGCGATACAGCACGATCGGTGTGTGGTGTGTGGGAAAATGTGGATTCATGGTGGTCTCCTTACTCAGTACACAGGGTGGGTTTACAGGTTTAGCTCGCTGAGCCCAGGATGCTCATCGGGGCGACGGCCCAGAGGCCAGTGGAACTTGCGTTCGCTTTCGCTAATCGGGTGCTCGTTAATGCTGGCGATGCGGCGTTGCATCAGCCCATCGGTGGCAAACTCCCAGTTCTCGTTACCGTAGGCACGAAACCACTGGCCGGAATCGTCGCGAAACTCATAGGCAAAGCGCACCGCAATGCGATTGTCGGTGTATGCCCACAGCTCCTTAATCAGTCGATACTCCAGTTCGCGGGTCCACTTGCGCTTAAGCAGGGCTTTGATCTGGGCACGGCCTGTAACGAACTCGGCGCGGTTACGCCATGGGCAATCCTCGGTGTAAGCCTGGGCAACCCTCTGTGGATCGCGGCTGTTCCAGGCATCTTCGGCGAGGCGGATCTTGGCTCTTGCTGAGGCCTTATCAAAGGGCGGGAGCGGTGGTCTGGACATCGTTGTAGTTCCTTAATTGAAAGTCTGAGGAAACTATAGCGAGCCGTTTTGTTGAAATAATTGGCTATTATTGAAAGATATAATTTCACTATCTGCAATAAAGAGCTTGTAACAAAGAGCTTGTAGTAAAGCGGCTGTAACAAACGCAGCGACTCAAGGAGGAGTCCTATGGACAAGTTGGAAACCATGCGGGTATTTGTGGAAGTCGCTCGGCAGCAAAGCTTCGTTAATGCCGCGCACCAGCTAAGTATGACCTCACCGAAGGTCACCCGTTGTATCGCCGATCTTGAATCGCGCCTTGGTGTGAAGCTGTTTAACCGCACCACCCGGTTGGTGCGGCTAACCGAGCCGGGTACGCGCTTTTTGCAAGACAGCAAGCAGATCTTGGAGGCGCTGGAAGAGGCCGAAGCCGCGGTCTCTGGGGTGTACAGCCAGCCAAAAGGCAAGCTCACCGTCACAGCCCCTGTACTGTTTGGCCAAAAGTATGTGACGCCGCTAGTCAGCGAATATCTGGAGCAGCACCAAGAGGTCAGGGTAGAAGCGCTGTTCTACGACCGCCTGACCAGCATGCTGGAGGAGCAGATCGATGTGGCGGTGCGCATCGGCCACCTCAAAGACTCCGGCCTGTATGCCAGCCAGGTGGGGCAGGTGCGGCGGATGATCTGTGGCTCACCTGACTACTTTGCCAAGTATGGGGTGCCGACCAGCCCGGAGCAGCTGGCAGCGCATCGGATAATCTTTCCGATTAACTCTGAGACCAGCAATGTTTGGCAGTTCGCGGGCAAAGGGAAGAAGCAAGCGATTACCCTCAAGCCACAGCTACGTTGCAACCAAAATGCCGTGGCCTTAAATGCCGCGGTGCAGGGGTTTGGGATCACCCGTCTTATGTCCTATCAAGTTGCTGAGGAGCTGGCAAAGGGCAGCCTGATAAGCGTGTTAAGCGAGTACGAAGAAGCCGTACTGCCGATCCATGTGATTCATCTTGAAGGGCGCAAAACTAGCGCCAAGATCCGCGCCTTTATCGACTTGGCGGTTGAGCGATTGCGCGCTAATCCTTTTCTGAACCCCAGTTTTTAGGCGGGGAGCGGGTGCAGGCCAAGCGAGTGCTCACTTGTCCCTGTGACACAAAAGTTCCGGTATACACTGAGTTTATTGTCAACTATATTGGCGACCGAAAAGCTAAGGCGTTGATGTTAAAGCAGTTCACTAGGGCTAACAGCGAGTGGCTTACACTAGCTCCCTCGGCCCTTTGTCTACGGCTGCCTTTGACCTCTGTCGTCTCGTCGTTTTCACCTCATATACTTCACGGCAGTCATCCCCCGCTGTCGGGTGGTTAATCGGGTTTTGGTAGATAGATATTTCAATGGAGCTGTATGAAAAATAAAATCTTATCTTCGCTCATTCTTTTTCAGTTATCGCTTCCGGGCGTTGCTGACGTTGTTTCTTCAGACGCTATTTTAGAGCCGCGCTCCGCTGGCGCGACTGCTCAACACGAGCTGGTTTCCGTCGATGCGCTAGGCATTCCGGATGATGCAATCAGCGCTACGATCATGCAGCTACAAGGTGAGGGGCGCTTCTCTCCTTTCACCAATCCTCCGGCTAAGCAGTTTGAATCGGATGAGCGTTTTGTGGTGAAGGGCGTGGTGACCGCTATTCAGCAAAGTAGCCTAGGGCGCGATCTGCTGGTTGGCTTTTTTATGCAAGATGAGTTGGGCGATGGTAACCCACTAACCTCGGAGGGGATCTTTGTACCCGGGTTTACCGAAGGTCTGACCGTTGGCGACGAGGTTCTCGCCTATGGCCCGGTCTACGAGCACTACTACTGGACCCAGCTTAAGGCGTCTATTGTTGCGCCAACCGGGCGTAAAAATGTTCAGATCCCCCCTATTGAAGTCGTTGCGCATGAGCAGGACGCCAATTTCAGCGCCACCTTAGAGCGCCATGAAAACATGCTGGTGCAGTTTGCCGCAGAGTCCGACATGCATGTGACCCGCACCTATGGCTTTGACCACAGTGCTAAACGCAGCAATATGGTGATTGCGCATGGCGCCGTTAACGTTCATCCCAATCAAGAGTTTGCCCCCGGCAGTGAGCAAGCGCACCAGCGCCACCAGGATAACGCTGACCGCCGGGTGGTGGTTGAGAGCTTTAGCAAAGCGCCAAAAGGCGTGCTGCCATGGTATCCGGACTTTGGCCTGAATAATGGTGAAGGCCAGACCGATGATTATGTTCGGGTAGGCGCCACGCTTGATGGGGAAGGGTTAATTGGCCCGTTAAATCGCTCCTTTAACGAGTACCGCATTTTTGTGATGAACCAAGCCCAGCAGGCAACCTTTAATCACGATAACGCCGCGCGCAGCGCCAAACCGAAGCTACGTGAAGATGGCGAACTAACCATTGCCAGCTTTAACGTGCTCAACTACTTCAACTCGGATTTTGGCGGCAACCCCAACCCCTTTGGCGACAGCCGAGGAGCTGCCAGCGAGCAAGAGTTCGCCCAGCAAAGCGCCAAGATCGTGAATGCTTTGCTGGCCATCGATGCCGATATCGTTGGCTTGATTGAAGTGGAGAACAACGGCTTTGACGAGGGCTCGGCCATCTTCGACTTAGTCTCCAAGCTCAATCAGCAGTTGCCGCCCGCCAAGCACTACCAAATCCTAAGCAAGCCGGGTGTTGATTACATCGGTCGGGATGTGATCACCAACCACGCCATCTACCGCCCTTCGGTGGTGGCATTGGAGGGCTTTGACACCATCGAGTTGCCCCAGCAGCATGTCGACTTGGGTAACGGTAAGTTTAAACGCGCCAAGCAGCGCGACACGGTAGTGGCAAGCTTTCGTCTGCCTAGCAGCGAGCAAACCATTATCATTGCGGTGAATCACTTCAAATCGAAGGGCTCAAGCTGTTGGGAGGATGATCAGCAAAATGGTGACCCAGATCTGCAAGGATCTTGTGAGAACTTTCGGGTGTCGGCGGCCTACCAGCTTGGCGAGCAGATGGCGCAGTTTGATGGCTATAAGATCCTGATGGGCGATCTCAACTCCTATGCTGGCGAAGACGCCATCATGGTGCTCACCAACCGCGAGCATGCGCCCGCGGACTACTCTATCCATGCCGCCCGCGATACCTATATCGGAGGCGATCAATCCTCGGGTGCGCCACTACACGGCGAGCATGGCGCTTTGATTGAGCAGTCCTATGGCTATGTGAACGTTATCCAGAGTATGCATCCGGGCTCTTTCAGTTATGCCTTCAACGACATTGTCGGCTCCCTCGATTACTTCTTGGCCGAGCCCGCGCTGATGCCCTACATCATCGATGGCACCGACTGGGCGATTAACTCGGTGGAGTCCACCTGGTTTGAGTACGAGCGCAGAAACACCAAAGCCTTTGAGAAGTTTGATGACCCTTATCGCTCCTCCGATCACGATCCTGCGATAGTGGTGTTACGTTTCAGCCAAGCACCAGGCGAGTGGGTGCAGCTTCCCGAGCAGCCCATCGCGCTCCCCGACATCGCACTCCCCGACATCGCAAGGCCACAGCCGGAACAGCCGGCGCAGCTGTTGTTTGATTTGACATCTTTGGCGCAGCAGCAGATTCAGGTCGGCAGCGAGATCCGGGTGCATATCGTGGTCGATGACAATGCGCCAGCGTGGCTGCGTAACTATGCGGTGAATGTGGCGAGGCTACTCACCCAAGAGGAAATTGAGCAGGGCTGGGCGATCTTGGAGCTTGGCGAACTCGCGGCGGGCGACTATCAGCAAAGCCGCTTTCTAGCAGGCGAACTGCTTGATACACAAACATTGCGCGTTAGTCGTGGCGGCATTTTCGCGGCCTTCAACAACGGTGCTTCATCACTGCTGTTGATGGCAATCGGGCTGTTGCTGGTTATCGGTCTGCGCTTGCGGATCCGCGCTAGCCGTTAACCCTCTACACCCGAACACCTTGTGGTTGTTCGGGTATATGTCGCATGGTCGCTTCGAATGCTGAAGCGGCCTGATACCTTCCCTGCTTTACTTCTCTCCTCCTTTCTACAAACCGCTAATACCAATCTGGATAAGTTAATGATCAGATATTGCGCAGGGAAAATCATTGAGGACAAGGAGGCGCTTGCCGTAACTAGTGGACTAATTACAAAAGCGTTGACGCTGTCATCGATGATTTTAACCAGCAAGAATGATCAGTTACTTATGTAGATTGGTATAACAGCATCCATTGCCAAACCCCCAGTATGTTGGGCAACACCCACAAACCTTCATCTTTGTTATTGTCGAATGTTTACTTTTTGCGCGAATGGGTCAAAAATAAACGAAAGATAACGAAAGTTGCATTAGGAAGAGGTAAGGCATGAAGGATATCGTGGCAAGACATAAAGCGGGCTTGGGTGGGGGGATCTGCTCCATCTGTTCGGCGCATCCCAATGTGATCCGGGCGGTACTGCGTTTCGAGAAGTATAGCGATGCGGTCGCGTTGATTGAGGCGACCTCCAATCAGGTCAATCAATTCGGTGGCTACACCGGTATGGTGCCGCGCGATTTTGTGGACTTTGTCCATCAGATCGCGGAAGAAGAGGGCTTTCCGCTGGAGCGCTTAGTGCTCGGTGGCGACCATCTGGGGCCAAATTGCTGGCAAAAAGAATCTGCCGAGCAGGCCATGCTCAAATCTGAGCGCTTGATTGAAGATTACGTGCGCGCTGGCTTTTCCAAGATCCACCTCGATGCATCGATGTCCTGTGCCGACGACCCGGTGCCCCTGCCGCCCATGGAGGTGGCACGGCGGGCAGCACGGCTGGCCTATATTGTCGAGCGCACCGCCACCGAGGAGCAAAAGCGCCAGCTGTGTTATGTGATTGGCACCGAGGTACCGGTACCCGGTGGCGAAAAAGAGGCAATTGAGAGCGTGCATGTCACAGAGGTGTGTGATGCTCGCTCCACCATCGAAACCCACAAGCAGGCCTTTGAAGAGGCGGGCATCTACTCGGCGCTAGAGCGGGTAGTGGGAGTTGTAGTGCAGCCTGCGGTGGAGTTCGACCACTCCAATGTGATCCACTATCGGCGTGAGAATGCTCAGGCCCTGTCGCGCTTTATCGAAGAGACCCCGTATCTGTACGAGGCTCACTCCACCGACTATCAAACCCGTGAGCATCTGCAGGAGATGGTTGAGGACCACTTCGCCATCCTCAAAGTCGGGCCGTGGCTGACCTTTGCCATGCGCGAAGCTATTTTTGCGCTGGCCGAAATCGAGAAACAGATCGTCGACCCGGCCAAGCAGAGCCACCTTAAAGAGGTGATCAACCAAGTGCTGCTGGATAACCGCCAGTACTGGCAAGACTACTACAGCCAAACCTATTCCCACGCCTTGGTGCAGCTTGGCTACAGCCTGTCCGATAGGATCCGCTACTACTGGACCGACGATAAGATAGAGTCGGCCATCGCCCGAATGAACGACAACCTCAGCGCCTGCAGTATTCCATTGGGGCTACTCAGCCAATACCTGCCGAGCCAGTACAAGTTGGTGCTCACCGGCCAGCTGGAGGCAACGCCGCAGGAGATTATCTTGTCCAAGATTGAAGAAGTGCTGGCGGAGTACCGCTTTGCCTGTGAAGGGCAGCAAGTTCCAGTCTTGTCCGAAAGTGCTTAAGGGCTTTATCAGAGAGTGCTTAAAGCACTGAGTGTTTAGGGCTCGCTAATAGAAAAGCCGTGCAGCGATAGCACGGCTTTTTCGTTTTGTACGTTTGGGTCAAGCGCTAAACAAACTGGTGCTGGTAGTGCCCGACATAGTCATCCAGCAACTGGTGATATTGCTGGTAGTGCTGCTGGTAGTCCTGATTGGACTGTGGCGCGACCTGGCTGTTGGGCTGCTCTTGAATATAGTGTTGGCAAAGCTCGCTGATGGTTAGCCCACGGCGATGCAGGTTGCTACGAGCCCAGCAGGCTTGCAGGGCTGCGCCCAAGGCGCCCGCTTCGCCCACCGCCAAGCCCGATACTGGAAGGCCGGAGATATCCGCCAGCATCTGTCGCCATAGCGGGCTCTTGGCGCCGCCGCCAATCAGGCGGATGGCGTTGAACGTCAGCCCAGCTTGCTTGAGCACCTCCACCCCTTTCACCAGGTTGTAGCTGACCGCCTCGACGCCGGCGCGCAGCAGGTTGGCTTGGCTTAGGTTATTGGCGCGCATGCCCAATAGTGCGCCGCTGGCATCGGGCAGGTTGGGCAGGCGCGAGCCGTTAAAGAACGGCAGGCAGCGCAGCCCTTCGGCGCCGATGGGGGCCTGAGCCAGTAGTTGGTCAAAGTCATTGACTGAATGGTTGGTCAGCGCCAGCAGTTGGTTGTTGGCGGTGGTTACGTTCATGGTGCTGGCCAGCGGCAGGTAGCCACCGCTGGAGGAGCAGAAGGTATTTAGATCGGGAAGGGTTGAGGCATCCAGCTGATGCTCGCTGTAGCCATAGACGGTGCCGGAAGTGCCAAGGCTCATGGTCAGCAGGCCGGGGGCGACGTTCCCGGTGCCGATCGCTGCCATCATGTTATCGCCCCCGCCACTGGAGACGATCACCTCCGGCCCACAGCCCAGCAGCGCCTGCACCTCTTTGGTCACCCGGCCACAGCTTTGCTCTGAGTCGATAAGCTCTGGTAGACGAAAGCCTGCCGGCAGATCCAACAGCCCGAGAATGTCGCGCTGGTATTCGCGGAGCTGGGTATCGAAAAAGCCGGTCCCCGAGGCATCACCCGGCTCCGCGGTATAGTTGCCGGTTAGCCGGAAGTTGAGGTAGTCGTGGGGCAGCATCAAGTAGGCGATGCGCTGAAACAGCGCAGGCTGGTGGTGCTTAACCCATAACAGCTTGCCCAAGGTAAAGGCTACCGGCACCGGGATCCCCAGTTGTGCGGGAAAATTTAAGCCATAACGACTTTCGAAATCTTTCAAGGCTTGCTCGGGGCGGGTGTCACACCACAATATTGCATCACGCAGTGGCTGTTGCCGCTCATCGAGGATCACCAGGCCATGTTGCTGACCGGAGACGCCAATGCCTTTAAGTTGCTTGGCGGGGAAGCCACTCTCATTAATGGCTTGTTGTGCTGCTTGGATTAGCGCCTCAAACCACTGCGCAGGCGCCTGCTCACGGGTGCCATCGTCTTTACTTACTAGTTGGTGAGGCTGGTAGGCTTCGCCAATTACCTGTCCTTTATGCCACAGCAGCGCTTTGGTGCCCTGTGTTCCACAGTCTATTCCCAGATACATGTTTCCGTCCGTGTTGATTCAGTCTGTCGCTTACTAGTGTGAACAAAAAAGCGACGATAAATGTGATCAAACAACAGTTTTCGAAAGATAAAGATAGAAAACGAAAGTCATTGGATCTAATTTACAAGGTATCGAAAGTTTTTATCTTGTCAATGAAAGAGTCTTCGAAAAGGAATCATCAATGCTCAGTATTGCCGTGAAAGCAAATAAAAAACTAGAGCTGACCCACATAGCCAAACCAGAGCCCGCTGCTGATGCAGTAATTGTGAAGGTGCACTACTCGGGTCTGTGTGGCTCGGATCTGCCCCGCATTTTCCACAACGGTGCGCATTTCTATCCCATCGTGTTAGGGCATGAATTCTCAGGTGAAGTGGTTGAGCTTGGCGCCGAGGTAGAAGGGCTGGCACTGGGCGATCGCATCGCCTGTGCTCCTTTAGTTCCCTGCGGCGAGTGCAGCGAGTGTCGCGCCGGGCGCTACAGCCTGTGTAAGGATTACAGCTTTGTCGGCTCGCGGGTACAGGGGGCGAACGCTGAGTACGTGCAAGTGCCCGCCAAGTGTTGCTTCAAACTCGACGGCAGCGTTAGCTCGCTGGAAGGGGCCTTCTTTGAGCCACTTACCGTGAGCCTGCACGCCATGCTGATGAACGGCGGCTGCGAGGGCAAGCAAGTGGTGGTAGTTGGGGTGGGCACCATCGGCCTGTTGGCGGTGCAAGCAGCCAAAGCCTTGGGCGCGGCCAGTGTGGTCGCCATCGACATCGACGATGCCAAGCTAGATAAGGCGGCGACCTTAGGCGCTGATCAGTGCATTAACTCGCGCACCGAACAGAGCGCCGACAGCATCGCTAACCCAGAGCAATCACCGCAGTTGCTGCTGGAGACCGCCGGTCATCCGGACACCGTTAAGCTATGTCTAGCAATAGCCGGGCCTCGCGCCACCATCGCGCTGATTGGCACCCTGCACCAAGACCTGCAGATGAGCCATCAAGAGTTCGGCCAAATTCTCCGTAAAGAGCTCAACCTTAGCGGCTCGTGGATGAACTACTCTGCGCCGTATCCCGGCATGGAATGGCAGATCGCCAAAGAGCTGTTTGCCAACAATCAAATCAACACCGAGCTGCTGGTGGATCAGGTATTAGCACCGGATAACTACAGCCAGCAGGTTCTGGCACTGGATGGCCGTAACCCGGCCGGAAAAATTTTACTCAAATGGGGAGAGCAAGCATGAGCTTGACGCATACCAAATACTTGTTGGAGCAGGCGCGCAAGGGAGGGTATGCCGTTCCCGCCTTTAATATCCATAACCTGGAGTCGGTGCACTGCGTACTGGATACCGCCCGGGAAATGGAGTCGCCAGTGATTCTGGCAGGCACGCCTTCCACCTATCAATATGCCGGCACCAGCGAGCTGATCGCCTTGGTCAATGCCGCCGCCAACGAGCGTGGCATGCAGGTAGCACTGCACCTCGATCATCACACCGATATCGAAGACATTGCGACCAAAGTTCAAGGCGGGATCCGCTCGGCGATGATAGACGGCTCTCATTTTAGCTTCGAGGAAAACGTTAACCTCACACAACGCGTGGTGGCACTTTGTCACAGCTATGGATGTAGTGTAGAAGCGGAGCTAGGCCAGCTTGTCGGCCAAGAAGACGACCTGATTGTCGACCATGTTGCAGAGCCTTATACCGACCCGCAGCAAGCCGCCGAGTTTGTCGATCGCACCGGCATCGATGCGCTGGCAGTCGCGATTGGTACGGCCCACGGGCTGTATAAGGAAGAGCCGCGTTTGGACTTTGTACGGCTGCAAGCGATTGCTGAATTGGTGTCGATTCCGCTAGTGCTACACGGCGCTTCTGGAGTGTCGGCCGAAGATGTGCGGCGCTGCGTGAGTATGGGGATTGCCAAGGTAAACGTTGCTACTGAGCTGAAGATTGCCTACGCCGACACCCTCAAGCAAGTGTTCCAGGATGACCCCTCGGTGAACGACCCACGGGTCTACAACGTGGAAGCCAAGCTGGCGATGGCCAACGTCATCAAACAGAAAATCGATATCTGCGGCAGCGCCGGACGCTTATAGGAGCCGACATGTTAAAAGGAATCAGCCCACTTATTCCCCCTGAGTTGCTCTATCAACTGGCCCGCATGGGCCACGGCGATGAGTTGGTACTCAGCGACATCCACTTCCCAGCGCATAGCTGTAACCAGACGGTGATTCAGGCGCGTGGCTGCGAGGTCTCGGAGCTGGCGGCCGCCATCTGTGAGCTTATCGAGCTTGACCAATATGTGCCTGACAAGGCGGTGGTAATGAAGACCGTGGGTGATGACCGCTACCCAGAAGGGCTGCTCGATGAGTACCAGCGGGCGCTACCCAAAGGCACCGAGCTCTACTCAGTAGAACGCTTCGAGTTCTACGACCGCACCCAAAGTGCCAGCTGTGTGGTGGTCACTGGCACTACCCGTAAGTACGGAAATTTATTACTAAAAAAAGGCGTTACGCCAACTAACTAAACGCGCTGCAAGTTAAGGAATGACCATGAGTAGTCCAATACTGACCATGAGCGGAGTCTCCAAGGCCTTTACCGGGGTTCAGGCGCTCGACAATGTGCACATTCAGTTGCGCGCTGGCGAGGTTCACGCGCTGATGGGCGAGAACGGGGCCGGCAAATCCACCCTGATGAAGGTGCTGATTGGCGTGCACCAGGCCGACCAAGGCTGTATTACCTACAAGGGTGAGGAGCGGGCCTTTAGCTCGGTGCTGGAGGCGCAGCAGGCGGGGATCTCGATGATCTTCCAAGAGCTGAATCTGATCCCGCATCTGTCGGTGGCTGAGAACATCTTCTTTGCTCGCGAGCCGCTCAAGAACGGACTGATTGACTACCCCACCATGCAGCGCAAAGCCGCCGAACTACTCAAGATGTTCGACATCGATGTGCTGCCCACCGACATCGTGAACACCCTGTCGGTGGCCAAGCAGCAGATGGTGGAGATCGCCAAGTCGCTGAGCTTCGATGTGGAAATCCTGATTATGGATGAGCCCACCTCGGCGCTCACTGACCGCGAGATCGACGCGCTATTCGAGCTGGTGGACAAACTGCGCGCCAAGGGCGTGGCGATTGTCTACATCTCCCATCGGATGAACGAGCTGAAGCGGATCTGCGACCATATCACCATCTTCCGTGATGGCCAGTATGTCTCGAACCACCGCTTCGACGAAATTAGCATGGACGAGATCATCGCCAAGATGGTCGGCCGTACCCTCGATAACCACTTCCCGGCCAAGCAAGCAAAGATCTGCGACGACCTGATCTTCTCGGCCATGAACGTGGCCCGCGCCGGGGTATTCGCGCCGCTGAACTTTGACCTGCGCAAGGGCGAGATCCTAGCGATTACCGGGCTGGTCGGTGCCAAGCGTACCGAGCTAGCCCGGGCTTTGTTCGGCGCCGACAAGTTAACCCAAGGCGATATCTTGGTGCATGGGGTGAAGCAGATGATTCGCAAGCCCTCCGATGCCATTAAAGCCGGGGTCGCCTACCTCTCGGAAGACCGCAAGCTTAACGGTGTGGCGGTCAAGATGAGTATCCGCGAGAACACCACCATGGCCTCCATGGACAAGGTGAGCAACAGCATGGGCGTGATATCGCACAAGGCGGAAGTAGAGGCTGCCAACACCTTTATCGACAAGATGGCCATCAAAACCCCCACGGTGGAGCAGCTGGTGAACAACCTCTCCGGCGGCAACCAGCAGAAGGTGGTGATTGGCAAATGGCTGTTCCGCGATGCCAAGGTGATGATCTTCGATGAGCCGACTCGCGGTATCGACGTCGGCGCAAAATACGCGATCTACCAATTACTGGATGAACTGGCCAGCGAAGGAGTTGGGGTAATCATGATTTCCTCCGAGTTGCCAGAGGTGCTCGGCATGTCTGACCGGGTCGTTGTGATGAAGGAGGGGCAGATGACAGCGATGTTGAACACCCCGGAAACCAATCAGGAAGAGATTATGCAATACGCAACAGGGGTGAAGAACATGTTTCCCGAGCTAGAGGAGGCGATCTAATGAGTGAAAAACAAAAAGCCATGCTGCAAAAGCTTGCCTCGCTGGGCGGCCTGTTCGCACTGTTGGTGGTGTTCTCGCTAACCAGCCAACACTTTATGACCATGAGCAACATCATGACCGTGGGGCTGCAAACCTCCACCATTACCATCATCGGTATCGGCGTGATGCTGACCATTATCACCGGCGGTATCGACCTGTCGATTGGCTCGGTGATGGCCCTCTCCGGCGTGACTGCCGCGATGGCGGTAAACGCGGGTCTGCCGGTGCCACTGGGCATGCTGGTGGGCGTGTTAACTGGCGGCTGCTGTGGCCTGATTAGCGGCCTGTTTGTGGCCAAGCTGCGCCTGCCACCGTTTATCGCCACCCTTGGCATGATGATGATGGCGCGCGGTGTGGCGCTGTATATCACCAACGCCGCGCCCGTATCTGGCATGCCCGAGTCCTTCTCTTATCTGGGCAACGGCGCGCTATTTCGCATGGTAGAGATCGGCGAGAACGGCTTCCCGCTGGTCAAGTTCGCCGGCATTCCCTATCCGGTGATCGTGATGCTGATTGTGGTGGCGCTGTTTGCCTTCGTGCTCAAGCGTACCCGCATCGGCCGCTACCTCTATGCCATTGGCTCCAACGAAGAAGCAGCCCGCCTCTCGGGTATCGATACCGACAAGGTGAAGATGGTCGCGTATACCGCCTCCGGCGCCTTAGCAGGCCTGGCAGGCATCATTATCGCCAGCCGTCTGGTTACCGCTCAGCCCAACGGCAGCGTGATGGCCGAGCTGGATGCGATTGCCTCGGCTGTGGTTGGCGGCACCTCGCTGATGGGCGGCGTGGGCACCGTGGCAGGGGCCGTGATTGGCTCGTTCATCATCGGTGTGCTGCGTAATGGCCTAAATATGAACGGCGTCAGCTTCTTTGTTCAACAGATTGTTATTGGTGGCGTGATTGTCGCTACCGTCGCGTACGACCAGTATCGGACGCACTCTGGTAATAAACCGAAAAACCCTACAGAAAAAACCAAAAAGGATATAAAAGGCATGAAAGTCAATAAAATAGCTACGATAGCAACGCTTGCTTTGTGTATGAGTACCTTTGGCTGGAGTACCTCCGCCATGGCTGCCGCCAAGGAAATCGCAGTAGTGGTGAAAACCGAGAATTCCAACTTCTGGCAGAACGTACGCGGTGGTTCCACCGATGCAGGTAACGAGTTAAGTGAGTACAACGTCACCTTCCAGGGCCCGGCTGCCGAGACCGCCGTGGACGAGCAGGTGAACATGATTCAAAACGCGCTGAACCGTGGTGTCGCCGGTTTGGTGGTCGCCCCAACTGACCCGAACGCGCTAGTGCCAGCTCTGAAAGCGGCCTGGGAGCGCGGCGTGCCAGTAGCGCTGATTGACTCCGGCCTGAACGACGACGGCAAATACCATCAGTCCTTCCTGTCTACCGATAATCGCGCTGCCGGTAAACTAGCTGCCGAGCAGATGATTGCCGCGCTGGATGGCCGCAAGGGTAAGATTGCCATGATGAGCTTTACTGCCGGCTCAGGCTCGGCCATGGACCGCGATGGCGGCTTCCAGGAGGCCATCGAAGCGGCGGGTTACGAAGTGATTGGTCCGTTCTACTCCAACGCCGATATGGCCACCGCGCTTAACCAAACCGTGGACGTACTGGCCTCGAACAGCGACCTAGTGGGTATCTTCGGGTCTAACGAACCTACCGCAGTGGGCATGGCGCGCGCCATCGAGCAGCGTGGTTATGCTGGCAAGATTGTGGCGGTTGCCTTTGACGGTAACTCCGACATCCAACAGTTTGTTCGCGATGGCGTGCTGCACGGCGCGGTAGTGCAATCTTCCTACGGCATGGGTAACGAGGGCGTGAAAGCCGTCGCTAAAATCCTGCAAGGTGAGAAGATCGCCGATTACATCGACACCGGTGTGGTGTACGTGACTAAAGACAATATTGATAGCCCAGAAGCGGTTGCAGTTCTCTACTAAGCCTAACTTGCAGTGGTCATGACTCCCCCGGCACTGCCGGGGGCTGAGGAGGAAAGATGACAATAACAACAGATATGGTGGTCGCTCAATCGCTTATTCCCACCAAACAACTTCGCACTGGCGCAGCGATGCCGGCCATCGGTATGGGCACCTTCGGCTCGGACCGCTTTGGCCCCGAGGAAGTCTCTGAGGCGGTATACGGCGCGCTTCGCTCCGGCTACCGGCTGATCGACTGCGCCTCTATCTATGGCAACGAGCAGCAGATTGGCGAGGTATTGGTGCGGGCTCAGCAAGATTTTGCGATTCCCCGTGAAGAGCTATTCATCACCTCCAAGGTATGGAACGACCAGCACGACAACGTGATTGCCTCTTGCAAGCAATCGCTGCAGGACCTGCAGTTGGACTATCTGGACCTGTACTTGGTGCACTGGCCATTCCCTAACTTCCACCCGATTGGCTGTGATGGTGACTCCCGTAGCCCCGATGCCACGCCCTACATCCACGAGGCCTTTATGAAGACCTGGCGGCAGATGGAGCAACTGGTGGAGATGGGGCTGGTGAAAGCCATTGGCACCTCCAATATGACCATTCCCAAGCTGGAATTGGTGCTGCGCGATGCCGCGATAAAGCCTGCGGTGAGCGAGATGGAGTGTCATCCACTGTTCCAACAGCAAGCAATGTTCGACTACCTTACCACTAACGATATCGTGCCCATCGGCTTTTGCCCGATTGGCTCACCAACTCGCCCGGATCGCGATAAGACCGCCGAGGACTTGGTGGATATCGAGCATCCGGTGGTGCAGGCTGCGGCCAAGCGCTTGGGCGTGCATCCGGCAATTATCTGTATCAAGTGGGCGGTGCAGCGCGGCCACGTACCTATTCCTTTCTCCGTGAGAGAGAACGAGTACTATTCCAATTTGCGCAGCGTGACCGAGCACCCGCTCACCGATCAGGAGATGCAGGATTTGGCCAAGATCGACGCTAATAACCGTTTGATCAAAGGCCAGGTATTCCTGTGGGAAGGCTCTAAAGGCTGGGAAGACCTGTGGGATTTAGATGGCACTATCGCCTCGTGAACCTGCCTCGTAAATCCGCCTAGTCTTGTCATTGATACTTTCATTAAATGGCAGTTTACTTCAATCACTTATCGGGTAAACTGCCTTTCAAGGAATTTGAAGGCAATCGAAAGAATCCGGCGGGAATGCCGAGGCTGCTCTTAAGATAAAGAGCAGACATAGATTGTACACAGTGAGTTGGTTGCAGAAGGTTAGTAGATGAACCCATTAAAGCGTAGAGAGAAGATCCTGGAGCTGTTAACCCAGCGTGAGCAGGTGGAAGTGAAAGAGCTCTCCAGCATGTTTGACACCTCCGAGGTGACCCTTCGCTCCGACCTTAAGCTACTGGAGCAGCAAGGTAAACTGAAACGCTTCTTCGGCGGTGCCCAAGCACTGCACTCGCTACCGCTCTCGCAAAAAGAGCAAGAACAGAACATCGAAAGTCGCTACGACATCAACAAAGACTCCAAACAGCGCATCGCCATGGCCGCCGCCGAACTGGTCACCAAGGGCGATTCAATCATTATCGATAGCGGCAGCACCACCCACTTAGTGGCGGCAGAGCTGGCCAAAAGTGGCGGCTATACCGTGGTCACTAATAATCTACCGGCCTCATCGGCGCTCATGGACGCTCCAGAGATGACGCTGGTAATTGTCGGCGGCACCTACCGTAGCAAAACCAAATCGCTGCATGGCTACCAGGCCGAGCAATGCCTGCAGAACGTACAGGCCGACGTGTTGTTTGTCGGCGCCGATGGCATCGACCCGGATAAGGGCATTACCACCTTCAACGAGGGCTATGCGATTACCGACGTGATGGCCAAGTGCGTACAGAAGGTCATCGCCGTGGTAGACTCCAGCAAGATGGGCCGGATTGGCTTTAACCGCGTGCTGGAAGCACAACGCATCGATACCCTAGTCACCGACAAGGCCATCGCGCCTGAGACCAAAGCCCAGTTCGAAGCCTTGGGGATCGACGTTATCACCGTGTAGTAAGGACCTCACAATGCCGATATTGGTAGTAGTGGTTATCGGTTTTATCTTGGGGCAGGGTAGCCAGCGTTGGCTGAGCGAGTCCCGCTGTAAGTCTATTGGTTTAATCCTCAGCCGCTTCTCCCTTGGCGTGCTGATCCCTTTTACCGTATTCAACGCCCTGTGGCAGCTCGAGCATATCGAGCGCAGCCTGCTGCTGTTGCCGCTATTTGGCGTTATGGCGGTGGTTGTGGGGGTATTGTTGGCCTTCGCGCTATCGCGCCATTATCAGCTCAGTCCCCAGCAAACCGGCGCGATGGTGCCGATTGCCGCCATCTACAACTGGGGCTCGCTCGGCAACTTGGTGGTGTTCTTACTGTTTGGCGAGAGTGGGGTGGCGCTACTGGCCATCTACAAGCTCTGTGAGGAGCTGATGTACTTTGGCTGGGTCTTCCCCTTCGCCCGGCGCAGCAGCCTGGCTGATGATATCCCAGCGCGCCGCTCAATATGGCGCGACCCGCTGTTCCTACTGATGCTCACCGTGATTTCCCTTGGCTTTGCTCTAAACCTTTCCGGCATTCCCCGGCCGGCATGGATTACCGAGGTGATCCCCTGGACCGTGCCCATGTCGGCTATCTTGATGATATTTGCGGTGGGGCTGACCTTTAACACCCGTGGTAATCAAGCCTGGGCACCGATTGCCCTGCGCTTGTCCGTGCTGCGCCCGCTACTGGTACTCAGCTTTGTGGCGGGGCTGCTAACGGTGTTTGACTTATGGGGCGCCTACGATGGACTGCTGGCGGGGGTGTGCTTGATGCTCAGCGCCATGCCGACCGGGTTTATGGCGACCGTGCCATCGCTGCTTTATCGGCTGGATCAGGATGTGGCGAATACCTGTTGGTTGTATAGCTTTTTGGTGGCGGGGCCGGTGATTTTAGGATTGGGGTATGTGTTGGGTTAGGTAATGGGTCTTGCTTGGGGTTTTCTTAGGTTCGCGCCCTTAATGTTGTGATGCTTAACTGATAAAAAGATGATTGGTAGTGGTTTCTGGTATTGTTAATAATCTCTCCTAGATATTTCATCTATTCACGAAACTCTCTTAGGAGCGAGTTGATGTCTGAAACAAATTCTTCCAATAATCGCTGGAAAGATTGGAGCGCGACAGATCGTTCTAATCTTCTAGCCAGCTTTGCGCCGCATCGTACTAGAAAGCTGCTTTCTCGAATGTCTCTTGCAGAACAGCAGGAGATATTTCTCTCTCGAGAGCCGGAAAGACAGCTTCGCTTCTTAGGGCGTTTACCTGGGCGCCAGCTCCTTCCTTTTTTGGAAAGCCTGACTGAGGAACAACGACAAAGTTTTGAAGAAAGCTTGGACGATGAGCAGCAAGCCAAACTCAAGTACCTGCTAGACTACAGCCCAATTTTTCTTTCCAATCTCGCTTTCAATAGCTTAGTGGCTGTACTCAGCTTGTTACTGCTAGCTGCTAACTATTTAGTGATAAGCAACCTCGATGTCGCTTATGTGCTCGCTGCCGTTGAGCTTGGCGTTCACAGCTTTTGGCTGTTTCCTGGCGTATTGTTGGTTGGCGTTCTGATCTTCTCCCGTTCAAGAAAGCCTATATGGAGTTTACTCGGTACGAGCTTGACCTCTGTTAGCGCCATCGCCATCTTACATTTAGCTTTTATCTTTACTTGGGGGGCGCTGGATGAGGTGCCAGCCTTACTTCGCTTTAGTGCTTCATTAATCATGCTGTTGTGGATGATCAGTGTGGTTAAGCCTCAGTGGTTTAAGGAGAAGCCCGACTGCGCATTCTTAGCACTTGTTGGCTTTTTTGTCATAGTGGCCATTAACATGGCTACGGGATGGTGGACAATGAGCTACGTAACGTGGTTCTTAGGGGCGTTATTTAGCTTGGTAACAGGGTATGCTTGGGGAACCAGAGAGTTTGGTTACAGCCCCAGCTCCAATCCTTTGCCCACCTATGACGACAGCCAACCTACTCTTGACCGCGCCGTGAGCTGCTGCGGCACGATATTTGCAGGTTGGTTTGCGGCCTTGTTGGGTTTGTTTTATCTCATCTTTCTACACTGGTTGGTACATATTCTGGTGTCTCCTTTTATGGGGAAGCGTTAAGTCAGTGAAGTTCACGCGATTTGCGGGGAAGGCCCTATACCGAAGGGGACGAAATGGCGGTCATCATCGGCCATCAGTAGTTGGTAGAAGGGATTAATCAAAAGGGGCGATGTTCGCCCCTTTGTTTTTCCTGGGTTTGGCGCTACTTACCTTTTGCCATCCGTGCTTTTAGGTCGGCGAAAGGATTGTGGGTGGCCTGCTCGCGCTCCAGATCCTCACCTGCTTTTACTGTAGAGCCATATTGCTTGGCCTCGGTGTACTTCGAGTGCTCATGATCATGACAATACAGGCACAGCAGCTCCCAGTTCGAGCCGTCGGCAGGGTTATTGCTGTGGTCATGGTCGATGTGATGCACGGTTAACTCGCGCAGGTTGGAGTAAACAAACTCGCGGGTGCAGCGACCGCATACCCAAGGAAAGAGTTTCAAAGCCTGCTCGCGATAGCCGCGCTCTAAGCTGGCGTATTGTTTAGGGATGTAAGCCATGTGTTGTTCAGAATGCAGTTAAACCAGCGGCCATGATAGCAGTTGGTCGGGGATTGTCATCGGTTAGGGCCTGCAAGTGTGAGAGCGTTCCTTTTCTACCGGTGGTATTAGGCTAGATTGATTGGCTGCTACGCTAACTTTTTCGGCCTAGCTGAATAGGGCGGCTATCGGCAAGACTTCCCCTCTTTTTCTACAGCGCAAAATGCTACACATCAGGAGAAAGAATGATCGATGTGTAGTGGTCAAGTTAAATTGGCCACGGTTTTGTATTCAAGCCAGTACCTTCGCTCTGACTCATTGGGTGTCAGCCCGCCGTTATATTGATGCGGCCTGAGCTGACTGTAATAGCCCGTTACGTATCGTGATATCTCACTCTGTGCCTCACTGATACTGCGATAGCCGGTCATCGGTATCCATTCTGTTTTTAAACTTCTGAAGAAGCGTTCCATCGGGCTATTATCCCAACAGTTACCGCGTCGACTCATGCTCTGTTTTATCTGGTAACGCCAGAGCTGTTGGCGAAAGCGTCGGCTGGTATAGTGGCTTCCTTGGTCACTATGGAACATCAAGTCTTTCGGTTTTCCAC
>NZ_AUBZ01000022.1 GCF_000429505.1 Aliagarivorans taiwanensis DSM 22990 | reverse complement strand
AAAAACGGAGTTCTTGAAAGCCAGCATCAGGCCCAAAGTCGAGCACCCGTTTCGCATCATCAAATGCCAGTTTGGTTTCGTGAAAGCGCGGTACAAAGGCTTGATGAAAAACGACAACCAGCTAGCGATGTTATTCGCACTTGCCAATCTTGTTCGGGTTGACCAGATGTTGAGGAGCAAGCAGCACCAGTGTGCCTAAAATCTGGGAGTAGCCCAGATAAAGGGCCTGAAACGGGCAAATTCGGCAGTTATTCGGCCACAATGATTCAAAATCTCGGAATCAGAAAATTCGAGAAAGAGAAAATGGTCGGTTTACGCGTACGAGTGGCTTGATCGCACCTTCCCTAGTTTCCTCTATATCTGTTAATGAATGTCCACTGTTGGCCGCTAGTATGAAAGCCGCGGCAAGTTAACTGATAGTCGCCTTTGAGGAGCCCTTAGATAGAGCGGGAGCAAAGCAATTGACTTCCATGTCAGCAATGTGATTGTAAAGAAGAACCCGGCGTTGTGCACGGAGAAGGTATAAGCCTGCTGCTGTAGTGCCTAAGAACGATAGATTTTAGCGCGGGTGGATAGTCAATCTTTACCCTGGGTGCACAGCAAGTATTGCCTGCGCTTCAACTTTTTCCAGTAAACATGGTTAGCTAAACTATTGGTATATATGAATTTTATGGAAAAGATCCCTGTAAGTAATGTAAGGCTGTGCTAATGTGAATCCTCACTCGCCGAGGCATCATCAAGGATGAGCCTTTCTTTCTTCGAGGATAATGGAGTATTGATGAAAGAACTTCACCAGCTTACCCCCCTGCAAAACCAGATCGTCGATAAATCCATCGACAACGTAAATCGCAAACTTATCGCGGGATACCGCAACCGCAGCTTAAACAAGCCCACGACTGGCAATACGGTTAAGGCCGCGACGGCCAGTGACGCCATGGACGTCGCCAATCGAGGGCAAATGTGGAAGGAGATGATTGCCAAGTCCTTCTCCCATGGCATCGGCTCTATATCAACGCTTCAGTTTGATAGGAGCTTCACGGTGCAAGGCGGGCAAGCCCAGGGCTTGGAACAGCAACCTGACAAGCCCGGTGTATATGTGGTTTACGATAGCAGTGGCAACATCCGCTACATCGGCGATTCAAGCAATGTTAACGAACGTTGGCAGAAGGGACATTTGGGGGAGGGGAACTCCGACAAGCCCTACAAGCTAGATAAAGAGCTAGCTGAAGGGTGTACTGTAAAGGTTATTGATTGTGACAGTGTGGAAACAGCCGCGGCTTTAGAAGCGGCACTGATCGATGAGGTTGGTACAGAAAACCTGATTAACAGTCGCACTGAGCTCTCTGGTGAACAAACTAGCCGTTCCAATATCGAAGCAAAGAAAATCAAAGAGCGTATGGGCTCTGCGGCTAGCTTGGCTGGAGGCGCCGCCATTGAGGGGGCTAAAAATGGTGGATGGGTGATGCTAGAACAGCTGGTTGCCGATTGCCTTAAAGCGTTGAAAGATGAAATTGTGGACCTGTTTTACAGCGGTGAGCCGGACCTACTAGAGCGCGTAAAGCGCCTGCTTAGCCGGTGGTTTGAGTCAATTAAGCAACAACTCACGAACGTACGCGACTTTGCCAAAGGGGTGTTTGAATTTGTAGTTAATGCTCTTAGTAAGGCGATTAGTCAGGTCTATCAGCTTGCTCGCAACCTGTTTGACTTGGGCCACGCAGCATGGAGCCTGTACAAGAATAAAGAGACGATGAGCAAAGAGGAGCTTGTCAGCAAAGTTACTGAGACGGTGGTGATTTCAGCCAATGTATCGTTCTGGAGCAGCATGGACATGATGCTGGAAGGACAACTATTTCCACTGGTAGGCCCTGCCGCTCCCATCCTTTCCGCACTGATCTCTGCATTGGGCTTTGGCCTATGCAGTAACTACTTGAGCCAATTTGTTCCCAAGATTGTTGAGTACATCTACGGTGGGTTTGCTGAGACAAAAGAGCAGCTTCGCGAGTCGGCGTTGCAACTGGTGGAGTCATCGCAAATGAATATGCGATTGCTGGTTGAGCTGGAGGCCTATGCCGCATCAAGTGTAGGGCTGATGCAAGATGTAACAGAACACGAGCGCAGGCTCTCAGAGCTGACGCCAAGAAACGCCACGATTAGAAGCGAAGTCGACTTGTAGTAGAGGGAATGATGGATTTAGTACACAAAGTGGGAAACAACTCTCCAGTTAATAAACAGGTCGATGACCTAGTTGCGCGTTTTGATGGCATGAAACAACGCCTGAGTGAGTCCATGGGAAGTGTAAAGGAAATCAACTCGGAAGAGATTGAAGTTGGTTTTCTTAAAGGTCTTCGAGGAAAAACCGATGCCCAGATTGCAAAGCAAGTAAATGCTCTTGGCAAGAACTTACTGGAAACACAACTAGTGGTTGAGTTTTTAATTGAACTAAATCACGCAAAAAATGAGGTGCTTAGAGGTTTTTTCGATGCTCTGGTTCGCAAGTTGGTCGAGCTGGACAATGAAAGCCAAACGATTGTGGGTGACCAAGACGTATCGAAAGCAAACGAGCGTAAGATCGTTTTAAAGATTAAAGAGCAGATAGAAGCTCGCCTGAACATGGAGTCGAAGATTGAAAATAACAGAGTTGAGATTGGTGCCAACCGAGAAGAGATAGAAGCAAACAAAGAGCTTATTGAGGGTAACCGAGAGCAGGTAAGTGATAACTCTCAAGCCATTGATAGCAACCGTTCATCGATCACCAATAACAGCTCGTCCATCGTTGAAAACAAGCAAAACATTAGCTCAAACTCACAATCAATCAGCGACAACAAAAGTAGCTTGGAAGGTGTGAAACAGCAGCTCCATGAGCTTACGCGCGAATGCGCCAGCCAGCATGTTCTCCAAGATGGGCTGCAACGTCAGTTAGATAAGCTGGAAGCGCGAGTACAAGCGTTGGAAAGCTCAACAGCAACAAACAGTGCATTACTCAGCCTGCGCAAGCAAACCTTGCTAACGGCACTGCTTGCTTTGTTGGCGTTGACACTCACCGGGTTGTCTATCGGGGGCGTTGTCTAGAAGCGACGTTTGCATCGTCAACTGGTCAAATAGCAAAAAGGTTAGCAACTATTCCAGTGCTAACCTTTTTCTGTATTTGGTGGCCCTTGCCCGACTTGAACGGGCGACCAAGCGATTATGAGTCGCCTGCTCTAACCAACTGAGCTAAAGGGCCTGATTGTAAGGTTTCTTAGAAAAGAAACAGGCAGGATTATAGGGAATCCTGCCTGTTGTGTCTATTGCCGATAAGTGCGTTCGCTCAAATCTTAAGCGAAGGCTAGGGCCTTGATTTTACTCGTCTAAGAAGCTGCGCAGTTGCTCTGAGCGGCTTGGGTGACGAAGCTTGCGCAGGGCCTTGGCTTCGATCTGACGGATACGCTCACGGGTTACGTCGAACTGCTTACCTACCTCTTCGAGGGTGTGGTCAGTGTTCATGCCGATACCGAAGCGCATACGCAGTACCTTGGCTTCACGCGGGGTAAGGCCAGCCAGTACGTCTTGGGTGGCGTTCTTGAGGCTTTCACCGGTGGCTGCGTCAACAGGCATAGCCAGGGTGGTGTCCTCAATGAAGTCGCCCAGATGCGAATCTTCATCATCACCGATGGGGGTTTCCATGGAGATCGGCTCTTTGGCGATCTTCAGAACCTTACGGATCTTGTCTTCTGGCATCATCATGCGTTCTGCCAGCTCGTCTGGGTTTGGCTCGCGGCCCATCTCTTGTAGCATCTGACGGCTGATACGGTTGAGCTTGTTGATGGTCTCAATCATATGTACCGGGATACGGATGGTACGTGCCTGGTCGGCAATCGAGCGAGTAATCGCCTGACGGATCCACCAGGTTGCGTAGGTCGAGAACTTGTAACCGCGACGGTATTCGAACTTATCCACCGCCTTCATCAGGCCGATGTTACCTTCTTGGATCAGATCCAAGAATTGCAGGCCGCGGTTGGTGTACTTCTTGGCAATCGAGATTACCAGACGTAGGTTCGCTTCAACCATCTCTTTCTTAGCGCGGCGAGCCTTAGCTTCACCGATGCTCATGCGACGATTGATGTCTTTAATTGAGTGAACCGACAGGCCGGTTTCTTCTTCGATCTGCTTGAGCTTGAAGATGCTGCGGCGGATCTCTTCTTCAACACGCTTAAGCGCAGGAACATGGCCTTTATCGCTCGCCAGCTCTTTATCTAGCCACTCAGAGTCGGTTTCGTTACCAGCAAAGGCACTGACGAAGGCTTTCTTCGGCATCTTCGCTTGGTCGCAGCTTAGCTTAAGTACCAGGCGCTCTTGGGTGCGCACACGGTCCATCATGGTACGCATGCTGTCTACCAGGCGGTCGAACAGTTTTGGTACCAGGCGGAAGGTGTGGAACACTTCGCTTAGCTCTTTGATCTCTTTGCGGGCTTCTTTGGACTGACGGCCATGTTTTGCGATGGCGGCTTGAGTAATCTCGTAGTGCTCACGCAGGGTGTCGAAGCGCTCTTTGATCAGCTCTGGGTCGAGGCCGGTATCTTCTTCTTCCTCGTCCTCGTCTTCGTCATCATCTTCATCATCGAGGTCTTTCTCTTCCAACTCAGAACCTACGTGGGTAGCGGTTGGAGCGGCGGTGTCTACCTCGTCTTCGCTGATGAAGTTACTAACGATGTCGCCAATTTTCAGCTCTTCAGCTTGGTATTGGTCGTACATCTCCAACAGGATGGAGATGGTTTCAGGGTATTCAGATACACTGCGCTGTACTTCGTTGATGCCTTCTTCGATACGCTTGGCGATGTCGATTTCGCCTTCACGGGTTAGCAGTTCAACGGTACCCATTTCACGCATGTACATACGTACTGGATCAGTGGTGCGGCCTAGTTCAGATTCCACCGTGGCAAGTGCCTGGGCTGCAGCTTCGGCAGCATCTTCGTCGGTGGTATTCTCAGCCAACATCATGTCATCGGTATCGGGGGCTGCTTCGAGCACCTGAATACCCATGTCGTTGATCATTTGAATGATATCTTCAACTTGATCGGAATCTACGATGTCTGCAGGCAGGTGATCGTTCACCTCTGCATAGGTTAGATAGCCTTGCTCTTTACCTTTAGCTAAAAGGATTTTGAGTTGAGACTGTGGAGTTTGTTCCATAGATGTCATCCGAAGTAGATTAAGCTAGCTTTACCGATACGAAAGCGCTCGGGCGCAAACGTGCCATTCTATCAAATGTGGGTATTTTTTGCCAATTCAAGGGCCAACTAATAAGTCTTTACTGTCAAGTTTTCAGCTCGGTCATCAAAGTCTGCATTTCTCGCTTTTCTTCGGGGCTAAGTTGTCCTTGTAGGGACTTCACCGTTAGCTGATCGAAGCGTTGATGGAGTAGCTGGTCCACAAAGCTGGAGATGGTATCGTCCAGCTCTTCTTGGTAGCCCTGTTCATCGATCTGCAAGTCATAGCCAGCCAGCAGGTTTAGGTGCTTTTGTTGCGGCAGATCGCGCCAACGCTCCAGCAACTGGGCGGTGGTGATATCGGGCTTTTGCTTGATGTGTTCCAGTAGTTCTAACAGGATCTCGATGCCTTTTTGGTCGAGGCTTTCCAGCCCTGGAACTGTAGGTACCTGCAAGCCGATCTGGGGCGTTTGCAACAACATGGCAATGGCCTTACGCATAGGCGTAAGGCTAAGTTTAGTCTGTTTAACGTTCGCTTGGGGGCGATTTTTTTTAATCTGGGCCAGCTCGGTATCGAGCCGGTTGCGCAGCCAGCGATTACGGGTCGCCAGCTCGGAGAGCAGGGTTTCTTTGTAAAACTCCGCCGGAATTTGGTTAATCAGCTGGTAGGCCTGCGAGGCTAAATGGCTCTTGCCGGCGTCGGTGCTGATATCGATATCTTGGGCGAGTCGCTCGAACAAGAACTGCGACAGCGGCATGGCTTGCTGCATGCGCTGCTCGAAGCCGTCTTTGCCTTCTTGGCGCACCAAGCTGTCGGGATCTTCGCCGTCGGGCAGGAACATAAACTTCAGTTCTACCTCGTCGCGCAGTTGGGGCAGGGCGTTTTCCAAGGCCCGCCAGGCGGCATCTCGGCCAGCGCGGTCACCGTCGTAACAGCAGATAATCTGACGACTGGCGCGGAACAGCGTTTGCAGATGCTCTGGGGTGGTCGAGGTACCCAAGGATGCGACCGCATAGTCGATATCGAACTGGGCCAGCGACACCACATCCATATAGCCTTCCACCACCAAGATCTGTGGGATCTTGTTGTAGGCTTGGCGCACTTCATACAGGCCATACAGCTCTTGGCCTTTGTGGAAGATCGGTGTTTCCGGCGAGTTGAGGTACTTAGGCGTACCGTCGCCGAGAACCCGTCCACCAAAGCCAATATAACGACCACGCTTGTCGCGGATCGGGAACATCAGCCGGTCGCGGAAGCGATCATAGCAGCGGCCCTTGTCGCTCTTAATCGACATGCCTGAATCGAGCAGCATCTGCTGAGCTTGTTGGCCGAACAGCTTGTTGAGCGAGTCCCAAGCATCGGGCGCATAGCCAATGGCAAACTTTTGCGCGACTTCGCCACTGAGGCCCCGGCCTTTAAGGTAGTCGATCACCTTTTGTTTTTCTGGGTGTTCGCGTAGCTGCTGCTGGAAGTAGCGGGTGGCATGCTGCATCAGCTCGTACAGATCTTTGGCGTACTGCTTTTGCTGCTGGTTTTGCTGGGGATTGAACTTGCCCCCACGGCCCTCTTCACGCTCCACTTCCATGCCCATCTGGCCGGCGAGCTCTTCCACGGCTTCGACAAAGTCGAGCTTGTCGTACTCCATGATAAAGCCGATGGCATTACCGTGGGCACCACAGCCAAAACAGTGATAGAACTGCTTGTCGGGACTGACCGAGAAAGACGGGGTTTTTTCGTTGTGGAAGGGGCAACACGCCGAGTAGTTTTTGCCGGTTTTTTTCAGGCTAACCCGTTGATCAATCAACGATACAATGTCTGCTCGTGCCAGCAGGTTATCGATAAATTGTTGGGTTATACGTCCAGCCATAAAGTCTCGAACAGGCGCCTATGGAAAATTACCGTGAAGCGGATTAGAAAAGAGTGCCCTTAACTTAAGAGCCTATCAATACGCTTTTGTTCAATACGCAAGAAAACAACAAGCCGTGATCCCAAAAATGAGAGCACGGCTTGCCAGATTGAAGCTAACGGGATTTAGGCGAGTTGCTTGCGTACAGCGGCGCTAATTGCGCCCATGTCAGCTCGGCCTTGTACTTGTGGTTTAAGTACGCCCATTACCTTACCCATGTCTTGCATGCCAGCGGCACCAGATTGACTGATGGCAGCAGAAATCAGCTCGCTGATCTCTTCTTCGCTAAGCGGCTTAGGAAGAAACTCTTCCAGCACAGTGATCTCAGCCAACTCTACGTCGGCTAAGTCTTGACGCTCGGCTGCAATAAATTGCTCGGCGGCGTCTTTGCGCTGTTTCACCTGCTTAACGATGATTGCCAGAACTTGCTCATCGTCAAGTTCAATGCGCTCATCAACTTCACGCTGCTTAACAGCGGCCATTAGCATACGCAAGGTGCCAAGACGTTGCTTGTCTTTAGCACGCATTGCGGCTTTTTGTTCATCCTGAAGCTGGGCTTTTAATGACATGGTATTGCTTAACTCTTAGTGCTTATTAGTACAAGCGAACGCGACGTGCGTTTTCACGAGCCAGCTTTTTAGCGTGACGCTTAACAGCAGACGCTTTAGCACGCTTACGAGCAGTGGTTGGCTTCTCGTAGAATTCGCGACGGCGAACTTCAGAAAGAATACCTGCTTTTTCGCAAGAGCGCTTGAAGCGACGTAGTGCTACGTCGAATGGTTCGTTTTCACGTACTTTAACGATTGGCATATGCCTTTCACCTTCCGGTTGTAGTTGTGAGGCCGAGCATAATTCAGCCTGGGTGATTAAAAATGGTGCCGAATTTTAAGCCGATCCCACTGTGCTTGTAAAGCCCAAATGTGCTGGCTGGTGAAAAATCCACGACGCAGGTAAGATATGCGCGTTTTTTAATTGGCTAAACTTACAGCGCTTGGGCAAACCTGAGGCTGACACGGGAACACTGCATGCGAATTCTAGGTATCGAAACCTCTTGCGACGAAACTGGCGTAGCAATCTACGATGACAAGCTCGGGCTATTGTCGCACGCCCTTTATAGTCAGGTGAAGTTACATGCAGATTACGGCGGGGTAGTGCCTGAGCTGGCCTCGCGCGACCACATCCGTAAGACCATTCCCTTAATAGAAGAAGCGCTCAAAGAGGCCAATTGCGGCAAAGACGAGATCGATGCGATTGCCTATACCGCCGGCCCGGGCTTGGTGGGCGCGCTATTGGTGGGCTCGCTGACCGCCCGCAGCTTAGCCATGGCCTGGGAAGTACCGGCAGTGGCGGTGCACCATATGGAAGGCCACCTGTTGGCGCCGATGCTAGAAGATACCCCGCCAGAGTTTCCTTTCTTGGCGCTGCTGGTATCTGGCGGCCACACCATGATTGTGGAAGTGGACGGAATCGGCGAGTACACCATTCTTGGCGAGTCGATTGACGACGCCGCCGGTGAGGCCTTCGATAAAACTGCCAAGCTATTGGGTCTGGATTACCCGGGCGGCCCATTGCTAGCGCGCTTGGCTGAGAAAGGCGTACCCGGCCGCTTTACCTTCCCACGCCCCATGACTGACCGCCCCGGTCTGGATATGAGCTTCTCAGGCCTTAAAACCTTTGCCAAGAACACCATCGATGCCGAAGGCGACGATGAGCAAACCAAAGCGGATATCTCGCTGGCCTTCCAGCAGGCAGTGGTCGATACCCTGATCATTAAGTGCCGCCGCGCGCTTAAAGAGACCGGCCTGAAACGCCTAGTGATTGCCGGTGGGGTAAGCGCCAACACCTCGCTACGCGCCCAGCTCGGTGAGCTAATGAAAAGCCGTGGCGGTGAGGTGTTCTACCCGCGCAACGAGTTTTGTACCGATAACGGTGCGATGATCGCCTACGCGGGTATGCAGCGCTTTAAGGCTGGACAGGTGCAGGATTTGAGCATCGAAGCCAAGCCACGTTGGCCGCTGGATCAGCTGCCGCCTGCTAAATAAAACATCGCCAGTGAAAAAACAGAGAGATATCGAAGGGTGCTTAGCGTTCTTTACGCTTAAGCACCTTACTTTCGGAATGGCTACGTAGCCGCGAGATATTACCCTGATGGCGCATAATAATCAGCACCGAGAGCATGGCAACCGGCAAGGTGTAGGCGGGCTTAATCCACCAGGTGTAGAGCGGCGCCATGGACACTGCGACAATCGCCGCCAGCGATGAATAGCCGCGTACCCACAGCGTTAACAACCACGTGCCAATCAGCAGCGCGCCTAAATCCAGCCCAATCGGCAGTACCCCTCCGAGCGCTGTCGCCACACCTTTGCCACCCTGAAAGTGAAAGAATATCGGGTACATGTGCCCCAAACAGGCGGCGATTCCCACAAAGCCCAGCACTACTGGCGCTAGACCTGCAAAATAACCGAGCCATACTGGAATGGTGCCCTTGAGCATATCGCACACCAGTACTAAGCCTGCAGGCAGCTTGCCGCCGAGGCGGTAGACGTTGGTGGCACCAGGGTTATTGGAGCCAGATTGGCGGGGATCGGGAAGTTTAAACACGCGGCAGATTAGCACGGCGCTGGAGATGGAGCCGAGGAGATAGGCACAGCTAATAAAGGCTAATCCGGTAAGACCCATTGTCTACAAACGTTCCCCCTGCCATGGAATTGGGTTATTATCGCGCACCACCGAATCATACGCTGTTTTATAACCCAAGGCTATTGGTGGACCACTCAGCTGACCTGATGAGTTCTATGGATAAAGTAATAATTCGCGAGCTTACCTTGCTCGCCAGCATTGGTGTTTACGACTGGGAACACCAAATCCAACAAAAACTGGTTATCGACCTGGAAATGGGCTGGGACAACCGTCCGGCTGCGGCCAGCGATGATATCGCTCTAGCGCTCGACTATGCCTCGGTCAGTCAGGCGGTGGGCGAGCTGGTTCAAGGGCAACACCACAAACTGGTGGAAACCCTGGCCGAGAAGATTGCCGCCATGCTGCTTAACGATTTCTCCACCCCTTGGGTCAAGGTCAGCTTGAAAAAGCCCGGTGCGGTGCCCAATGCCGCCACGGTTGGGGTTGAGATCGAACGTAGCGGCGCTGAACTGCCACAAGCAGGACGATAGTGATGGCAGAGATCTTCGTTGGCATTGGCAGCAACATCGACCGTGAGCAACATATTGCCAGCGGCATTGATATGCTGCGCGAGGCCTTTGGTGAGCTCAGCCTGAGCCCCATCTATGAGAGCGAGTCCTTTGGCTTCTCTGGCCCCAGCTTCTTTAACTTGGTGGCCCGTTTTGAGTCGTCAAAGAGCATCGGCGAGGTGTTAGCTGAGCTAAAGCGCATCGAAGCGGCCAACGGCCGAGTGCATGGCGCGAAAAAATTTGCCTCTCGAACCTTAGATATTGATATCCTGCTCTACGATGATGTGGTGTGTTCACAACCGTGTGAACTGCCTCGTGGGGAAGTATTGGAGAACGCCTTCGTGCTTCGCCCGCTAGCTGAGTTGGCCGGTGAGCGGATTCATCCAATTGCAAAACAAAGCTACCACGCGCTGTGGCAAGCTTTCGATAAGCAATACCAACCGTTAAACCGAGTCAGCTTAACCTGATAGCTTAGGTTCGTAAGCCGGTTTCCAGTTTTAAAATAGTAGGTACTTATGTCCACCATTGAAGTAGTGGTCTTGTCCCTTATCCAGGGATTGACTGAATTCTTACCCATTTCCAGCTCTGCCCACCTGATCCTGCCTTCGCAGTTGTTAGGTTGGGATGATCAGGGCCTGGCCTTCGATGTTGCCGTGCACTTTGGTAGCCTGTTCGCCGTAATGGCTTATTTCCGCACCGAGATCCTCTCCATGCTTAAGTCGTGGATTGCTTGGTTTGGCGGAAAGCGCGACCCGGAAGCCACCCTTGCGTGGTTTATTATCTTCGCCACTCTACCTGCGGTGTTCTTTGGCTTCTTCGGCAAGGACCTGATTGAGATGTACTTGCGCTCTGCCTGGGTGATTGCCTGTACCACCATCGTGTTTGGCATGCTGCTGTGGTGGGCCGACAAGAGCGGAGTGCGCCGCTTGGGCGAGTACGATATCAGCTGGAAGCAAGCCATGGCGATTGGCTTTGCTCAGGCGATTGCAATCATTCCCGGCACCTCGCGCAGTGGTATCACCATGACTGCAGCTTTGATGCTGGGCATGAAGCGCGAAGCGGCGGCTCGCTTCTCTTTCTTGTTGTCGATTCCGGTGATCTTGGGCGCCTGTGTGCTGCTCACCAAGGATATCGTTGATACCAATGTAGCCACCCCAGATTGGTCGGCGCTGGCAATGGGTATTGTGCTGACCTTCTTCAGCGCCTACGCCTGTATCCACTACTTTATTAAGTGGATCAGTAAACTGTCGATGACCCCGTTTGTGATCTACCGGGTATTGCTGGGCATTGGCTTGGTGGTGATGCTAACTACCGGCTAGATAAGGGTAAGTCAGCCACGGTAGTGGCTGGCTACATCGATACGATGACTGTTTAAGAGGCGTGGTTTGCTAACCACGCCTTTTTTGTATCGCTGATCACCGCTATCCGCTGCTGGCCAAGCTGTTCGCGGATCTCCGCGCCTTTATAGCCGGCAGCAACGATGGCTTTTACATCCACCGCTTGGGCGTTTTGGTACTGCAGCCACAGATAATCGGCAGAGGGGTAGGGCTTGCTCTGCCAGCCTAAGCGGCCGCGGTAATCGGCGATGCAGGCTTGCAAGATCTGCTGGAAGCGCTCGCCCTTGCGCCAAGCGTCGGTCTTGTTCAGCAGTTTGAGCACGGTGGCAGGCTTTAGCTCAGCGGCGCTATGGATGGTGATATGGTATTCAGCCACGAGTAGCGCTAAGTCGCGGTAGTGGTTGGGCACCTTAAAGCGCTCGCAGAAGGCCTTGATCCGCGGCATACCCGCCGGGCCATGGTTGGGGTGCGAGGGCAGCTTGTCTTTTGGCGTGAGCGCCTTGCCAAAATCATGGCATAGCGCAGCGAAACGCACCTCTTTGGCAAAGCCTTCATCGACCGCTTGCTTGAGTACCATCATGGTGTGTAGCCCGGTGCAGATCTCCGGGTGATACTCTTTGCGCGCAGGCACGCCGTAGAGCTCATCGAGCTCGGGGAACAGCACCTTCAGCGCCTCGGCTTCGCGTAGCACTTCAAAGAACACCTGCGGATTTTGGCAATCCAGGCTGCGCTCCAGCTCGCTCCACACCCGCTCTGGAGTCAGGCTCTCCAGCTCACCGGAGTGGGCGATATCGCGCATCAACGCGATGGTCTCATCGGCGACCTTAAAGCCAAGATGGTGGAAACGGGCAGCAAAACGGGCGACCCGCAACACCCGTAGCGGATCTTCCACAAAGGCCGGGCTGACATGGCGCAGCAGCCGCTGTTCCAGATCGCGCTGGCCACCGTAGGGGTCGTGGATCTCGCCGTTGGGCGATTGGGCGATGGCATTGATGGTGATATCGCGGCGGATCAGGTCTTGCTCGAGGGTAATGGATTCGTCGAAATCGCAGATAAAACCGGTATAGCCCTGACCTTTTTTACGCTCGGTACGCGCCAGTGCGTACTCTTCTTGGGTGTGCGGATGCAGGAACACCGGAAAGTCTCGGCCCACTTGGGTAAAGCCCTGATCGAGCATCTGTTGCGGGGTTGAGCCAACGACCAAATAGTCACGATCTTTCACTGCCAAACCCAGTAAGTTGTCGCGCACTGCGCCGCCAACTAGATAAATCTCCACGCTCGTCTCACTCTTGCCGATCCACAAAATCTTTGAACGCGGTATTATATACCCGAACTACTCCAAGGTGCAGGATTCGAAAAACTCAATGTCCATCGGGCAAGGCGAACTGCGGTAAAAAAGGATAACAGGATGTACTTTGAATACTTCGGGTTAACGGAGAACCCGTTCTCGATTGCTCCCAACCCGGACTATTTGTTTTTAAGCGATCGCCATAAAGAGGCGCAGGCGCACTTGAACTTTGGTTTGGGTGAGACTGGCGGCTTTGTATTGCTTACCGGCGAGGTGGGCACCGGGAAAACTACGGTGCTACGTAACCTGTTGCGCCAGTTAGGCGATGACAGCCAGGTGGCGATGATCCTCAACCCCAGCCTGAGCGAACGTGAGCTGCTGGCCAGTATCTGTGATGAGCTGGAGATAGATTACGACCAGCAGCAAGACAGCCTGAAGCTCTACAGCGACGCCATTAAACAGCGCTTGATGGATAACCACCAGGCCGGCAAGCACACCCTGTTATTGATTGATGAAGCGCAGCACTTGGGCGTACAAGCTCTTGAGCAGCTGCGCCTGCTCACTAATTTAGAAACCGACACCCAAAAGTTACTGAGGGTAGTGTTGGTTGGCCAGCCAGAACTGCAACAGATGCTCAAGCAGAGCATGTTGCGCCAGCTGGCTCAACGGATTACCGCGCGCTATCACTTGCTGCCACTGACTCTGGCAGAAACTCGCCAATATATTCGCTACCGCCTTAAGGTGGCTGGCTGCCAGCGCAAGCTGTTCAGCGATAAAAGCTGTAAGAAAATCTTCCAGCTAAGCGGCGGGATCCCCCGTCTGATTAACCTGCTGTGCGATCGAGCATTGCTGGCCAGTTACGCCGCCGACCAAGAGCTGGTTGAACCCAAAGCGGTACAACAAGCGGCAGGCGAGATTGGTCTGGAGGGCGTAAAAGCGGGCTCAGGAAATAAACTGGGGCTGGGCTTTGCGGCAGGTGTGGTGCTCGCCTTGGGCGTGGCAGGCGCTCTGGCTTATTTATCAAAACCTCCTGCGCCTAGCGCCATTGAACCCACGCTGCAGCCCGCACTCGAGCTTAATCCCATCGTTGCCGAACCCGCGGTAGCCGCTGAGCCGGAGCCGTACGAGCTTGCCGAGGCTGCGCCCGCTGTCAGTGTTGACAGCCAATGGCGTGAGCTGCGCCAAGCCAACCTTCGGCCAGATATTGCCCGCCAGACGCTTTACAAGCTTTGGGGCTATCAGGTGGAGGCCCAGCAGGCCAACTGCCAGCTAGCACCCGCGGTGGGGCTGCGTTGTCAGCGCCAGCAGGGCGGCTGGAACGCGCTGCTGGCGCTCAACTACCCGGCGGTGATTGCACTGAATGATGAAGGCCAACGCTTCTTTGCGGTGGTCACCCAACTTGAGCCGGAGGTGGAGCTGTGGCTCGATAGTCAGCGGATAGTGGTCGAGCCAAGCTGGCTACTGCGCCGCTGGGATGGTGAGTTCGAACTGATGTGGTACCCACCGCGCGGCTTTAGCGGGGTGTTAAAGCAGGGTGAGCGTGGTCCGATGGTGGAGTGGCTTAGCCAAAGCTTAGCCATGCTCAACGGCGGCCTTGCGGGCCAAAGCAGTGTGTTCGATGGCGAGTTGGCCCAGCAAGTCCGCAGCTTCCAACGCCAAAATCTGTTGGAGGCCGATGGGGTGGTTGGAGAGCAAACCATGATGCGCCTTTCCCAGCTAGTCCATCTTAGCCAGCCGCGACTCAAGGAGGTGTGGTAATGTCGATTATCTCTAAGGCACAGCAACGCGGTCAGGGCGAGTATTACGACGGCGACAAACAAGGCTTGTCCATCAAACCCTTGGCTGCCGTTATCGGTGGGCTAGTGCTCGGTTGTGGCTTAGCCGCAGGTGCTTATCTGTATTGGAGCACGGCCACCGCTAGCCCATCTCAAGCAGTTAGCGGTGCCGCAGGGCAACAGCCCGCCATTCAGGTGGTTCAGACGGCTCAGGTTGTTCATCCCGATCAGCAAATACTGGCAAAACCGGCACCTGCCAAGGAGCCGCGCGCGATGGAAAGTGCCTTAACACCCAGAGAGATAACCATATTGCCATTGCCAGAGCTTAAGTTAGAGGCGGTCGATTTGCTGAGTCTGCGCCAGCAGCAGTTAAAGCTGCAGAGCGAGGCTCAGGCGGCCTCTTATTCGCAGGCTGAAGCACCTGTTTCCCAAGCGGCTACCAATGCAGAGCCTGTATCGCAAATAACACCGAGCGCCCAACAGACACAACCACTAGCGCAGCAAGCTGAGCCTGAAGTTGATAGCGTGCTGGCGGCATTGTTCGCCGATGCGGTGGAAGCTACCGAAGGCCAGAGCTGGCAGCAGGGTGACTACGATATGACGCCACAGCTAAGTGCGCTGGATGAGGCTATTAGCGCCAAGGTGCCCGACTTTCAATTTAATTCCCACGTGTATTCTTCGGATTCGGAGCGCAGCTATGTGCGCTTTAACAATGAGCTGTTGTACGAGGGAGAAGAGGTGGCGCCCGGGGTCATTCTAGAGGCCATTCGCCGCGATGATGTGATTTTAAATATCGACGGCACCCTGTGTCGCCAGCGGGCCCTAAAAGACTGGAAGCTCGGCTAGGGCCTAGTGATGCGGTAGAGACTAAAAAGGCGTGCTTAGCACGCCTTTTTTGATCGTGTGATGGAGCTTACATCCAGCGGTTGTCGCGTTTCTTGCGGCGTGGCAGGTGCGGCACAATCAAGCCAACGATCAGGCCCACGATGGCGATAATGCCACCACGCATCATCCAGCGCATTTGAATGTCGGTTTCGCGGGTGTCCAAGCGACGACTCAGGTCTTGGTTTTGGTCGTTGATCTGTGCGAACTGCTCGTTGAGTTGCTGGTTTTGCGCGGTCAGCGTTTCGATTTGCGCAGTCTGCTCTTCAATCAACTGCTGCTGCTGGCCTGCTTGAGAGCTGCTGTCTTCAGCCATACTCTTACGTGCTTGCTCGCTTTTTGCCAGTGCATCTTGCGCCGCTTTCAATTGCTCAGCCAGGCCCGGGTTGCGGTTCAGGAACTTGGCTTCTACCCAGCCTTCGCGGCCGGTAGACATACGGATCTTGGCATACTGGGTTTCGCTGTTAAGGTCCAGCAACTCCACTTTCTCACCGGCGTTGACTGAGCCAATGATGCGGAATTGGTTGCTGGACCCGGAATGCATATAGACGAACAGTTCGTCAGAGATATAGCGGGTTTGAGCGTGAACACTCAAACTCAGGGCAAAGGTGGCAATAGCAAGTAGTCGTGCAAACACGTTATTAGTCTCTAAGTGATTGTTTATGATTTGGTCCCAGTGTACGAAACAACGCTGTGGGGCTCAACCACAGCGTTGTTGTAGAGCACTCATGAGCGCGCTTTATAGGCTCATGAGAGGGGCTTGCGTTGCTTAGTTGAAGATAAGCAGTAGTAGTTCGAAGAACACAATCGCCAGGCCGGCACCTGCTGGTAGGGTAATCACCCACGAGGTAACGATCTTGCGCACCACACCAAGGTTCAGCGCCGCAATACCGCGCGCCATACCTACGCCTAATACCGCACCCACCAAGGTTTGGGTGGTGGAGATTGGTAGGCCGGTACCCGAGGCGATCACTACCGTTGCGGCAGCGGCCAGCTCGGCGGCAAAGCCACGGCTTGGGGTGAGGTGAGTAATGCCGGTACCAATGGTAGCCATGACTCGGTGGCCGAACAGCGCCAGACCAGTCACGATGCCCAGACCGCCCAGTGGCAAGATCCACCACGCTAGCTGCGCTTTAGCCAAGATTTCGCCGTCGTTCTTCACGATGCTCACTACCGCGGCCAGCGGGCCAATGGCATTCGCCACATCGTTAGAGCCGTGGGCGAAGGCCATACAACAGGCGGTGATCACCATCAGTACGGCAAACACCTTCTCTACGTTGGTGTAGTGCATATGGCGGTCGGCTTTTGGATCAATCTTCAGTTTACTGATCACATACTTACCGACGATGGCAACCACCACACCCACCGTGATGGCTAGCAGGTACCCTTCGGCTTCACCAATGTCCAGGCCAACATGCTTAAGGCCTTTTTTGATGGTTACCAGCGACATCATAAAGCCTGCACCAAACATATATAGCGGTACATAGCGCTTGGCCGCTTGGATAGGGTTTTCATCGTCGAAGATAAGCTTCTGCGCACTCATAAAGATGAGATAGGCGATGACCCCAGAGATAGCCGGGGTGACAATCCAGCTGCCTACGATGCCGCCCACCTTGCTCCATTCAACGGCATCAGAGCCCACGCCTATGTAGGCAAAGCCGATGATGGCACCGATGATAGAGTGAGTGGTCGACACCGGCCAACCGTTGTAGGAGGCAATGATCAGCCAAGTGCCCGCGGCTAGCAGCGCGGCTATCATGCCGAAGACCATCAGCTCGGGTTGAGCGGTAAAGGCGTCGGCATCGATAATGCCTTTGCGAATGGTGTTGGTCACCGCGCCACCGGCCAAGTAAGCGCCGGCGAACTCAAAGACCATCGCAATAATGATCGCCTGTTTGATGGTGATCGCCTTAGAACCTACCGAGGTTCCCATCGCGTTCGCTACGTCATTGGCACCAATGCCCCAGGCCATCACAAAGCCGACCACGGCTGCGATAACCACCAGGATGGCACCATAATTTGCAATAATTTCCATAGGTGTAACCTAAGTGTTTTTCTCGTTGGTTAAGAACGGTAGATCATAAGTTCCAGACGCGCGCCTACGCGTTGCGCCTGATCGGCCAGTGCGCCGATGGACTCGATGATGTAGTAGAGGAACATCACGTTGACAGGGTTGAGCTGGTCTTCGAGTTTAAACAGCTCTTTACGCAGTTTGATCTGCTGTGAATCGGTGTCGTCCTCGATGGCATCGAGGCGTTGAATCATCCGCTCCACCAGTTCGACTTCGCGTCCGCGAAAGCCGGTTTCCAGCAAATCGTCGAGTTCGTTGATGGCGTCTTTGGCCAGCGCGGTGGCATCAAGGCTGCGCTTCACATAAGCCATGAATAGATCGACCAGCGACTCCGGCACTTCCAGGTGGCGACCCAGAATACGTCCGCTGATGTCTTTAGCTTTGTTAGCGATACGGTCTTGGTGGGTGAGCAGCTCCAGCAAGTCGGAACGTTCCACCGGCATAAAGATACCGCCAGGTAGGTTAAGTCGAATATTTCGTTTGAGTTTGTCGGCGTCCTTTTCCTTACGAGAAATAAAGGCGCGCGCCTCAGTGGCGGCCTCCCAATCCTTGGAAAAAACGGCGTTAAAAAAAGGTACTAAGCCTTCGCAACACTCATGCACCACACTAATATGCTCTTCCAGTGGCTTGATGGGTGACTTTGCAAAAAGGCCTAAAATTGAGTTCGCTGACATAGTCTTCTTCTCAGTTTAAATTACGCACAATACGTCCATTGCGCGGCGAATGTTAACTTAGCCTAGTTCACTTGTAAGTAGTTTTTTGTCATCTTTTCGCAATCAATTTATGCTAGGTCTGATTTTGATCAAAATGCTGGGATCTAGCCCGCTGATTCTTAAAGTTAATATGAAACTACGCAGTAAATGAACGACGAAATTGAGCTGAAGTTCATCGCCAATCGTGACATCTGGAAGCCACTAGTTGACCTGATGCGTCAATGGACGATCATCGAGCGCGACTCCGTCCCCTTACTCAGCGTCTACTTCGATACCCCCGACTGGCAGCTGTTGAGCTGGGACATGGGACTACGACTGCGCAGCGAGCGCGGTCAGCAATGGCAAACCCTGAAAACTCCCGGCCAAACATTGGGCGGGGTGCATCAGCGCCCGGAGTTCAATCACCCCTTCCAAGGCGAGCTGCCCCAGTTAGCCCTGTTTACCGGCGTACCTTGGCCCGAGCCTGCCAAGCTAGTATCGATGCAGCATCAGCTGCGCGAAGTGTTCCGCACCGACTTTGTACGCCTGCGCATGGTGGTGGAAGTGGATAGGCTTGGGGTGGTGGAAGTGGCCGCCGATCGCGGCCATGTGTCGTTAGGCGGCAACGTATCACTCGGTGAGCAGTGGGAAGTGATCAATGAGATTGAGCTGGAGTTGCTGGACGGCAGCCCCAAGGCCATGTTCGTATTGGCCAAGCAGGTGGCGCAGCTAGCGGGTGTGCAGCTGGCTTGTATCAATAAAGCGCAGCGCGGCTATCACTTGGCCTTGCACAAGCCCTTCACCGCGAAAAGCCTGCCGGGCTTTGAACTTACCAAGCCTGATGCTGCTGCAATCAGGCGCTATCTCGAGCAGCTACTCAATCATGCCCTCTATCACCTGCAGCTTTCGCAGCCCGAGATTACCGCAAACGACAAGCCCCAGGCCTTGCTGCTGGCGATAAACAGCTTTTCACTACTGCTGGATAGCTGTGAAGTATTGGCCAAGCATGCCGGCTGGTTCAAAGGGAAGGCGAGCGGGTTAGAGGGTTGGCAGAACAGTATAGACAAGCTCCGCCAGCTTGATGCAGAGGCGGTGTTTGAGCAGCGCGAGCTGTGCCAGTTGTCACTGGAGATATGCCGCCCCCTCTACCTGCAGAAAGGCGAAGAGCCAGCCGCGGTGACTGACTCTTCAGAACTTATCGCCCAGCTTAGCGCTGTGCGAGCGAGTTAGGCTTTCTCGAAGCAGATCTCGATGGTGGCTTCACCGTACTCGCAGGTGAACGGCATCATCATCTTCGCGCCATCGTTTTTATGGGTAATGGTATGGGCAGGGCCAGAGACCACTACTGGCGTTGCCATCGAGAAATCATAGCCGTCGTCGGCCAATATTCGCTTGGCACCACCGGTCACCATGTTGGTGATTTCACCCACCATATCGGTCACTTCTTCGTTAACGCTGCTAGGGGTTTCGCCCAACATACGGCGCATGATCTCAAAGGCCAGTGAGCGGTCAAAGCTGACGGAGAATGAGCCCTTAAGCTGCGGGCCTACCATACCAATCAGGCCGGACACATCGCCGCGCGCCACTTCGTCTTTCTTGAGTTTGGGTTTGCCGGGCTTGAGCTCAAGCTGCGCCATAGTGGTTAACACATTGAGCAAAGACGACAAAAAAGGATTAACGAACTTAACATCCATGAACTTTTATTCCAGTTTGTTCAGACACTAACAAGAGTCGGTTCAGGTAATTATCAACATACCTTAGAATCGCACGAGAATTCTAAGGCTGCAACCTAGAGGCCACTTTTCGACGCTCTCACAGGCAAAGTTACGACTCACTTCATAATCTGCCAGAAAAGCGGCTGAAACGGGCAATATCGGCGCTGCTTTCTTGTGATGTTTCCTTAAAAATAGCTGATATTAATCAACGACTTGTTAACGCTGTTGGTGGAACTTCGGTGAGCTTGTCAAAGTTCGATCGGAGTTATTGAGTTAGCCTATTAGTTGGTTTAAGGTGTAGTTGTCTATCTATCTGATAACTAAGGCATTGTTGCATATCGTGCCGAATGAGCCAGGAAGCTTGTGGTATGGCCTTATTAGTGACCGAACCAGAGAAAGTAATTCTCGACCAACTGTTAATTCCCCCGCGCCCGCAGATCCTTTTGAAGATCACCCAGCAAGCTCGCATGGACGAGCCCGATGTGGCAATGATTGCCGAAGCGATTGCCAGTGATGTGGGACTTAGCGGCGCAGTATTGCAGGTGGTGAACTCGGCGGCGTTTCGCCGCGCCACCACCATTCGCTCGATTCATCAGGCAGTGATGACGCTGGGGCTGGATCGGGTGCTGCTGATCGTTAAGGCGGTCGCGCTGAAATCTTGTTGGTCTGATTCCAAGGCCTTGGAGTACCTATGGGGCCACAGTCAATTGATTGCCAACTGTGCCGCCTTGCTGGCGGAAGAACTCGGCTACGAGGTGATCAAGGACAAGGTCTATATGCTCGGGCTGTTCCATCAAAGTGGTGTAGCGGCGCTGTATACCCATTTTGATGACTACGCCGAGTTGCTGGCCAAAAACCAAACACTTAGCTGGCGTGGCATTGCCGATATCGAGCGGGAGCGCTACAGCACCAGTCATCCCACCGTTGCAGCATTGATAGCCCAAAAATGGGGACTGCCCACCGCGCTGGCTGAAGCCATTTACTATCAATATGATTGGGAAAGTCTGGTTGCCAGCGAAGAGATGACCAAGGCGGTACGACTGTTGGTGGTGCTGCTCAAACTGGCCAAGGTGGCCGCAGATAAGCAATCGGGCCAGCCCTACCCACCGAGCAATTGGTATGAACTGGTCGATGCAACCAGTAGCTTCCTAGGCCTTGATGAAGGGCAGCTAGAGGAAGTCTTGCTAGTGGTTGCTGAAAAAGCCGCTAGCGCTCAATAGTTATACCAGTCTACATAAGTAACTGAGCATTCTTGCTGGTTAAAATCATTGATGACAGCGTCAACGCTTTTGTAATTAGTCCTCTAGTTACGGCAAGCGCCTCCTTGCCCTCAATGATTTTCCTGCGCAATATCTGATCATTAACTTATCCAGATTGGTATTACTTCGCGCTCGCTTTCAGTGACAGGGTCAGCGAGAAACGCGCCATTACCTCATCGCCGCTGAGCTTAGGGCAGGTGGCGATAATCTCAACCGCTTGGTTGACCCGCTCGCCACTGGCTGCGCTTTGCTCCAGCATCTGATCGATCAGCGCCCCATCTTTACAGGTAAATACCACATCATCTTCCGGGCGTTTTAAGAACTCGCCCTCCACCGCCTTGAACGCCAAAGATATCCGATAGGGGCTGTTAGCGGTTTTGGCAAAGGCCAGAAACGCCCCGGCTACATCGGCACCAACCGCCAGCGCGCCAAAGTACATGCTGTTGAGATGATTTTTGGTGCGACGGCGCAGTGGGATCTTCATCACCAGCTCTTGCTCGGTCATCACCAGGATTTTAGGGCGGCAAAACCCAATGAGTGGCACCTTAACCAGGCCAAAGTAGCGCAGCATAAAGTTGGCTTTCCGTAGCGACGGCAGCATGGCATTCCTCCTTGTTAGACGTGCTAATACCAATCTACATAAGTAACAGCTCATTATTGCTGGTTAAAATCATTGATGACAGCGTCAACGCTTTTGTAATTAGCCCACTAGTCACGGCAAGCGCTTCCTCGTCCTCAATGATTTTCCCTGCGCAATCTCTGATCACTTACTTATCCGGATTGATATGAATTTAAACGCTTGTTTGAAAATAGCAAGCGAGGCATTGCAAGTTTGTGGCGGGCAAAAGCTGTGGGGAGGCAGCGGGGACTATTTCCGGTGACTAAAACGCAAAAAGCCTCGCAATGCGAGGCTTTTAAACGTGGTGCCCGGAGGCGGAATCGAACCACCGACACGAGGATTTTCAATCCTCTGCTCTACCGACTGAGCTATCCGGGCAAATTTTGTATCTAGTGCTGCTGGCAACCTAGTAAAAAGCCTCGCTAAGCGAGGCTCTTTAAATGTGGTGCCCGGAGGCGGAATCGAACCACCGACACGAGGATTTTCAATCCTCTGCTCTACCGACTGAGCTATCCGGGCAACGGGGCGTATTAGACGTTTTTTACGGTTTGAAGTCAAACGCTAAACCGCAAAAACGCAGAAATCGAGTTTGTTTGCTGAAAATGCACTCAAACTGGGTTTTTAGTGAGCTGGTATTGCAAGGTTTGGGCGCAAACAGCACAAGAACGTTGCCACTATAAACGACGAAAGGTGGCCAATGGCCACCCTCACGCGTCGTTAATCTCTTGGGTTAAGAAGTAAGCTGTGCGGTCTAACCGGGTAAGTTATCGCCAGTTGAGTGCCCGATACCTAGGTGAGGTAAGTGCTGCGCCCCACCGGTAAGTGGTTTGCGTTTCTCTAACGTGCTTATAGATTAAGGATTTCGAAGGGGTGAGTGGTTGCGATGTTTGCCGAATATGCAGTTTATTAAGCAAGAGATAGCTTCTAAATGGCCTTATTGAGGTGTATTGTTGCTTGGCAGTAAATTTAGGGACAACTTTTATGAAGTTAGATAGAACAGATCGGCGTATTCTCGCCCTTATGCAGCAAAATGGACGTATCAGCAACCTGGAGTTGGCAGAGCAAGTCGGCCTGTCTCCATCGCCCTGTTCACGGCGGGTAAAAGCCCTGGAAGAAGCCGGGCTGATCGCCAAGCATGTCACCGTACTTGATGCCAATAAGCTCAACCTGAAACTCACCGCATATATCCATATCTCGATGGACCGCCACACCCCGGATCGCTTTGATAACTTCGAGCGTCTAGTCGCTGGCTACGAGGAGGTGATGGAGTGTGCTTTGGTGACTGGCGTCGATGCCGACTACCAGCTCAAGGTAGTGGTGCCGGATATGGACCATTACCAGCAGTTCCTGCTGGGAAAACTGACCCGCATTGAAGGAGTAACTGGGGTGCGTTCAAGCTTTGTGCTGCGTCAGGTGTTCCACCATAGCGCACTGCCACTGTCGCATATTCGTTAGCAAGGGCGAGCTATCGCCCTGCCATGCTTATTGCGCGCTTTGAGCCAGATAACGATCGCGCGCCGCGCAGTAGCTATCGATCAGCAGTTGGCTCTCTTCTTGTTTGTAGGGCAGCAATGCCCCAACCAGCATCCGCTTTTGGCCATGGCCTAGCTTCTTGCCATTCTCGCTAATGGTGAAGTGCAGGGTGGCAACACCACGACGGCCATTCGGCTGGTAATCGCCGTGGTCGAAGTCGAGGGTAGCGCGCTGTTGGGGCAGGGTATCCAGCTCCAGGCTCATGCTCTCGTAGATCACCAGCGGGCGCTTGCGATTGAGCATCAGCCCCTGCTCTTTTAACAAGGGCTCAAGAATATGTGGGAAGTTCATGCCAGAGAAACGGGCATAGTCTTGAATCATTCCCTCAATCACTTCGTGCTGATGGGTAGACTCGCCCTGAGTCTCCAGACTCAGGTAGCGCTTGTCGTTGTCGTCGAGTAGGTCAAAGCGGCCCTTATCAGGAGATTCGACCCGCAGTGGTACGTTGTCGCTGACCATATCGCTAAAGCTGACTTGCATCTTTTGGGCGAGGCCTAGCTCGTTGAGTAGCACCGAGAACAGCAGATCGCCGGGCACACAGAAGCGCGAGGAGTCCGCATCGTGGATCGCGTTAAAGTCGTTCGCGACCGATTTAGCGAAGCTACAGGCCTGCTGACGGCTGAAGATCAGCTTGTCTTGCTGGCGCGAAAAATAGTCAGATAGTTCCATAATCTTGTGACAACCACAGTTTCAATCGGCGAGATTCTACCAAAATCCCTGCAAACTGTGGTCGTATCAGTGTAAAAGCTCGATTAAGTAGCGTGGCTCAGCTCGGCAAAGTATGCGCTCAAGGCCTTCGAGAGCTTGTCGGAGGAGTGGCGTACCACCTCGCCATCGTCTAGCAGATCGGTGTGAATGAACTGGTAGTTTTCCCGCAAGGCTTGCAAGTTGTCGAAGGCGACATGTTCGGCGCGCTCAGAGCTGTAGTTATTCAGTGCCTCTTGGCTGGGGGCGTGGCTGTTTACTAGCAACACATCGAGCTTGCGGCCGATGTAGCGCTCCAGCACTTCAATAAAGGCTTCCAGCTTAAAGCCGTCGGTTTCGCCAAACTTGGTCATGATATTGCTGACATACACCAGCTTGGCCTTGGAGCTGCACAGCGCCTGTCTAACGCCCGGCACCAGCAGGTTGGGAATGATAGAGGTAAACAGGTCGCCCGGACCCAGCACAATCGCATCCACCGAGTTGATCCGCTCGATAACCGGTGGATAGACCCTGACTTGTTCAGCGTGGTGGGGCACTAAGAACACGTTCTCAATCTTTTCTCGTTGATCGCCGCGAGGGATATCGATGGCGCTTTCACCAAAGATCCGCTCGCCGCTGGTGAGCTCGGCGACTAAGGTGGATTTGTCGACTGTGACCGGCAAGATCTCGCCCTCAACATCGAGCATCTGTGCCAGACCCTGCACCCCTTCTGAGAATGAGCCGCTGTATTGCGACAGCATGGTCAGCAGCATATTGCCCGCGCTGTGGCCGGTTAGGCGGTTGCCCTTGGTAAAGCGCTTGAGCAATAGTTGGCGGGCCAACTCACGATGGGGCGATAGCGCCAAAACACACTTGAGGATATCGCCGGGGGGGAGGATCCCCAATTCGTCGCGCAGACGACCGGTGCTACCGCCACTGTCGGTCATCGAGACGATCGCGCTGACCGAGGTGTCGGGAAGATCGCGTAGCGCCGAGAGCATAACGAAATGTCCACTACCACCACCGATGGTGGCGACTGCCAGTTTATTGTTATAAGAAGGGGCTGACATACTATCCATGACAAAGCGAGTGATGGGCAAATTGTGACAGTAAGAGTGGCGACTCTCAAGGTTGACTGACCAGTTAGCGTGAGCACTGTCATCATCGTGCAATCCCAGCTTCACATTGCGGTCAAAAATCCATCGTAATTTTGCAGAAAAACCACGGATGACAATGCTATGGCGAAAAAGCAGGTCTATCAAAGCCTCTGGCTTTCCGATATTCATCTGGGCTGCAGGGACTGCAAAGCGGAGTTCCTGTTACATCTTCTTAAGCAAACCCGCGCCAAGCGGATCTTCTTGGTGGGAGACATCATCGATGTCTGGGCGCTCAAGCGCCGGGTCCACTGGCCAGCCGCACATAACGATGTGCTCCAGTATTTGATGTATCTGGCGCGCAAAGGCACCGAAGTCATCTATATCCCGGGCAACCACGACCAGCTATTTAAGGCCTATAAGGGCTTGGAGCTGGGCGATATCCCGGTGCACGAGCAATACACCTATACCAGCATTACCGGCAAGAAGATCCTGATGCTGCATGGCGACCAGTTTGATGACGAAGTGTGCTTTGGCAAGCTCTACGCCAAGCTGGGGGATCACCTCTACGACCTGCTGATGTTCCTCAATCGCGTGGTCAGTGATTGGCGTCAGCGCTTGGGTTACTCCTATTGGTCGCTGGCGGGCTACATCAAATCGCGCATCGGTAAGGCGCAAGAGGCAATCCTACGTTACCAGAATGCCGCGATTAACGAGGCCAAGCGTCAGCAGGCCGATATGATTATCTGCGGTCACATCCATCACCCTTGCTTACTCGAGAAAGACGGCGTGGTCTACGCCAACGATGGTGACTGGATAGAAAACTGCACCTACCTGTGTGAAACCATGGAAGGCGAGCTGCAGCTACGCCGCTGGGATGACAAAGCCGGCGAGTGCCAGTTGCTGGCCAGTCACGACACCCGTGAGCCTGCTGCGCCAGAATCTAAGGTGGCATAAGCAGCTTTTCGCGCTATAGTCCCCGAAAGCACACACTTTTGGGGACCATCAAGCATGTTGCAAGCCTTAAAGCAGTTTATTCAGGCGGCGATTGAAACCGATCATGCAGTAGCGGGCGATGAAGTCGAGTTGGCGGTTGCCACCTTGTTTGTCCAGCTAAGCCGCGCCGACAATCAGCCCGATGAGGCTGAGCGCGCCAAGATGCTCAAACGCTTAGCGCATCTGTTTCAGTTAGAGACAATAGAAGCAGAGCGCCTGCTCGCGCGCGCCGACGAGATGGCCGAGCAAGCGACCTCGCTGTACGACTTTACCCGCTTTGTGAAGCAACTCGAGTATCAGCAGCGCTATCAGTTTACCGTGGCGCTGTGGGAAATAGCCTGGGCCGACGATGAACTCGACCCGCACGAAGAGGCATTGATCAGGCAAATCGCCGAGCTGATTTATCTCAGCCACAGCGATTTTGTGAAGGCCAAACACCAAGCGCAGCCATAACATGCATCACTTTGAACCGCTGCATGCGAAAATTTGAGCCGCGGCTCGCGAAAATTTGGTGAACTAATCAGCGATTTGCGGCGTTTTGTTTAAAGCTTGCGCAAACAGACTCAATGCGCGATTCTGGGTCTTTACCTTTAGTTGGGTTTAGGTATACTACGCAGCGTCTCTAGGGGCGTAGTTCCAATGGCAGAACGTCGGATTCCAAATCCGAATGTTGGGAGTTCGAATCTCTCCGCCCCTGCCACATTAAAAGGCCAGCTTTATGCTGGCCTTTTTCGTATCTGCATGCCGGAAGGAGTATCAGGTGTCGGCTGGTTCACACAAGTTAGCGGTTATTGGTGGCGGCATCGCCGGTTCTACCATTGCTTTGAATTTGGCAGAGTTGGGCATTGAGGTGCACTTGTTGGAGGCAGGCCCCAGTCTGGTCAATGGCCCTCCGGCGTGTCATCTGCACGCAGGCGGTAATCTTTATCGCGAGCTCGACACCCAGCAGTGCATCGATCTTCTCGAGCAATCACTGGAGATGCTCAGCGCCTTCCCCCATTGCGCGAACCCCCGTCCTACCGTATTGGCACTTCCGCTTGAAGACGCCAGTACGCCGCAAGCCTTGCTACCTCGGCTGGAACATCTACGCAGCCACTATCAACAGCTTATCGAGCAGCGCCCGGAGCTTGAGCTCATCGGCAAGCCGGAGCACTACTTCAGCCTCTACTCGCGTGAGCAGTTGCAAGCGCTGGCAGAGCGAACCCCGCCTGCGCAGCCTCGCTGTGACGATGATTGGATGATTCCGCTGGCGCGCCAGCTCGATCTGAACAAGCTGCAGTTTCCGCTGATCTTGGTGCAAGAGTATGGCCTGAGCATGCTACGCCTGGCGGCTAGCTGCGAACTGATGGCGGAACACTTGCCAAACTTAAATCTGTCGCTTAACAGCCGGGTTGATGCACTAAGCCGACAAGGCGACAAATGGCAGCTAACGGTTACTCGTGGTGGAGAGCAGCAAATGCTCGAGGTGGACTACTTGGTGAACGCCTGTGGTTTTCGCACCGGTAGCATCGACGATCAGGCAGGCCTGAGCCGCCAGCGTATGGTGGAGTTCAAAGCGGCGTTTCTGAGCCACTGGCCGCGCCCCGAAGGTCATTGGCCAGAGGTGATCATCCACGGCGAGCGCGGTACCCCGCAGGGTATGGCCCAGCTCACTCCTTATGCCGATAGCTACTTCCAGCTACATGGTATGACTGAAGAGATCACCCTGTTCAAAGACGGCTTGGTGGCTAGCGACCAGCAAAGCGCCCAACCGCGCTTGCCCAGCCCGCTGCTCAGTAAAATCGAGCAGGGCTGGCCCGAAGATGTGCTCAACCAACGTAGTGAGTTAGCGATTGCTCACTTCGCGCGCTTCCTACCAGATTTCTCGCAGGCCGAACCGGCTAGTAAGGCGCTGTTCGGTGCTCAGCAGATCCCCGGTGGCGATCCAAGCCGCCGCGAGGCCACAGTTAGTTTTGCTGATAATCACTACGCCCGGGCCGAGATCGTCAAGTTCTCATCGGCGCCGAAAGCGGCTCGACTTATCGCTGGGGAACTGGCTGAACTGGGCTGGTCAGTGAAACCCTACCAACTGCTGCAAAGTGCTAAGCATCTCAACAAGCAGCAGATCCTTTCACAGGCTCGCGCCATTGCAACTGCGCGTCAGCTTCCGCCTGCCTTGGCGGAGATCTATGGGGAATTTCAGGCCTAGGCTTGCTGAAGCAGCCGGCAGTAGTGGTCAGGCACCTGCTGGCTCTTAGCGAGGCGATAAACCACCTCCAGCTGGCACCCTGCACGCTGGGCAAACACCGAAGCTGGAATTCCTTTTCTGCGTAGTGTTTTTAGAAATTGTCGTCCGTTCACTGCTATCTCGACATGGTTTAAGTCTGTTGGCAGGCGCTATTTAACCCAAGCAGTATGACAGTGCGATGAAACATCGCTAACCCTTGATTAAATGATTATTTGCCAACCAGTAAAGCGCCTATTTAACTTAATTCCATCAGGGTCTTTACAATAGCAATATAAATGCTAACAATAACGATTCTCATTAAAATGTAAAACAGGGATGTTTATGCGTTCGTTAGTATTTCTCTCAGGCGTGTTGTTTAGCGCTACTACCATTGCCGCTCCAAGCGTTGAGCAAGTCACTGAGCACTATGCCGATTTGGCCCATGCGGTTTACACCGATGCCTACACCTCCGCCATTCAATTGCGTGAAGCTAACAAGGCGTTATTGGCCTCACCCAGTGAAGCCAGCCTGCAAGCTGCTAAGCAAGCATGGCTGAATGCCCGGGTGTTCTACCAGCAAAGTGAGGTGTTCCGCTTTGGTAATCCAGTTGTTGATGATTGGGAAGGTCAGCTGAATGCCTGGCCGCTGGATGAGGGCCTTATCGATTATGTGGCGACTGACTATCAGTTTGAGTTGGGCAACCCCGGCGCTACCGCCAACATTATCGCCAGCCAAAGTCTGCTAGTGGGTGAAGATAACATCGATCTTAGCGAGATCACGCCAGATTTGCTGGCTTCACTCAATGAACTGGCAGGCTCTGAAGCGAATGTCGCCAGCGGCTACCACGCCATCGAGTTCTTGCTGTGGGGGCAGGATCTGAATGGCACCAACGCCGGTGCCGGTGAGCGTCCGGCCAGTGACTTCGCACAAGGCTCGGCTTGTACTAATGGTAACTGTGAGCGCCGTGGCGAGTATCTGATGGCAGCCAGTCAGCTGCTGGTGGATGATCTAGCGTGGATGAGTGCGCAATGGTCGGAGCAAGGTGATTACCGCAGCGAGCTATTGGCTGAATCTTCAGAGCAGGTACTACGTCGTATGCTGTTTGGCATGGGCAGCTTGTCACTGGGTGAGCTAGCCGGTGAGCGTATGAAGGTGGCACTGGAAGCAGCATCCACCGAAGATGAGCACGACTGCTTTAGCGACAATACCCACAACTCGCATTACTACAACGCCAAAGGGGTTGCCAATGTGTACTTTGGGCAATTCCAGCGCGCTTCTGGCGAAACCTTTAGTGGTCCAAGCCTGCATGAGTTGGTGCAAGGCCTAGATGCTCAACAGGCCTTGGCTAACCAAACCGCCTTTGCCAATACCGAGCAACAGCTCACGGCAATGGTGACCAGTGCCGAACAAGACGGCGTGTACTTCGATATGTTGATCGCGCCTGACAACCAGCAAGGCCATGAACTGGTCAATGGCGCGATTAGCGCGTTGGTTGAGAGCACTAAGGCGATTGAGCAAACCGCCAACGTGCTGGGTGTTCAAGGCCTGAATCCTGACACTGCTGACCACGAGTTCTAATCAACCCTACCTTGATTAAGCAACTGGGAGCTTCGGCTCCCCTTTGTCGTTCCCTTTGTCGTAGTTTTGCCGCTAAAGAAAGATAACAAGGAGAGAGTATGTCAGCGCGCATATCAACAGATGGTTTAGTTGGGTGGGCTTGGCTGGGGGCAGCCTCCGCTGCGTTAGTCTCCGGCTCTTTGCTGGCTAATCCGGCCTTACCGGGAGGGGGGACCACGACCTCCAAACAAGACCAAAACGCCTTTTCTATGCCTGCTAGCAACCTCGGCTTTGAAGGGCGTTTGGAGTTTAGCTCCGGTAATAGCTTTTTTCGTAACCCTTGGGTGGTTGCCCCCGCCACCACCATCGCCCGCGATGGCCTGGGCCCGCTGTTTAACACCAATGGCTGTCAGAACTGTCATATCAAGGATGGCCGTGGTCATGTCGCCGAAGTGGGCGACGACAATGCAGTGTCGATGTTGGTGCGAATTAGCATTCCGGCCACGAGCGGCGAGCAGCGCGAGTTTGAGCGCCTACATGGCACGATTCCCGAACCCAATTACGGCGGACAGATCCAAGACCAAGCGATACCCGGCGTGGCACCAGAGGCGCGAGTGCGGGTGAGCTACAGCTATCAGCAAGTCAGCTTGGCCGATGGTTCGCAGCGCGAGCTGCGCCGCCCCGAATTAGTTGTCGATCAGCTCGGCTATGGGCCGATGCACCCCGATACTCTGTTTTCGTTGCGTGTCGCCCCGGCGATGATTGGCCTCGGGCTGCTGGAGAGCATTAGCGAGACGGATATTATGGCCTTGGCCGATCCGCAAGACAGCAACAACGACGGTATCCGCGGTATCGCCAACTTGGTGTGGGATATCCAAAGTCAGGACTTCCAGTTGGGCCGCTTTGGCTGGAAGAGTGGCCAGCCAAGCCTGCGCCAGCAAAACGCGGCTGCTTTTAACGGTGATATTGGTATCACCAGCGCGTGGTTCGCCAGCGATGACTGCAGCGCCGCCCAGGCAGATTGCTTGAATGCCGCCTCCGGCGGTGCGGCGGAGGTCAGTGAAAACATTCTCGATTTAGTGGAGTTTTATACCCAGCATCTGGCGGTACCGAAACGGCGTAATCTCGATGAGCCGCAGGTGAGTGAGGGCGATGCGCTGTTTAGCCAGCTCAGTTGCGATAGCTGCCATGTGCGCAAATTTGTCACTGCCAAGCGTGAAGACCGCCCAGCCCTGAGTGAGCAGACCATCTACCCCTACACCGATTTGCTACTGCATGACATGGGTGAAGGGCTAAGCGATGGTCGGCCGGAATATCTGGCCAGCGGCCAGCACTGGCGCACTCCGCCGTTGTGGGGCATCGGCTTGCAGCCGGTGGTCAACGGCCACTCTGAGCTATTGCACGATGGGCGCGCCCGCAATGTGGAAGAAGCGATCTTTTGGCATGGCGGCGAAGCGCAAGCTTCGCGCGACAGCTACATGGCGCTCAGCCAAGCCCAGCGTGAGGCGCTGCTGGCCTTTGTTAACTCACTCTAGGAGGTTGTGATGAAGCAGCTAATGTGCGCATCGGTGCTAATGCTATGCAGCGTGGCCTCGTTTGCTGATGGCGGTGGGCAGACCCAATGGCTAGAACAAGAGCAAGCCCTGTTTGCCGGCTACTTGCAGGATTTCGATAGCAGTGCCAAGCACTTCGCCGAGAGTCAGCAAGGCTATTGCGCCAATCCGCAAACGCAGCCGGATGCGCTAAATCAAGCCTGGCTTGAGCACTATCAGAGCTGGCTAGCGCTGCAGGCCAGTGGCCTGGGGCCCTTGGAGGATCTGCGAACGCTGTGGGCGATCAGCTACTGGCCGGATAAAAAAGACAACGTGGGCCGGGCGGTGGCCAAGCTAAGTGCGGCGATAAGCCTCCCCAAGCCTGCGTCCATGGCGGTGACCCAGCGCAACCTGCGCTCGTTGGCCGTACTGCTATATGCTGAGTCTGAGCGAGATTGTGCCTTGCTGGGGCTGGTGACCGAGGCCTACCTGCAGCAGCAGGGCTATCTGTCGGCCGCGCTAGCCGAGTATTTGAGCAAGGCCGAGCCTGATCTATTGGTGCTGGCCATGGTCGATAGCTATCACCTGCAGGCGACCTTGATGCAGAAAAAACTGGGGGCCATGTTTAGCTCTGAACACCAGCGCCTGCGTCCCTACCAAGGCGAGGCATGGCGCAGCGACCAGTCGATGTGGTTGCTCCGTGAGCAGGCTAAGCAACTCGCTAGGCGTTATCAGGTCGGGTTGAAGCCCTATCTGGCGCAGCGCGACCCGCAATTGGCAGAGAAGCTCGAGCAAGCCTTGGCTAGCCTGCTGGCGGGCCTGCCGCTGCTCGAGCCTAGTGTTGCTGAACAGGCGCTGCAGCCCTGGCAAAGCAGCCAGCAGCAGTTGGCTGAGCTGGCGGGATTACTCTCGACCGCAGTGCCTAAGGCCTTGGGCTTGAACTTGAACTTAGGATTTAACAATCACGATGGCGACTGATCACGCTCGGCGCAACAGCCTCAAACTGTTAATGGCGCTGGGAGCAAGCCTTCCCAGCCCTTGGGTTGCTGCGCATGCTTTGGCATCAGCTGACGTGGGCTCGGCCAAGGAGAACTGGCGTGGTGTTATCGGCTGCGCCAAGCAAGACGCGCAGCACTATGTGGTCGCCGCCAGCAGTGATGGGGAGCTGCGCTATCAGCTGCCTATGCCCGCTCGCGGCCATCAAGTTGCTTTATCGAATGATGGCGCGCTGGCGGCCTGCGTGGCCCGGCGCCCCGGCGACTATCTGATGCTGTTTGATCCGCTAAGCGGGCGCGCGCTTGAGCAGCTCAGCCCTCCGAACGGCTTGTGCTTCAATGGTCATGCAGTATTTGTGGGGGCAGAGCGGCTGCTGGTGTCGGCGGCGGAGCGCCAGAGCAGCCAAGGTTGGGTTCTTCACTATCAGCGCTCTAGGCAAGGTTGGTGTCTAAGCGAGCGCTGGGTGCTGCCGGGCTTAGGCCCGCACCAGCTGTTGGTAGATGGCGAGCAACTGGTGGTCGCCTTGGGTGGGATCCACACCCAAGGGCGCACCAAGCTTAATCTCGACAGTCTGCAACCGGCCTTACTGCGCTTTTCACTGCTAACCGGCGAGTTGCTGGATACTCGGGTGCTGGCGGATAAATCCTTAAGCATCCGCCATATCAGTCGCGCCGATGACGGTCGCCTTTGGCTCGCCTGTCAGGCCCAGCGTGAATCGAGTTGGTCACAGAGCCTGGTTTTCTCTCAACTGCCCGGGCAGCCTTTGCAAGCCTTAGACGCTGGGGGCGACTACTGGGAGCTGTTCAACGGCTATGTCGGCAGTATTGAATGTTTTGCCGGTAGCGTCTTTGCCAGCTCGCCTCGGGGGCATTTACTTGGTCAGTGGTCGCAGCAAAACGGTGAACTGTTGAGCCTAAAGCGTTTTGAAGATGTCTGTGGGATTGCTGCAACCAGCGAAAAGCTGGCTGTTAGCAGCGGTCGGGGCTGGCTAGCCAGTGGTGAGGGGCGAGTGCGTTTGCCCCTGCAATGGGATAACCATTTGAGCTACTACAGCCCAAGCTAGCAGAACGTAAGCTTAAGCAGGCTGAATATTCTTGGCTATCTTCAGACGGTGTTTACCTTTGTTAGCCTTGGTTTCCAGGTAGTAGTGGTTGTCTTGCTTGCGGTATACACCAGTGCTCTCCATCTCTTTGACGTCGAGACCAGCTTCATTGAGGGCTTGTTGCTTGCGCGGGTTGTTGCTGAGCAGGCGTAGCTGCTTGATACCCAAAGCTGTGAGCATGTCCACCGCTTCACCAAAGTCGCGCAAGTCGTCGTCGAAGCCGAGTTGGTTGTTGGCCGAGTAGGTGTCGACGCCTTGGATCTGCAGCTTATAGGCATCGAGCTTGTTATACAGGCCAATGCCACGGCCTTCTTGGCGTAGATAAAGGAGTACGCCGCCTTGTTCAGCCATCTTCTCGATGGCCTCATTGAGCTGTTCGCCACAGTCACAGCGTGAAGAGCCAAACACATCGCCGGTTAGACACTCAGAATGTAGGCGCACCAAGGGGCAATCTTGCTGCTGATCAGCTTGCTTAAACACCAGCGCCACATGTTCTTTGTCGCTAGACAGCCCCGAGAACGACAGCATCTCGGTAGGGATGTCACTGCGAGGCCCCACATGAAAGGGAACTCGGGCTCTGATCTCTACTTGGCTCATTAAAACACTCCAAGGTTAGTACGGTGTGGCGATGGCGCAGTTTAGCAATTCAGTATAGGAAAAGCGAAGTTTAGCTGGCATCAGAACGCTTCGTTAACATTGAAATAGAAGCCATTTTCTCCGCGACCGAAGCCCATATCCAGGCGCAGGTTCATCCGCGGTTTCACTTCAAAGCGGTAGCCAAAACCTGCGGTAGGTAGTAGCTCATCGCTGCTCAGCTCATTCAAGGTCGGTGCTACCGCGCCCGCGCCCAGCCAAGCGACTGCGCCGTGACGACCGGTGAGGTGCTTACGGTATTCCACTTGCCCCATCAATAGCTGCTTATCGCGATAGCGCGACTCGGTGTAGGCGCGTAAGCGCCCACCGCCACCGGCTTGGGCTAGTTGATCCCAGGGGACGTCGCCGCTGTTAAAGTCGCCTTGCAGCTGCAGCGCTAAGATGTCACGGCTGCCGCCCAAGCGGCGGTAGTAACTGTACTCAAGGCTGAGGTTTTGGAAGTTGTTATCGCCGCCCAGTTCTTCGCGGTAGACCGACAGTTGCAACTCCAGCAGCTTGCCCTGATAGGCATTGGCAATCACGTCGCGGCTATCGTGGATAAAGCTTAGGTGCACACCGACGTTAGTGGAGTTGTCTTCCAGCACCGAGGTGTCGACGTTGGAGTCCAGCGCATCGAATTCATCGACTAACACCCAGCTGGCAACAAAGCCACCGCCGAGGTAGGTGTTGGGGGCAACCCGGGTCAGCATGGTGGGTCGCAGGTTGAAGATGCGGCTGTCGTAGCTGACGCGGTTGTTGTTATCGGCGTTTTGCTGGTAGCCCACGCCATAGTAGTCACCGGGGGCGTTGGCGATCTCGGCATCCAGATAGAAGCGCTGGCGGTCGCCGTTTAGAAAGCTCTTGTTGCGGATGGCCATACCCAGCGAGCCATTGGTGGAGATAAAGCCGCTTAGGGTCAGGGTTGATAGCTGGGTGTCGGGATTATCGCGGTCGACATTGTAGAGACCAATCGCCGCCACACCGAGGCCGAGCTCCAGATCCGGGTTATAGAACGGGCCCGGTAGAATGCTGAAGTCGATGGGTTTGCTGGGGTCGTACTCGCCATCGGCGCCAAGCTTCTCCAGCAGGCGGTCCATGGCGCTAAGTGGTGCTTGTTCACTTGAGTCGGCGGTAGGCGCGTCTTGCTCGGCGATGACCACGCTATTGGCAAGCTCTGCGCTAGCGCTAAAACTGAGTGCAGCCATCAGGCATAAGCTGTTGAACCAAACTGCTTTCATTGACGCGTCTCCTGCCAATCTTTGAGCTCTCGCTCATCTTGCTGGCGGTTATAGCCGGCGATGGTGCCAAAGCTCTCTTGGTTAAATCCGTGGGCCCAAAGCTCGCTGGGGATATGGGCAAAGCTTGCGGCAAATTTGCTGTCCACCACCAACCACTGCTCGGCGAGTTGCTTGAGCTCAAAGCCATGCACCGTTTCCGGCAAGGCCAAAGTCAGCGCAGGTGGCGCGCTTGCATAGCGGTCTTCAACCATCACCCAGGCCGGGTGGGCACGGGCGATCTCCTCGGTAACCAGATAAGGCGACTGTTGGTTGCCCATCGCGTAGTGGCGTTTGAGCAGCATAAACTTGCTGGGCATGGCAACCGAGGAGTCCCACCACAGGCCATCGACTGCATCAAACAGCATGTTGCTTTGCTTCACCGAGACCGGCTCGAGGCTCTGCAGTGTGGCCTTGAGCCATTGGGTCATATGGGTGTTGTAGATATCACGGTTACTCGCCAGCTCGTTGATCAGCAGGGCATAGGCAATCTTCGCGCCCAACATGTTGGAGTAGATATCTTCTGGCGAGTAGGCCGAGACCGACTCCGACCACGGACGCCAGCTGCGATAGCCATGCCACTGGGCCAGCTCATGGGCCTCGGCCATAGAGTAGGCCAGCCAAGTAGCTAGGTGAGCAGCCAGCTCGCGGCGTTGCTGCGGGTTAAGCATGGAGCTGTCGAAGGCCTTTAAGCGGATCTCCCGCGGGCCAATCTCATAGGGCAGCTCAATGACCTGCGCTTGCCCAAGCTGCGGATAGATCCGCTGGTACAGGGCGATGGCGTTGTCGGCGGTATCACGCACATGGGCGATATCGATAAAGCCACCGCGTAGGGTGTACATTTGGCCGTTGCCTTCGCTGCTACGGCGCGAGGTGGGCTTGGGGCGCTGCAGGCTAAGGGTGCCGGCTTCGTAGCCATGGGCGCCCAAGTCGTTGATGCCAACAGTGTTGGCATAACGGAAATACGGGATGATCACCGAACCAATACGCACCCGTTGTGCGTTACCAAAGGCGCAGCAAGGGCGGATCGCCTCTGGCATGCGCGCTAGGGTAAAGGTCTGCGATTCGGTTTGCAGGATCTGCTCTGACGCGGGCGAGGCTTCAAGGCTTGCCTCCACAGCCTTGTCGCTGGGCAGAGTCATGCTGTGCCAGTTACTGCTGCTGCATCCTACAAGGGTCATCCAGGCGCTCAGCCACAGGCCGCGCTTAAGGGTTTTAATCAGTCGCATTGCTTAGTCCAGAAACAGTTTGCTGGCCTGAATGATCAGGTCCGGATAGTCGTTGCTGATGTTGTGATTGGCACCGGGGATAACCATCAATGGGGCGCTGTAGTCCTCGGATAGCTGCTTGGCGATAGTCAGCGGAAACACCTGATCCTGCTCGCCCCAGATAAGCAAGGTGCGAGGCAGCGAGCGCGCCTCAAAGTCTTGAGCGAACTCATCACGATATGCAGGCAGGGTGTCAATCATGGCGCGTTTCTCATCTCGCCAAGGCTCGAAATAGCGCTGGTAGAGCTGCTCATCGACAAAGCCGGGCAGCTTGGGGGCGCGCTCAAAGGTACCGTCGAGTAGCTCGCGCATCTGTTGGCGGTCATTGGGCACAAAGATCGCGGTGGCATCGGATTTGTCGAAGCGGGTCGCCATCAATTCCAGCTGGTGGTCGTCGAGACGAACCCCGGGGCTGGCCAGAATAATCAGCTGCTCGGCCTCAAAACCGTGGTGGATCATGTCTAAGGCGACGAAGCCACCGTAGGAGATGGCCATAATCGGGGCGCTTGGCACACGCAGCTGAGCAAGCAATTGCGCAATCGCGTCGCGGTGCACCGCCAGTTCGGCGGGCTGATGGCTGTAAGAGTCGCCAAACCAGGGCAGATCGGGCGCGATAATGCGGTACTCGTCGGCCAGACCTTGCATCACTGGTAGCCAGGTGGTGGTAGCTGTGCCACCAAAGCCGTGCAGTAGCAACAGCGGCCGGCCTTGCCCGCCTACCCAGTAACGTAGCTCGCCACCGTCATTAAGTTGTAGTACGGATTCGGTAAAACCTTGCTCCTGCAACGCGCGCTGCTGGCCTTGTTCCACCCAGTGCAGGGCAGAACAGGCTTGTAGAGTGAGCGCAGCAAGCAGGCTGAGTAACAGGCGCATGGCAAGTGTTAGAAGCGGTAACCCAGACCCAGCATCATGCTTTTACGCTGGCCAAAGCCCATTTCGAATAGCAGATCGAGGCCATCGGTAAGGGCAACTTGGCTACCGATTACGGTGTTCCATTTGTTGACTAGGCGCTGATCAACGGTAAACCTTGCATCGTCAAGGCCGATATCTCCGACAAAATCCAGTCCATCAAGATCCTTCACATAGCCACTAAAGGTTTGCTGGACATCTTGGTACATACCGCCAACCCACAACTGAACGTCATGACCTTTGTAGTTGTAACGGTAGCCTGCGCGAGGTGCGGCTACCAGTGTGGTAATACGACCGTCTAAAATATCTAAATCTGTGTAGGTGTAATTAACATCTACCAACGCAAACCAGTTGCCGATACCGCCGGCGAAAGTCGTACCACCCCCGTAGGTGGTGCCTTTAAAAGTTAAGTCGAAGCTACTATTGATTTCTTGTCCAAGAAAGCGACCGTTGATTGGGGCATTACTGCTACCACTAGTTACACCTACTACCCCGTAGACGTTCCAGAATGGAAGTACCCACATATCACCGCGAAGAGTAAACGTCTCTGACTCCTGATGGGCTCCATCAATAGCTTCAGATAGAAAGTTGTTGACGATGCCTTCTAAGGGGATGTTTGTGATATTAATCCCTGTAACATAAAGCGGCTGATCCATCTTCATATAGTTGAAGGTGAAACCATAAGGCTTAGGCAGCTCGTAGCCACGGTCATAGGCTTCTTGGGCCAGTAGCGGGAAGGTGCGGTCGTAGATAAAACGCTCTTCTTCTTGCTCTTCAACCTCGGTAAAAACCACAGACTCGACATCGCTGGCGGCGCTTACGGAGGCGGCAAGCAGCGCCAGACACAGGGTGAATAACTTCTTCATTCGGACTCTCTATTTATATGTTGCGGCGACTGGAATAGTCGAATGTCGTTGTTCCCTGACAGCGTTCTAGCGAACTAACGGAAGAGTCCTTTCGTGACCGGAGCCAAACAGCAGATTGTTCTGCTACTTGGCTAGAAAATAGGCGGGGATTGTAGACCGTTTGATGACGTCTAACAAGTAAATTTGTGAGAAATGTCTCAAGTTTTCTTCAGCTATCTCTGACCTCTTGGCGGCGGTCTCGCAGCAAGAAATCGAGGGCATCGTTGATCTCAATAGCGATGTTTTCTTGCAGGTGTTGGCGCTGTTCATCGCTGAGGCTGCTCAGTGCATCCACATCATGCCTAACGTAGCGGGCGGGTAGGCGATTCAGTACGATGCAATAGAGGTCGAGCTTCTGCTCGTCGTTTAGCTCATTAAGCTGTTTTAGATCGCGTAGCTGCTCAGCAACTAAAAACTCATTAAAGTTATGAATCTGTTCAGATATCCCCATAGTTCCTCCTGAATGGGACGGCCTTCATACAGGGTATAAGACAACCCGCCCAAATGCCAAAGCGACAGTGGGGCGGGCAGGGTTTAACTTCGCGCTTGGTGATACAGCTCTAAGTATTGCTCCACCGACTCTTCCCAACCAAAGCGGGTTTGCATGGCGCGCTGGCGCATAGCGCTAAACTCTTCCGGGTGTTCAAGGTAGAGCAGCAGTGCCCGGCGCAGGGTATTGAGTAGATCGCTGGACTCCGGCTCGTAGAAGATATGGCCAGTGGCCTTCTCTGGGTCTTGGTCGTAGTCCACCACGGTGTCGTTTAGACCACCCACTCCTCGCACAATCGGCAAGGTGCCATAGGCCAGGCTGTACATCTGGTTTAGGCCGCAGGGCTCGAACAGCGACGGCATCAAGAAGAAGTCGGCACCGGCTTCGATAAGGTGGGCCAGCTCGTTGGAGTAGGCATTGATAAAGCGCAACTTCCGCGGGTAGCGCAGCTGTAATTGCTCCAGCGCTGCCGCGATCTGGCTATCGCCAGTACCAACGATCACCACTTGCACGTTGTGGCGCAGGAAGTGCTCCAGTGCAGGGAGCAGCAGATAGAAGCCTTTTTGCTCGGTCAGTCGGCATACCATGCCAAAGATCGGCACTGGCAGAGACTCCAGATCGGTTTTGCGCTGCAGCTCGTCGCGGCACTTCTGTTTGCCGCTGATATCGTCCAACGAGTAGTTAAACGGCAGTAGCTTGTCGCTGGCTGGATCCCAATCGGAATAGTCACAGCCATTGAGGATGCCCACCAAGTCAGCTTGACGCTCCATAAAGACATCGCCCAGGCCATGGGAGCCGAGTCGGGTCAGTAGCTCTTGCGCGTAGTTGGGGCTCACCGCATTGATCTTATCGGCGAAGCGAATACCGGCTTTGAGCAGGTTGACGCAGTGGAAGTTGTCCAGCAACTGATCCACCAAGCCTTCGCTGGCACCTTCCAAGCGATCGAATTGGCGACGCTCGAAGATCCCCTGAAACGCAGCATTGTGGATGGTCAAGATGCTCTTGGTGTTGCAGAAGAACGGGTGTTGGGCGAAGCGGACCTTCAGTAGGAAGGGGATAAGCCCGGTGTGCCAGTCGTTACAGTGCAGGATATCCGGTTTGAACTGCAGCGCTTCACACACCTGAAAGACTGCGCGACTGAAGAAGGCGAAGCGCTCGCCGTTGTCGTCGTAGCCGAACTCGCCTTCACCGTAGAGGCCATCGCGCTCAAAGTACTCTTGGTGTTCCAGCAGGTAGACAGGCACATCGCCTAACTTGAGTTGGTAGACGCTGTAGTGGAAGGGTTGGTCCGGCTGGTCGCTGGGCAGTTGCAGGTCAAGTAGCTTGGTTGCCTCTTCGCGACGCTTTAGCGTCTTGTAGAAGGGCATGATCAAGCGGACGTCCTGTCCATGTCGTTGAAGAGCCAAGGGAAGGGCTTTGGCCACGTCGGCCAGACCGCCGGTCTTAGCCAAACTCTCTACCTCGGAAGCCACAAATAAAATGTTGGCTGAACTCGACACAATATTCTCCTTAAACATCAGAGGCACCTAAGGGTGCCTCTGTGATGGTACTAACGGAAGCAAATACTTCTGTTATATCAGTTCAGTTGCTCGCTTAGAAGCCAACCCGTGCATTTTTCGGGATCACAACGATGCCGTTCGGTGACACGGTAAAGCGTTTGCGGTCTTCCTCAAGGTTCTCGCCGATCACCGTACCGGGGGCGATTTCGGCGTTTTTATCGATGATGGTGCGACGAATCGAGCAGCCCTCACCAATCTTACAGTTGGCGATCAGCACCGATTCGCTGACGATGGAGCCCGGGCGCACGTGGCTGCGGAAGCCCAGCACAGAACGGTTCACTTCTGAGCCCAGCACAAAGCTACCGGCTGAGATGAGCGACTCACTGACACTGACTTTTTTGCCGTCCATATCCTTAAAGGTTGCCGGTGGCAGCGGTGGATAGTGGGTGTGTAGCGGGAACTTGGGGTTGTATAGCGAGAACGGAGGGTTCTCGTCTAGCAGATCCATATGGGCTGCCCAGTAGGCATCGAGGGTACCCACATCGCGCCAGTAGCCGCTGGCCGCCTCGCCGGCGATCTGGTTGGTGGTGAAGTCGTAGGCGTAGACATTGCCCTTGGGATAGAGCTTAGGAATGATGTCGTTGCCAAAGTCGTGGCTCGATTCAGGGTTTTCACCATCTTCGACCAGTGATTTGAGTAGGGTGTTGGTTTCAAACACATAGTTGCCCATCGACGCCAGCACGTGGTCGGGATCGCCGGGGATGGTCTTAGGATTTACTTTGGGTTTCTCTTCAAAGCCAATCATACGACCCTGCTCGTCGACCTCGATAATGCCGAACTGATCGGCCTGATCCACTGGCACCTTAATCGCGGCCACGGTGAGGTCGGCCTTAAGCTGGCGGTGGTAGTCGACCATCTGGCGCACATCCATCTTATAGATGTGGTCACTGCCGAAGATACAGACATGCTCTGGCTCGTTGATCTCAATAAAGCGGATGTTCTGATAGATGGCATCGGCAGTGCCGTCGTACCAACGTTTGCCCATCCGCATCTGTGCGGGCACGGCATCAATAAAGCGGTCGGTAATACCAGACAGGTGCCAGGCTTGGCGAAGGTGGGTATTGAGTGACTGCGACTTAAACTGGGTCAGCACGTAGATCTTCAGGAAATCCGAGTTAACAAAGTTATTCAGTGCGAAGTCGATGAGTCGATAGCTACCACCGAACGGAACTGCGGGTTTGGTGCGGCTTTCGGTGAGCGGGTAGAGACGCGTTCCTTCTCCCCCTGCCAAAATCATAGAAAGGATGCCTGCCATAGTGACCTACCTTGGTTAAGTTGAAATCGTTTTCAAAATTGCTGACAACAGTTTCTCAAAAAATCCCCCAATGTAAACAGGGGATTTAACAAAATGTTAAAGCTAACCAGCTTAATTGTTGATAGCGCGCAATACCTTGAACTTGCGGTTATCGACCCGCTGTTCCCAGGATGAGAAATTGCTGTTCAACAAGCTTTCATATTGCAGGTGACTGTTGGCGACCAACCACAATTCGCCTTGGGGCTTGAGGTGTTTTTTTACACCGCGAATAAAATTTTCTACTACCTGATAGTCGGTATGTACGCCCGTATGGAAGGGAGGGTTACTTACTATAAAGTCGTACCGCCCGGTCACTTCACTTAAACCGTCTGAAGCAAACACTGTTCCAGTTAGTCCATTCAGCGTTAGGCTCTGGCGGGCGCACTCTACGGCGTAAGCACTAACATCGAGCATGCTAATGGTGCTGCCCTTATTTAGGGCAAGGGCTGCACCAATCACTCCCACGCCACAGCCAAAATCGAGGATCTCTCCTTGCAGTTTGGGGAGCTGCTGGAGAAGTAACTCGGTGCCTGCATCCAGTTTGCCGTGATTGAAAACGCCTGGCATCGAGCTGAGTGCAACCTCGCCCTGGGGCAGCGTTAGGTTGAATTGCTGCTGCCACTGCTGCAGCTCAAAGGCGGGGATCGGCTGGTCTATCTCGCAGTAGTAAAGCGAGCAGCGGCGCGCGCTATCAAGCTTTCGTGGGGACAAACCGTAGTGTTTGAGCAGCTTATCGGTGGCGTTAATGCCGCCCCGGTTCTCGCCCACCACATACAGCTCGGAGCCCGTTGGTAGCTGCGGCAATACCGCTGCCAGCAGCATTGCTGCCTCTTGCTTGGCCTTGGGCATATACATCAGGGCGGCATTGCACCCCTCGGCAGCTTTGGGCAGCGCGCCAAAGCTGAGCTGGGCGTCTGAGGCTTTCGCCTGCATGGCCTGATGATTGGAAAAGTTGTAGTTATGAACTTGCAGTTGCTTGCATGACTTGGTCAGGCTTAGCGGGTAGTGATCGAGTACTTGTCCAAATACCAGCAGGCTACGATCGTCAAAGAGGTCAGGGTGGCGTTCGAGTAATTGGCTGCTGGGCTGGATGGTGCTGTTCATGGGACTGCCGGGTCGGAAAAAGTGCCGCAATAATAGTGAAGTTTTTAGCAAAACACCATGAGTGGCGCCATGCTTTGCAGCCTCAAGCCTTGACATTTGGGGCCAGCTTGGGAAACTAGGGGCAGTTTTATTACAGAGATTAATTCGTGACGAACCTCGTTTCTTTCAAGCTCAAACGCAAGCTTCCTAAATGCAGGGAGCGGGATCTGGCTGGGCAGCACTAAACGACGACAAGCGAATCTGAACCCGGCCATGTGACCGGGTTTTTTATTTTACGCCGATTTTTATTTACGCAGGATGGAGCAGGCATGTTTAAAGGGTCAATAGTTGCGCTAGTCACGCCATTTCGTGATGGTGAAGTGGATTACGAGGCGATCAAAGCCTTAGTTGAGTGGCATGTCGAGCAAGGTACACATGCGATTGTGCCCGTCGGTACCACTGGTGAAAGCCCAACCTTAACGCACGATGAGCACGTGCAAGTGGTCAAGACCGTGGTCGAGCAAGCGGCAGGCCGTGTACCGGTTATCGCCGGTGCGGGCTCTAACAACCCCGTCGAAGCGATTGAATACACCCGTCAGGCGCAACAAGCTGGCGCAGACGCTACCTTGCATGTGGCAGGCTACTACAACCGTCCTAAGCAACCCGGTCTGTATCAACACTTCAAGATGGTGCATGACGCCACCGACATTCCTATCGTGGTTTACAATATTCCTCCACGTGCGGTGGTGGATGTTGAGCCAGAAACCATGGCTGAGCTGGCGAAGCTGCCGCGTATCGTTGGGGTAAAAGATGCCACCGGCGATCTGAGCCGCCCACTGTTCGAGCGCCAACTGATTGATGGCGAGTTCTGCTGGCTAAGCGGTGAAGATGCAACCGCAGTGGCTTACAACCTGAGCGGCGGCCAAGGCTGTATCTCGGTAACTGCTAACGTCGCACCAAAGCTGTGTGCACAGATGCAGCAAGCCACGCTGGATGGCGACTATGCGCTGGCACAGTCCATTCAAGACAAGCTGATCCCACTGCACCAAGCGATGTTTGCTGAGCCAAGCCCGGCCGGTGCTAAGTATGCGGTATCGCTACTGGGTAAATGCCAGCCAGAGTGCCGCCTGCCGGTGATGGAGCTGAGCGAGGCCACCAAACAGTGTATTACTGATGTGATGCGTGAGTTGGAGCTGATCTAGCCGTAGCGTTTTTGTGCTGTTGCTAAGTGTTGTTGCTAAGTGTTTGTTTGCAGAAGATTTAGTCCATTCGCAATATCGGACTATGCTGTAGAGTATCAGCAGCTTACAACAGGCCAGCACAGTGAGCTTAGAGGGTTACTTCGACACATTACTGGAAGCCGATAGCGGACTGTGGCTCTATCAGCAGCAGGACGATCAGCTGTGTGTCAGCTACCCGTGGATCCATACCGGCTATCAACGTTTTCAGTTGCAGCCTTGGTTGATGTCTTTAGACCCCTGTTGCCGCAGTGCCTTCGCCAGTGCCTTTGAGCGTTCTATGTCGCAGCAAAGCCCCTTGGTGATGCACTATTGCCACAGCGAGGATGAATGGCTAAGGTTAAACGCCATGCCGATTACCGTGGCTGGGCAGCAAGTGGTGTTTGGCAGCATCTTGCCACTCACCATGCCGGAGATCAGCGACCACGGCCACTTGCGTGACCCACAAACCGGACTGCTGCGCGGGCAGATGTTTCGCGAGATGCTGATTCAGGCGCTGCGCCTTAGCCAGCGTAATCTCGAGTCCTTTAGCTTACTTACCCTGCAGATCCCCGAATCCTACGATGAAGACCTGTTTATCCAGCTGGCTGCCACCTTACGCACCCAGTTGCGCCGCTCCGATAGCATTGCCAAGTTTGGTCAACGGGAACTGGTGGCCTTGCTGTACGGGGCTAATCGACATAGCTGTGAGTTGATGATCCCGAAACTGCAGCAGGCGCTGATCGGCCAACTTAATGGCCAGCGCGCGCGTATGGCGTGGGTGCATTATCCCGAGGTGGGTGAGAGTGCGGATACTATCTTGGCGCATCGTATGGATGATGCTATCTGGTTAGGCGCTTAGTCGCCCACAATTAGGCTCTGGCCAACATCTGCGGCCCACGTTGTCCCCGCGAATCCGCATACTCCCGGTATAAACGAATATGAGGCCCAGAGTCTTGGACGCTGCGGTTCATTGCCTCGCGAATCGACTTACGATTGGCGACTTTTGCATCGTGGGTGTTGCGTAATTGCTCTGGGCTGAGGCCCGGCTGAACATCGGCATCGCCAAATACTGGTGTTCCGGGGCGACCGGTTTGGCGGGCCGCGCTGTATTCGGTGATTGTTTGCCGTGGCGCTGCCCGCTCAATACGCTGACGCGCAGCGTAGGGCGATTCAAAGGATGCGGCACCTAAGTTGTAGTTAACAAACATATCCTGATCTGTTTACCCAGCGATGCCTTTTTATCGGCGAAGCCTTGCCAAGCTTTAACCCAATCTGAGATGAACAAGGGCGTTTAGCAAAGATCGCTACTGTTCGGTACGCCCTCATTTAGCAACTGCCGAAGTAGCGCTAATGCTTGGTCCAAGGCGAGATTGTCACTGAGCTGGCCCAGCGACAGGCGGATCGCATTCGGCACTTGGCCGCTAACGCTAAAGTGCTCGGCTGAGGCGAGCTCCAGCCCTTGCTGTTTGGCCGCCTCGGCAAAGCTATTACTGCTCCAGCCGCTGGGCAGCTGTAGCCAGCAATGTAGTCCGCCCTCTTGATAGCGATAGTCGAAGCCTTTTAGGTAGTGATGCAGCAAGGCAGCGCGCTGTTTGAGTTGACTCGCCTGTTGGGCCAATGCGTGCTCGGCGTGGCCTTGCTTAATCCACTGGCAGGCTAAATCAATCAACAGTGGGCTTACCAGCCAGGCATTGGCACGAATACTTCGGGTGAACTCCTGAATCATGGCCTGTGGCACATGCAGGTAGCCAAAACGTAGCCCGCGAAACACCCCTTTGGAGAAGCTATTTAGATAGATGACTTGCTCGGGCAGCAGGCTCTGCAGGGGGGCGGGCGATTGCGCCAACGGGCTGCTCACATCGTCTTCAATCACCGTTAGTTGGTAGCGCTGAGCGAGTTCGACAATCCGCTCGCGTCGCTCCAGCGACATGGTACTGGCGGTCGGATTTTGCTGATTCGGGGTGAGGTAGAGGTGGCGGCAGCTGTTGTGTTGCAACACCGCTTCTAGCGAATCGGGGCAGAGGCCTTGCTCATCCAGTTTTATTGGCTTGAGCTTGATATTGAGCTGGCGCGCCAAGTTGCTAAGGCCCGGATAACACAGCTCTTCACACATCAGTGATTGCCCTGCCAATCCCGAGGCCAATAGTGCGGTTTGCAGGCCATGTTGGCCGCCATAGCAAAAGAACAGTTGCTCGGCATGCATGCTCGGCTGATTGAGCCACTCAGCCAAGATCTGCCGCTGGAACAGCGCCCCTTGAGCAGTTTCGTCGTTGAGCAGCTGGTTAAGTTGAGCGGGATTGTGCTGATAGAGCTGAAACAGCTCCAGCAGTGGCGAGGCGCGGTCTTGGTCCACCGCTAGGTTCTGCCACATGCCAAGGCTATCGGGCTGTTGTTCCTCACCCCACTGGCGCTGGTTCTGCGCTTTGACATAACAGCCACTGCCCACCTTGCACTGGATATGTCCTTGCTGCTCGGCCAGCGCTAGTGCGCGGGTAATGGTGCCGATCCCCAGCTGCAGCTGTTCGGCCAGTGCGCGTTGGGTCGGGAGTTTTTCGCCCGCTTGTAGCTCGCCGTTGGCGATGGCATCGGCGATTAGACTCGCCAGTGCTTGGGCTTTGTTGCCTTTATTGAGGGCAGTGTTCCAAATTGTCATGGTGACAATAATCTCTTTGCATCCAGTTAACGCCCATTATACGGTGGATTCATGACTTATTGAGCGACAAATATCAGTTATTCGCTTAATTGTATCGATACAAAGGAGGGGCGATGGAGAGTTTATTAGCGTTAATTGTGTTTGCCATTGTGATGACAGGAACGCCGGGACCGAACAACGTGATGTTGACCTACTCTGGGGTTAACTTTGGCTACTGGCGCAGCCTACCGCATATGGCGGGTATCCCTGCTGGTATCTGCTCGATGCTACTGCTGATGGGCTGTGGTTTGGGGTGGGTGCTGCAAACCTATCCGCAGCTGCATTGGGGGCTAAAAGTACTCGGCTCTGCCTACCTACTGTTTCTGGCGTGGAAGATGCTGGCTGGCGCAGGAGCGAAAGTTGCGGGTGAAGAGCGAGCCAAGCCGCTACGCTTCTCGCAAAGTTTTGCCTTTCAATACCTCAACCCAAAGGCCTGGATGATGGCTTCATCGGCGGTGGTCACCTTTACCCAAAGTGGTGATGGCTATTGGCTATCGCTGATGTGGGTGGTACTCGCTTTCTTGATGGTGAACCCGTTTACCAACTCATGCTGGGTGATCTTTGGTAAGTTGATTGCGCTGAGCCTGAAGGATGCGCGTAGTAAGCGGGTGTTTAATGGCGCAATGAGCGGCCTGACCGCTGCTTGTGTGGTGATGCTTTGGCTATAGCGTAGGTTAAAAATAACAACGGCCGCCCAGTGCGGCCGTTGTGTAGATAGCGGGTTTGCTTAATCGTGTTTTGCCTGAGGCAACACCTGATTGAGCAAGATGGCCACGATACCGCACAGACCTACGCCTTGCAGGCTAAAGTCGCCCCACTGAAGTACCATACCGCCGATACCGAATACCAAGGTCACCGATACAATCACCAAGTTACGTGGCTCGTTGATATCCACTTGCTTGTCGATCAGGGTTTTCAGACCCACTGCGGCGATGGCACCAAACAGCAGACACATGATCCCGCCCATTACTGGAACTGGAATCGACAGCAGTAGCGCACCGGTCTTGCCGATAAAGGCCAGAGCAATCGCGAAACACGCGGTCCAGGTCATAATCACCGGGTTATAGGTTTTCAGTAGGCTAACTGCACCGGTTACCTCACCGTAGCTCACCACCGGTGGACCACCGAAGCTAGCTGCTGCCATGGTAGCCAGGCCGTCACCCATCAGCGAGCGGTGGATACCCGGCTTCTCAACAAAGTTCTTGCCGGTCACATTCGAGATGGCCAGGATATCGCCGAAGTGCTCGATGGTGACAATCAGGCCGATTGGCGCAATAAACAGGATGGCTTGCCAGTTAAACTCAGGGTGAACAAACTCCGGCATGGCCAACCACGCGGCCGCTTCAACCCCTGAGAAATCCACCACGCCGTAGAACAGCGCCAATGCATAACCTACCAGTACCCCGCACATAATCGGCATTAGTTTGAGCATGCCTTTGGCGAAGATGGAGATGGCGATGGTGGTCACCAGTGAGGCCAGCGATAGCACTAGCGCTACGTTTTGTGGCACCAACTGCGCCGCACCGTCACCGGTTTTACCCAGCGCCATATTTACCGCAACTGGAGCCAGGCCAAGACCAATCACCATAATTACCGGGCCAACCACCACGGGGGGCAGGAAGCGCTCGATGACTTGAACGCCGCGCAGGCGCACAATGGCACTGACAATCAAAAAGACCACACCGGCAGCCATCAATCCGCTGAGTGTGGCGGGCATGCCAAACTGCTGAGCGCCGAGGATGATCGGTCCGATAAAGGCAAACGAACTACCTAGGTAGATGGGGATCTGTCGCTTGGTACAGAGTTGGAAGATCAGGGTACCCACACCCGCGCCAAGTAGCGCCAGGTTAGGACTGATCCCGGTAAGTAGGGGTACCAGGGTGGTTGCGCCAAAGGCAACCAACAGCATCTGAGCACCCAAGAGGGGAGTTCTAAACATGTACACGTTCCTTATGAAAAACTCGGTCAATTTTATTGGTTTTACTGCGAAAATTCAGTGATCTGCGCCTGTTTGGCGGTGACTTATGCGACTTTATTTAACAGTTTAAAAAACTTTAATTCAGTGGGGGATTGGGCTAACTTGGGCGTTTCCGCAATCGCTGAATGGGCAGTAATGAAAAAGCAGCACAATCAGGTTTCCCCAGAAACTGAGGCAGAAGCCATGGCCATCGCAAAGTCGACGCAACGGCCGGGTCAAAGCAAAGAACAAACCAAGTTGATCGCCCAAGGCATTCAAAAGGGCATTGAGCAATACAAAAAACAGCAAAAGAGCAAGCGCCGCGACGCCGACAAGCATCGCAAGAAGCAGCAGCGCGAAAAGGCGCGTCAAGCTGAGGCTGCTGAGCTTGATAGCAACCAACTATTGCCGCAAACCTCCAGTGATGCAGCGACCAATCCTCGCCTTCCATGGATCTTGTTGCTCCTTTCTTGGGCAGGCTTTGCCCTGTACTTGGCACTTGTGCCCTAGACTACGGAAAAGGAGGTGCCATGTTTGGACAGCTGATTACGATTCGTCCCTATCTCGATAGCGATGCCCCGGCCCATGCGGAAGCGGTGCGTGAGAGTGCCGCCAGCGGCCAGCGTTGGCTGGAGTGGATGACCGAAGACTACCCAGAGCAAGAGAGCCTGAGCTGGCTGCAGATGAGCCAGCTCGCCTTGGCCAAGAACGTCGCCTTCGATATGGGGATGTTCGATCGCTACAACCAACAGTTTGTTGGCGGTATCGCGCTTAACCGGATCGATTGGCACTACCGAGTGGGCAACCTCGGCTACTGGGTGCGTGAGTCCTGTGCCAACAAAGGGATCGCCAGTGAAGCGGTGCGTTTGTTCGCTGAGAATGCCTTTGAGGCCTACCAGCTAAGACGGATAGAGTTGGTGATTGCCGAACATAACTTGGCCAGTCGCCGGGTCGCTGAGAAAGTAGGCGCGCAGTTTGAAGCGCTGGCTCGGCAGCGGGTCACCGACAATGGGCAACCCTGCTACGCCGCACTCTACTCGCTGCTACCGGAAGATCTCCGCTAACCCGCCTTGGCGGTATGCCGTGCTGTGGGAAAGTGTTTGCGCTGATTCACCAGCATCAACATAGATTTGCCCAGCAACCAAGGCAGGTCCTCGTTCACCGCGTGATAGCCAAGCTTGGCGGCGACTTGGTTGGAGAGTACGGTCCAACCCACATTAGCTAATCGCCAAGCGACACTCTCTTCCTGAGAGGCATCGAGAAACAGCATCACAATCGCACTGAAATGGCTGGAATCGAGGCTCTCCAGCCACGACTCTCGCAGGCGCTCACGGCTGCTAAGATCGAGATGGTCAACGAAGTGTTGGGTCAGGCTTTGATTTACCGCGACCACCAATACCTGATAGCTGGGAAACAGCTGCGCCAGCTGCTCCTCGCTCCAGTCGCCGCATTCGGCAAGGTAAGAGAGGGTCATGACCCGCCAATCGCCCAAAAGCAATCGTTCGGTGATCACGTCGACCACCTGTTTACGTTCTAGACTAAGAATCTGTGTTTGTGTCATAGCACGCGTCCTGCGTGGGGCCAATGCTGGCCGTTATACCCTCGTTGTATCTTGGCCTACGCCAAGCAACGGGGCAGCCTCATCCTAAGCAGCTTAAGTTTAGTGTCGGCTTTGACCTTCGCCAAGCTCAGATCTGCTTAACTCCGATAACTATTAGGAACGTCACAAAAACCTTTCTGTTTCATTTGGCTGGATCATTGCGGTCTTGAGTGGTGGAAGCTTTGCTTGGCAGGGGCTAACCGACGCCGGAAGCTGAGCCCAGAAGGAAAACAAGGTGGAGAATAAGGTAAGAATGAGTGGGGAACGAAGGAAGAGTCAGGTAAGCCATAATGCTATGGCTTACCTGCGGTTTACGTTTTAAAGCAGCGCCATCAGGCCATGTTCTAGCTCTTGCAGGAACTGCAGTTTCATCGAGTCGGGCACTAAAGGGCGCACGCAGTTAATGGTCAGGTTCAAGCTTCCGTTGACTGTGGATGCGCCCACCCAAAACACCGAGCCGGACTTGTGCTGGCCGGAGCTAAAATAGCAATCGGTGACGCGCAGCGGCAGCGCTTCGTCGCATTGGCTAAAGCTAAGCCTTCCCAGATTGGAGAAGTGCAAGCAGGTATGACGGCCCAGCGGTGGGAAGGGGAAGGCCTTCTCGGCGCGCTTCTCAAACCACTCATGCTTACAACTGTTGAGCAGTGAGCGGTTGTCCACAATCGCCGCTAGCTGAGCCCCGGTCTTCTGGGCAATCTGCCAGGTGCTGTCGCGGGTGTCGACATCGATGGAGAAGCAAGCGGCGAAGGCGCCTAACTCATTATCGGCGTATTTAGGGTCGCAATAGGGGCGGGCGTTGGCGTTAGCGCTGCAATCAACTTGAGTCACCGGCGAGGTGGCAATTCGCGCCAGAGCCTTGGTGATCACGCTGGTCAGCAGGCTGTTCAGGGTAACGCCCTGTTGGCGACATTGGCGCAGCAGGCCTTGTAGGTAATGATCTTCGATATCCAGCCATGCCAGACTGTTGTTCATGGTGATCGGCTGGCTAGTATCGACCCAAGCAGCCAAACGATCAGGTATTCGCTCGCTGGTAAACGGGGTGTCTTCAAGATCGGTCACTTGGTGCATTACGCACTGACTCACCGAGCTGGGGATGGGCGCCATGGTTTGGGTTTGGCTAGGGGCGTTGAGCTCGGCTACCAACTGGTCGAGCATTAGCTGCGCAGAGATGCCGTCACAGATGCTATGGTGGCTCGCAATTAGCAAGGCGTGGTGGCTCTCCCCTAAGATGACTCGGATGCGCCACAGCGGCCCGTCCTGGTTAAAGCGCATCTCGCACTCGGCTTCCATTTGTTGAAAGGCGAAGGACTTGAGGCTGAGGTGGCTCGGGGTCACTTCGTAGTTAATCGATACGGGGAGCTCGCTGGGCACAAAGTGCCAACGCTCACCGTGTTTAGCGATCCCGACATTAAGGATCTGATACTGGGCTTGCAGGCGATCGGCAGCGGCGGCGATGTCTTCCAGTTCCAGCGTGCCTTCCAGCAAGGCAAGATTGACAACGGTCATAGAGCCGTCGGCAGAGCCTTCGGCGAAGATATGTTCGAAGGCTTCCAGGGGACGATACAGCTTTGTCATGGGAATACGGCTATCGGTTAATAGGAGAGGGCATTATTTCACTATTAACATGACAGGCAGTAGGATGAACTTAACAAAACCCTGCAAATGTTATGGGTAAGAGTTGCGCCGCTTACGCTAATTCCAGCAGGCCATCCTTCAGTTGCTCGATAAACGCCAGCCGCATCGGCTCGCTTACCAAAGGCTGAACACAGTTAATCACCAGATTTAACCGTGAGCCGACTGTTGCCGCTCCCACCCAAAACACCGAACCCGATTGCTGTTGTCCTGAGGTGAAATAGCTGTCGGTGATGTGCAGTGGCAGTGTTGGATCAGTCTGACTGAAGGCAAGTCTGCCGAGGTTAGATAGGTGCGCGCAGGTATAGCGCCCGAGCGGTGGCGGCGTATGGCTGTCGGCCATATTCAGATACCACTGGTGCTTGGCGGTATTAAGAAAGACACGGCTGTCGATAATGGTGGCTAAGTCATCACCGCAGCGCTTGGCCATCTGCCAAGGATTGCCATCGCAGGCCACATCAATGGAGAAGCTGGAGGCAAACACGCCCAGTGCTTGGTTGGCGATCTCGGGTTGGCAGTAGGGGCGAGTATTGACGTTGCCGCTACATTCCACGTGGCTCACCGGGCACTCAGCAATGCTCGCTAGCGCTTTGGCAATGACCGCAAACAGCAAGCTATTAAGAGTGACGCCATGTTGGCGGCACTGTTGCAGCAAGCTTTTCAGCTCATTTTTTTCAATATCCAACCATGCGGTACGGTTACGCAAGGTCATTGCCTGGCTGGTGTCTACCCAGGCGCTCATATCTTCGGGTTCATTGCCGCTGGTGAACGGGGTTTGGCTCAGATCGGTCTGCTGGTGGGCAACGCAGTCACTGCCTGAAGGCGGGATCGGCGTTTGCTCTTGGGCCTCGCTCGGGCAGTTTAACTCTGCCACCAGGCGGTCCAGCAGCAGCTGCACGGAGATGCCATCGCATATGCTATGATGGGCCGATAAAAACAGTGCATGCTGATCTTTTCCGAGAATAACTCTGATACGCCACAGTGGTCCCGTTAGGTCAAAGCTCGCCTCACACTCTTCTTCCATTGTTTGGAAGGCCAGAGATTTGAGGCGAGAGGGATCGGGCGCGAGCTCAACGCTGATGGCAACCGCTTGATGGCTTTGGGTGAAATGCCAGTTCTCTGCGTGCTTGGCAATGCCAACGTTAAGTGGCTGGAACTGTTTTTGAAGGCGCTCGACGGCGCGAGCTAGGGCATGTTGGTAAAACTTGCCTTTCAAGAATGCAAGGTTAACCACGGTCATCGAGCCTAGGGCGGAGCCCTCAGCAAAGATGTACTCGTAGGCTTCCAGGTGACGATACAGCTTAGTCATAGGGATGCGGCTTTTGGCTAGTAGAAAGGTCCATTATTTCACCGTTACACTCTCAGGCAGTAGGATGAACTTAACAAAACCCCATGTATCTTGTGAGAATTACCCAGGGAGGGCACTTGCTTAATTCGACATTTTGGCGGGCGACCCTGGCGGTATCGTTGGCCTCATTGATTACCTTCTTCAATCTGTATCTGGTGCAGCCCTTGCTGCCGATGTTTCGCGAGCGCTACCAGCTCTCGACCCTTGAAGCCAGCGGAATGCTCTCTTATGCCATGCTGGGGCTGGCGTTGGGCTTGGCGGTGCTGGCCTCGGCATCCGATAGCTTTGGACGACGTAAGATCTTGCTGGGCTCGTTGTGGTTTAGCCCATTGCTGACCTTGGTGATCGCCTTTGCTGGTGAGCTGGATTTTAATTACTTGCTGGCACTGCGCTTTGCCCAAGGATTGGTACTGGCCGGCATACCGGCGGTGGCGGTGGCCTTCCTCGGCGAGCTGCTCGAGCCGCCTAAGCTTATCAAAGCGGTGGGGATCTTTATCGCCGCCAACTCCATTGGCGGGATTGGTGGGCGTCTGATTTCTGGCTGGGGAGCTGAGCTGATGGGCTCGTGGCAGTGGGCATTTATGGCGATAGCGGCCTTAAGTTTGGTGGTGGCGACACTGGTTCACTACCTGTTGCCCGATGAGCCACCACGCGAGCGCAAACCCTGGCGTTTGCTCCAGAGTCTAAGTAACTATGGCTTGCACCTAAAACGCTGGCCGCTATTAGTGGCCTTTGCGGTGGGCGGTGGGGGCTTCGGTATCTTCACCCAGCAGTTTAACTACCTAACCTTCTTGTTGGCGGAGCCGCCCTATGAGCTGCCGTCCAGTTGGTTGTCGATGCTGTTTCTCGCCTATCTGGCGGGTACTTTTACGGCGACTCAGTCCGGGCGTTTGGCACAGCGCTGGGGAATGCGTCGTGGTATAAGCTGTGGCTTGCTGGTGATGATTGGCGCTAGCTTGTTATCGGCCACCGGCAACTTGCTATTGATTCTGGCCGCCTTGGCCCTGCTCAGCAGTGGCTTTTTCCTCACCCACTCTCAGGCCAGCGCCTATGTGAATCAACGGGCGACTCAGGCCAAGGCCAGCGCCTCGGCGCTCTATGTAATCAGCTACTACCTGGGGGCTGCGCTAGGGGCTTTTATGATTGAACCGTTCTATCAGCGCTGGGCGTGGCTGGGAGTGGTTGGCGTGTCGGTGGTGACACTGAGCGTGTTGGCGCTGGTGGCTTTTGTTAGCTTGCAAGACCCCGCCCGAAGCAAGCGCTCCGAGCAGGATAAGGGGCTAGCGGCTAGTTAACCGCAGGGTGGCTATCGTGCCGGGGCAGGGCGATGGAAATCACGCTGGTGATCACCAACATGGCGGTGGCTATCCACAGGCAGGCCGCCAGACCTGCATACTGGAATACCAGACCCGAGAGCACGGTGCCGACCAAGCGGCCCATGGCGTTGGCCATATAGTAAAAGCCCACGTCCAGGCTGACGCCATCCTCTTTGGCGTAGCTGACGATCAGGTAGGAGTGCAGTGAGGAGTTCACCGCGAACACCAGACCAAAGATCATCAGGCCCACCACGATGCTTAGCGCCGGATGCCATTCCAGCTGGACCAGCAATGCAAGAACACCGGTAATTGCAGCCAGTATCATGGCCCACAGTAGTGCGCCACGGCCATCTGGCGTGCGCCCCGCTTGGCTACCGGTGAGCTTAGGTGCAAAGCCTTGCACAATCCCGTAGGCCACCACCCAGCATGCCATAAAGCTGCCTGTTTGCAGGTGACTCCAGCCCAGAGTTGCGCCCAGGTAGACCGGCAGCGCAACCACAAACCACACGTCGCGCGCGGCAAACAGGAATAGCCGAGCCCCAGAGAGGACGTTCACCGAGGGGCTTTTGGAGAAGATCGCCGAGAACTTCGGTTTATTCTTAGCCTTACCCAGATCCCGGTCCAGCATCAGCAGACTCATCACCAATACAACGCCCAGCACCGCCGCCATCGCCAGCATCGCGGCTTGGAAGCCGATGGTGTAGAGCAGCGCACCGCCCAAGAAGAAGCCAAAGCCTTTTAGCGCATTCTTAGATCCGGTGAGGATCGCCACCCACTTGTACAACGCGTGTTGCTGATCGCCGGTTACTAAGGTTTTCACGCTGCTTTTGGCGCTCATCTTGTTAAGGTCTTTGGCGATGCCGGAGATGGCTTGCGCCGCCATCACCAATGGCACGGTTAAGTAAGCGCTGGGCAGCGCCATCGCCAGCAGTGCTACGATCTGCATCGCCAGACCGATGTTCATGGTGTGGTTGAGGCCAACCCGTGCGCCCAACCAGCCACCGACCAGGTTGGTGACTACGCCAAAGAACTCGTAGAACAAGAACAGCATGGCAATGGCCAAGGGCGCATAGCCGAGCTGGTGGAAGTACAGCACCACCAACATGCGCAGGGCGCCGTCGGTGATGGTGAAGTTCCAGTAGTTAAAGGTGATCAGCAGATACTGACGCAACTCTCTGGGTAGGGATGTCATGCTTAGCCTGCTAAACCTACTTTGCGGATCAGTTCAGAAGTACGGGTCGCGTAGCCCATTTCGTTGTCATACCAGGCGTAGATCTTAAGCATGCGCGGGCCGATCATCATGGTGCTTAGCGCGTCGACGATGCTTGAGCGTTGGTCGCCTTTGTAGTCGATAGACACCAGCGGCCGTTCTTCGTAGCCTAAGATGCCTTCTAGCTCGCCTTCGGCTGCTTCTTTTAGTAGCGCGTTCACCTCTTCAGCGGTGGTGTCGCGACCCACTGTGAATACCATGTCGGTCAGTGAGGCGTTAGCCAGTGGTACACGTACCGCGTGGCCGTTCAGCTTGCCTTTTAGATCCGGGAAGATCTCGGTGATCGCTTTAGCGCTGCCGGTGGTGGTTGGGATCAGACTCATACCGCAGGCGCGGGCGCGGCGCAGATCTTTGTGCGGCGCATCCAGAATTGTCTGGGTGTTGGTCAGATCGTGGATGGTGGTCATGCAGCCATGCTCAATACCCAGCTTCTCGTGAATCACCTTAATAACCGGCGCTAAGCAGTTGGTGGTGCAAGACGCCGCGGTTACGATGCGGTGCTCGCTTGGCTTGAAGATCGCGTCGTTGACGCCGACTACAATGTTCGCCACCGAATCGTCTTTCACTGGCGCTGATACCACTACACGTTTTACGCCTTGGTCCAGGTAGCCTTGCAGCAGCGCCACATCGCGGTGAACACCGGTGGCTTCCAGTACCACGTCGCAGCCAGACCAGTCGATCTTGCTTAAGTCGCGCTCTTGGGTGCAGGCGATGATTTGGCCGTTGATCACCATGTTGTCGCCATCAGTGGTGACTTGGTGCTCCCAAGTGCCTTGCACCGAGTCAAATTGCAGCAGGTGAGCCAGGGTCTGGGTGTCGCCCGCTACGTCGTTGATTTGCACGAACTCCAGCTCAGGCCAGTCAAAGGCTGCGCGAAGTGCCAGGCGGCCGATACGGCCGAAGCCGTTGATTCCAACTTTAATGCTCATAGTGTTCTCTCTTATTTGGCAAATTGCGCAATGTAGCTTTGTTGTTTTTCAAGGTTAAAGGCGTTCGGGCGAACCGTGCGAATACGGGCAATCGCTTCATCCAGCTCCACACCGTATTCCAGCAGCAGGCGCGCGGCGATAAGGCCGGTGCGACCACTGCCCCCCTTACAATGAATGGCCAGGTTTACACCACTATTAATCAGCTGCTTAAAGCGTGGCAAAAAGCCCTGGAAGCGCGCTTCCCACTCTTCACCGGGTACGGTGTCATCTTCAATCGGTAGGTGGAACCATTGCATATCGAAGATCACTGAGGTTTTACCGATGGCATCCACACCGTTGGCTGCCAGCTCTTCGCTGGTCATCGCGGTCAGAACTGCGCCGCTGTTGGCTTGGCTGAGTTGCTGCAGTGAGCTGCTCAGGTCGGCGTCTTTGGTGCCCGGGCAGGGGCAAAGCAGTAGTTGGGCATCGTCGGTGATGGCAATCGGGAATACAGGATGTTGAGACATGCTTAACTCTCTTGGTTTGCAAGTTGTAGCCGCAGTTCGCGCAGGCGCAGCAGCGGCAGGTTAATTAGTGATGGATTGGCGATACGGGTGGTGGCCAGCACTTTGGCAACCCAAGCATCATGGCAATCCGGAAGGTGGTAGAAAATCTGTTGGCCGTGGCGTGTGGTGCTCAGCAGCCCACTTTCGCGCAGTAGCGCCAGGTGGCGCGAGGTTTTCGGCTGGCTCTCAGCCAGTGCCTGACAAAGCTCGTTCACGCTCAGGCGTTGTTCGTCCTCAATCAGCATCATGATCTGCAAACGGGTTTCGTCGCTGAGTAGCTTGAACACCTGCAGTGGCTCGAGTGATTGGGGGCGCTGTTGAATATAGGTTTGTAAGCGCTTCAGTTGCTGGCGTAGCAGCGCGGCAATGTCATCAAAGCGTGGTTGGCCTTGTTCATCGCGGGTAGAAGGCAGCTCCCAATGCAATACCCCGGGGCTATCGGGCAGCGACAGACACTCTTGCTTGGCTTCGCTACATAGGGTAATCACGTAATCAAACTTCTGGGCGGGAAGACTTTCCAGCGCTTTGCTGGTTTGATGGCTGGCCTGCAGCTCATGTTGCTGAAAGTACTGATATAGCTCGGCGGAGACTTGGGTTGCCCGTGCGCCAGCGCTGAGCGCCTTAAAGCTATCGGCAAACTCATGGTTGCAGATGGCTTCGGCTAGCTGGGAGCGGCCAGCGTTATTGGTGCAGATAAACAGAATACTTAGCATCGCGTAACAGGAAAACCAATACATTCGAAAATTCATATATACGGTAATTCATATGTAACTAGAGTGCAAGGACCTAGAGCACTTCCTTTCTCCTCGTCTTTTTCCGTACGCCCCAACTTAGACGCCGTGATGCACCGTTTGGGTGCGTGATTGGATGGTTAGTCTTCAGCAAGCGCGAAAAACGCATCGATTCTTATTCCTAAAGGAGTAGAAAAACCGCGCAATTCAAGCTGGTTCAACATTTGCAATTCCCAGGATAAATACGATGTAAAAATAGAATAGAGCGCCGTCCGCTGACCCTCGAACAAAGGTAGTCGATGCGCGTAGCAAGGAGAGCACTTTGGCTGGAACCAGTTGGATTAAAACGACCTGTCCTTATTGTGGCACTGGCTGTGGGGTTGAGGCCCGTCAGCGTAGCGATGGCACCACTCAGGTAAGAGGCGATGCCAGCCACCCCACCAACCGAGGACTACTCTGCTCAAAAGGCAGCGCCTTGGGTGAGACCGTGATTGAGCAGGGCCGGCTGCGCCACGCGATGATCAAAGGCCACCCTGAAAAGCTCGAGCGCGCCCTCGACTACGCGGCCAGCCGCTTGAGCCAAACGATTGCTGAGCATGGGCCGGATTCCGTCGCCTTTTACGTGTCAGGCCAGCTACTTACCGAAGATTACTATGTGGCCAACAAGCTGATTAAGGGCTTTATCGGCACCGCAAATATCGATTCCAACTCTCGGCTGTGTATGTCTTCAGCGGTCGCCGGGCATAAACGTGCCTTTGGCGAGGACTTGGTCCCGGCCTGTTATGACGACCTTGAGCAGGCCGATCTGGTGACCCTTATCGGCTCTAACCTGGCTTGGTGTCACCCGATCTTGTTCCAGCGCCTGAAGCAGGCCAAGTTGCAGCGCCCAGAGATGAAGCTGGTGGTAATCGACCCGCGCCGCACCGATAGCTGTGATATCGCCGACCTGCATTTGGCGCTGCGCCCCGGCCATGACGTGGACTTGTTCAACGGACTGCTCGCCTATCTGGCCGACCAACAGCAGCTGGACCAAGACTATATCGAACAGCATGTGGATGGTGCGATTGAGGCGATTGATGCAGCCATCGCTCAAGCGGGTGATATCGAAGCCTTGGCCGAGCGCTGTGGGCTGAGCGTTGCTGAGCTTCACCAGTTCTTCCAGTTGTTCGCAGCAAGTCCCGCTTGCTTGAGTCTGTTTAGCCAAGGGGTGAACCAGAGCCACCAAGGGGTGGACAAGGTGAACGCGATTATCAACGTGCATCTGGCCACCGGCAAACTGGGCAAGCCTGGCAGCTCGGCCTTTTCGATTACTGGCCAGCCCAATGCTATGGGTGGGCGAGAGGTGGGGGCGCTGTCGAACTTATTAGCCGGGCATCTGGACTACACGCCGACTCACCTCAGCGCCTTAGCGGATTTCTGGCAAGCGCCGCAGCTGGCACAGCAGCCGGGCCTGAAAGCGGTGGATATTTTCGAGGCTTTGCATAGCGGTAAGATCAAAGCCATCTGGATTATGGGCACCAACCCAGCGGTAAGCCTGCCCAATGCCAACAAGATCCGCGAGGCCTTGCTGGCCTGCCCACTGGTGATTGTGTCTGACTGTGTTCAACACACCGATACCACTCGCTACGCCGATGTGCTATTGCCTGCAGCCGGCTGGGGCGAGCGCGAAGGTACCGTAACCAACTCTGAGCGGATGCTATCGCGCCAGCGTCCCTTTGTTGAGATGCAAGGAGATACCAAGGCCGACTGGTGGCTGCTCTCGCAAGTCGCCAAGCGAATGGGCTTTGGCGAGGCCTTTGCCTATCAACACCCCAGCGAGATTTTTGCCGAGCACGCCAAGCTGACCAACCTGCTGCAGGACAGTGAGCCGCGCGGGCTGGATATCTCGGTGTTGGCCGAACAAGACCAAGCGGCCTATCAAGACTTCGCGCCAGTCAGTTGGCCACTCGACACTGACTCGCCTCGCTTGTTTGCCGATGGCGGCTTTAGCACCGCCAACGGACGGGCCAAGATGTTGGCCTTGCAGCAGCTGGTATTGCCGCAACCCAAACCGGGGCAGCTGCTACTGAATACCGGCCGGGTGCGCGACCAATGGCACACTATGACCCGCACCGGCTTAGCACCGCAACTGGGCAGCCATAGCAGTGAACCGCTGCTGGATATCGCGCCGATTGACGCTCAATTGCTGGGGCTCAGTGACGCGCAGTTAGTCAAGGTCAGCAGCGAACAGGGCGAGTTGGTGGTGAGATTGCGGGTAAGTGATGCCCAAACTCCGGGTCAGCTATTTATGCCGATCCATTGGTCTGAGCAAAACTCCAGCGTTGGCACGGTGAGCAAACTGGTCGGCGAGGCCTGTGATCCGCTCTCGGGTCAGCCTGCCGCGAAGTACACTGTGGTGGCGCTCGCCGCGCTTGAGTTTTTATCTGAGGGGAGCGTGCTTAGCCGTGAGGCTATCGATGGGCGCCGCTTTGCGTCAGATATCTATTGGTGCGAGCAAAAGCTGCCTGAGGGCTACCTCTATACCTTGGCCAGCGCGCAGAGCCCGGCGGAGTTCTATCAGTCGCTCAAAGCCATGTTGACCGAGAATGGCAGCCAAACCCTCGATTATCGTGACGATGCTAAGCAGCAGTACCGTTGCGCGGCGATTACCGGCAATGGCCTGGCGTTTAGCTTTGAGCTGCAAGCCTATGCCAGCCAGGGCGACCAAGCTTGGCTGGAGTCTCTGTTAAACCAGCCGGTTTCTGAGCAAGTGCAGCGCGGGATCTTAGCCGGTACCAGCCCTGAGCCCTCATTGGGCAAGGTGGTGTGTGCTTGTCATCAAGTGCGCGAAGGGACCATCGAGCAGTGCATCGAGCAAGGTGCCGATAGCGTGGAAGCGATTGGTAGAAGCTGCAGCGCCGGTACCAACTGTGGCTCTTGTGTGCCACAGCTGAAAACCATGCTAAACCGAGTAGTCGCTTAGGGTCGAGGCCCTAAGGATCTTCCCGTGTAGCCGCTTGATGGGTGTTGGCGGGGTACTCGGGAGGACTGCTTGTCTCGTTAAGCTCTTCGTTAGAGAGCTCGTTACAGAGCGCCTCTTTTGCGGGTGTTTTATCTTGCTTGCGGTTGGCCAGCCACAATAGCGGCGCGATAATACACAGCGCGCCCAGCAGCAGGCTGGCATCCAAGGATTCCCCAAAGGCCAACACACCAACTACGATGGCACCCAATAGGCCTGTGTACTCCGCGCCAGCAATCTTATTGCTCTCGGCGCTGCGGTAGGCCAGCACACAACTTCCGGCATAGATCAGAATGCACACGGTGGACAAGCTGGCGTTGATAAACAGCTGCCAATCCCAGCTATGCCCTTCAGCAAAACTTAGCGCAGCGGTGCTCGGCAGCCCCATCAGGTTGGTCAGTAGCAGCACGATTACCACATTCTGTTTGGTCGGAATACGCGGGATCAGCAGGTTATTCAATGCCAAGGTTAGTGCGACGCCTAAGGCCGCTAGGGCCGCTGGGTTGAGCTCGGTGGGCTTTACAATCACCAACACGCCAATAAAGCCAATCAGGGCTGCCAGCCAGGCGCTGAGCGATAGCTTCTCGCGATTTATCCAAATCCCCAGCGGCAACATCATCAGCGGCGCAGAGTAGAAAATCGCATTGGCGGTGGCCAGTGGCAGGTTGTTGAGCACATAGATCATCAAGCCTGCGCCAGCCAGCCAGATGTGCGAGCGTAGCAGATGCCAGCGCAGCCCTAGCGGACCGCGGTAACGGGGTATCCATAACAAACAGGGCAGCAGCAGTAACAGCGCACTGAGCTGGCGGTAGAATACAAACTGATAAACCGCCTCTTGGTTATTGGCCAGCTTGACCACGACATCGGAAAACACCGCGATTTGGTTGCCGACAACCAGTAATAACATCGCTGCGCCTAAGCTGAGTGGCTTCACCCGGTGGTCCCCCTTGAATACTGTCGACTGAAAGCAGACCGATACTGTATCTCTGCTTTATGATGAATCATAATGATGAATATTATTTTTAGTATGAGATATTTAGATAGTGAGATTGCCACCGCTACGGGCTATCCAGTACTTCGAACAGGTTGCTCGACTAAATAGCTTCTCTCAGGCTGCGCAGAACCTACACGTGACCCAAAGTGCGGTGAGCCACCAAATCCGTTTACTGGAGGATTACTTGGGGCATAGCCTGTTTGTGCGGCAAGGACGGCGGCTCAGCCTGACGCCTCTGGGTGAGCGTTACTACGGCGAAATCAGCCAAGCGCTGCACGGTATCGCCAAGGCCAGCCAGCAGATTGTCGAGGGTAGCCGAGGTGACTTGCGTCTGGCGATTTATTCATCCTTGGCGGTCAAGTGGTTGATCCCGAGGCTGGGGGATTTCAAGAATCAGCATCCCGAGATCAACCTGAGCCTAAATATGGTCGCCGATGACCCGACCATCTCCGATCAGCTAGCAGACTGCTTTGTTACGATTAGCCCACCATCGCGTGATGCAGTGGTGGAGTATCTCTATAAAGAGCGACTCTACCCGATGTGCTCACCCAAGCTGTGGCAGCGGCTACAAGGAAAGGCATTGCCTGAAGCTCTTTGGCAAGAGAACCTATTGACGGTGCAGAGCACCTTTCCGGAAGGGCGCTTTGCTGAAGACTGGCAACTGTGGTGCGAGCAGGGTGGTTTTCGCTGGCCAAAATCGCCGCAGCTGACTCAGTTTAGCCATATGCTGTTGGCCACCGAGGCGGCGCGTTATGACCAGGGCATCGCCTTTATCAATCCCTATTTTTTGGACGAGTCTGAGTATCACCAACCCTTGGTGCGCTTACCGATGCATGACTTGGTAACTGGCGATAGCTTCTATTTTGTCTATAAGAATAAGCTGCGTAACAGGGCGGATGTTCGGGCATTGGGGTTATGGCTTAAGCAGCAATGCTATCTCGACCTGCCACAGAGTGCAGCGGAGTAGCCTGTAAACAAAAAAGCCCCGGTTTACGGGGCTCTGATGATGGTTGTTTGATGGCTTGTGGCTACTCGAACATATCGCGGGTTACCAGTACCACGCCTTTGTCTGAGCAAACAAAACGCTGCTTGTCTATTTCGGGGTCAAAACCAATCACGGTGTTATCTGGCACCACGCAATCTTCACCGATGATCACCCGGCGTAAGCGACAGTTCTTGCCGACAGTGGCGCCTTCCAAAGCAATCACTTCATCCAGCTCCGAGCGCTCTTCCACGCGCACATCGATGGATAGCAGGCTGCGGTTCACTTTCGCGCCGGAGACGATCACACCTGCAGCGATAAGTGAGTCAGTGGCATAACCGCAGCGTTGTTCTTAGTTGAATACGAACTTGGCACCAGGGCGTTGCTTTTGCTCGGTGATAACTGGCCAGTCGCGGTCGTAGAGGTCCAACTCTGGATCGGGATCGAGTAGGTCGATATTTGCCGCAAAAAACTCATCCAAGTTACCCACATCCCGCCAGTAGGCGGTGCGTCCGGGGTGGCCAGGGGCAGAGAACACATAACCAAAGACTTTGCGGTCTTTTAGCATCTCGGGGATAACGTTGTGACCAAAGTCATGGGCGTAGTCAGGCTTTAGTAGGCCTTGGCGCAGCTCTTCATCCAGCACGTCCATATTGAAGATGTAAATGCCCATCGAAACCAGAGCATCTTCTGGGTGGCCGGGATCGGGTTTAGGGTTTTTCGGCTTCTCTTCGAAATCCACGATGCGGCCGCTCTCATCCAGTCCCATGACCCCAAACGAAGAGGCTTGAGATAAGGGTTTGCGAATACAGGCCACGGTTACATCGGCATCATTCTCCGCATGGAAGTTGATCATCCGCGAGTAGTCCATCTTATAGATATGGTCGCCACCGAGGATCAGCACCCGGTCAAAACGATCATGATCGATGATATCCAGGTTTTGATAGACCGCATCGGCGGTGCCGCGATACCAGTTCTCACCAGTGCGCTGCTGAGCCGGAATGATTGAAACTCCTTCTTTCAAAGAGGGGCTAAGCATCTGCCAACCGGCTTGAAGGTGCATAATGAGCTGGTGGGCCATGTATTGAGTCAGCACCCCCACATTGCGAACCCCTGAGTTCACACAGTTGGATAAGGTGAAATCAATAATGCGATATTTACCACCAAAGCTGACGGCAGGCTTTGCCACTTTATTGGTAAGGTTCTTAAGGCGGGTGCCCTTGCCTCCGGCAAGAACTAAAGCAACGGTACGGCGAACCAAGCGGTTACTGGAGGTATGCGAATAACGGTTTTCAGACATGTGATTACTCCCTTTCACTTATCGTAACTGCAAAAAATAAGGCGTCTGAAGCAGCGATGAGTGCAGATCTAAACGCGAGCATAGGGCGGGAAAGACGCCTTACAAACGGACTACCTCGCTACTGTATGGCTGAATTGCGTAAAACAAGTTAAATCATCGTTACTGGCGCGGAGCTTTTATCTTGTTTGTGAAAAAGCCCACAATTCTGCAAGCGTTTTCAGTGACAGCTTATTTTAATTAACTTATAAGTCAATAGCTTGTATCAACAGCTTGTGAACTGAGTATCATCCAGCGCTGGCATCTTGGCGTTTTTGCCGCAGTAGATCGCGCCATTTATGTATTCTTTCTGGCAACTCAGGAGAGATGTTTTGTTCACCTGATAGGTGAGTGACCTGCTGCATGCTGAGTACTCGACCCTTACTCAGGAACACCCCGCGCACGAGTATGCTGGCGTGAAGTGTTTCACCTTTCAAAAAACGATGCTCGAAATACCAATACTTCTCATCCCAACCAAGTAGCTCGGTTTCCATCTCAAAGCAGGCCATTGGTGCGAGGGGGCGAATATAGGTGATCACTTGGGCGTTCACCACGCCGGTCCAGCGCTGCTTGAGCGCGCTGCGGCCAAACCGTGTGGTCAGTAAGAAGTTAAGCCTTCCAAGATCACCAAAACCTAGATAACGCGAGTTAGTGAGGTGCAGATTGATATCGCAGTCGTGTGGCCACACTCGAAAGTGCAGCCGTTGCGAGTCGAGCATTGCATTGGTATCGCGACGTAGTAGTTGTCGCATGATTAGCCAGAGAAAGCGCAGGTAGAGGTTCATGGTACGAGTCGATAAACGGTTGTTTATCAAACAGGTACCATGTGGCTGGACGGCAAACCAGCACTAATTGAGGTTTTTGTACTTCTGCTTGCGGATTTCGCGGTTTTGCAGGCGGGATAGTTTGTAGTGAGGAAAGCGCAGATCCAGCTCGAACGCCAGTACCCGAAGTGCAAAGGCTGCCGCACTGGCGAGCAAAATGGCACTGATCTCTTCTACGCCAAGGTATTGGAGTGCGACATAACTGGCACTGCCAAACAAGCAAGCGGTCACATAAATCTCTGGCTCGAAGATCATCAGTTTCTGCTGCAGCATCATATCGCGGATCGCAGAGCCCAACGTGGAGGTCATCACGCCCATCAAGATAGCCACGGAGATAGGTGCGTTGTAATCAAGAGCCTTAATGGTGCCGAGTACCGCGAACATGGCGATACTGGCGGCATCGATCCACTGCAGCACTCGGTCAATCTGTACTACACGATGGGCGAAGAAGTAGGTCATCGCAGAACCCACCACGCAGACGACCAGATAGCGTTGATCCGCGACCCAAAAAACTTGCTCAGTGTTGAGCAGTAGATCGCGAAACGTACCACCGCCAATCCCGGTCACTGTACCCACAAAGATAAAGGCCAGAATGTCGAGCTCTCGCTTAGCCGCAGCCAATGCGCCCCACAGCGCAAAGAAAAACACAGCAACTAAACCGATTAAATAGATAGCGGAATGAAAATCCAATGTGGCAACCCCCAGAAAAGTCGGGCGCTAGTATATACGCAAGCCGCAGCCTTACCTAGCGCTAATCTAGACTAGGCGAGAAGTCCTTCAAGTGCGGCTTTTACCGTAGCCGAGGTCTTGTTGGCAACCTGCAATTTACTGACTGCCTGACCGATGTGGAAGTTCACTGTCCTGGCGGAAATGCTCAAGATTACTGCGATCTCTTCAGCGGTTTTACCATCGGCAGTCCATTTCAACATTTCGATCTCGCGCTCGGTTAAGTTGTAGCTGCGACCACCTTCTCGGGATAGCCGACCTGATAGGCCATGATGGGTAAGTTGGGCTAACCACATCAAGCGGTAGCAGTGTTCTTTGATCTCTTGAGGAGAAACTTCTTCATTAGCCCTCGAGAATGCAAGCAAGCCAACACTTCCATCTCCGTTTCGAGTCGATTGTGACCAACCATATTGAATACCAAAGGAGCGAGCATCCTCCCAAAACTCAGGCTGCTGCTGGGATAGATGCTCATTCCAAACAACCGGAAGCTGTGACTGTAAAGCATGCTTTACGGTTGGGTCGACTTCAATGTAGTTATTACGGTGATACTGCAACTGCCACGATAAGGGGTAGCTGGTGAGAATTTCGGTTTTAGGAGAGGAGATAGGGTAGGCCTGACGTAGCGCAAAGGCACAGTATTCAAAACCAAATTCTTTTGCGACTCGATTTAAATGTTCAAAGTAGTCACGACTGGTATTGCTTGACTCCAAGCTGTTCAATTCTTGTTCTAACCAGCTATCCATACTTCTCTGTCGATTACCTTAACGTCGGGCGAATTTACCATGAGTGATTCGCAAAAAATCACGACTATGTCCATGCTTCAGTATACCGCAACTGTCAATGTTGACAATTGAGCTGGTTAACAAGCACTGCTTTATTTACTGATACTAAAAACACAGGCGAGTTTTGCTTTGATTAAACAACAGATACTTCCGTCTCCGATTGCACAGCCTGAGCACCTGCCGGCAGTTAGGGTTTCTGATGATGGCTTGGTTAGGATCACCTTTGAACAGTTATTGTGTTTCCCGATGCAGCACTTGCTGTCAGGGGTAGATAACGAGCGTGGCGATGCGGTTGCGACTGAATCAGCGCAGGCATCGGAGCTAGCGGGTTACACCGAATGGTTTTATGAGAACGGCAGCGCCATCACCCTAGGCTGGGATTGGCGCTGGTTCTACGCGAACGGCAGTATGCATTGTGATGCCATTCGCTTGCCACGGAGTAACATTCAGCTGCGAGAAGACGACTACGATGTCAGCCCTGCTCGCTACGATGAGTTGCTGATGAAGTATATTAGTCAGCTATGTTGGCGTCGGGATACGATCCATACGGTGTGTACCCAGCAATCAGCCTAGCTGCTCCTGCAAGTCAATGGAGAGTGCAACCAGCGCATAGCCGTCGATGATTTGCGGTTTGCCTAAACGGTGGCAACGTAAACCGAGACGACGGTAAAGGCGTTCGATCATCAAGGTCGCAACGCCGACAACATGCTTGGCCCCGTGCTCTTTAGCCACTTTGAGAGTCTTGAACGCTAGCTCGGTGGTGATTTTCGGGTCAGGTTTGCTGCCAACTGCTGCTTTGGTATCCAAAGTCGTTAGGCGAGAGACCTCCCAGATGTCTTTTGAGCAGGGGAGTGGGAAGTCGTTCATCAGTTGCGGGAACACTTCACCAAGTAAATAAGGTTTGTGGGTTGGTAGTAGACGGGAACAGCCGTTTATTGCGCCTTCTTCATCGCGGGAAACGATGTAAACAGTGTCTTCTCGATCAAATTGGTCTTTTTCGAAACCTTCTGGAGTATCTAGCTCCCAGCCCAGTTTTTCGACGAAGACTTGGTAGCGGTAGTTAGCCAGTTCGATATAGGTAGATTCATTGTAACTATTTAATTGTTTTGCAGTACCAGAAGTAAACTCCATCTCAACTCTCCTGTTGGTCAGTGGTTGAGGTGAGTACAGCGCAGGCTTTGTTTTACCGAAACTGTCAATGTTGACAGTAGCGGGGGCCGCTATTTATCTGTTAAAAGCGAGTAGACGGTTAGAGTTATAAAGGTGGCTAAAATCAGCTATTTAGTTGATTATTAATAATAAAATCGATTATCTGATTATTTTGCTTGGATGTGTTTGCGCGACTTAATCTTTTTGCCCTACTTCATAAATCTGCAAATTTATTGTTCCTAATTTGTCATATTTGCTGACTAGGCTGGGCCGAGCCCAGGGAGAGGTCCGCGAATGATATCGACAAATCAAATCCTAGATCAGCATTTTCCTTCGCTTAATCAAAAGCCTAAGCGCCGTGGAATGGTACATTGGTTACTCAGAAAGATGCTCTATGAGAACGAGTTTCAGACGTTTTCAGAGCAACACCCTCAGCTAAAAGGCTTGGCGTTTATTGAACAAGCATTTAGTGAGCTAAACGTAAGCTATCAAGTGAGTGAGCGGGATCGAGAAAGGATCCCCACTCACGGCAAAGTGGTGATCGTTGCCAATCACCCGATTGGCTCGCTAGATGGCTTAGCGCTGCTCTTACTGGTGGGGAAACTGCGTCAAGACGTGAAGATCGTTTCCAATGAGATCTTGTCTGCCTTAGATCCTCTAAATGGTCTGCTACTACCCGTGAACAATATGAATGGAAATAGCCGCCGCTCGCAGCTTACGGCGATTGGGCGACACTTGGAGCTGGGGGGCGCTGTGATTATCTTCCCTGCAGGCGAAGTGTCTCGCTTGAAAGGCATCACGGTTCAAGATGGCCGCTGGAGCAAGGGATTTCTTAACATCGCCACCAAGGCGAAGGCGCCGATTCTGCCCATTTGTGTCAGAGCCAAAAACAGTAAGCTGTTTTACTTGGCCAGCACACTCTACAAGCCGCTATCGACCTTGCTATTGGTGAGGGAGATCTTTACCCATAGAAATCAGATGTTGAATCTGCGAGTTGGCGAGCTGATCCCGGTGCGTAGTTTCGCCAATACCGGACTTGATGACCGCAACACCCAAGCCAAGCTAATGCGCAAACATCTCTATTGGATCGGTAAGAAGCGCCCCGGACTGTTTCAAACCGAAGCGGCAATTGCACACCCGGTATCACGCCAAGCGCTGCGCCAAGTAGTGAAATCCCTCGAGCCTCTGGGCATGACTCCGGATGGCAAGCAGATCTATCTATCGCGCGACAATCACTCAGAACTGCTGTTGGCCGAGTTAGGTCGCCTGCGAGAAATTGCCTTTCGCGCGGTAGGTGAGGGAACTGGCCTGCGCAGCGATACGGACCGTTTTGATGCCGACTACATGCACTTGCTGCTGTGGGATGACGACGACCTGGAGGTCGCTGGCGCGTATCGCTTTGCTGATAGCCACGCTCAGGTTGAAAAACATGGGCTCAACGGCCTTTATAGCCATAGCTTGTTTAATTACAGCTCACAGAGCGAGGATTTTATCTCGCAAGGCTTGGAGCTGGGGCGTAGCTTTGTCCAGCCGCGCTATTGGGGCAAGCGTAGCCTGGACTATCTATGGATTGGGATCGGCGCATTTTTGGCGAAGAATCCGCAATATCGCTACCTGTTTGGTCCGGTTAGTATCAGTGGTGCGATGCCTGAAGCAGCCCGAGACCTGCTGATCCATTTTTATCAAAGCTACTTCCCGCCCAAGGTGCAGTTTGCCCACTCACGCCAGCCTTACCAACTGGCGGAGCAGCTAGAGCAGGGCTTGCAGTTCAGCTTTAAGGGCGATGACTACAAGCAGGAGTTCTCTCAGCTAAAAAGTGCTTTGGCGAGCATGGGCACTGCGGTGCCAACGCTCTACAAGCAATACACCGAGCTGTGTAAGCCCGGCGGCGTGCAGTTTATCGATTTTAATGTCGACCCTGATTTTAATCAGTGCATCGACGGTTTGGTGTTAGTGGATATGCTGCGCCTGAAAGACAAAAAGCGTAAGCGCTACATTGCCGCCCACAACAAGCTACCAGCGGAGTCTGAGAGTCGCTCCGTAGTTGAGTCCACTGGGATTAGCCCAACGAAGCAAACGCCTGAGACAGTCGTTTGACCGCTAGGTCCAGTTGCTGCGTGTTGAGGGCACTGAAATTGAGCCGTATTGCCTGCTCGCTGGCCTCACCCTGAGGCCAGAACTCATCCCCCGGTACCACCGCTACACCATGCGCTAGAGCGGCGGCAGCAAGGTCGCTGGCATTGTGGTGTTTAAGACTGGCCCAGAGAAACATGCCCCCTTCTGGCAGGCTGAACACCAAGTGATCTGCAAGCGACTCGGTTAATTGCATGGCGAGGTGTTGCAGGTTTTGCCGGTAGTGGCTAGTCAGGTTGTCTAGGTGAGCCTCGAATGTGGGCTGCTGCAACAGCCATAGACACATCTGCTGCATCGGGACGGCGGAGTGTAGATCGCAAGCCTGTTTCACCTTAGCCATGGGCTCGATCAAGTTGCTGCTGGCATTGACATAACCTACGCGCATCCCCGGCGCGCCAATCTTGGAAAACGAGCCAAGGAAAAAACTGTCTCCCTGTCCCAGACTTGATACTGCTGGCAGCGCCTCACCTCGATAGCGCAACCGCGAGTAGGGAGCATCTTCAATCAGGGTTACCCCATAGCGTTCCATCAAGCGAGCAACCGCTTGTCGAGTGCTCAGATCCCAGCAACGCCCCGTGGGATTGTGAAAATCCGGCACGGTATAAAACAGCTTTGGCTTGTGCTCGATAAGTTGCTGCTCTAACACCTCGAGATCGGGGCCGGTAGTTACGCTGGGTATTCCGATAATCTGTGCTTGCGCCAGCTCAAATATCTGTAGTGCTCCTAGGTAGGCGGGAACTTCGCAAATGATCTTATCGCCGGGGCTGATATAGGCCCGGGCGATTAAATCAAGGGCCTGCTGGGAGCCGGTGGTGATCAACACATCACCGGCGATGGGCTGTTGTGGCCTTAGATGTTCGCGCAGTTCGCCCAACCCAAGCGTGGCGCCGTACTGATAGCACTGGGGGGAGTTTGCCAGCTCAGCCGCGGCTTGCTTGAGTAGTGAGAGCGGGAACAGCTCTGGGTTGGGCAGGCCGCCAGCGAGCGACAACACTTGCTGCTGTTGTGCCACATTAAGGATGTTACGGATGTAAGAGCTACGGGTTTGTCTTACGGCTTGATTGGGAACGAGCATGTTGCCTCCTGCGGTGTGCTTTATGTTTGCTCAACAGGGTAGGCTTGATGACAGAGAACACGTTTGTCTTAATCAGTGCACGTTCTTATCCAAATGTGCTATTTATCTTTCATGGCTGATTTGTTTTTAGGCAAAGTGACCTAATGTCGCTCATTAATCACGCTATTTGATCTCCATAAGGAAAGGTGCAGCCGTTATGACCTTGGATACAGAAATTAGTCGGGAGCGCCGAATCAACGATGTGCTCTATCATATCCACCGGAACTTGGATGGCGATCTGCGAGTATCGGGCTTGGCTAAGGTGGCGGCTTACTCTGATTTTCATTTCCAGCGCTGCTTTAAGGTGGTGACCGGAGAGAGCGTTAATGACTATGTGCGCCGCACCCGGCTTGAACGTTGTGCCAATCTGCTGGTGTTTAACCCTACTTTGAGTATCCAACGAGCCGCCGCTCAATGTGGGCTATCCTCGCCCGCTTCTTTTAGTCGTTCGTTCAAAGAGTACTTCGGAGTATCACCGAAACAGTGGCGAAATGGTGGTCATCGTCGCTACAGTGCGGAAAACTTGCAGCAAAACTGGGGCGATGAGTTACGCCGCCAGCTTACCGAGCCCTGCCATTTGGCCTTTCCCGAAGTGCGGATTGATGTGTTGCAGGCCCAAGCGGTTGCCTACGTGCGGCATCGTGGCTACGACCGCTCGATCAATCGCGCCTACGACAAGTTGCGGGTGTGGGCAGCGATGCATGGTGTGCCGTGGCAGCAAGATAAGCTGCTGGGGCTGTTGCACTCTAATCCCGATATCGTACCGGCCGATGCCTGTCACTACGTGGCTTGCTTGCAGATCGAGCAAGAGAATATCCGGCGCGGACCGGTCTGCTTTATGACAATCCCCGGCGGCCCCCATGCGCGCTTATCAGTAAAGGGCAAGTTCGGCGACTTGCTGCCGGTGCTGCATCACTTCTATCACCATTGGTTGCCCGAGAGTGGCTACATCCTTGGCAATACCCCTGCCTTTGTTGGTTATCGCCAATGTCATTTTGTCGATCCTGACGAATCCTTCGACCTCGATCTGTTCGTTCCCATTAGCCTTTAAGACATTTAGACGGCTATACATCTAAAAGTCTATTGACAGACTTCTGGATGGCTATATACTTCGCTCATTACCTATACGAAATGTCGCTTATTGATGACCTGGTGGTTTAAGTGACTGGTTAATTGGCTGTATTGGCGTTAATGATTGAATTAAAGCAAGTATCTAAAACATATACTCATGCGGGGCGAACGGTTGCAGCGTTACGCCCGCTTGACCTGCAGGTAGAACGAGGCGAGATCTTCGGGATTATCGGCAGTTCTGGCGCGGGTAAAAGTACCTTGATCCGCTGCGTGAACCTGTTGGAACGGCCGGATGGTGGACAAGTGCTGGTGGATGGGCTCGATCTGACTACCCTGCCTGCTAAACAGCTACGGGCTGCGCGCCAAGATGTGGCGATGATCTTCCAGCACTTCAACCTGCTTAACTCGCGAACCGTGTTTGGCAATGTGGCATTGCCGCTAGAGTTAGCGGGTGCAGACAAGCAGCAGATTGCCAATAAGGTGGCATCGCTATTAGAGCTGGTCGGGTTGGCGGATAAAGCCAATAGCTATCCGGCAATGTTGTCGGGCGGTCAAAAACAGCGAGTGGCGATCGCCCGGGCCTTAGCGGTTGACCCAAAGGTACTGCTGTGCGACGAAGCGACCTCGGCGCTGGACCCGGAAACCACCTCGGCGATCCTTGATTTGCTCAAGCGGATCAATCAACAGCTCGGCCTAACCATCCTACTTATCACGCATGAGATGGATGTGGTTAAGCGGATCTGCGACAAGGTGGCAATCATCGACGATGGCGCATTGGTCGAGCAGGGCCCGGTGGGCGAGTTCTTTGCCAATGCCAAGACCGAGTTGGCCAAGCGATTTATTGCTTCCACCATGCACTTGGAGGTGCCGGCTTCCTATCAGCGTCGCTTGCACAGTAACGCAAAGGCCAGCAGCCATCCCTTGGTGAAGCTCAGCTTTCGAGGCGATGCGGTGGATGCACCGGTGATTTCTCAGGTAGCGCGTAAGTTCAACATCGACTTGTCGATTGTCAGCGCACAAATGGACTACCTCGGTGGCAACAAGTTTGGCTTGATGCTGGTGGAGCTAAGTGGTGAGCAGGCGGCAATCCAAGACAGCCTTGCCTACTTCGAACAACACAATATCACTGCGGAGGTAGTGGCTTATGTCGACTGATCTGTTTCCTCTACTGTTGAAAGCCACTTGGCAAACCCTGCAGATGGTGGGTTTGTCGGGGTTGGTGGTCGCACTGTTTGGCATCCCTCTTGGGTTTTTGCTGCATTTAACCAAGGCTGAACAGTTGCTGGCAATGCCATGGCTAAATCGAATTCTGGGCACGGTGGTCAACGCAGGCCGCTCTATTCCCTTCATTATTTTACTGGTGGCCTTGATACCGTTTACCCGTTTCGTGGTGGGCACCAGTATCGGCACCATGGCAGTGGTGGTGCCACTGAGTATCGGTGCTATCCCATTTATCGCCCGCTTGGTGGAAGGGGCGTTGTTAGAGATCCCGTCTGGCTTGATGGAAGCGGCTGAGGCGATGGGGGCCAGCCCTTGGCAAACCATTCGCAAAGTGCTGCTACCGGAAGCGTTGCCGGGGATCATCAATAGCATCACCATCACTCTGGTTACGCTGGTCAGCTATTCGGCCATGGCTGGAGCGGTGGGTGGCGGAGGCTTGGGCGATGTAGGCATTCGCTATGGCTACTACCGTTTTGAGCCCGAGGTGATGGTGGCCACGATCGTGGTATTGCTAGCACTGGTACAGCTTATTCAGATGTTGGGCGATGCGCTGGTACGCGCCATCGACCATCGATGAGCCAATAGATAAATCAATAGACAAAACTAAAAATAAAGTAACAAGTGAGAACGCAGCAATGAGTAACTTTTTTAAAAACATTATCTTGGGCGGTAGCGCATTATTGCTAGCTGCCTGTGGCAGCAACGACGACGTACTGAAAATCGGTGCCATGGCGGGTGAGGAAGAGCAGGTTGCTGAAATCGCCGCCGAAGTGGCCAAGCAGCAGTTCGGTCTGCAAGTCGAGATTGTGGCCTTCAGTGACTACGTCACACCAAACGAAGCGCTCAACGATGGCAGTATTGACCTGAATGCCTTTCAGCATCGCCCTTATCTGGATGCACAGGTTGAAGCGCGTGGCTACGACATCGTGGCAGTGGCCAACACCTTCGTTTATCCGATAGCTGCATACTCGCAAAAGCTAGACAGCCTGGAAGCGCTGGAAGCTGGTTCAAAAGTGGCGCTGCCGAATGACCCGAGCAACCTGGGTCGCTCGCTGGTGTTGCTGGAGCAGCAAGGTTTGTTGGTACTTAAGCCAGAGGCCGGCATCAACGCAACCACTCGCGATATCGTCGAAAACCCGCTGAACCTGGAAATCTTGGAGCTAGAAGCTGCGCAGCTACCGCGCTCGCTAAACGATGTGGCCTTTGCGGTGATTAATAACAGCTTTGCTGGCATGTCGGGTCTGACTCTGGAAGAGCATGGCTTGTTTGTTGAGAGCAAAGAGAGCCCTTACGTAAACCTGATTGTGGCGCGCAGCAACAACCAGCAAGATGAGCGCGTGCAGCAGTTCATTGAGGCTTACCAGAGTGAGCCGGTGTATCAAAAAGCCTACGAGCTGTTCCAAGGCAATATCGTAAAAGGTTGGTAATTCAATCTCTTACAAATAACTCTCTAAACGGCCAAATCCTTGGCCGTTTATTTATCTCCTGTCATATAAATGTCACAACACCGTCATAGGATCCGCCCATAAAGCCCTACAATTCATAGCTTTATACCCGAGCAATCTCAAGATGCTTGTTCAGCGAGATTTTACAGGCCCTCAGGTAAGGCACTGCTACGCCGATCTAGTGGTCTAAATCAGGGAGCAGTAACGCGGCATGAGGGCCTGTAAAACTCGCCCTTTGGGAGGAGCTCAATGTCCATAGCTCTGCGTTGAAAGTACTCAAAATGGGTCACCATTCCTTCATACTTTCGCCTTGCTCTATGGACATTGAGTTCCTCTGAATCATGTATCTTGAGGTTGTTCGGGTATATAGGATTGAAACCAGTTCCAGTTGTTAAAGGACTAACAATGCGCGTATCCCAATTTACTCGCCTGCAAATACTGGCATTAATGCTGATTAGTGGGTTGCTGTTCGTTGGCCTCTACTACTCCTTGAGCCAAAGTTTGCAAGCCGACAACAAGCTCAGCCACTATCAGGCGCTTAAGCTGGAATTTAGTCGCGATCTGATGAGTTCGATCCACTCTTATCTCGATACTGGCGATGCCATTAAGCTCAGTCAGGCAGAAGATCTAGCCATTTCGCTTGGTGAGCGCAGCCGCGACATGGGGCTTATCGAGCTGAGTGTGCTGCTTAATGAGTTTGTTGAGGCCCTGCAGCAGCGCTACCGGGCGCTCGGAAAACTCAGTGGTGATGAGCAGGGCTTGCTGGTGAACGCGGAGCGCGAGCTGGTCGCATGGACTGACAGCGCACTGGATTATGCCCAGCAGGCCGACCACTCTAAACGCATCGACTATTTTAGTTCGGCCGGTAAGCTGCTGACCGAGCTGGCCATGTTAGCGCAGCAGCGTCAGCGCTATTTCGATAACCCCAGCGAGGCAAGTCAGCAAAGCTACTTGGCGACCGTTAAACGGGTCGAGCAGTTGGCGACCAAGCTCTCCAATCTACCCTTACTCGGGGTATTCGCAGAAGCGCCGGAAGATGACTTTGTTTTAGGTGATCCTGAAGAGCCGGAAGACTTGGCTGAAGAGATCCAAGCCGAGCTACGTTCATTGGCGCGCCGCTACCCCATGGAGCTAGATAACTCCCTGCAGTTGATTGCCCAGCGCGAAAGTCTGCGCGAGGCCTTGCGCGATGAAGTGGCCAACTTGAGTCAACGATTAGACCGCGCTGCGGCTGAGGTTGAAGTGTATCGGCAAGAGGTGAATCAGCGTACCGAATGGAGCCTTTATTCCATCGCTGCGGTGCTGTTTGGTTTGGCTATTCTGATATGGGTGGTGACGCGCTACATCGTATTGCTGCCACTGCGTAACCTACGCGACGGCTTCCGCGAGTTAGTGGAAAACGACCGGGTCGAGTTTCTGCAGGTGCGACAAAAAAACACCGAGCTAGGCGAGATTGCCAACTACTTCAACCACTTACTCAATGGCCAGCTAGAGCAGCAGCAGCGACGCAATGAGCAGTTGTCGGTGGTGTCTGAGTCGCTCAGCCGCGTGACCACGCAGATCCAGTCCCTGCAGCAGCAGTCCCAAGCCACCGATGAGCAGATGAGTGCATCGCAGTCGTTGATGGGCCAGCTCGAGGCCTTAGCGGCTCAGCTGAACCAGATCGCCACCAACCTGGAAGACAAAGCCCACGCCACCGAGCTGGCGATGGTCGATAGCTTGCAGGATGTGGAGAAGGTAATGGATGCCAGCAGCCAAACCCAGCAAGCGGTAGCGGCGGGACGAGAGTCTCTGGCTACCTTAGTGACCGCTGTGACCGACGTAAGTGCTATTTTGGATGTGATCCGCAGCGTCGCCGAGCAGACCAATCTACTGGCCTTGAACGCGGCAATTGAGTCGGCGCGCGCTGGCGAGCATGGCCGCGGCTTTGCTGTGGTCGCCGATGAGGTGAGGAATCTGGCGATGAAAACCCAAGGCTCGCTGGAAGAGGTTAGCGAGATCCTCAGCCAACTGAGCGAGTCCTCAACGAGCCTGCAAGGGCACATCAATGGGATTGGTGAGGCCAGCGAACACCAACGTGAGATCTCAACCCGTTTACTGCAGACCAGTAGCGATGTGCGTGCTCAGGCGCAAAGTTCGGCCGAGGTCTCCGAGCAAGCCTCTCAGTGCATTCGTGAGCAAAGTAGCTGTATGGCTGATTTTGGTGGGCAGATGGCGCGGATGAAAAGCCAGATAGACTCAGCTTGTCGCTTGGCGGTGGATATTGAAGCGGATGTTTCCTCTCAGGCCAGCAATATCGTGAAAACCCTTCAGGTGGCCTAAAATGTGTGCTCTGCTAAAAAACACGGTTCGCTGAAAAAATACTAAAATCCAAGCATGTCGGGGCGGCTCTTGTTAGAATGCCGCCTTTTCCACCCCTGCTAATCGAGAGTATCGCCATGCTTGAACTCGGCCGAGTTAACCGTCTTCCTCTAGTCACCGACCCATCTGGTCAACCTTGTGTTGATGCCGGGGAGCTGGGGCTATTGAGCATTAAGCCCGAGGAGATGGAGCGAGTTAAGCCTGATAGTGACAGTGTCGATGCATTCCTCTATCGCGATAATGACGCCGGTGTCGTCGCCACCCTTAAGCGCCCCAAGGCGCAAGTCGGTGAGTGTGCCAACCTGCGGGTTACCAGCATCACCCCGGTGGGCATTTTTATGGATTGGGGCTTGGATAAAGAGCTGTTTGTGCCCTACAACCAGCAACAGCAACCGATGCAGGTTGATCACAGCTACGTGGTACACCTTTACCTGGACAACGAAGAGCGTGTGGTAGCTAGCGCTAAGTTGGACCGCTTCCTCGATAAGACCGAGCACGACTACCGCGATGGCCAGCAGGTGAATATTTTGGTCGCCGGGCGAACCGAGCTCGGTTACAAGGCCATCGTTGAGAACCAGCACTGGGGAATCCTCTACTACGACCAAGTGTTTCAGCGGGTGCGTGCCGGTGAGCTGCTAAAAGCCAAGATCGCCAAGGTGCGCAGCGACGGCAAGTTAGATCTGAGCATGGGCGCGGGTGGCAAAAAGCAGAGCGACGAACTGGGTGAGCGGATTCTGGCTAAGCTTCGCCAAGAAGATGGCTATCTGGCGATCAGTGACAAAAGCTCGCCTCAGGTGATCTCGGCGGTATTTGGTGTGAGCAAAGGGGCCTACAAAAAAGCCATTGGTGCGCTCTACAAACAAGGCCTGATTACTATCAGTAAAACAGGCCTTGTGCTGAACGACGAAGACTAAGCAGTTCTTAAAGCGAGTAGCGTAGCCTCAGTGCCATCGGGTGCGGGTTGAGATAAACCTGCGCTGAGAGATAGTCATTGGGGTGCTCGCGCAGATAATGCTGCAACAGCACCACCGGTGCGAGCAGTGGCAGCATTCCCTTCTTGTAGTTAATAATGTGGTCGGCCAACTCTTGGCGCTGCTCGCTGTTTAGCTGCTTCTTGAAATAACCCTGTAGGTGCTGCAGTACATTGCAGTGATTCTTACGGCTGATGTTGTGCTTCATAATCGCCATAAACTCAACGATATAGCGCTCAAACCCAGCTTGGTCATTCTCGCTAAGGTTGGCGACCACTGGCCCTAACTGGCGGTAACGCTCGGGGTTATGGGCCATCAGCAAGTACTTGTAGCGCGAGTGAAACTGCATGATCTTGGAGACGGTCAAACCGCTTTGCTGCATGCACTGCCAATCGTGGTAGGCGTACACCCGGCTGATAAAGTTCTCTCGCAGGATGGCATCGTTGAGCCGACCGTCTTCTTCGACGGGTAGCAGCGGATTGTTGGCCATCAACTTGGCGGTAAACAGGCCAACGCCGTCGCGCGAGGCATTGTTCTTCGCAGGCGAGTAGACACTGACTCGCTCCATGCCGCAGCTCGGCGATTTTGCGCAGACCACGTAGCCACTGAGATGGCTTAAACGCTTGGTTTGCTGCTCGCTAAACGCTTCCATGGATTCAGTGACATCGATACTGCCATCGCTGGCCTGTAGGCGGATGCGTTGGTCGTCTTCGACCAGACGGATGGTTTTACGTGGCGTGCCCATGCCGATGGCCATTTCTGGGCAGATCGGCTGAAAGTCAAAATACTCGGTAAGCTCATAACGGCAGAAACGGCTCTGTTTGTGGCCGCCATCATAACGAACTTCCTGTCCTAGCAGGCATGCACTGATGCCCACTTGAATGCGCTGCGATGAAAACTCAGACATTGCTACCTCGACTCTGTCGTGAAGGGTTAACAGGGGGCTTGAAAGATGTGTCCCAGCTAACATGTAACCCATTTAAGCATAGTATACCCGAGCACCCTCAAGATGCATGTTCAGCGAGACTTTACAGGCCCTCAGGTAAGGCACTGCTCCGCCGACTTAGTTGCCTAAATCAAGGAGTAGTAACGCGGCATGAGGGCCTGTAAAGCTCGCCCTTTGGGAGGAACTCAATGTCCGTAGTTCTTCGTTGAAAGCACTTGAAATGGGTTGCCACTCCTTCGTACTTTCGCCTCGCCCTATGGACATTGAGTTCCTCTGAATCCTGCATCTTGAGGTTGTTCGGGTATAGATGTCGCGCGGTAGCTCGGGGCAACTGCAGTTCCGTTTGCCCGAAGAGTGCTTGGCTTCTCATCGCCCTGTGACGGGGGAGCCAACGAAACTACCTGCGCAACATCTCTTTACGCTAGGGAAGAGCGAAACGATCACGGCGCATATTTTTTTGCGATTTTCTGGCACAGATACTCGCCGATGGGGATCGCCGACGTGGCTGCAGGGGAGGGGGCGTTGCACACGTGCAGGCTACGTGGACTTTCGGCAAACAAAAAATCGTGCACCATCGCGCCGTCGCGCATCACGGCCTGGGCGCGGATGCCGGCTGGATAGGGCTTTAAATCTCTGAGCGTGAGGCTGGGGCAATACTTGCGAACCTGTTGCAGATAGCCGGGCTTGAACAGGGAGTTTTTCGCCTCGCGCAGCCCAGCGCTCAAGTGGCTGCGAGTAGTTTTCCAGAAGCCTTCGAATGAGAGCATTTCACACAGATCGCTTCGATTGATGCTTAGCTTGCGGTAGCCCTCGCGTGACAGGCCCTGTACCGCGTTGGGGCCAACGGTCACGCTGCCATCCACCATCCGAGTCAAGTGCACGCCTAAAAACGGCAGTTTGGGGTCGGGGATCGGATAGATCAGGTGCTTGATTAACTGATTGCGCGATTCAGGGAGCTGATAGTACTCGCCGCGATAAGGAATGATCTGAAACTCAGTAGGCAGGCCATGCAGTTTACACAAGCGATCGGCTTGGAGCCCGCCACATACCACCAAAAACTGGCAGCTAAGCGCATGCTCCTGGCATTGGACTGTAATATCATTGCGGCGCTCTTTGATGCCGACGACCTGCTGGTTAAGCAAGATCTCGCCACCGAGTTCTCGGATCAGTTCCGCCATGCGCTGGCAAATCGCTGGATAATCAGCAATGCCGGTATCAAAGACCTTAATCGCGCCTAAGCCGGTGATATTCGGTTCAGCCTTGGCCAGCTTGGCCGCATCCCACAGCTCGCAGGCAATCTGGTTTTGTTTGCAGCGCTCGAAAAGCTGTTCCATCCGATCAAGCTCCTGATGATCGGTTGCCACCAGTAGCTTGCCGCATTGTTGATAAGGGATCTGATGCTGATCGCAGAACGCGATAGTGGCCTTTAACCCACGCTTGCAGAAATCAGCCTTAAGGCTGCCCGGCTCGTAGTAGACGCCGGCGTGGATAACCCCGCTGTTGTGGCCGCTTTGGTGCTGGGCGAGCTGGGCTTCTTTTTCCAGCAGGACTAAGCGCTTACCCGGGTATGCTTGAAGCAGCTGCCATGCCGTGGACAGGCCAACAATGCCGCCACCCACAACAATAAAATCAACATCTTGTCTCATTGACATCCTTATCCGAGCTTGTTGATCTTGAGTGTAACAGGCGAACAACAAGATTTGGATAGTGGTGACAAGGATGCAATACAGATGACGGTGCTAGAGATAAGCGCACTGCTGGTGCTTGGGCTACTCGCTGGCGGTATCAACACCCTAGCCGGTGGCGGCTCTAACCTGACGGTTCCCGCGCTGATGGTCATGGGTATGCCCGCCGAAGTGGCCAATGCCACTAACCGGGTTGGGATCTTCTTGCAGTGCCTGACCGGAACCTTAGGCTTTAAACGCCACAATCAGCTGGATACTCAAGATCTCTCAGGCATCCTTTGGCCGATGTTTGTCGGTGGTCTAGCCGGTTCGGCGGCAGCCGCGTTCGCTCCTAGCTACCTGATCAAATACTTGCTGTTGGGCGCCATGCTTAGCGTCACCGGTTTAATGCTGCTGCGCAGTGAAGTGATGTCGCCGGAAGCCGATGAGCCGGTCAAGCGGGTCAATGACACACCTTCGGCTTGGCCTGCGCTATTGTTTGCAGGCTTCTATGGCGGCTTTGTACAGGCGGGTGTCGGCTTTGTACTACTGGCCGCCTTGGTGGGCAGTTTGCGCTACGACCTGATCAAAGCCAACGCCCTGAAACTGGTCTGTACCCTCGGTTTTACCGCCGTCGCGCTGGTGATGTTTATCTGGCAAGGGCAAGTCAGTTGGCTGCCTGCACTAGTACTGGCGGCCGGCTATATGGTCGGAGCACAGCTGGCCGTGAAGTTGGCCATTTCTGCTAAACCTCAGACTCTTAAGCGCTTTTTGTTTGCGATGACGCTGGTGGCTTGTGTTGCTGCCTTGTTCAGTGACTGATACCAATCCGAATAAGTAATGTTCAGAGGTTGCGCAGGAAAAATCATTGAGGACAAGGAGGCGCTCGCGGTAACTAGTGGACTAATTACAAGAGTGCTGACGCTGTCATCAATGATTTTGACCAGCAAGAATGACCCGGTACTTATTTGGATTGGTACAGCTATGCTTTAGGTCAACGGTGATTTGTTGCAACGATTTAGGGAGACGCTATGTGGGTGACGGGCAAGGTTAGGGAACGCATCGATTGGAACGATAGTCTTTTCACCATCAAGATCGAGGCGGACATCCCCCGCTTTAAGGCCGGCCAGTTCATCAAGCTAGCCGAACAGCGCGATGGAAAGCGCTTGGCGCGCGCCTACTCTCTGGTTAACGCTCCTGATGACCCGCTCTTGGAGGTATTGGCCATCAAGGTGGAAGACGGCCAGCTATCGCCCCAGCTCCACCAACTGCAGATCGGCGACAGCATCGAGCTATCCAGCAATGCTGCCGGTTTTATGGTGGTCGATGAGGTACCTGAGTCCCGCGACCTGTGGCTGCTGGCCACCGGCACCGGCGTTGGCCCCTTTCTTTCCATGATTGACGATCCGCTAACCTGGCAGCGCTTTGACAACGTGGTGCTGTGTTACGGGGTGCGCTTTGGCGAAGACCTCTGTTATCTGGAACGGATCCATCGGCAGGGGCAAGCCAAGCCCGGGCGCTTCCACTTTGTGCCGCTAGTTACCCGCGAAGCCCATCCCGACAGCCTGCAAGCGCGCATTCCCCCGGCATTACTTTCCGGTGAGCTAGAGTCCTTCGCTGGTCTGAGCCTCAGCGCCGAGCACTCCCATGTGATGCTGTGCGGTAATCCGCAGATGATCAGTGATGGCATCGAGGCGTTGCAGCAAAAAGGGCTGCGCAAGCACCTGCGACGGGAGCCTGGACATATCACTGTGGAGCGCTATTGGTAGGCTAGCGCAAATCGGGCCAGGCCCAGGGCGGTGTGTTCAATAGATCCTGTCCTTCAATTTCCGTCTGGCCAAACTGTTTGCGCAGGCGAATGGTGTTGCATTCCGCTTGCTGCTCGAGGGCATCGATTAGTGCGGGTGCATGCGAGACCACCCACACTTGGGTAGCTTGGCTGGCTTTGATAATCAGCCGTGCTAATGCGGGAAGCAACTCCGGGTGTAGGCTGGTCTCCGGTTCGTTGATCACCATCAAACTGGGCGGGCGAGGAGTCAGCAGGGCAGCCACCCACAGCAGGTAGCGTAGGGTACCATCGGAAAGCTCTTTACCGGTTAGCGGCCGCAGTAAGCCATGCTGGTTAAACTCTATATTAAACAGGCCATTATCAGAGACTTGTATGGTTAAGCGGGCGCCGGGGAAGGCATCTTCGATGGCCTCTTCGAGTCCTTGCTCGTCGCCGATCTCGATGATGGTTTGCAGGGCCGCGGCTAAATCGCTTCCATCATGACCCAGTACCGTGGTGCGGGTACCGAGCTGGGGCAAGCGCGCTGGTGCCTCGGAGTCGGTACGAAAATGGTCATAGAAGCGCCAGTTCTTGATGAACTCCCGTAGGTTCAGTACCTCTGGGGTGTGCTGTGGATCGGCGAGCTGAGTGAAGATGCTCTCGAACATCGGCATATGCTGGGTAATCACCTGCCATTGGCGTTTATCTCTGGCCTTCACCAGGCAATCAGTGCGCTCCACCAAGGCGGAAGCTGGGCGGTACTTGCTACCTTGCCAGATGCTCTCGCGCTTCACTTCTGGGTCTAACTCAAAGGCGCTGGGGTAGGGCAGTGGTGGGGTAACCCCTAAAGATACCGAGTAGCTAAACTCACTTGCGGCAAAGCCCAGGCGAAGGCGCTTGACTGCCTGCGAGTTGGTGGCTTGAATATCCTGCTCACCCTGGCGCATTGCCCGGGATATCTTTGCCGGGCCCGCCCAAAACGTCGATTCAATCCCACCTTCTTTAGCCAGCGAGTTGACCACACCGCCGCGCGCGGTTTCAGCGAGCAGCCTAAGCGCTTTGTACAGGTTTGATTTGCCACTGCCATTGGCGCCGGTGATGAGATTCAGGTTGGCCAATGGGATGACAATGTTTTGCAGTGAGCGGTAGTTACTGATTGCCAGAGTTTCAATCAAGGTCGTGTCCCTACGAGTAACAAGATGGCGGATTCAAGGTTACCAGTTCGCGCTCGCTGCTTGAAGGTCAAGCGCTATGCTCGGGGCTGAGGGGCAGTTTAATGTCTCCAACGAAAAAGGCTTCCCGAAGGAAGCCTTTCTATTGAGCGGTGCGGCACAGGATTAGTTAATACGCTTGTACTTAATGCGGTGTGGCTGCAGGGCATCTTCGCCGATGGTTTCCTTCATCCAGGCTTCGTACTCGGTGTAGTTGCCTTCGTAGAAGTTCACCTGACCTTCATCGCGGTAGTCGATGATGTGAGTGGCGATACGATCCAAGAACCAACGGTCGTGCGAGATAACCAAGGCACAGCCGGCAAACTCCAGCAAGGCGTTTTCCAAGGCGCGCAGGGTTTCTACGTCCAGGTCGTTGGTCGGTTCGTCGAGCAGCAACACGTTGCCGCCAGCTTGTAGCAGTTTGGCCAGGTGCAGGCGGCCACGTTCACCACCGGACAGTTCGCCAACCCGTTTTTGCTGGTCGGTGCCTTTGAAGTTAAAGCGTCCAACGTAGGCACGGCTTGGGATCTCGATATTGCCGATGCGCAGGATGTCCTGACCGCCCGATACTTCCTGCCATACGGTGGCAGAGTTATCCATGGCATCACGGAACTGATCCACGCTGGCCAGCTCAACGGTATCACCCAGCTCAATGCTGCCGCTGTCAGGCTGCTCTTGGCCATTTAGCATGCGGAACAGGGTCGATTTACCCGCGCCGTTCGGGCCGATAATACCAACGATGGCGCCTTTAGGAATGCTGAATGACAGGTCGTTAATCAGCACGCGGCCATCGTAGGCTTTGTTTAGGTTGGTGACATCGATAACCTTATCGCCTAGGCGTTGAGCCGCTGGGATGAACAGCTCATTGGTTTCGTTGCGCTGCGAGTAGTTCTGGTTGTTAAGCTCTTCAAAGCGTGACAGACGCGCCTTGCTCTTGCTTTGACGACCCTTGGCGTTGCTGCGTACCCATTCCAGCTCTTTCTGGATGGACTTCATGCGGGCTTTCTCTTGGGAGGCTTCTTGGGCTAGGCGAGCTTCTTTTTGCTCCAGCCACGACGAGTAGTTGCCTTCCCATGGAATACCTTCGCCACGGTCAAGCTCGAGGATCCAACCAGCCACGTTATCTAGGAAGTAACGGTCGTGGGTAACCGCCACAACGGTGCCTTCGTAGTCGTGCAGGAAGCGCTCCAGCCAAGCCACAGACTCGGCATCCAAGTGGTTGGTCGGTTCGTCGAGTAGCAGCATGTCTGGCTTTTCTAGCAGCAGGCGGCACAGTGCCACACGGCGGCGCTCACCACCGGAGAGAACCTTGATTTGGGTGTCCCACTCAGGCAGACGCAGCGCATCGGCGGCGCGCTCAAGTTGTGATTCCAGGCTGTGGGCGTCGTGGGTGGCCAGGATCGCTTCCAGCTCGCCTTGCTCTTGGGCCAGTGCGTCGAAGTCGGCATCCGGTTCGGCGTAGGCGGCGTAAACCTCATCCAAACGAGTCTGGGCGTTTTTCACGATGGCGACGGCTTCTTCAACCACTTCGCGAACGGTTTTCTCCAGATCTAACTGAGGTTCCTGTGGCAGGTAGCCGATCTTGGTGCCTGGATGGGCGCGGGCTTCACCTTCAATCTCGGTATCGATGCCGGCCATAATCCGCAGCAGGGTCGATTTACCCGCACCGTTAAGACCCAATACGCCGATCTTAGCGCCGGGGAAAAAGCTCAGTGAGATGTCTTTTAGAATGTGTCGCTTGGGAGGAACGATTTTCCCTACGCGATTCATGGTGTAGATGAACTGGGCCATAAGTTAATTTTCCTTAGAATTCATTAAGTTATGCGTTTCTAGTTTTCTTGTGGGGCATGTGTGGGGCACTTTTCTTCAAACTCGCCTCTAACATAGCCACCTGATTAGCGTCGTTTTCGGGGATCCAATCGCCATAGACATTGAAAACCATCTGGGCGGTGCTGTGTCCCATTTGCCCCGCAATATACGCAGGATTAGCCCCGTTTGAAAGCATCCAACACGCGAAAGTGTGACGTGTTTGATAAGGGGGGCGGCGCTTGATGCCTGCCCGCTTACAGATCCGCGTCCATTTGTCTTCAAGTGAGGTGTTTGAGTAGTGCGGCTTTTCATACTCACCTCGTGCAGTTACCAACGGGTTAAATACAAACGTACAGTGATCAATTCTGATTCGGCGCTTCTCTCGCAGAACAACGTTTATAGCGTTGCTGGGGTAAAGTTTGGTTATTGCTTGCTGGGCCTGCAAGGCTTCCACCGCCGGTGACAAGAGTTTTATGACACGCTCACCGCTTTCGGTCTTGGGTTGGACAAACTCGCCAATGCTTGCGAGGTTACGTGATACCTTTAATTCTCGCCGAGTGAGGTCGATATCCTCCCAAGCTAAGCTGATTAGCTCACCATGGCGTAGCCCAGTGTAGACCGCAACTGTAATAAGGTTGGCATCTTGAGGGTGTAGGCACGCAGCTAATAGTCGACCGAACTCGTCGGTGCTAAGTGGTTCAGGTTTAGAGCGGGTCTTTTTGAGCTGCTTAACGCTCTCCCAAAAGCGTGACTCTACAATGTCGTTGGAAAGGGCAAACTCGAACATCTGCCGCGCGATAGTCAGGTACGTGTTAACGGTTCTGACAGTTCGGCCAGACTTGGCTCGATTAGTATGATTTTGTGGCGCGTCCAATAGCTGGGAGCGAAGCTCGGCAAAGTCTTGTTGGCGTAGGTCGCTGCAAAAGCGATCTGGCCCCATATAGTTGACAATGGTTTTTAGCATTGAGGTGTAACGAGCATGGGTATTGTTGGAGATGTCCAAGGCTTTGTACCTCAACCACCTTTGCGCCAGTTGAGATACTGTTATGGTGGCTGAGTTGACCCCAAAGCGGGCTAGATTGGGGGATTCTGGAAATGCTTCTCCATAATCAAAGGCACCTGTTCTGATTAGATAGGTGATGTGCGAGCGTTGCTGGCTAGCCTTTTTTATATTGGCTTTTGTGGGAGGCACGCCCAATGACTCACGACAGCGATGGCCACGATACATAAACCAGATCCGCAGCGAGCCGCCGTGGACTTCAACGCCAGTTGGCATTTTTACTGTTGGGGGTATTGGGCGATCCACGCATAGATCCTCGGTAAGTTGTACATCACGCGCCCGCGATGGTTGGCCTCACCGGATACGCCAATTTTTACCCAGTGCTCACCTTGCAGCCAAATCTTCCCGCGATAGTTTTTACACATGGTTTGAGTAAACCCTAGAAGGCTCATCAATTTGTCTTCCGAAACCCAGATTAGCGATACCTGCTTAAGCTCGTTCATAACCAACCTCTGACACGCTCTAGTTATGGAAGGCACCATTGCCGCAACTAGATGGTTGAAAGCATGGCTTTCTCATCTATCCGGCGGCTAATGCGCATCCACTCTCAAGCTAGGATGGCTGGTAACGGGGGCAAGGTTTTAAACTAATGTCATGGCTGGCGAGACTTAACGTATTTTGAGTGACATTGGCACTTACCAATCATCAAAGTCCAACCAGTCATCGAAGAGGTCATCATCCCCACCGAGGGTGCTTCCACTTGAGTTGCTTAGGCTGTCATCAAAAACATCGCTTTGCTCATGTAACACAGTGCTATCGTCAAGAAACTCGAACAAATCATGGTCACTCAAGTCTGAACCATAGGGATTTCCCGCGACATCGACACCATTGAAGCTATCGGCCATGGGCAGGCCTGTCGCCGGATTGGTTCCCCTACTGTCTATTTCATGAGAGCTGTGCGGCGGAGCGCTATCGAAAAAGCCATAGTTGGGCATGCCTCTCACAAAGGTTTCGTCACCGCTGTTACTCGACGAGGTATCAAAGTACCCAGCTATCCAGCTCAACAGGCTCATGCTCTTCTCCTGGCTGCACTTTATACAGAAGCTAATAGGCGTGATGCTTTGAGGGTGGATGATAAATCTGTAAAAAGGAAGGTTATAGCGAGATTGTTTTGTGTCGGTTACCGACACAGAATAACGGCGAGGTCGCCCACGAAATGACTCAGCATAACAGCGTGCTTTCCGGCGGCACCTGCCCAAATGCTGACACAGAGTACTGTATTGTAATCGACCAACTCAAAATGGGAGCTGAAGCTGCTGACAAGGTCGCCTGTCGAGCATCAGTTTAACGGCCGCTTTTAACTGGTTGCTGGATGCGCCTTTGCAGAGCATGTCTGAGATTTCATCAATCTCAGACTCATACCACACAGGTGCACGGCCACTTATCAAGTTAACTGGCGGAGGGAAGGTGCCATTGTTGATGCGCTCAAGCACATCGCGCTCACCTAGCTTTGTTCTTTGACCAAGCTGTGACTTTCGTATTGTTCTCTTCTCAAGCAGCTGCATGCCTTAACTCCTACTGGGCTCAACGATTACGCGTGGTGCGTAATCACGTTGCGTTACTCAGTAGATTGTCGCTAAGCAGCTAGCCGCTCGGGCCAACTAAAGTCACCTAGCCGTAGAGTTAGCACCATTTGGTGTCACAGCTCGGCTCCCCTTGCGCAAATAGGATTGCGAAGCGTTGGCCACGGAATGACTCAAAGACAAAAATAGACGCTATGAGCGTCTACTTAAACAGGATAATCAGTAAATTGCGTAGCACTTAGCGAGCCATCATCACCTTTTCAAAAGAGGCATTAAAGGCTTTAATCGCGCTTGCTTTCGCTTTGCTTGAGGCTTCACGTTTAGCGGCTTGAGTGAAGTTGATATTCTGCAAGCTTTTTAACACAGCGTTTCTGTCCACCACAATGGATACTGCTTCTGTTGACTTGGCCTGACCGCTTCGACCCGAAGCTCTACGGCGTTTGTAAGTAACCATCTTGTTGCTCCTTGTGTCGTTAAATCAGGGCTCGCAAGCGTACTATGCGCTCACCAGTTCAACAAACGGTTTGATCCGCCTGTGTCAAGTTACGGTGATCATCTTAGTTTAAAGTTGACGATGCTGTCAGCAACTAACGGCTGATTTTGAGGGGGATCAGATATCAAGATGTTAGGCTTCACACCCCTCAAGGTGATTCACAGCGAACAAGGCTTGCCTTGAGACTTTGTTTCACTAACTGAAGGTTGCTACCTAGGTCAGGGACACGTAGATAATAGTCCTCAACCGACACCTTGACGCCTGTTGGTCACTCGTGATCTAGTTACTAACAGATATTAGGTCAGGGTGAGAGCGTGAATGGTTACTTTTCACTCTATTTCTCTGAGAACCCTGCTGATAGCACCTGTTCAAGGTAAGTTGTGTTCATTGCCGCA
>NZ_AUBZ01000021.1 GCF_000429505.1 Aliagarivorans taiwanensis DSM 22990 | reverse complement strand
CACTGCGAAGCAAAAAGCCAGAGATGGTTAACCAAGAGCTATGGGGAGTCCTGTTGGCTTACAACCTCATTAGAATAGTGATGATAGAGGCCTGTGCAGCAGAAGAGCCATTAACGCCAACGAGGCTAAGCTTTAGCCACTGCTTGTGGCACGTGACCACCTTCCTAGCCAGGTTGCCAATGAGTAGCCCCGGCAACTTGCCCAAGCACTATGCAGCACTACTGGAAACACTGCGAATGCTTACGCTCCCGGCGTCTCGGCCTGATAGAGTTTACCCTCGAGAAGTCAGGCGGAAACCCACCAAGTATCCATTTAAAAAGAAATGCCAGTCAGCTTAACTGACTGGCATTAGGCCATTGGGCCCGTTTTTTTGTGCGTGAACAATCGCAGGTGCTTATCCGGGGGTGACAGTTTGGGTCAGCGTGTGCGATTCACCAGCGCCAAGTACAACCGGCTGCTGAGTGACTGCAGTCTCGACACAAATAAAGTGGGCTGCAGATGCTTCACCTAGGTCCGCCATATTACCAGCAAGCTGATAGCCAGGGTTCCACACCACTACCGAATCATTACCTTGGTGGGCGATAGCCTTACCGTCGAGCTGGGTCGTTGGCGTTGGCGCCAGGTAGACCCGGTCAGTCTCATCGACCAAGGCAAACTGCTGCTCGGTGCATTCGCTACCGTTGGTTGAATCAACGTAATGGTCACCTAAGCCTTTAAGGGAAAGTGCTTCGCGATCGGCAGCAAAGTAGCTGTGCAATGCGCCACTGTAACTTTGCTCGTGTGCGCCGCTATTGGTGGTGGTGAGGGCGAGCGCTAATTGCTTACCGATGGTCAAGCTGTAACTCAGTTGCAGATCGCCAACCAACTGTTGATCAGCAAAACTGAAAGTCAGTTGCACTTGGTGTTGATCGCTAAGAACCTGTTTGAGGTCCCAGTCATGGATCCGCGCATAGCCATGGGAAGGAGAGGCGGCTTTGCCAAACCACGGCCAGCATATCGGCACTCCGCCGCGAATCGCCTTTTGCGCTTGGTAGCTTTCAAGCGGGCTAACAAACAGTTGCTCGTCATGGCCTGCTGGGTGATAACTGATCAAGTGTGCCCCTTGGCGGGCAATCAAAGCGCGAGCTACCGGGTGATCAATCCAGTAAAACTGTAAGTCATTTTGGTTTTTTACTACAAATACAGCATTATCAATTTGCTCTACGACCTGTAGTTTGAGTTTATCTAATACTGACATAGCGTTTTCTCTCGTATCAAAAGGGTACAGATACAAAAAAGGCGACCCGGAGGCCGCCTTAGTTACTGGGCTGAAAGCTTTTACTTAGAGATGTGAGCTACCAGGTCCAGTACTTTGTTTGAGTAACCGATTTCGTTGTCGTACCAAGATACAACTTTAACGAACTTGTCGGTCAGAGCTACACCAGCTTTGGCGTCGAATACTGAAGTTTGAACTTCACCGATGAAGTCTTGAGAAACAACTTGGTCTTCGGTGTAACCTAGAACGCCAGCCATTTCACCTTGTGAAGCTTCTTTCATAGCAGCACAAATTTCTTCGTAGCTAGCAGCTTCTTTCAGGTTAACGGTCAGGTCAACTACAGAAACGTTAGCAGTTGGTACGCGGAAAGCCATACCAGTCAGCTTGCCGTTCAGCTCAGGCAGTACAACACCTACAGCTTTAGCAGCACCAGTTGAAGATGGGATGATGTTCTGAGAAGCACCACGGCCACCGCGCCAGTCTTTAGCAGAAGGACCGTCAACAGTCTTCTGAGTAGCGGTAGTAGCGTGAACGGTGGTCATCAGACCAGATTCGATGCCCCACTTGTCGTTAAGTACTTTAGCGATTGGTGCCAAGCAGTTAGTAGTACAAGAAGCGTTAGAAACGATGTCTTGACCAGCGTAAGACTCTTGGTTTACGCCCATAACGAACATTGGAGTAGCGTCTTTAGAAGGACCAGTTAGTACAACTTTCTTCGCGCCAGCTTCGATGTGTTTACGAGCGGTTTCGTCGGTTAGGAAGATACCAGTAGCTTCAGCTACTACGTCAACACCTGCGTCGCCCCAAGCAAGAGCGGCTGGATCGCGTTCTGCAGTTACACGAACAGTTTTACCGTTAACGATCAGGTTGCCGTCCTTAACTTCAACGGTGCCATTGAATCGACCGTGAGTTGAATCGTACTTCAACATGTAAGCCATGTAATCAACATCGATTAGATCGTTGATTGCAACAACTTCTACATCGTTACGCTCGCAAGCTGCACGGAAAACGAAGCGACCGATACGGCCAAAACCGTTAATACCTACTTTAATAGTCATAGTGTTACCTAATTTACTGTGATTTAACAGATAAAACCTGTGGTCGTAAACTTACTACAGTGAGCACCTGAATCAAGATTTATCGCGAAATAATTTGTGCGAAATCAATAATTGGGTGCTTTCTAAGCGATGCAGTTTTACGACGGAAAACTAGTATCAACAGCTTGAAGAAAAAATACAAACAGAATCGTGGACTAGATTAAAATTATTTAATTAAAAGTGTATTGTAACGGTGCAAGGCTCGCGTTTATCAGTACAATAACGCCCGCTTAGAAAAACAAAAAGTCGGTTAACAAGCAATAACACGGGAAATGTTATGTCAGAACATATCATAGAAGAATTGGTCAAATTCCGCGGAATTGAGACCAACTACATCGACGCCTGGGGAAACCCGGCTCAGGTGGTACCTGAGAGTAAGGCCAAGCTACTGCGTATCCTTGGTTACCCCATTGACGATGCCGAGCAACTAGAAGCTCGTTACCTACAAGAAGTTCTTGAGTACTGGCAAAACCTCACTCCTGTAGTACAGGTTGTACGTCTAGGAAGTGGTTTGCCGATTGAGCTGCGTGTGGCCATCACCGAAGCCAATCAGGAATTTACTTACAAAATTGAAACCGAGCAGGGCGAGACCATTAAAGGGCAGGTCGTCGCCACTGACGGTGAATTGGTAGAAATGCACGTGCTGGACGACATCGAGTACCAAAAGTACGCCGTTCCGCTAAACATTGAACTGCCAATGGGTTACCACACCTTGTCGCTCACCAAGAAAGGTGGCCGTAAGGTACTGGGCGAGTCGCGCTTTATCGTTGCGCCTCAAGCCTCTTACATCCAGCCTCCTATTAAAGCGGGTAAAAAACTGTGGGGCCCAAGTGTCCAGCTATACTGCCTGCGTAGTGAGCGTAACTGGGGTATTGGCGACTTCTCTGACCTGAAATACCTGGTCGCAAACGTGGCTAACAGCGGCGCAGACTTTGTCGGTCTGAACCCAATCCACTCGCTATTCCCAGCAAACCCTGAACAAGCCAGCCCATACGGCCCGTCTTCGCGTCGTTGGTTGAACGTTGTCTATATCGATGTTGAAGCCATCGAAGAGTACGCCAAGTCAGAAGCACCGGCACTGGTGAACTCTGCCCAGTTCCAAGCTCGCTTGGATCAGCTACGTAGCAATGAGTGGGTGGATTACACCGGGGTAACTGTTGCCAAGCTTGAAGCGCTGCGTTTGGTGTTCGCTGAGTTCCAGAAGATTCAAAAAGGCCGCACTAAGCGCGCGACTGCCTTTAAAGCCTTCGTTAAGAACGGCGGTGAAAGCCTGGCGGCCCAAGCGGCCTACGATGCGCTGCAAAATCACTTCTACCAGACTCAAGGTAATGCTTGGGGCTGGCAGGTATGGCCAGAAGAGTTCCGTGAGTATCACATGCCTGCGGTAACTCAGTGGGTCAAAGACAATCAGGCCGAAGTAGACTTCTACGCGTGGCTGCAGTGGATTGCTGATCTGCAACTGGAAGAAGTTGATCAAGTTGCGAAAAGTAGCGGCATGGCAATGGGCCTATACCGCGACTTAGCCGTTGGCGTAAGCGAAGGCAGTGTAGAGATCTGGGGTAACGGCGATTTGTACGCGCTAGATGCCAGCGTTGGCGCGCCACCAGATGTACTCGGCCCGCTAGGCCAGAAGTGGGGCCTGCCGCCAATGGATCCTGCGAAGTTGGAAGAGCAAGCCTACCAGCCGATGATCGACCTGTTCCGCTCGAACATGCGCTCATGTGGTGCACTGCGTATCGACCATGCGATGGCGCTACTGCGTTTGTGGTTGGTACCTGTGGAAGATGATGCCTCTAAAGGTGCCTACCTTTACTACCCAATCGAAGATCTGCTGGGCATTTTGGCGCTGGAGAGCCACCGCAACGAATGTCTGATCATCGGTGAAGACTTGGGTACTGTGCCTGACGGTATCTTCGAAGTGTTCCAAGAGAATGGCATCCACTCCTACCGCGTGTTCATGTTCGAACAAGCGGAAGACGGTGGCTACATCTCGCCTTCTCACTATCCAGTACAAGCGATGGCAACCATCACTACCCACGATATGCCAACCCTGCGTGGCTTGTGGCACTGTGATGACTTGGCGTTAGGCAAAGAGCTGGGCCTATACCGTGATGAAGCGGTATTGCAAAGCCTGTACGCCGATCGCCACGAGAGCAAGCAGAAGATGCTGGATAGCCTGCACGGCCACGGTCTGATCCCTGATTACGTGTCTCGCGACGTAAACTGGGTGGGCATGGACAAAGGCTTGAACTACGGCATGCACAAGCATATGGCTGCTGGTAGTAGCTCGCTGTTGTCTGTTCAATTGGAAGATTGGATGGAAATGGATAAGCCGGTTAACGTACCTGGCACCTCCGATGAGTATCCAAACTGGCGTCGTAAGTTGTCTAAAAACTTATCAGAACTGTTTGCAGATCACGATGTTCAGAACTTGTTGAGAGAAATGACAGAACTTCGTGCTAAGGTAAGCGCGTAAACCAGTTACGGTGGGCCTCGCGCCCACCTATTCTCACTTTTCGTATTCATGGAGACGACGGTAGTGGGCGCCTTTGCAACTCTGCGCGAACCCGCTACGTGGCTAAGGTAAGTCTATGAAATCTTCCTCTCTATCCCCGCTTATTCAACAACTCCTAAACGCCCGCATTAGCGACCCCTTTCAAGTACTAGGCCTAGTTAAATTTAAGCAGGGACTGATGCTTCGGTCATGGTTTCCTGAAGCGACCGCAGTATCTGTTCAGAGCCTCAATGGCGACGCGCTAGCAGAAATGACCTGCACCTCGCCGCAAGGGCTGTTCGAAGCAGAATTTGCCGATACTAAAGATAGCTTTAATTATCAGTTTGTTGTGTCTTACGGTGAGGTAACTCACACCGTAATCGACCCTTATCAGTTCCACGAGCAGGCCTATGATGGCCTGGCGACCATGCATCATGCGCCGCAGAACCTGTATTCGGTGTTGGGTGCCCAAGTTAAAACCATCGAGGTCGATGGTGTCGAGGTTAAAGGTGTGCGCTTTGGCGTGTACGCACCCAACGCACTGAGCGTAAGCCTGATTGGCGACTTTAATCACTGGGATGGTCGCCGCCAACCGATGCAGCGCAGCATGGACGGACACTGGGTGTTGTTTGTACCTGGCCTTGAGGCCGGTTGCACCTACAAGTTTGAACTTAAAGACATGCATGGCCATCAGTTGCCGCACAAAACCGATCCGGTGGGCTTCTACTCTGAGCAGTACCCTTCGTTCGCCTCGGTGGTGTGGGATCACGACCAGTACCAGTGGAACGACGATGCGTGGCGCGAGTCTCAGCTTAACGACAAGACCAAACAGCCAATGGCCATCTACGAGGTGCATTTGGCATCTTGGAAACGTAAGCTGGAGTCTGGCAAGGGCTATCTGAGCTACCGAGAGCTTGCCGAAGAGCTGGTCAACTACGTTAAAGATATGGGCTACACCCACATTGAGGTGCTGCCGGTATCTGAGCATCCCTTCGACGGCTCTTGGGGCTACCAACCGATTGGCCTGTTTGCGCCAACCAGCCGCTTTGGCCACCCCGATGACTTTAAATACTTGGTCGATCAATGCCACCAAAACGGCATCGGCGTGATTGTCGACTGGGTGCCTGCGCACTTCCCAAGTGACTCGCATGGTTTGGCCCGCTTCGATGGTACGCCTTTGTACGAGTACGAGGACCCGCGCCGCGGCTGGCACAACGACTGGAACTCGTACATCTACGACTTCGGCCGTGACAACGTCCGCCAGTTCTTGGTCGCCAGCGCGCTGATTTGGCTCGACAAGTTCCATGTCGATGGCCTGCGGGTTGATGCAGTCGCATCGATGCTGTACTGGGATTACTCGCGCAACGAAGGTGAGTGGATCCCCAACGTTGACGGCGGCAACCATAACTATGAGGCGATCAGCCTGCTTAAATGGTTCAACGAAGAGGTCTACAAGCAGTATCCCCATGCCATGACTATCGCTGAAGAGTCTACCGCGTTTGCGGGCGTATCCCGCCCAACCTTCGCCGGTGGCTTAGGCTTTGGTTTTAAATGGAACATGGGCTGGATGCACGACTCGCTGACCTACATGCAAAAAGATCCGGCATTCCGTAAGTACCATCACAATGAGATCACCTTTGCGATGGTCTACAACTACGATGAAAACTTCGTACTGCCGATCTCCCACGATGAAGTGGTGCATGGTAAAGGCTCATTGATCGGCAAGATGCCGGGCGATGAGTGGCAACAAGCCGCCAACTTGCGCGCGTTTACGGCCTTTATGTACGCCCATCCTGGTAAGAAACTCAACTTTATGGGCAATGAGATTGCTCAGGCAAGCGAGTGGAACCACGATGCTAGCGTAGATTGGTCGGTGTTGCAGTATCCCAAACATCAGGGCCAACAGGCGCTAACCAAGCAGCTCAACCACTACTATCGTGCCACTCCAGCCTTGTTCGAAGGTGACTACGATAAGGCCGGCTTTGAGTGGATCGATCACGGCGACTGGGAACGCAGTGTGCTGGCATTCCAGCGTAACGGTATCGAGAGTGACCAGCAGCTTGTGGTGGTGTGTAATTTCACCCCGGTGCCACGGCCACAGTATCGCTTGGGTGTACCAGGGCCTGGCCAGTATCGCGTGGTCCTTAACTCCGATTCAGAGATGTATTGGGGCAGCAACCTTGATGCGGGTATCAACTTCAACGCTGAGCCAGTGGCATGGCAGGGAAGGGAGCATTCCATCGAGTTAAACCTACCACCACTAGCCACCTTGTACATTGAAAAGGTAGACTAACAAACAACAACTCTTCAGGACGAAGTTTAGGCTTGTTTGTATGCTAAAAACCACCGATCCAATGTCGGTGAGTGACCCGGAGCTTTTCCGGGTCACTATCGGCTCTGCAACACCTTTAGGCGCACAGCTCGACCAAGCAGGATGCAATTTTGCGGTCCACGGCGGTGAAGCCAAATACATAGAGCTCTGTCTGTTCGACGAATGTGAACGGCAGATCGCTCAATTCATTCTTCCCGGCAAGCACGGCTACGTGCATTTTGGTCACGTTCCCGGCGTGCGGGCAGGGCAGCTGTATGCGTTTCGCGCCTACGGTGATTACCAGCCAGAGCACGGCCTGCGTTATGACCAGCGTAAGCTATTGCTCGACCCCTATGCCAAAGCCATCAACCGACCCATCCTTTGGGACGCCGCCGCCTACGACGAAGATAGCGCAGCCATGCTACCCAAATGTGTGGTGGTTGATGATGACTTTGATTGGCAGGGCGTGGCGCGGCCGGGCTATTCGCTCAGTCAGACGATACTCTACGAGACCCATGTGCGCGGGTTCAGTAAACTACACCCCGAGGTGCCCACACCTTACCAAGGTACTTACTTGGGGATGTGTTCAAAGCCTGCCATTGATCACCTCAAACAGTTGGGCGTGACTGCGGTGCAGCTCTTGCCGGTAGCCAGCTTTATGTCGGAGCCGCGCCTCAAAGGCCTAGGGCTGAGCAACTATTGGGGCTATAACCCCTTGCTGTTTATGGCACCAGACCCGCGTTATGCCGTCAGTGACGCGGTTAGCGAGTTCAAGCAGATGGTACGTGAGCTGCATCGTGCAGGTATCGAAGTCATTCTAGATGTGGTCTATAACCACACCGCTGAGTCCGGTGATGATGGGCCATCGCTTAGCTTCCGCGGGCTAGATAATCGCCGCTACTACCTTTTTGATCATGTGGGGGATACCCCTGAGTACCACCACTACACCAACAATACCGGCTGTGGCAACAGCGTCTCATTCGACCATGATGTTACCCTTCAGCTAGTGCTCGATACCCTACGTTATTGGTATTGCGAGATGGGGGTTGATGGGTTCCGTTTTGATTTGGCGGTCAGCCTTGGCCGCGAACACAACCGTTTTAAAACGGACGCGAGCTTTTTTAGGGCGCTGCGTCAGGACCCAAGCCTTAAGGGCGTCAAGCTGATTGCCGAGCCTTGGGATATCGGCTACGACGGCTACCAGTTGGGGCGATTCCCATCAAATTGGATGGAGTGTAACGATCGCTATCGCGACAACCTGCGTGGCTTTTGGCGGGGCGACAGGGTTGGCGTAGGCGAGTTGGCTACGCGGTTAATGGGTTCGCGCGATTTCTTCTTGCCTAGTAGACGAAGCATTCATACCTCGGTGAACTACATCTGTTACCACGATGGGTTCACCTTGCATGACTTGGTCAGCTACGAGCAGCGGCATAATCATGCCAACGGCGAGGCTAATCGAGATGGCCATGGACATAACCTGTCGGCCAACTATGGCGAGGAGGGGGAGAGTGATAATGCTGCGATCCTCGACCTACGCTTCCAGCAAAAACGTAATCTGATCATGTGTCTGATGCTCTCGCAAGGGGTGCCGCATTTTCTCGGGGGCGATGAGCTAAGCCGCACTCAGCGCGGCAACAACAATGCTTACTGCCAGAATAACCCCATCAGTTGGTATGACTGGCAGCTAGGTGATCGTGAGTCTCAATTCCTCGAGTTTGTTCAGCAACTGATTAAGCTGCGGCGCGACAACCCAGTGTTCCACCAGCTCAAGCTCGCCAGCGACACCTTTGAGCGTAAACTCGACTACCAACATGCGGTTCATTGGTACCGGGAAGACGGCAATGCCATGCATCAAAGCGATTGGCACTGCGCCGAGCGACAATCTGTGATGGTGGAAATCGTTGGCCTGAAGGGTGAGGCATGCCGCTGGCTATGGTTGATTAACGCCAGTGAACACGCACAAAAATTCAGACTTCCTGCAACAAAACAACTGCAACGTTGGTCCTTACGAGTAGATAGCTCGTTAACAAACAAGCTAACCACGCTGGAGAGCCACAAGGTGACTCTGGCGCCGCGAACAATGATGCTAATGGAACAACAATGAACACAGCTAAACCAATAAGTGATGACCACTGGCGTGAAGTGCTAGATGAAGAGAGCTATCGGGTGTGCCGCGAAGGGGGCACTGAGCGGCCGTTTACCGGCGCGTTGCTACACAACAAGGCTGAGGGCGAATACCGTTGTCGATGTTGTGCTGCGCCCCTGTTTAACTCTGAGGCCAAATTTGACTCAGGCTGTGGTTGGCCAAGCTTCGACCAGGCGCTGAAAGGGAGTATCCGCTATTTAGAGGATATGAGCCATGGGATGCACCGCATTGAGGTGCGCTGCGCGTCTTGCGATGCCCACCTTGGCCATGTGTTTCCCGATGGCCCCACCGAAACCGGCCAACGCTACTGCATTAACTCCGTGTCGATGCAGTTTGAAGAGGGCTAAGGGCGTTCGGTGATGGTCTTGTAAAGGCTTTTTGCCTGCTTTTCCAGCTGTTTGCGTTGGTCTTTGGTGAGGTTTAGCTGACGCTCCAGTGGGCCATAATCTTGTTGGGCGTGATCATCGAAGTGACTCGCCACCAAGGTCCACAGGTAGGCTCGCTCAAAATCCCCCAAGCGCATATATTGCCCAACGATCGTCTCGGCGTATTTCGCCGGGATATCATCGGCATCCTCGTGCAGCGGGAAGGTGTTCTTCAAAATCGCGATGGTTTTCACAGGCTCGAAGTCTGCGTAATAGCTGGCTAGGGCCCATTGCAACTCTGGGTGGCCCATTTGCGGGCTGCCTTCCAGATTGAGGAAGCGCTGCTTGGCGCTTTTGTCACCGAGCTCCGTCCAGTGATACATCAGTAGAAACGGATAGTCGGAGCTCTTGGTGAGCTGTTCCAGTCGCGCCAACTCTTCGACCGAGGTCAACAGACCCACCACGCGCTGGGCTTGGCGCGATTGGTCGTATTTGGGTTGGATCTGAGCGGCCAGCTCAATACAGCGGTTGTAAGCTTGATACGCCCGTATCAGTGAGTAGTAGGCAGGATCGCCGGGTTGGTTCTGTTCTTCAAGGCGTGCGAAGATTACTTCGTCTCGCTCCATCCGGCACCAGCCATCTTTATTTAAATCTTCACAAAGTTCTGGGTGATCTTTACAGACCCCCTTTGGAGATTTCCCCCCAAACGAAAAACGTTCTGGATCCGGACCACAAGCGGTCAATAACAGTGAGGTAGCTAACAGGCATAGGGAGCAAGTAACGAGTTTGCGCAAAATCAGTCCTTGTAAACTTGCACATCGGGCCGCCTTTGGTTAAGTTTTGTCGAAAGCGGCTGGTGATAAATTGATTGGCCTTTAATGATGGGGCAGTAACCGTGCCCACGTCAATTTTTCTAAGGGAAAAGTCAATGGATGTAAAAAAGGTAGTCGAGGCAATGACGCCCGAGATTTATCAAAGCCTGCTAACCGCTGTTGAAACCGGCCGTTGGGCCGATGGAAACGCATTAACCGCTGCGCAAAAAGACAACGTCCAGCAGATGGTCATCCTTTACCAAAGTCAACATAATCATTGTCCTGAGCACTTTACCGTCGGCACCGATGGCGAGTTGGTGGTCAAATCCAAGCAAGAGCTCAAACGGCAATTCAGAGAAGATGAAGTGATCTTCTCTGAACGTCCAGAAGACGACTAGCCTAGAGGCTAAGCTCACCGCGAATATTCTGTCCCATCAGGCTTTTGACGCGGCCAAACTCGAGGTTTTTGCTCAACAAGTAGTGAAGCTTGGCCAAGGCCGCTTCGGTGGTCATATCGTAGCCACTTACCACTCCAGCTTGCGCTAGCGCATCTCCCGTGGCGTATCCGCCCATATTTACCTTGCCGGTCAGACACTGGCTTAGGTTGATCACCAACACTTCGCGTTTATCGGCTTCTTTGAGCAGCTCCAGTAGCTCTGGGTTTTGTGGCGCGTTGCCTACGCCGTAGCTAAGCAAGATAAGCGCTTTCACAGGCTGTTGCAGGATATTACGAATCACATCGGCAGAGATACCCGGGTATAGCGTGACAACCCCAATCGGCTGTGGAGTAATGGCGCTCACTTGCAGCGAGCTAAAGCCGGTGGGCTTGATTTCGCCGGCCTTCACTTCGATGTTGATGCCCGACTCCAGCAGTGTGGGGTAGTTGGGAGATTTAAAGGCATCGAAGCCGTCGGCGTGGATCTTGGTTGAGCGGTTGCCACGAAACAGTTGGTTGTTGAAGAACAGGCAGACTTCGTGGATCGGGTACTCTGCCGCTAGGTACAGCGCATTCAACAGGTTGGCGCGGCCATCGGAGCGCAGCTCGCTGAGCGGGATCTGTGAGCCAGTTACGATTACCGGTTTGCTCAAGTTCTCCAGCATGAAAGATAGTGCAGAAGCGGTAAACGCCATGGTATCGGTGCCATGCAGTACCACAAAGCCGTCGTAGTGCTCGTAGTTTTGCTGGATGTCATCGGCAATCAGCTGCCAATGAGTGGGATTGGTATCGGCAGAGTCAATCAGTGGCGCAAACTCATGAATGGTGAACTCGGGCATCTCCTCGCGGTGAAACTCCGGCATTGCCGCGATGCAATCGCGCATAAAGCCTTCTGTAGGCACATAGCCGCGGTCACTCTTCTGCATACCGATGGTTCCACCGGTGTAGGCGACGTAGATGGATTTCTTATTCATGTTGGGGCCTCTTGGTTACAAGCCGATCACGAGTGTAAGGAGCAGTGGCTCAACTCAACGACACGCGGCAAAAAAGTGCAGCGATTATAACGCCGGGCTAAAAGAATAAAACCCCGCCGGGCGGGGTTTTAGTGGATTATAGTTCGTTGATGCAGAGGGCGCAGTAGGAGTAAATGCCCAAGGGATCGTCAAAGGTGCTTAGCTCATGCTCCAAGGATTGGCCAATCTCAAGTAGACCGCTAAGCGAAGAGGGTAGCCAAGCGGGTTCACTGGCCCTAAACAGCTGCTCTAAGAACTGCTCTTGTGGGCTTAGTGCTGGGCGTAGGTGTTTGAGCTTGTAACCCTCTAAGCCTTGCAGCTCGGCGGCGCGGGCGATCGCCTGATTGAGGTTACCGAGGCTATCGACTAGGCCATTTTGCTGGGCTTCGCGCCCAGTCCAGATCCGGCCTTCGGCTAGCTGTTCGACCTGTTCCACACTCATGTCGCGCCCCTCAGCGACGATCTCTAGAAAGTCCTTATAGCCTTTCTCGATGGTCAGTTGTATCAGTGCTTCCAGCTCTGGTTGAAGCTCACTAAAGGGGCTTAACTGTGCCAGAGGTGAGGTGCTATAGCCATCACTATGTATTCCCACCCGTTGCAGGGCTTGCTCGAGGCTGGCAAACATACCAAAGATACCGATCGAGCCGGTGATGGTGGTAGGCTCGGCAAATATTTCATCGGCGCTAGAGGCTATCCAATAACCGCCACTGGCTGCCACAGTGCCCATGGAAACCACTACCGCAATCCCATTGTCTTGAACTTCGGCTAACTTATCGCGGATTAGCTCCGAGGCAAAGGCACTGCCGCCACCACTATCGATGCGCAGCACCAAGGCCTTCACATCTTCATCGTCGATTACACGTTGAAGTTGCTGCAAAACCGTATCAGCCGCAATGACCTTATCGCGACCTTCTCCGCCAACAATCGGGCCTTGAGCGATGAGTACCGCTATCTTGTCCTCGGCATCCTTTGGTTCAGGAACTACATGGGCCAGATAATCGTAGTAATCGATGTAGGCGTAGCTTGGGCCATAGGGGTCTTCGCCAAACAGGTTGAGAAGCTCTTCGAGCAACTGACTGCGATTAACCAGCTGATCGACTAAGCCATAGCGTTCTGCGTACTTTGCGAGGTCGCCATCAACTTGTGTCAGTCGCTCTAGAACAACGTTCGCTTCCGGTGAAAGCTGCTCGGCGTTGATCTCTCGGTTACTAGCGATGTCCTGTTGGTACTCATCCCACAGCAAATCCACCCAACGCTGTACGTCGGCGCGAGCCTCGGGAGACATATCATTACGAATGTAGGGCTCGACGAACGATTTGTGGGTACCAACCCGGAATACCTTAGGCTCAATGGCTAACTTATCGAGCGCATCTTTAAAGAACAGGCGCTCATAGCTAAAGCCACGCAGCAACACCGCGCCTTGGTTGTTTAGATAGACGGTATCGGCGAAGCTGGCCAGATAGTATTGATGTTGGTCGTAGAAGTCCGCATAGGCCACGATGGGCTTGCCGCTGTTATCGCTGAAACGTTGCAACGCTTGTCCCAATACCTGTAACTTGGCGATACCGCTTGGCGGCGCTTTGCCCAAGTCGAGCACTAACCCGGTGATCTCAGGGTCTTCACTGGCAAAGTCGATGGCTTCAACTAGACGGTTAAGGTCTATTTCATACACCGGAGTGCGACCAATCAGTTCATCGGTGATCTCCTGAATGGGAGAGACAAACCGAGTTTGTTCAACCAACACCCCATCCAGGCTAACGCGTAAAGCTTGATTGCTCACTGGTTCAGGCTGTGGAACGTCGACACTGGAGATAGCAACCACAACCACAATGATAGTAATCAACAACATTAGGTTGATGATTAACGCACGGATAAAGCCGAGAAACCACCACATCCCTTTGAAAATTCGTTTGATTAAAGCAAACACGTGAATCCTACGTTTTCTGCAGAGTAGGGGCCTAAGCTACCATAGCCTTAGGGGATCCAGCCAGATGATAAGGCGTGTTTATCACGCGTGTTCACTTTTGCGCAGTGTTGACTGGTTAAGCCCTTGAAGGAAGCCCATGCGAATTGCATTGTTTGGGCCAAGCTCTTGGCAAGGTCCACAAATATTAAAACAATTGTTTGAAACATAAGTTTGCATCTATTAGGCTCGTTTACATCTATGTAACATTGGACGTTGAAGGCTACCTATGAGCGCATATCCCACTTTACTCAGCCCTTTGGATCTTGGATTCACACAACTGCAAAGTCGTGTGTTGATGGGGTCTATGCATACTGGCTTGGAAGAAGAGCCGGGCGGGTTTGACAAGATGGCTGAGTTTTATGCGCAGCGAGCACGCGGCGGCGTTGGGCTGATTGTCACCGGCGGTGTCTCGCCCAACCTTCGCGGGCGCCTCGCCCCTAAGGGCATTCAACTTAGCTTTGGCTGGCAGGTTAAAAAGCATCGCATTGTCACCGATGCCGTGCACCAAGCGGGTGGCAAGATTGCCATGCAGCTACTCCATGCCGGCCGTTATGCCTATCATCCGTTAAACGTTGGGCCCAGCGCTATTAAGGCGCCAATCAACCCCTTTAAGCCTTCTGAGATGTCTCATGGGGCGATTACTCGCACTATCAAGCAGTTTGCTAAGAGTGCACAGTTGGCTAAGCGAGCGGGCTACGATGGTATCGAGCTGATGGGCTCCGAGGGTTACCTGATCAATCAATTCCTGTGTAAACGCACCAACCAGCGCAGTGACCAATGGGGCGGTAGTTATCAGAACCGGATGCGCTTTGCCGTCGAGATATTAAAAGCGTGCAGGGCCGCGGTGGGCCAAGAGTTTATTATTATTTTCCGCTTGTCGATGCTGGATCTGGTAGAGAATGGCTCTAGCTACGCTGAAGTCGTTGAACTGGCCAAACAGTTGGAGCAAAACGGTGTCACCCTGATCAATACCGGTATCGGCTGGCACGAGGCGCGGGTGCCTACCATCGCCACCAGTGTGCCACGCGCTGCGTTTAGCTGGATTACCGAAAAGATCCGCCGTGAGGTGAGTGTGCCGGTTATTGCGGTAAACCGCATCAATACCCCAGAGATTGCCGAGCAGATCTTAGGTAGCGGCCAGGCGGATATGGTGTCGATGGCACGTCCGCTGCTGGCCGACCCTGAGTTTGTGAACAAAGCGCGTGCCGGTGAGCCAGAACAGATCAATACCTGTATTGCCTGTAATCAGGCCTGTTTGGACCATGTGTTTAAACAGCAACGCGCGAGTTGTCTGGTCAACCCCCAAGCTTGTTATGAGACCGAGTTAACCTTTAGCAAAACCAGCGCGCCGAAAAAGCTGGCGGTAATCGGAGCAGGGCCGGCGGGCCTCGCGTTTGCAAACTATGCGGCGCAGCGCGGCCATCAAGTGACTATTTATGATGCTGCCGATGAGATCGGAGGGCAGTTTAACTACGCCAAGCAAATTCCCGGGAAAGAAGAGTTCTACGAGACGCTGCGCTTTTTTAAGTACCAGCTGGCGCGTAACGGAGTCGCGGTGAAGCTGGGCGAGCGTATCGACCCGCTCAAACTTGCCGAGCTCGGCGCGGACGAAGTGGTGGTGGCAACCGGGATCCAGCCGCGAACCCCACCGATTGAAGGTGTTGAACATAAAAAAGTACTCAGCTACCTCGATGTACTGCGAGACAAAAAACCGGTTGGCAAGCGTGTTGCCATTATCGGTGCAGGTGGTATTGGCTTCGATGTGGCTGAGTTCATCCTTGAACAAGGGAGCTCACTCAGCAGTGATGTTGAGCGTTGGTCAGAAAATTGGGGAATCGATACGGCTTACCAGCAAGAAGGCGGCTTGATGAAGCCAAAGGCGCAGCATGGCGAGACGCGACAAGTGTATTTAATGCAGCGCAAGACCTCCAAGCTCGGCAAAGGCTTGGGTAAAACCACCGGCTGGATCCATCGAGCAACCTTGAAAAAGCATGGCGTGGAGTTCATCGCCGGTGCCCAGTACCAAAAGATTGATGACCAAGGACTGCATTATCAGTGCGATGAGCAGCAACGGGTTCTTGAGGTCGACAATGTGATTATCTGTGCTGGGCAAACCTCAAATCGCTCGTTGTATGATCAAGCGATAGAGCAGGGCCTGACCGCGCATTTGATCGGCGGCGCTAACGTGGCTGCCGAGCTCGATGCCAAGCGGGCTATCCGACAAGGCGCAGAGTTAGCTGCAAAAATCTAGGCTTTGCTGTTAGGATATTCCTTACAAGGATGAAAAGCCCATAACAAGGACGACGATGAAGGCCCTCAACCTGCTGTTAGAGAGACACTCCTGCGCTCGCTTATCTGCCCCGGCACCGGAAGGCGCTGAACTTGAAACCATCTGGCAAGCTGGGCTGCGAGCCCCAGACCATGGCGGGCTGCATCCATGGCGTATTTTGCATGTCAGTGGCGAAGGGCTAAGTAAGCTGTCTGATATCTTTGCCGTTGCAGCAGAGCAAAACCGGGGCGATGTGGAAAAAGCCCGGCAAATGCCGTTTCGAGCGCCACTGATTACGGTGGTGATAGCATCACCTAAGCCCCACGATAAAGTGCCAGAAATCGAGCAGGTACTCTCAGCGGGCTGCATGGTGCATGCGATGCAGATGGCGGCGTTTGCGCAGGGCTACAACGGTATCTGGCGCACCGGTCCCATGGCCTACGATCCTATTGTTAAACAGAAGCTGGGCTTGGCAGAGCACGAACATATTGTTGGCTTTTTGTATCTCGGCTCGTCTCAGATATCGAAAGTGCCTTCCCGAACCTTGAGCACCGATCAATTCGTTAGCTGGTTGTAACCATGTCCATGCCAACCCTTTACTACGTGCACGACCCCATGTGCAGTTGGTGCTGGGGTTTTCAACCTACCTGGAACCGTTTGCTGCAGCTGCTCCCCAGCAGTATTACTGTTAAGCGCTTAGTCGGCGGTTTAGCGCCTGATTCCTACGAGCCAATGCCGGAGGAGATGCGCCATTACCTGCAGCAAACCTGGCGGCGCATTGAGACAGAATTAGACCGACCATTCAATCATGATTTCTGGCGCAACAACATTCCCCGGCGCTCCACCTATCCGGCGTGTCGAGCGGTGATTGCGGCTCGCGCGCATGATCTCGAGACTGAAATGATTGAGGCGATACAACAAGCCTATTATCTGGATGCGCGTAATCCCTCAGACTTACAAGTACTCAAGAGCTGCGCTAGCCAAATAGGGATCAGTGAAAAGGTGTTTGTCGAAGCGATGGACAGTGCGGAACTGGAGTACCAACTGCAAACCGAGATTGCGCAAGCGCGCAGTATGCCAATTAATGGCTTTCCCTCGTTGGTTATAGAAAGTGAGGGGCAGCGCCTGGCGCTGCCCCTCGATTATCACAATGAAGCGGTGATGCTCTCTGTCATCACCTCAAAACTAGATCCCAAGTTCATCGAATAGGTCTTGATCAGGCAATTCCTTTTGCTCTTTGGCCACCGGCTTATGGCTGGTAGTTTCGCGAGCCTGATTGATCAATTCATCCGGGTCGATATCTTCAGGCGCTTCAAAATCATGTAGTTGAATGAACTCGGTTTTATCCATGGCCAGTTCGAGATAGAAGATATTGTTGTTTGAGGTGGTGAAGGTCACCCGGCGCGCTTGTGGGCGATCAAGGTTGGTATCCACCGACAGCTGCACCTGTTTGTTAATCGTCAACATCTTCGGTTGGTTCTGAGTGATTGACGTTTGCAACTCCTTGCCCACGGTACTGGTAAAGTCGCCAACGATCTGGTTCATCAGCTCGCCCATTACATTGCTCACATCGTCCTGCGTGTGCTGACTCGCCAACTCATTCTCTGGAATGCCCATATGCAACATATAGTCGCGGTAGATCTCCATGGCTGAAGCGGCGCTAAAGTTAATTACCACTAAACCGGAGAAGCCGCCATCGAACAACACAAAGCAGCCGATATCCGGGCGTAGGCAGGTTTTGTGGATCTTCTGTACCATCGCAGAGTATTGGACGGACCGGGTGGTGGCGGCGTTGAAAACTTTAGTGACGGAGTTGCAGAGTTTAATCAGGATGTCTTCGGTGGTGACAACGGTAACCTTTTTCATATAAATCCATTTAACAGGTTCAGTTAAACCATTATGCGTCAGAGTGGACGCAATAGCGAAAAAAAGCCCCCAGATTTGGGGGCTTGAGCAGATTAGTATTCGGCGGTTTTCGGTGCGCGAGGGAAGGGGATCACATCGCGGATGTTCGCCATGCCGGTCACATAGGAAACCAGGCGTTCAAAGCCCAGACCGAAGCCGGAGTGCGGCACGGTGCCATAGCGGCGCAGGTCGCGATACCAGCTGTAGTCTTCTGGGTTAAGGTTCATCTCGGCGAGACGTGCATCCAGCACATCCAAGCGTTCTTCACGCTGACTGCCACCAATGATCTCACCAATGCCCGGCGCCAGTACGTCCATCGCAGCAACGGTTTTACCGTCGTCGTTCATACGCATGTAGAAGGCTTTAATGTCTTTCGGGTAGTTCTTCACTACCACGGGCGCTTTAAAATGTTCTTCTGCCAAGAAGCGCTCGTGCTCCGAGCTTAGGTCGATACCCCATTCAACGTCGAACTCGAACTTCTTGCCGCAAGCTTTCAGGATGTCGATGGCATCGGTGTAGTCAACCTGTGCAAAGTCTGAATCGACGAAGTTCTCCAGACGGCTGATCGCTTCTTTGTTGATGCGCTGGGCAAAGAAGGCCATATCATCGGCGCGCTCGTCTAGTACCGCTTTGAATACGTACTTGAGCATGTCTTCGGCAAGACCGGCAACATCATCCAGATCGGCGAAAGCCACTTCCGGCTCCATCATCCAGAACTCGGCCAAGTGGCGGCTGGTGTTGGAGTTTTCGGCGCGGAAGGTCGGCCCAAAGGTATACACCTTGGTCAGCGCACAGGCGTAGGTTTCAGCGTTTAGCTGGCCAGATACGGTCAAGAAGGTTTCTTTACCGAAGAAGTCTTCTTGGTAGTCCACCTCGCCTTTATCGGTCAGCGGCAGGTTCTGCATATCAAGGGTAGATACACGGAACATTTCACCAGCGCCTTCGGTATCGCTACCGGTAATGATCGGGGTGCTTACCCAAACATAGCCACGCTCGTGGTAAAAACGGTGGATGGCTTGAGCCAGGCAGTTACGCACACGGGTCACCGCACCAATTACGTTGGTACGAGGGCGCAGGTGGGCGTGCTCACGAAGGTACTCAATTGAGTGACGCTTGGCTGACATCGGGTAGCTGTCTGGATTCTCTACCCATCCGATCACCTCAACCTTGGTGGCTTTGATTTCAAAAGCCTGACCTTGTCCAGGAGACTCTACGATTTCACCGGTTACTGCTACAGAGCAACCTGCAGTCAGCTTAACGATCTCTTCTTGGTAATTATTCAGCTCTGAGGGTGCAACAGCCTGAATGGCGTCGAAGCACGAACCATCGTGAACAGCGAGAAAAGAAATACCGGCCTTGGAGTCACGGCGAGTGCGGATCCAACCTTTTACGGTAACTTGTTGTCCTGCCTGGAATTTACCTGACAAAACGTCGGTTACTGAAGAATGCGTCATAAGCAGCATTATCCCCGAATTTTGAGTGCTAATATTACAAGGGAACCCATGTTACTGCGTGTAAAGCAAGACTCAAGTAAAATATTGTCTAGGCTTGATATAACTGCTCACAAGCGCGCCAGTAGCGCTGCAATTGTTATCAGGTGGTTAATGAAACAAAAGAGAATAGAACGAAGAAGAGGTCCAGACGTACTGCAACGCACCTTTGTTTGGGTATCGGTTATCGCTTGGGTGTTGTTCCTCGGATCGTTGATTGCCTACCATTACGCTCGCCCGGAAATTCCTTATAGCAACTTTGTTAACCCCGACGGTGTGGTTTACCGCGACTATTGGCGTGAAGACTACCAGCGCTTGTTCGTCTACCTGTTGTGGTCTTGCTGTGGGATCACCTTGGCCGGGGTCTTGCTAAACTACCGCCGCAGTCGTCGCCGCAGCGACCACTACTTGGTTAACCTTGGCCTGCTGGGGCTGATATCGGTTAGCAGCTTGTTTGCCTACTATGTGAACCTATTCCGCTGATGCCCTCGCAAGTGTTAATCATGCGTGGCTTACCCGGCAGCGGCAAGTCCTATGCCGCCCGTAAGTTCTATCAACACACCGTGCCCGATGACAGCGAGTATGTTGGGCTGTGTAGTACCGATGACTACTTCTACCAAGACGGCATCTACTGTTTTGACCCAACGCGCCTTGAAGACAACCATCGGCAGAACCAACAGCGTTTCGCTGAACTCATCGCTCAGCAGTGGCCGTTGGTGGTGTGTGACAACACCAATATGCAGCAATGGGAGTTGGAGAGTTATATAGAAGTCGCAAGAGAGCAGGGCTGCGAAATTTTGGTGGTGGAGGTTGGCGACCCCCAAGACATGCACCACCAGAAGGTGTGCGCTGACCGGAATCGCCATGGCATCAATGATCGCACCATCTTTGAGATGGCCAGTAACTACGAACCCATCGATAGTTGGCTCAGTACCTTAAATATCCCCTTGGTAAGGCGTGAGAGCTGGTCTGGCTCAATCACATAAGGGGGCATCACATAGACCAGTTTACCGAAGGGGCGAACCCACAAGCCTTGGTCTACAAACATCGCTTGTATGCTTGCCATATCCACCGGCGCATTCAGCTCCACCACACCAATCGCGCCCAGTACCCGCACATCGGCAACGTTTGCAAGTTCTCGGCACGCTGTCAGCTCTTGGCTCAATTGGGCCTCGATAGCTGCAACCCGCAGCTGCCAGTTTGAGCTAAGCAGCAAGTCGATGCTGGCGTTAGCGACCGCGCAGGCTAGGGGATTACCCATAAAGGTCGGTCCATGCATAAACACGCGGGCTTCGCCGGAGCATACGGTATCGGCAACCTGCTTACTCGCCAAGGTAGCAGCCAAGCTCATATAGCCGCCGGTAAGTCCTTTTCCAAGGCAGAGAATATCCGGGCTAATGCCAGCGTGCTCGCAGGCGAACAGTTTACCCGTGCGGCCAAAGCCAGTAGCAATCTCATCGGCGATTAGTAGTACATCGAACTGCTTACACAGCGCCGCTAGTTCTTTGAGATACTCCGGGTGATAGATGCGCATACCTCCCGCGCCTTGCACGATCGGCTCAATGATCACTGCGGCGATCTCGTGGTGTCGGTTGCCGAGCAGCTCGGCCATTTCAGTCAGATCATCGGGATTCCAGGCCTGATCAAAGCGGGTTTGCGGCGCGCTCACAAAATGGTGCTCAGGCAAAAAGCCTTGATAGAGTTGGTGCATACCTCCTTGGGGGTCACATACCGACATCGCGCCGAAGGTATCGCCATGGTAGCCCTTGCGCACCGTAGCAAACTTAGCCTTTGGGGTGCCTTTGGCATGCCAGTACTGCAGGGCCATCTTCATGGCAACTTCCACCGACACCGAGCCGGAGTCGCTGATAAAGACCTGCTCAAGCCCTGCAGGAGTGATATCCACCAGCTTTCGGCACAGCTCAACGGCAGGCTGATGGGTTAAACCGCCGAACATCACATGGGACATACACGCGAGTTGTGACTTCGCTGCATTGTCGAGTTCTGCAACCTGATAGCCATGGATACAGGCCCACCATGACGACATGCCGTCGATAAGCTTTCGGCCATCGCTTAACTCGATTTCTACGCCTTGGGCTGATTTGACCGGATAGCAGGGAAGGGGGTCAACCGAGGAGGTGTAAGGGTGCCAGATATGCTGTCGATCAAAGTCTAAATCAATGCTCATAAAATAACCTGCTGTAAACCACATGCATGGTGCTAGTTTTACCGCTGCGCGGTGACAGGTAGACTAACCAAAACTTTTACTTAAAAAAAGTACCAGGGATTATGACTCAGGAAATTCGTCACAATTGGACAGTTGATGAAGTAAATCAATTGTTTGCCATGCCGTTTAACGATCTGTTGTTTGCCGCGCAAACGGTTCATCGTCGCCATTTCGATCCAAATCAGGTGCAAGTCTCCACCTTGCTGTCGATTAAAACCGGCGCCTGCCCTGAGGACTGTAAATACTGCCCGCAAAGTGCCCACCACAAGACGGGCTTGGAAACAGAGCGTCTGTTAGAGGTGCAACACGTACTCGACGAGGCGGCAAAGGCCAAAGCCAATGGCTCCACCCGTTTTTGCATGGGCGCGGCCTGGAAGAATCCCAAAGAGCGCGATATGCCGTATCTGCTGAAAATGGTGGAAGGAGTTAAGGCCTTAGGTATGGAAAGCTGTATGACCCTCGGTATGCTGGAAAAGCAACAGGCTGAGCAATTGGCGGATGCGGGCCTCGATTACTACAACCACAATCTGGATACCTCGCGCGAATTCTACGGCGAGATTATCACCACCCGTAGCTACGATGATCGCTTAGCGACACTCGAACATGTGCGGGGCGCCGGAATGAAGGTCTGCTCCGGCGGCATTATGGGCATGGGCGAAACCGCCAGCGACCGCTCCGGCTTGCTAGCGGAGCTGGCCAACCTGCCCAAGCACCCGGAAAGTGTGCCGATCAATATGCTGGTCAAGGTCAAAGGCACGGCGCTGGAAAACGTTGATGACATGGACCACTTCGAGTTTATCCGTTGTATTGCAGTAGCGCGGATCATGATGCCAATGTCCCACGTGCGCCTATCGGCGGGGCGTGAGGAGATGAACGAACAGATGCAAGCCTTGTGCTTTATGGCCGGCGCCAATTCCATCTTCTATGGCTGCAAGTTACTGACCACGCCGAATCCGGAAGAAAACAAAGACCTACAGTTGTTCGCCAAACTGGGTATCAACCCCGAGGATGTCAGTACGGAGAGCGGCAACCAAGAGCGCGAATCGGAGATCTATCAATCGTTGGTGCGTAACAAGGTTGAAGCAAGCGATCCGATGTTCTACGACGCGTCCTGATGGCTTTTGAGTTTGTCACCCAAGCCCTGAGTGAACGTCGCGACAGCGATCTGCTACGCGCGCGGCGTTGCCAGAGCTCGCGCCAGGGCCGCTGCTTGCAACATCAAGGGCGGGACTATCTGAATTTCTCCAGCAATGACTACCTAGGCTTGTCACAACACCCTGAGGTGATTGAAGCTTGGTGTAAAGGCGCAAACGAATATGGGGTAGGCAGTGCAGGCTCGCCCTTGGTGACCGGCTTTCAAAGCCCGCACCTGGCTCTGGAGCAACAGCTTGCCGAATGGTTTGGCTATCCGGCCGCGCTGCTGTTTTCCAGTGGTTTTTGTGCCAACCAAGCGGTTATCAAGACCTTGGATAATCCCGCTCTGACTACTTTCCACGACAAGCTTAATCATGCCTCGTTAATCGAAGCTGGCATGTATAGCAGTGCGCCGATGAAGCGATTTCGCCATAACGATGTAGCGCACCTTGATCAACTGCTGAGCCGCGCAGATGGCGACAAGCTGGTGATCAGCGAAGGGGTGTTCAGCATGGACGGCGATAGCGCGCCACTTGGCGATATCGCTCAGGTGAGCAAGCGGCACAAGGCTTGGCTAATGATCGACGATGCCCATGGCGCGGGCGTGCTGGGAGAGAAGGGCTCGGTGTCCTATGCGGGTCTTGGCGCGGAAGATGTGCAGATCAATGTGATCACCTTTGGCAAAGCCTTTGGCGTGCATGGGGCCGCTGTGCTTTGTAGCGAACAGTTGCGCGAGTACTTGCTGAACTTCGCCCGCAGCTATGTGTACTCAACCGCCATGCCAGCGGCGCAAGCGAGTGCGGTTTCTGCCTCGTTAAATGTGATGGCCACACAGCCGCAACATCGTGAGCGGCTGAGCCAGAACATAGCGTTGTTTCGTAAACTAGCAGAGCATCAAGGTGTGCCGCTGCACGCTTCCAATACCGCCATTCAGCCGATACTGATTGGCAGTGCGGCAAAGGCGCAACAGATCAGCCTGCGCTTAAAAGAGCAGGGCTTATGGGTAAACGCCATCCGTCCGCCGACGGTGCCGCCTAATACCTCACGCTTGCGGGTGACCCTCACCGCGCACCATAGCGCTGAAGACATTAACTCGCTGGTTGAAGCGTTGGTCAAAGAGATGGACAAGGAACTAGCCGGTTACACCGATGAACTATAACAAGCAACATGTTGCCAGCCATTTCGGCCGGGCGGCACACACCTACGACAACTTCGCCCAATTGCAGCGAGATATTGGCGGGTCACTCATTGAGCGTTTGCCACAGCAAGGTTTTGACGCAACTGCTGATCTTGGCTGCGGTACTGGCTTTTTTATGCCCGCGCTTAAGCTGCGCAGCAAGCAGTTGTTGGGTATCGATCTCTCGCCAGCCATGGCGCACACAGCTAGCCTTCGCTCTGGGCAAGCGTGCCTGAGCAGTGATGCGGAGCATCTGGCGATTACCGATGGCTCGCTTGATCTGGTGTTTTCGAATTTGGCGCTGCAATGGTGTAACAGCCTGCCGACAGCGCTTGCGGAGATACACCGCTGCCTTAACCCCGGCGGCTACCTGGCGTTTTCCACTTTACTCTCTGGCACCTTGGGGGAGCTGCACCGCGCCTGGGCTGAGATTGATCAGTACCCCCATGTGAACCGCTTTATCAGTCAATCCCAATACATGGACGCCATTCATAGCCAACCTTGGGGCTCGATATCATTTGAGGTCGAGACCCGCTGCTTACAATACCCCTCGGTGTTTCCGTTGTTGCAGGAGCTAAAAGGGATTGGCGCAAACTATGTGCCCGGCGGCCGCAACGGGCTCACCACTGCATCACAGCTAAAAGCGCTAAATCGTAGCTACGAGCGGGTTGCTTCAAATGAGGATGGGATGTTCGAAGCCCGTTATGTCGTTGCTTATGGAGTACTACGTCGTGACTAAACGATTCTTTGTTACCGGTACCGATACCGAGGTCGGAAAAACCTTTACCACACAAGCCTTGCTCAGCGCCTTACAAGCACGCCACACTGGCTGCACTGTTAATGGCTTTAAACCCTTGGCTGCGGGCGCCGAACTGATAGACGGGCAATGGCAAAACGAAGACGGCATCGCACTACAGCAAGCGTCAAGCTCAGCACTCAATTACTCCTTGGTAAATCCCGAGGTGTATCCTCAGGCTATTGCGCCACACATTGCCGCCACGCTTTGCCAGCGGCCCATCGACGAGAGCAACATCGATGCTGCACTTGTACAGATATGCGAGTGCTCAGACTGGTTGCTGGTGGAAGGGGCCGGAGGATGGCATGTGCCGTTCAACGCCAAGCGTTGTTTCTCTGACTGGGTGGTGGCACATCAGCTGCCGGTGATACTGGTAGTTGGGGTGCGCTTGGGTTGCCTGAGTCACGCCTTGTTAACCGCACAGGCCATTCGCGCATCGGGGCTGCCACTGGTGGGCTGGATCGCCAACCACCTCAGTGAACCCACTGAGGTTAGCCACGACAATGTGGGCTACCTGAAAGAGGCGATCGATGCGCCATTGTTAGGGGTATTGCCATACTCTCCCGGTACCGTGCCGGCGGAGCTGGCAATGTACCTTGATGTTTGTGCACTGGACTAGCAAACAGCCTTTGCCGCTGGGCTGCAGGCAGGCTCTTTACACAAATTTACAGCACAATCCTTGAACCCTCTGGTTGATATCCCCATATCATTAGCGAACCTTTTTTTGATCAATTGAGGATGTAATGAAGAGGATATTTTTGTTTTTGGCGACCAACTTGGCGGTGTTGTTGGTACTGAGTGTCGTCGTCAATATTGTTTGTGCATTCTTAGGGATCGATCCTCGTGGCATGGGCGGGCTGTTTATCTTCGCCGCACTGTTTGGCTTTGGTGGCTCGTTTATCTCGTTGTTGCTATCTAAGTCCATGGCCAAGCGCTCAACAGGGGCGAGGGTGATTACCAATCCTGCCAATGCCACCGAACGCTGGCTGGTGGATACAGTAGCTCGCCAAGCCAAAGCTTCTGGCATTGGTATGCCGGAAGTTGCCATCTATCACGCACCGGAGATGAATGCCTTTGCCACTGGCGCTAACAAAAATGATGCCTTGGTAGCGGTAAGTAGCGGTCTGCTCAACAGCATGGCGCAAGATGAAGTAGAAGCGGTACTGGCCCACGAGGTCAGCCATATTGCCAATGGTGACATGGTGACACTAACCCTGATTCAAGGTGTCGTGAACACCTTCGTCATCTTTCTGGCTCGGGCAGTGGCTCAGGTGATCAGTAATGCCTTGGCCAATAGCCGTGACAGCAACAGCGGTATGGGTTTTCTCGCCTACACTGGTACCGTATTTGTGCTGGAAATGGTGTTCGGAATTCTTGCCAGCATCATCGTGATGTGGTTCTCCCGTCAGCGCGAGTTCCGCGCCGATGCGGGCTCCGCCAAGTTGGTGGGAAGAGATAAGATGATCAGAGCCTTACAACGATTGGGCGGTAGTCGCGAACCGGAGATGGAAGGTTCGATGATGGCCTTTGGCATCAATGGTAAGAAATCCGTTAGTGAACTTTTCCTCAGCCATCCGCCGCTTGAGAAGCGCATTAACGCACTGAGAAACAGTTAAAAATAGCGCCTTCGGGCGCTTTTTTAATGAAGTCTCAAATTAATCTCAGCAAACGATTGTAATTTTCCCCAAAGGCTGCAGAATGACTGATTAAGATGGACATTTAACATATTGAATTACAGGCTAGGATAGCCCAGCAAGGAATGTGGATTTCGATTATTAGACAAAGGATACGTCTGTTAATCCTTTTTATTGCAACAACCATTAGCGTTGGCTGCATTGATTACAAGCCAACTCTCCGAGTCGCCGTTTCTCCTTGGCTCGGTTTTGAACCTATCTATTTGGCACTACGCTTGGGCTATCAAGACCAGGCGCGCTTCCAGCTTTCTGAATTAACCACCTCGACCCATGTTTTGCATGCGCTTAAGAGCAATCAGGTGGATGCGGCATTTGTCAGCTTGCCTGAAGCGGTTAGCTTGGTCAGCGCTGGCATGCAGTTGTGCATTATTGCCGTGGTGGACCAAAGCCTTGGCGGTGATGCGCTGATTGCACAGCAGGGGCTTATCGACAGCCAAAGCCTGCTCGGTAAACGGGTCGGCTATGAGAGCCAAAGCATGGCGTCGCTGGTGCTGGACGACTGGCTCACCAGTAGCGGCCATCAAGTTGAAGACTTTATCTTGGTGGAAGCCAAGCAAGATGAACAGTTAGAGCTATTCCGTCAAGGCGAAATCGAGGCCGTTATTGCCACCGGTCCACTACTTAGACGCTTGCAAGAAAACCTGTCGGCCAACGTTATCTACCAAGGCGAACAGCTAGAGCAGTCTTACTACCGGGTCTTGGTGGTCAGCAATGAGCTATCTGAGGACGCCAAGGACCAAGTCGGTGAGTTGGTCGATAGCTACTTCCGCGCCAGTAACTGGCTGCAAACCCATCCGCGCGAGGGCTTTAAACTGATCGCTAAGCGCAACCAACTCTATAGCAGTGAGGTTAGCGATGCCTTTGAGCAGATCAGCCTGCTTAATAAGCGCGAGAGTCGCCGGGTGATGGAGCAACAATTAACCACCCACACCTTGGAGCTAGGCGAGCGTATGGTCAAACTTGGGCTGATTTCAACGCTGCCAGATTTCAGCAAGGCCATTGAGACCCGTTGGCTGGAGGAGGCACCTGATGCGTAATCGTGTTTCCTTGGGAATCACCATCCCGCTTATTGTGCTGGGTATCTTTGCTATCGTGCAGTCAGTGTTGCTGTTCGATCAGATAGAACGCGCCAAGCAAGAGCTTGCCCACCAGAACCAACTGCATCTGCTCGAATCCGGCTACCAGCTGCAGCAATCCTTGTCGGACTATCTGTCTCGTCACCAATGGCAGTATGTTCAGCGTACCGTGGCACTTAATGCCTTGTCGGCCAACCTGGAGCAACTGTTGGTGGTTGACCCAATGGGGATAGTGCTGGCGTCCAGCCATGCCTTGGATAAGAACATCTTTGCCGCTGACGCAATCACGCCGTTTAGCCATGAGTTACTCACCAACAGCCACCGCAGTGACACCGAGCGCCACTTCTTTAATGTTGCGCCGTTTGTCACCGATCTGTACTTGCCCCTAGATTTCGGCCCCCGTGATGACAGCCTACGCCGGTCTGAAAAAGGCCTGTTGGTGCTGCGCCTCGATTACTCCAGTCAGTGGGCGGCCTATTATCAGGCAACGCTTAAGGAGTTTGCTAAGCAGCTTGGGCTGACCTCTATTGGCCTGCTGGCACTTATCCTTATTCTGAAAAAGATTCTGCTGTCGCCACTTTAGCGGATCTCACAGCTCACCGAGCAGCTCGATACCCTAGAGCCAGAGGGTATCCCTAGCAAAGGCATGGGGGAAGTTGCCGCGTTACAAGAGTCACTTAAGCTGATCGCTGGAAAGCTGCGCGATAGCTTCAATGAGATGGAAGCCAGCGAGCAGCGTTGGCAGTTCGCATTAAGTGGCGCGGGTGCCGGGGTGTGGGACTGGAGCCTTCTCGATAATGAGGTTTATTACGCTCCTCAATGGAAGGCCATGCTCGGCTACGGCGAGGATGAGATCAACCAGCACATCGAGGAGTGGGAAGGGCGCATCCATCCTGCCGATGCCGACAAGGCTCAATCGAGTCTGCGTCGTCACTTGCAAAAAGAGACCGAGATCTTTGAGTGTGTGCATCGCATCCGTCATAAAAAGGGTCACTACCTTTGGGTACTAACTCGCGGTATGGTGGTCGAGCATAGCGAGCAGGGCCTGCCAGCACGACTGATCTGTACCCAAACCAACATTTCGGAAACGCGCTCCGCCAAAGAGCTGCTGCGTTTCCGCTCGTCCCACGATGACGTGACGCGTTTGGCCAACCGTAAGAAGCTAATTGAAAATCTGCAGGCAGATATTCAGCGTGGTCAACAGCGCGGCTATTACAGTGCGCTTATCTATATCGACATCGACCACTTCAAGCAGGTGAATGACACCCTCGGCCATGCGGTGGGGGATTTGTTGTTACGCCTGATTGCCCACCGTTTGCGTGAGCATCGCGGGCCGGCTGATACCGTGGCCCGTTTGGGCGGCGATGAGTTTGCACTGCTGCTACCTGAGCTGGCGCAAGATCCCGAGCAAGCCCAACAGATCGCCTTTGATATCTGTAAGTCGGTCACCAAGCACATTCACAAAGAGTTTGTTATCAAGGGCAACCCCATCCAGCTTAACCTGACATCTGGGATTGCCCTGTATCCGTTTAAAGACAGCAATTCACCAGAGGTACTGCGTCAGGCCGAGATTGCGCTTTACCGCGGCAAAGAGCTGGGGCGAGCAAAGATCTGTGTGTTCGATGAGAGCATGCTCGACAAGCTTAAAGAACGCCACCAGCTGCAAACCAAGATGCGCAATGCCCTCAGTAACGCCGAAATGGTGGCTTACTACCAGCCGCGTTACAACGACAAGCTGGAGATGGTGGGCGCTGAGACCCTTATTCGCTGGTTTGAGCCGAACTCTGGCTGGATCTCCCCGAGCCGCTTTATTCCACTGGCCGAAGAGAGTGGCAGCATCGTGGCCATTGGTGAGTGGGTGATGCGCGAAGCGTGTAAGCAGTTGCGGATCTGGCAAGACCGCGGGCTACCGGCTTCGTTCACCACCTTATCGATTAACGTCAGTCCTAAGCAGTTCCACCGCGACAGTTTTGTTAAAGATACCATCGAAATCTTCAATGAAACCGGGATCGATCCGCAGTTGATTGAGCTGGAGATCACCGAAGGGGTGTTGGTCGATAACGTTGATGCCACAGTCGAGAAACTCAAGCAGCTACGCGATATCGGGGTACGTTTCTCGGTGGATGACTTCGGAACCGGCTACTCCTCGTTGGCCTATCTCAACAAACTGCCGATTCACTGCCTCAAGATTGACCGCTCCTTTGTGATGGAGCTGCAAAGCGGTGGCAGCGAGTGCGCCATTATCACCACCATTATCTCAATGGCCGATAACCTTGAGCTGGAAGTGATTGCCGAAGGGGTAGAGACCGAGTATCAACTTGAGTTTCTGAAGTATCGCGGCTGCCGGGTCTATCAGGGCTTCTTGTTTAGTGAGGCTTTGGAGCCGGAGATCTTTGAGCAGCGCCTGTTTTCCGAGGCTCAAGAGCTAGCTTAAGTTAGCTGATATCGAAACCCATAAAAAAGCGCTTGGATGTCCCAAGCGCTTTTTGTCTATTGTGTGTGGCGATTCTTAATTACCGCGCTGGTAGCGATGGAACTTCGCCACCCACTCAAGCAGCTTCTCCGGTGCGTTGGCGCGCTTCCAGTTACCTGCAACGTACTTGTTGGCTTCCATCATGGTTGGGTAGGCGTGGATGGTGCCAAAGATCTTGTTTAAACCAAGCTTGTGGCGCATCGCCAGCGTGAACTCTGCCAACAGGTCGCTGGCGTTGCTGGCAACAATGGTGGCCCCTAAGATGCGGTCTTTGCCGGGTATGGTGAGCACTTTTACAAAGCCTTTGGTGGCATCATCAGCAATCGCCCTGTCCAGTTCGGCCAGCTCAAACTCAGCAACCTCATAGTTGATGCCTTGGGCCTTGGCTTCATTTTCGTTGAGGCCGACCCGTGCCACTTCCGGGTAGGTATAGGTGGCTGCCGGAATCACCGAGTAATCCGCTTTGAACTTCTTAATCGCGCCAAATAAGGCGTTAACCGCAGCATACCACGCTTGATGCGCGGCAAAGTGGGTGAACTGATAGGGGCCTGCAACGTCGCCGACCGCAAACAGGTTGGGGTAGGTGGCCTGCAGGTGATTGTTTACCTTAATCGTGCCATTTGGGTTGAGCTCTACACCGAGTTCCTCAAGGCCAAAGCCGGAGGTGTTGGCAACGCGGCCCAATGCCAACAGCACCTGGTCAAACTCCAGCTCCACCGTTTCGCCATTGCGCTCAAGTATTGCTAGCTGGCTATCGCCGCGTTTCTCAAAGGCCTTGGCCTTCCAACCCAAGTAAAGGTCGATCTGCTCATCGCGGAATTGTTGCTCTATCTCCGCGCTTACTTGTGGGTCCTCGCGATTCAGCAGGTGTTCGGCCATCTCTACCTGACTGACCTTGGACCCCAAGCGCGCGAAGGCTTGCGCAAGTTCGCAACCGATGGGGCCGCCGCCGAGTACCAATAAGCGGGCAGGCTGTTCGGTTAGCTGCCAAAGTGTGTCAGAAGTCAGGTAGGAGACTTGCTCCAGACCGGGGATCTTCGGCACCAATGGTCGGGCGCCAGTGGCAATCACAATGTTCTTGGCGGTTACGCGTTCGCCGTTAACCTCTGCTTCCCACGGCGACAGCAAACGCGCTTCGCCTTGTACGCAGTTTACCCCCAGCCCGCTGTAGCGCTCGACCGAGTCATGGGGCTCGATGTCGGTAATCACCCGGTGTACCCGCTGCATCACTGCCGCAAAATCCACCTCGGTATCGCTGGAGCTAAAACCTAAGGACTGCGCCCGTGAATGCTCATAGGCGTATTTGGCACTGCGAATTAATGCCTTTGAGGGCACGCAGCCGGTATTGAGGCAGTCGCCGCCCATACGATGTTTTTCAACCAAGGTGACCTTGGCTTTGACTGCGGCTGCGATATAGGCGCTGACCAATCCGCCCGAGCCCGCACCGATAACCAGCAGGTTATTGTCGAACTGCTTGGGCTTATCGAAGCGGCTATACACGCGGCGAGCGGTTATTTTTGCGAGGATCCCTTTGGTAATAAATGGCAACAGTCCAAGTAGGGCAAAGGCCAGTAACAAGGAGGGCGATAAGATCCCCGCCGGGCTCTCCAGTTTCGACAGCTCAGTGCCTGCATTTACGTAGACCAGTGTGGCTGGGAACATACCCAGTTGGCTCACCCAGTAGTAGGTTTTTAGCGGTAAGCGGGTGAGTGCCATGACCAAGTTAACCAAAAAGAAGGGGAAGACCGGGATCAGACGCAAGCTGAGTAAGTACCAAGCGCCGTCTTTCTCAACACCGCGATTGACGCTGGCAAGCTTGTCGCCGTAACGCTGCTGAATGGCGTCGCGTAGCAAGTAGCGGGCAACAAGAAACGCCAGGCTTGCGCCAATGGTGCTGGCGAAGCTCACCAGAATAACCCCGTTGACCACGCCAAACAGCGCGCCGGCTAACAAGGTGAGTAGCGCGGCGCCGGGAAATGAGAAGGCGGTGGCTATTACATAGACACTGAAAAAGCTCAGCGCGCTGACCCAAAAATTGTTTTCTACGGCACTTTGTAGCTTAACTTGGCTATTTTTGATGTTTTCGAAACTTAACCATTCAGCCAGGCCGCCAATCCAGAGCGCGACAAAACCCAATGCAACGACGATAATCACAAAACTTTTGTTGATTTTCATGGTCTTAGCAATCCTCTTAACAACTAACTTGACTATAGACCATATAAGCAAGGAATTGCTTTCAACTATCTTGTTAAATCATCAAGTTAAGCCGACAATGAGGGCGCACCGGTTCCATGTTCTATGAGGTTTGTTTGAGTTTACGCGCGCTACTATTCATCACCCTGCTATATAGCTGCCAGGCCCTTGCGTTGGAGTATCGCTTGGTGGGGATAGATGGGGCCGCGGCAGACAATGTGAATCTTTATCTGAACAACCAAAGCTTTTCTGACTCGGTTGGTCAACGCTTTATCGAAAGCGCGAGTATCGAGCAAACACGCACGGCGCTGCGTGCACTGGGTTACTACCAAAGCACCATCAATACCCGTTGGGAGGGTGACTCACGTTTAGTGATTGAGGTTGATATCGGCCCACCGCTCACCATTAGCGAGCTGCGCTTAGAGATCCGTGGCGATGCTTTGCTTGATCCGGTCTACCTTCAGGTGTTTGCCAACACCTCCATTAAACAAGGTGGTCGTTTTAATCATGGCGCTTTCGAAGCGCTAAAAAGCGATTTAAATCGCATTGCAGTGCGCTATGGCTACTTCGATGCCAACTTAGTGGAAAGCCGGGTAACCGTCAGCATTGCTGAGAACTCCGCTGAAATCGACTTTATCTACGACTCTGGGCTACGTTATCGCTTTGGCGAGCTTATCTTTACCAATCCGCAGGTGCCTGGGGAGTTGTTTGTCGACTTGGCCGGATTCGAACGTGGCCAATACTACGACGCTGAGGTGATTGGTGAGTTTAACCAAAAACTCGGCGAGACCGATTATTTTCGGGTTGTTGCGGTACAACCCGATCTGGAAACCCGGCGCGATCAGCATATCGATATGCTGGTAGAATTGCGCCGCAAGCCTCGAGACACCTTTGAAATCGGTGGCGGCGTAGCTACTGATGTGGGACCACGATTGCGCTTTAAGTGGAATCGACCGTGGGTGAATGCAGCCGGGCATAGTGTCGGCTTTGAAGCAGATGGTTCACAGGTTCGCCAGTCGGGTTCCTTGTTTTATCGGATACCGATGAACGACCCCATCGATGACTACCTGGACTTTCAAAGCGGTTGGGAACGCGAGGACACCAACGATACCGTCAGTAACAAGTTGGTATTTAGCTCAACACGGCAATGGCGGGTTAATCCCGACCTAACTACCGCGCTGTTTCTGCGCTGGCTGCTCGAAGACTACGAGCAGGCCGACCAGAATGACCGCAGCAACTTGATCCTACCCGGCGTCAACTTAGCGCGGCTGCGTTCGCGCGGCGGCCTTGACCCGTACTGGGGTGACAATCTGCAGTTAAGCACCGAACTATCTAGCACCGCATGGGGCTCAGATGTGGATCTGTTAAGGGTCACCGGGCTAACCAAGTGGTTGCGCAGCTACCGTAAGCACCGTCTGATTACCCGGGTAAATGCAGGTGCCATCTGGGTTGATGATATTACCGATGTACCCGCCTCGATGCGTTTCTTTGCCGGTGGCGACCAAAGCATCCGTGGATATGACTACAAAACCATTTCTCCTACCAACGATGAAGGGCAGCTAATCGGGGGTAAGTTTACCGTGGTGGGGAGTTTGGAATACAACTATCAGATCTTCGACCGCTGGCGCGTTGCCCTGTTTGCCGATGCCGGTACCGCCACCAATGATTTTAGTGAAGAGCCCTCGGTTGGTCTTGGTTTTGGTATTCGTTGGGTAACGATTATCGGCCCGGTGCGCTTAGATATTGCCAAAGGCTTACAGAACGATGATGACCCTTGGCGACTGCACTTCTCGATGGGGCCTGATATATGATGGGCCGTATTGGAGCCTTAGTGTTAGGCACTTTGGTGCTACTGTGCGCGCTGCTGTTGATGATTTTGGGTAGCGAGTTTGGTAGCCGCAAGATCCTCAACTTAGCTGATGACCTGCTGCCGCAGCTTACCATTGAGCTTCGCTCGGGCAATGTGGTGAGTGAGCTAAAGCTGGCGCAGGTATCCTGGGTACAGCCTGGTGTGGTAGTGCATGTAGAAGATGCTGTGCTATCCATTGGCTGGCGCTGTTTGACCCGATTTTCCGCCTGTGTCGATACGCTGGAAGCGGGCAAGGTGCATGTGAGGGTGGATACTGACGGCTTTGAGTCTAGCGACGACGAACAGCCCCAACAAACCGAGTCCTCTGGGTGGTGGACGCCCGCTTATGCACTGATTCTTAAGCACCTGCAGGTAGAAGATGGTCGGGTAGATGTAAACGACTTATCTATCCACTGGCGTGATCTGCAGAGTTCAGCCAGCTGGTATCAGCAAGATCTCACAGTACAGCGATTCTCAATAGCGAGCTGGCTGGTGGACTTATCCAATATGGCGGATGATGAGCAAGCTGACGCGTCACCTTCCAATGGCCTGGCCAGCTTTCGTTACCCGCAGATAAACCTGCCTGATATCGCGCTTCAGTATCTGATTACACTTGAGCACTTGAATGCCGCAAGCGGAGAAGTACGGCTTGCCAATGACAGCCTGATGTTCAGCCAAATGAGAGTAGATGGGGCGAGTTGGTTTGACACTGAGTTGAGTGTGGCTTCATTGTCGGGGATCACACCGTGGGGCTCCTTGCAGGCGAGTGGCGAGATCGACTTCGCCCATGGCTGGGCGTCAACTCTTAAGGCGAGCGGGGAGAGCGGCTTGCTCGGCGAACCGTTGGCGTTTGAGCTTAGCCAGTCAGGCCCATCGCGTGACAGCCGGATTGCTCTCCATACCCGCGGGTTGGTAGAGCTAACTATGCAAGGGCAGTTGGGGTGGAGCGCTCAGGACTTACCTTTTGACTTGACTGTGGATTTACTAAGCCCTTACACGGTTGTTGAAGAGCAACTGCTCGCCCGCGATTCAAAGGTTGTGGCTAAAGGCAACCTTAGCCGTTATCAACTGCAAGGTGAGGCCGCGATTGAACACCTTTCCATCAGTAAGCTGACGTTTAATGCGCTTGGCAATATCGCCGCTATCGACAGCCTTGAGCTAAGCATCAATCCCCTGGATAAGCCTGAACAAGAGATACAGATTACCAGCGCAGTCGATTGGGTGGGCCCGTTTCATGCCAAGGCGCGGGCACAGTTCAGCCAACTCAAACTCAGTGAGTGGCTAACGCTAGAGGGGCTACCCGAACTGCCACTGTTCGATGGCGAGATAAGCGCAGCGGTAAACGGCGACCAGTGGCAGATTGAGCGCGCTGAGATTAACGGCGAGTGGCTAGCGACGCCCTTGCGTTTAACTGCCGCCGCGCAGGGGCAAGCCGAGCAGTTTGAAACGACATCCATGATAGAGCTGGGTGACAACAGGCTTGAGTTTGCAGCGAACAACCACTATGGCTTGGCTGCATCGCTAGATGCTGCGCTCAACGATTTGTCCGTGTTGCCCGATGTAGGCAAGGGAAGCGTAAGCGTGGATGCCCAGTTAGATTCCTCGCCGAGCGGTGAGCCGCAGATCGCGTGGCGTGTCACCGGCTCCGAACTTGTTCACTCTGGGTTGTCACTGGGCTCATTAGGCAGTAGTGGCGCCATTACCTTAAACGATGAATATGCCGGTACCCTGTCGCTGGCGGTTAGTGATGTGCAGGTGGCTGGACTCGAGCTCAACGGCAGCAGCATTGACTATCGCTCACGCGACGGGATGCAGCAGATTGATTTTCAGCTAAACGATGAAGAGCTGAACCTTAAGCTTGGGTTGCAGGGAGCTGGCTCCATCAATGAGTGGACGGGCAAGGTACAGCAGCTGGCGCTAGATAGTGATTTTGGTCGCTGGCGCATCGCCCAGCCCGCAGGGCTTGAGTGGCTGCAAGGGCAGTTTGCTCTGTCTGAGTTATGCGTGACTCGCAGTAACGATAACGTGTGTGCCGAGTTTAGCTTGAGTGAGGTTGGAGATGGGCGAGCCTCGTTAACCGGCAGCGGTTTGAACTTATCGCTGTTGAATCGCCTGCTGCCGGAGAACCTACGTCTTGAAGCCGCAGCAGAGATCGCGGTACATGCCAGCTTGTCAGGTTTTCAATTGGAGCAAGCCGATTACCAGTTCAGCGTCAATCAGGCGGTGTTAAGCACGAACGATGTAACGCTTGGTGAGCAACGTTTTACGGTAGAGGGCTTCAATGCAAAGGGCAACTACCTTGATGGCCAGCTGTTCAGCGACATCGCGCTCGATAGCGAGCAAATGGGCGTGTTACGCAGTGAGCTGGCCTTGCCGAGCTCACCCAGCGAGGAGGTGGCTGGCTCGCTCAGTTGGAACGGATTAGAGCTAGCGTCGTTGTCTGGACTGTTCCCCGATCTCACAAGTCTGCAAGGCGCCGTTGAAGCGCAGCTGACCTTAGCCGGGACACGCCAGCAACCACTGGTTTACGGTGAGCTGGCGCTGGATAAAGGGGAAGTATCCAGTCACCTATTACCGTTTGAGATTGCACAGTTGCAAACCGCCCTGCGTTTTAACGGCAATCGCGCCACCGTGGCGGGTCAGTTTATTAGTTCTGGCCAACCGGCCAAGTGGAGCGGCCAGTTTGACTGGCGAGACGCGCTACAAGGGCGCGTACAGTTCGATGCGAACCGCCTGCCGGTAGTGGTCGAACCCTATGCGCGCGCTGTGATTTCGCCGGACCTAGAGCTGAGACTTAATAAGGAACTGATCTCCTTGTCCGGCGATCTGGTGGTCAACGAGGGAAGCATCGAAGTGAAGCAGCTACCTGAGACAGCGGTACAGTTGTCGCCTGATGTGATCGTTATCGAAGAGCAGAAAGAGCCCTTTGTCAGCCGCGCGTTGGCGGTGAGTATTCGGCTTATCGTATCGGAAAACCTCAGCCTTAAGGCGCTCGGCTTAGATACTCAGCTTAGCGGGCAACTGCAGATCGACCAACGACCGGGCGAGAGTATGCTCACCAATGGCCGTATCGAACTCATCGATGGCAGCTTTCGCGCCTACGGGCAAAACTTGGTGCTCACCAAAGGTTGGCTACTGTTCTCCGGTTCCATGGAGCAGCCCTATTTAGACATCGAAGCCATCCGCAATCCCGATAACATCGCCGATGGGGTGACAGTGGGGGTAAGGGTTGTGGGGCTGGCTGACGCGCCGCAAGTCACCTTGTTTTCAGAACCGACCATGTCGCAGAACGAGCAATTGTCTTATTTACTGAGGGGCAGGGGGCTCGAAGACAGTGAGCAGGATCAAAATGCGCTTACTTCCATGCTTATTTCTCTGGGGGTTGCTCGTGCCAGCGGTACCGTGGGTAACTTGGGTAGCAGTCTTGGTTTGAACGATCTTTCAGTGAGTGCCAATAGCACTGGCAGCGATACTCAGGTAGAGGTTAGTGCCTATATCTTACCGGGCGTGCAAGTGCGCTACGGTATGGGCGTGTTCAACCCAGTCAACGAGTTGACGGTTCGCTATGAAGTACTACCAAAGCTTTTCCTTGAGGCATTCTCTGGGCTAAACAGCGCAATTGATCTTTATTACGAGTTCAGTGTGCGCGAGCGAGACAACTAAAAATCTCATCAAACCTTATAGTGACTAAACATCAGGCGCTACTAAAAATGGTAAAACACTGCTAAAAATACGTTCATGCTGCATGCTAATGTGACAATCCTCACGTGCTTAAAATGAGATCTAGTTAACATAGTTTCAGTTAGTTAGAGCAAAGTTCAACCTACGTAAATATTGGATTACAGCAAAAGTGTAACTAAACAACATAGAAAGCGCTTACACTGTTATTTACCTCACTAAAACGCTATCGTTCCGGTAGTTTCGATACGATCACAGAAAACAAATAACATAATCCATCATTTTCATATGACAATTTTTTGTTTCATGGCATGTGTGGAAAATGTCACTCGTGAATTCGTGGCATAGCCTTTTTGGAGTTAAGTAATGTCTATCCGTCCCCTGACTATTCGGGAAAAAATCGCCTATGGACTTGGCGATATGGGCTGCAACTTTGTGTGGCAGACCGTAATGTTGTTTCTTGCGTACTATTACACCGATGTGTATGGCCTCTCTCCGGCCCACATGGGTACCATGTTCTTACTGGTTCGTTTTGTTGATGCGATCACTGACCCGCTAATGGGCTCTCTGGTCGACCGAACTGAGACCCGGTGGGGGCGTTTCCGGCCTTACTTAGCGTGGTTTGCAGTACCTTTTGGTCTGGCATGTATGGTGACCTTTTACACTCCAGATATGGGGCAAACAGGTAAGATTGTTTACGCTTATGCGTCTTACATCTTCCTGACTATCATGTACACCGCGATTAACGTTCCATACTGCGCCATGGCTAACGCGCTGAGCAGCGATCCACAAGAGCGAACCTCACTGCAAAGCTTCCGATTTGCGCTGGGTACTGCGGCAGGTCTGATTGTCGCCTTGGTAGCACTTCCTCTGGTTAAGCTTATCGGTGGCGGCAACGAGCAAGTTGGCTACTTTGGCGCAATGAGCGTGATGGGTGTTATCGCCATCGCTTTGTTCTTCATTAGCTTTGCAAATACTAAAGAGCGTGTTGCTCCGACCCAACAAGCAAAAGGCTCTGTCGCTAAAGACCTTAAACTACTGCTTGCTAACAGCCAGTGGCGCGTCTTGTTCGTATTGAACCTGGTTTTGTTGGTGGGTGTGGTACTCAAAGGTGCATCGACCATGTACTACGTAAACTCTGTGCTGGGGCGTGCAGACTTGGCTACTGCCTTCATGGTTGCGGGTATGGCAGCAAACATTATCGGTGCGTTGGTATCAGCGCCGCTGTTGGCTCGCTTTGACAAGGTACAAGCTTACAAAGTAATCACCGTAGTGTCTGGTCTACTTTCAGCGGTGCTGTACTTGGTTAACCCGGCTAACCTGACGCTGGTATTCACCCTGCACATCACCTTGTGTCTGGTGCAGATGATGTCAACTCCGCTGTTGTGGAGCATGATGAGTGATGTCGTAGATTACGAGCGCAGCCGCAGTGGCCGTTCACTGGAAGGTATGGTGTTCTCTACTGCACTGTTTGCTATTAAAGCGGGTATCGCTATCGGCGGTGCGCTGGTTGGTTGGATTCTAGCCGGCTCTGGCTACGTGGGTGGCGCAGAGACGCAAACACCTGAAGCGCTTCGTTGGATCACCATGCTATTCACCGTTATTCCAGGCGTATGTTACGTACTGCTAGGCGGAATCATGAGCTTCTACAAGCTAGATACCCAAGCGCTTAAGTCAATTGCAAGCAAGCTCAACGCTGAGCCAGTTGCTGCTTAATCACTAACGGGTTATCTAACCAAAGCCACCTCTTGAGGTGGCTTTTTTGGTTCTGCAGTAACAGCCGGGCTCGCCGCTGGCAAACAGGGATGAATGTATAACCGCTATTGTGGGGAGAGTACTCGATACAAAAGAAGGCCTCCGTCTGGAGGCCTTCTATCAGTGTCTGCAATGATGATTAGTCAGTCACCGGCTTTACGGCAATCGACTTGTTTTGCACGTTGACGCTAGCCACCTTAACTTGCAGGCTTTGCTGCAGCTCGTAACGCACCTCACCGTTGGCGAAGAAGCCTAGCTCAGAGTTAAACTCCGGCTTGTCCTCTTTCTTGCAAAGCGCCTGTTTGGCGATAAACGCAGATGCGCCAGATTCAACCAAACGTACCTTCAGACCACCGCGGGTCACTGAAGTGATAACGGCTTCCAGCGTTTGCTCGCGATCTTGCTCGTTAAAGTACTGGCAGTATAAGTAGTCCGCCATATCGCGCTCGGCAAACTTGTGCTTCTTGCGCGCCTCACCAAGGTGTGCAGTCAGACTATCACTCAAGGGATTGTCTGGTTGCTGCTCGGCTAACACGGCTTTGATCAAGCGGTGGTTGAGCAAGTCGCTGTATTTGCGGATCGGTGACGTCCAGGTTGCGTAGAGCTCTTCGCCCAAGCCGAAGTGGGGCAGTGGTAGATCGGCATACTCGCTGAAGGTGTAAAAACGTTTAAGTAGGCCATCGAGCTTGGCTGGGCCACGAGAGGCAATTTCGCGGCGCAGTTGGCAAAAGCCTTCTAAGGTCGAGAGCTGCTCTTTGCTGTAGCTGTATTCAAAGTGGTTCAAGGCTTCAACCACTTGATCGAGTTTGTCCTGCTTAAAGCCGGCGTGGGCCGAGAACACCCCAAAGCCAAGTTGGCGCGCCAGGAAGCGACCAGCAATAACGTTGGCGGCTACCATTGACTCTTCAACCATACGATTGGCGGCGCGGCGTGGCTTGCGGTGGATATCGATAACCTTGCCTTGTTGGTCGAGGTCGAACTCGTAGTCTGCCTGATCGCCAAACACGGTGGTGTTTTCAGCGCGCCAGCTATAGCGCTGCTCTGACAGGGTATTGAGCTGCTTAAGTGCCTCGCTGAGCGCTGGCTTGAATTCGCCTTCTCCTTGTTCAAGGTAATTCGAAACCTCGTCGTAGCTTAGGCGATGCTTTGATTCGATGGTTGCTAGTTCGAAGCGATAGTCATTGCCGAGTTCACCACTGTCACTCACCGACATGTGACAAACCAGCGCAAGCTTTTGCTGCTGCTGTTTGAGTGAGCACAACTCGTTGGCCAGGGCACTTGGCATCATCGGTACCGTGCGGGCGGGCAAGTACAGGGTAAAGGCGCGAGTTTTCGCTTCTTGCTCTAGCGGGTGCTCGGGGGTGATATAGGCCGATGGATCGGCGATGGCAACTAGCAGGTTCCAACCGCTTTCGGTTTTCTCTACGCAGATGGCATCGTCCATATCCAAGGTTGATTGGCCATCGATGGTGAAGAAGACTTTGTCGCTCAGATTACTGCGGCTTTGCTCAGACTGATCGCTGAACTCGAATTGATCATCCGGCTCGTTCCACGCCAACTGGTGATGCGCGGTGGTTGCTTTCCAACGGGCGAAGGGGTCGTCGCTATGGGCGACAAAATCGGTGATCTCAGCGTTAAAGTGACCCTTTTCCAAGGCATGTTGACGTAACTCTGCTACTACCCAGTCGTGCTCTTTGATCGAGAATCCGGCGTTTTTCTTGACTCGGGCAGAGATCAACTGATTGATCAGCGGGTGATCAACACGCAGTTTGGTGCGTTTATCCTTGAACTCGACTTGAGCAATAAAACGGCTAACCGCACCTTCTACCAGCTTTTCTGGCTCGGCAGATTGCTTACCATTGTTCTCTCTGAGTGCGGCGCTGATCTTGTCGCCATGCATCAGCTTGCGCATGTCGGGCGGCGCAATAAAGTAGCTGGTTTTACTGTCAATCTGTAGGAAGCCGTAGCCTTTCTCTGTGGCTTTGACCGTACCTTCAATGGTGGGGATGGTCTCGCGGATCTGCTCTTTGAGCTGGGCGAGAAGAGGGTTGTCTTTAAACATATTTTCAATCAATGTAGGCCTTGGCCTGAACTATACACAAGCAATTGCCGATGATAAAGGAGGAGTATGGCAAACAATCAACAACGCCATCAGCAGCGCCAACAACGCCTAAAAGAGAGTGTTGATGCAAAGGTTGAAAAGGCGAGCGAGGAGCGCGGTATCGTGCTGGTATTAACCGGTAATGGTAAGGGCAAATCAAGCTCCGCCTATGGCTGCGCAGTGCGCGCGGTGGGGCATGGGCAGCACGTCAAAGTCGCTCAATTTATTAAAGGTACGTGGGATTGCGGTGAGCGTAATATCCTAGAGCAACACGGGGTGGAATTTGCGGTGATGGCCACTGGGTTTACTTGGGACACTCAAGACAAGCAGGCCGATATCGATGCGGCACAGCGCGTTTGGCAGCAAGCGCTGCCATGGTTTTCTGACCCGTCTATAGACCTTATTGTGCTCGATGAGCTGACCTACATGCTGAGCTACCATTATTTGCCTGTGGAGGAAGTGGTGAACGCCATCCAAAACCGGCCTAAGGAGCAAAGTGTTATCGTTACGGGTCGCGCCTGTCATCGGTCAGTGCTTGAGATAGCCGATACGGTGTCTGAGGTGAAGAGTGTTAAGCATGCTTTCGAGAGCGGCATCAAGGCGCGCAAAGGGATTGACTGGTAATCGCCCTATAGAGTGAAAACGTTTCATTAATGAGCCTTATTGTAGAAGATATTTCTCTTTCCTCTGATAACTAGTCAGAATTTCGCAAAACTGTGCTGTAGTGCTTCTTCTAAGCTAAATCAAAGGCTTAGCAAGAGGTGCGTATGGCACAGTTACATCCCTATACTCAACTGATTAATCAACGGGTCAAACCCGCTACTGGCTGTACCGAGCCGTTAACCGCGGCCCTGGTGGCAGCCAAGGCCAAGCGTTATGCGAGTACGCATCCTGCGAGTGTTCATCTTGAAGTAAGCCACAACCTTTATAAGAACGCCAAAGGGGTTGTCGTCCCCGGAACCGGTCGCTGTGGGCTGGAGATTGCCACGGCGTTGGGCTGGTGCTGCGGCGATGCCGATGCCGGGCTAGAGGTGCTGCATGGTATCAACGACGCAGCACTTGAGCAGGCAGCTAAGTTGGTCGAATCCGGCTGGGTGACTATCTCATTGGTGGAATCAGACGATCCTCTTTATACCCGGCTTATTGTTGAAGCGGACAAGCCTGTGGAAGTGGTGATCAGCGGTAGTCATTGCCGGTTCAGCTCAGTGAAGGTCGCTGGTGAGCTGCTACATAGCGCCCTAGATGAAACGTCGAAGGCCGAACGTGCCGCGAGTGATATCTCAATTTCCCAGATCGTCGGCTACGCCAGCAGCGTCGATGTCGCAGAACTCGACGCGCTGCGCCAAGCCGCCACACTCAATCTTAAGCTGGCTGATGCCGGCCTTACCGGCCACTATGGCCTGTCGGTAGGGCGCAGTTTACAGGCGCAGGTCGACAGCGGATTGTTAGCCGACGATGTGCTTAACCGCGTAGTACGTCTAACCGCCGCGGCATCCGATGCTCGAATGGGCGGCGCGCCGCTGGCCGCAATGTCTAACTCGGGCAGCGGCAATCAAGGCATTGCTGCCACCATGCCGGTGCTAGCCTATGCGCAGATTGTCAATGTGGAGCAAGCAAAGCTACTGCGGGCTCTAGCCATCAGTCACCTGTGTGCGATTTACATTAAGTCTTTTCAAGACAAGCTTTCGGCGCTGTGCGCGGGAACCACTGCTGCTATGGGCAGCGCTGCGGCACTGTGTTGGCTGATGGGTGGGTCCAATCAGCAAATCGAGCAGGCGATTCAACTGATGATTGGCGATGTCTCAGGGATCTTTTGTGACGGTGCCAAGCCTGGCTGCGCACTCAAAGTGTCTACCGGTGCCAGCGCAGCGGTAAAAGCGGCGATGATGGCCTTGGGTGGTAGTCAGATCGGAGCAGAGCAGGGGATTGTTGAGGACTGCGTCGATGAAAGTATCCAGCGCCTTGGCGAGTTATCTCGGGATGCCATGCGCTACAGCGATAAGGCGATCATTGCCTTGATGGCGCAAAAGTAAGCGGGCTCATAACGAAAAAGAGCAAGCTCTGCGGCTTGCTCTTGATATCGAATGCGGCCTTAGCGAACTTAGTAAAGCAAGGAGTAGTATTGGCGGCGGTAGGTTGAGGCAATAGCCTCGCCGTTCAAGGTCACCAACATATCCAAGAAATGCTTCTTCACTTGGCCATCGAGAACGTCAAGATTCTGCTTTAGCATGCTAAACAGCGATTCCAGCGCCTCTTCGTTGCGGCCATTTTGCGAATATTGAATCGCCAAATCGAGGCGAAGCTGCAGGTTGTCAGGTGCGGCAGCAAGCTGCTCTTCTAGGGCACGGATCTCAGGGCTATCGGCGGCGGCTTGCAGCAGCTCCAATTGGCTACGCAGTGCCTGATAGTCAGCCTGTTGGTCTTCCAGCGGCAGGCTATCAAGAAGCTGCTCGGCCTCTTCAGCCTTGCGGTTCTCAAGCAACGCGCGGATCAGCGCAAACTTAATGTCGCTGCGCTGCTGGTCGATGGAATAGGCGTCGCGAGCGGCGGTGAGCGCTGCCTCAACGTTACCTTGCTCTAGCTCGCCAAGGGCTGCGGTGAGCGCAAGATCTTCAGGCTTAGGCAGGTGACGGGCAATCAAGTCGCTCACGGCGGTGGCTTGTGAAAAATCGTTGGTGCCATCTACCGGGCGGCCTTGCTGCAAAATCAGGATGGCCGGAGCTTGGCCAACCCCAAGCTGCGCAGCAAGTGGCGCCAACTCGTCCATGTTTAGACGGGTGAGTGCGAATTGCCCTGGGTATTGCTGTGCCAGCGCAGCCAGTTGCTGGGAGATAGGCTCACAAGCCGGGCTGGAAGGGGAATAAAATTGAACCACAACGGTTTGATTGAGGGAGCTTTCAATCAGAGCCTGTTGGGCATTTTCAAAGGTAATCTCTGTAAACATGTTTTCGCTCTGGGTATGCGTTTGAACTAGTAATGGCGGCGATGCAGCTGGTTTTCAACCATTAGTTCTCAAAGATTTTCTCGCCTTGCTGGTCGATAAACATCCGGCATTTGTTAAGCGCCAGCTCTGCGGCGTCACTTTCACTGCCACAGGTGTCTGAGCGGATAAACTGATGTTCTTTTAATTCGCCATCAATGGTCTTGCTGATTAGCGCAGCGACACGATACTGGCCATTGGCGCGCTGCGGAGTCGGTTGAATGCTAAAGCCCTGGTAATTTTCTGCTGGGTGAGAGGAAGCGGCAGACTGGCCACCCGCGAACAGTGCTTTAATCGAAGAGAAAATGCCCATTTATTAACCTTATCGTCTAATTTTCAATGTGTTAACTGCGTTGAGTTTGGCAGGTATTGTGGTCATTGTGCATAATAGCTAGCAAGTTAGATTAACTGCAATGGCCGCTGCGTGAATATTCCACTTTCTTCTCTCTACCTCGTTGTTTTTGGCGCGTTGTTGCTGTTGGTTGCAGTGATAGCATTAGTCGTGTTGTCACAGCGTAGGCAGCGCGAGCTAGGCGAAGCCCAGCAGCAACTGGCTGCGCTGCACACGGAAAAAGAGCTGACCCTGCAAGAGCTCGATCAAACCACCGACGCCTTGCATCACCAGCAGCAACAAAGTGCGGCAATGCAGCAAGAGCTCGCCCAGCTTCAGGTGTATCGCCAGCAGTTGACGGATACTCAGCGGCAATCTCAAGCTCAGCAGCAACAGATCATTGCCTTGGAAAAACAGTTGGCGGTCAGCGGCGAGCAAGAGAAGACCGCTCAGCAACGCATTCAACAGCTCGAGCAGGGCGAACAGCGCCTTCAGCAACAGTTCGAAGCCTTGGCCAATAAAGTCTTAGAGAGCAAGCAACAGCATCTGCAGCAGCAAAGTGAGCAAGGGCTGAAGCACCTGTTGGATCCGCTCAAAGAGCAGCTGCAGAGCTTTCGCCTGCAGATCCAGCAGAATCATCAGAATGAGGCGCAACAGCGCCACTCCCTGCGTGACCAGCTGCTGCAGCTGCAAAAACTCAATCAGCAGCTGAGTGACGATGCACACAACTTAACCCGTGCCCTTAAAGGCGACAGCAAGCAGCAGGGCAACTGGGGCGAGGTGGTGTTGGAGCGCATCTTACAAGACGCTGGGCTGCGCCCGGGCTTTGAATATCAAACCCAGGTGGTGGGCGATAATCAGCAAGGGAAGGTGATCAAGCCTGATGTGGTGGTGAAGCTTCCCGATGATAAATCGGTGGTAGTGGACTCCAAGGTGAGCCTGACCGCTTATGAGCGTTTTTACAACAGTGAGGATCCGCTTAGCGCTGCCAGTGCGCTTGACGAGCACTGTTTGTCGCTGCGCAATCACATCAAAGGCTTAGCCCGCAAAGACTATCAAACCCTACATAGCATTCAGAGCTTGGATTACGTGCTGATGTTTGTGCCGATAGAAAGCGCCTATATCGCCGCCGTTCAACACCAAGGTGACTTGGTAAGCCTGGCCTTGGACTCGAATATCTTGCTGGTCAGCCCCAGCTCCTTGATGGTAGCGCTGCGCACCATCAACAACCTGTGGAAGATGGAGTACCAGCAGCAAAATGCCAAACTGATCGCCGCCCGGGCCGGCAAGCTCTACGACAAGTTTGCGGCCTTCACTCAAGACCTACAATCTCACGGGCAGCAGTTGGAGCGGGCTCAGGAGAGCTATCAGGCTGCGCTAGGCAAGCTTTCCACCGGGCGAGGCAACTTGATGCGCCAAGCCGAGCTACTTAAAGAGATGCACGTACCCACCAACAAAAACGTCGCTCAATTGAGCGACGTTGCTAAGGTTGAGTCTTCTCTGACTAGTGATGATCAGAGTAGCGATGAAGAGGCTAGCTAACGCTGCTAAGCACCAAGCTGGCTTTTTCAGCAATACGAAGGCTTAGAGCGCCGTTTTCAGCTTGTACGGCCTGCCCACTAAACAACTCTCTATAGCGCTCATCACCGGATACCATGGCAAGCGGCAGCTGTAGGTCGCGCGCGGCGCCGCGGTTTACCACAACGACGCTATGCTGGCCGTTGAGGTAGCGCATAAAAGCCCAGCAATCTTGGTCGGTGTACAAGGTGAACAGGTCGCCTTGCTGCAGTTCGATCCGTTGCTTGCGCAGGGCGATTAACTGCTTGTTGTAGCTAAGCAAGTCGTGGTCCCACTCACTTTCATCCCACGGGAAGCAGCGACGACAATCCGGATCGTAGCCACCGCTTAGGCCCACTTCATCGCCATAGTAGATAGACGGCACGCCCTTGTAGGTGAGTAGCAAGGTGGTGGCCAATTTAAGCGCTTGCTTATCGCCATCTGCCAGGTAGAGAAAGCGCGCGGTGTCATGACTATCCAGCAGGTTGTACTGGGCAAGTTGGTTGGCAAAAGGAATGCTGGCGGCGGCTTGGTCCAGCCAAGCAACGAACTCATCGGCTGACAAATCTACCGGGTGTGCAGTAGGGACATCTTTTCCAAGCAAGAAGGCAATCACCGGATGGGCGAAGCCATAGTAGTTCATGGCACCGTCTTCTTGCTCGCCTTGTAGCCACTGGGTGGCCTCGGCGAAGTGCTCGCCAATCATATAGGCGTCTGGATTAGTTTGTTTGATGGCGTCGCGGAACTGGGCGACATAATAGCCGTTGTTTTCCGCACTGGTGGTCTCGCCAAGCATATGTACAACGTCAAAGCGCCAGGCATCGATGGAATAGGGCGGACGCAACCAGTGTTTTAGCACTGAGTTTTCGCTGGCGTAGATATAATCGCGCACCTCGGTGTTGGCGAAATTTAGCTTCGGCAGAGTATCGCAGCCCTTCCACGACCAGTAGTTACCGTCATCAAAGAAGTTGTAGAAGTCACGATAGGCAGAGCCTGCATTGTCAAACGCTCCGCCTTCAAGTTTCTTCGGCACGTCGATCCACGGGTGTTGGCTGGAGGTGTGGTTGACTACGGCATCAAGCATCAAACGCATCTCGCGCTGCTTCATCGCCGCACTTAGCTCAACCAGCGCTTGGTTGCCACCGAAACAGGGGTCAACCTGCAGATAATCGAAGGTATCGTATTTGTGGTTGCTTGGAGAGTGAAAAATTGGGTTTAGGTAGATCCCGGTGATGCCCAGCTCCTGCAAATAGTCGAGCTTTTGGGTAATGCCGGGAAGGTCGCCGCCATAGAACTCGCTGGCGCCGGTGCCGTCGTGGCTGGCGGCTACAGGCTCTCCCCACTGTTTGATAACCACTGGCTTGTTACTTTCGAAGGGGTAGTGCTTCTCAATGTAGTCGTTGCTCGGATCGCCATTATGAAAGCGCTCTGGAAAGATCTGATAGAACACCTGCTGCTTAACCCACTCCGGTGGTTGGAACTGGCTGATGCGAAACTGTTGATGCTTTTGCGGCAAGCGTGGGCTTTGCCCAGCTGCGTGGAGATAGATTTGGCTGGTTTCAAACAGCGCCTTAAAGCAATACAGGGTTTGGTGGCTATGCGGTGCTACCGGAATCGTCGTTTGCCAAACATCCCAGCCATTGCGCTTGCCTTGGCGCTTCATGGCAAACAGGGTCTCTTCATGGTCCGGCTCTGCGCGTACAAACAGTTGCTTGATAGCTGGTTCGCTGGGATGCTCAGGCGCGGTTAATAGGGTAAGCCGATACTGCTCGCCAAATTCGCCGGGGACGCGCGTGACCTCAGACTGAGGGTGGAAAAGGGTGTGATGTTTCATAGTGATCCCGCTAGTTATTGTTATACCCCTTCTATTTACTCGCCCGTTACCGTTGGGCTGCCGCACTTGCCTGGCGGTTACTTGTTAGAAGGGGGTATCCATTCGCCTCAGCGTTGTGTGTCGAGGCGGCTTCATTCTGTTAATACGACCTGAATTATAGTGAAGCCAATTACCCAACTGTATTGGGATATTTAGTAAGGCGGCAACTATTTTCGGGCAAAATTGTTCTAAAACAGCGCGATCTGCTCGGCAGTTAGCTCACAGTAATCGCCCGGTTCTAGCGCTGTGGGTAACACCAGGTCGCCGATGGCTTCGCGGTGCAGGGCTTCTACCTTGTTACCAACAAAGGCAAACATGCGTTTCACCTGATGGTAGCGGCCTTCACTGATGGTGATCAGCACCTCAGTTGGGTCAAGTTGCTCCAAGGTTGCCGGTAGGGTCGGCTTGTTCTCGTTGCGTAGCAACACGCCTTGGGCCAGGGTGTTGAGCGCGGCTTGATCAATGGGATCAGCCAGAGAAACTCGATAGCGCTTGGATTTATTGTGGCGCGGGCTGGTCACCCGGTGTGACCATTGGCCATCGTCGGTGATCAGCAAGAGGCCAGTTGTATCGACATCAAGCCGCCCGGCACAGTGCAGCTCACCGGGAAGGGCATCCTCGATTAAGCTTGTTGCGCTAGGGTGGTGGGCATCGCCTTCAGTACTGACTACGCCCGCGGGTTTATTCATCATGATGTAGCGCGGCTGTTTGGCGCTGAGGGATTTACCGTTCAGGCTAACTAGCGTGTCCGGTGAGATAGGGTGCTGAGCTTGCTTGGTGGCAATGCCATCAACCAGCACCGAGCCGGATTTAATCACTTGTTTGGCCTGACTGCGGGTAAGGCCAACAGATTGTGCCAAAAACTTATCCAGACGGATGGTCTTGCTCATAGCGTATTGTTTTATCGATGGTTTGGCGGGCAAGTTTAGTGGTATAAAGGAAAGCTCTCAAGCACCAACGGAGTCAGCCCCTTGCAGTCACTGCGCAGTCGTATCGTTTTACTAGGAAATATCGTTTCAAAACAGTTGGTTGTCCGGTATTTTGCCGACGGCCAAGCGATCACCCATTTCGATATTGAGGTAAAAAGCCGCGCAGCCGATGGCGAAAGCAAACACTACTTTTCGATACAGGCCAAGGGCGAGTTGGCTGAGCGATTAAGCCAAGGGGCAGTGGCTGGGCAGGGGATTCATCTGGAAGGCTACTACCATCAACAGCTCAACAAGCAAAATCAGCTGGTTAGCAGCATCACCGCAACCAATGCTGATTTGATAGGCACGGCCACCAAATTGTATTGGAATCGTAGCGAATTAGTTGGTCAGGTGGTTAAGCGTTCGGCCTTGGCCAAGAGCACCAACGATCGCGAGTTTATTAAACTCAGCCTCGATGTCGGCAGCAATGCGCCAATAGATTGTCAGCTATGGGGCTTCCCGGCTAAGTACCTTGATCAGCACGGCGGCGAAGGGAGCCAATTGCTGCTGGAAGGTGAATTACGCATGGTAAGAGGCAAGTCGACAGATGAAAAGTCTGTACTGCTGCATGGCCACACCTGCATAAAGATAAACAATCCTTCCTGATTACGTAACGCACTAAAATATAAAGAAAAGGTTAGTTAAAACTGCGTTCATTTCTGGTGACAAGCTATCGAGTCTGAGCTAATGTTAAGTTGTGCAACATTAGCGTTGCGCCCATCATCTACTAAGTTATGATATGAGTGCCTGCTCAATTATTTATCATCAAAATCAAGGACGTGCTATGTCGTCGGTATATCGCGCTAGTTTCTTGGTAGCTACGCTACTAACTATTGCTGCCTGTGATCAGGCTCCACCCCCACCACCTCCAGTAAAACCCGCCGTGACGGTGCGCCAGGTTGAACTACGAGAAGTTGTTCCCACGCGTGAGTTTGTTGGCCGCAGTGAGGCCACTCAGGACATCGTGATTAAGTCGAAAGTTCGCGGTAACTTGATCACCAAAGCGTTTGAAGAAGGTTCGGTAGTCAACGAAGGGGATTTGCTGTTTGAGATTGACCCAGAGCAATACGAAGCGGCGGTTAAATCAGCACAAGCCATCGTTTCGCAAGCGCGTGCAGCTTTTGATACGGCGGTTCTGAACTTTAATCGCGGCGACGAGCTTATCAAAGATAACTTTATCAGCCGCTCCGACTACGACACGCTGCTGTCGAACAAGCTGCAAACCGAAGCTGCGTTAACCAGCGCTCGCGCCGAGCTTAACAAAGCCGAATTGGAGCTTAGCTATACCGAAATCCATGCGCCCTTTAGTGGCCGCATCTCGCGCGCAGAAGTGTTTACCGGTGACCTTATCTCAGCCGACCAAACTGAGCTTGCCAGTTTGGTGCAGCTCAAGCCTGCGTGGGTATCCTTCCAAATTCCAGAGAAGGCGGTGGTAAGTGCACAACGTTTAAAAGGCCAAACTGCTGAGCAAGTATTTGACGATCTTACCGTTCGTTTACGCTTCCCAGACGGCACCATGTTTGATGAAGCAGGGGTGTTGGATTACGCCAGTAACCGGGTAGATGCGGCCACCGGCACCTTGAGTGTGCGAGCGCGTTTCCCCAATGAAGAAGAGCTTATTGTTCCGGGACTCTACCTCACGGTGATTATCGAAGCGGCTGAACAAGAGTCAGTGTTGGTGATCCCACAGCGTTCGGTTCAGGAGGACCAGCAGGGCCGCTATGTGCTGGTTGTACAAGATGGCGTAGTCAAACGCAAAAACGTTGAACTGGGCGAGCGCTATGGCATCGATTGGCAAGTAGAGAAAGGGCTCGATGAGGGTGACATGGTCATCGTCGACGGCTTGCAGCGGGTGCGAATAGGGGTCGAGGTGGATTACACCGAAGAGACCGCGCGTCCTTTTGAAGAAAGTGCGTCGTAAGGAGCTCCCATGTTTAGTCGCTTCTTTATTCACCGCCCAAAGTTTGCGTTCGTAATCTCCATTGTTCTGACCTTGGCCGGTTTTTTGTCTATCCCTGTGCTGCCGGTGGCCGAGTTCCCAGAGATCTCGCCACCGACCGTATCTGTAAGCACCTCATATCCCGGCGCCAGCGCCAAGGTGGTTGAGGAGACCATCGCCAAGATCATCGATGCCGAAGTCAACGGCGTTGAAGATATGATCTACATGGAATCGAAAAGTGGTAACGACGGTAGTTACTCGCTGACGGTGACCTTCTCGGTGGGTACCGATGTGGATATGGCGCAGGTTAACGTGCAAAACCGGGTACAAAGGGCGATGCCGCGTATGCCCGCGGAGGTGCAGCGCAGCGGTATTGTGGTGGCCAAACGTGACCCGAACATTCTGATGATGCTCACGGTTACGTCCCCCAATGGCAGCTTCGATAACCTGTTTTTGAACAACTATGTTGGTATCAACATCAAAGACAATCTGGCGCGGGTTAACGGGGTTTCTGAGGTTAGCATTATCGGTGGTATGGACTACTCCATGCGCCTATGGCTAAACCCTGACCGTATGGCCAGCCTCGGTGTCACCGTTGAAGATGCCATCGCCGCAGTGCAAGAGCAAAACGTACAGGTTGCCGCCGGCCGTATCGGTGCCGCACCAACCCCCCACGATCAGCAGTTTCAGTACACCCTGCAAAGTAAAGGACGCCTGTCGACCCCGGAAGAGTTTGAAAGCATCATCGTGCGCTCAAACCTCGATGGCAGTGCGGTGTACCTGCGCGACATCGCCCGGGTGGAAATGGGGGCTGCCAGCTATGACGCTGAAGCCTCGGTGGATAACAAGCCTGCTTCTTTGCTGTTTATCAACCAGAGCAGTGGCGCGAACGCGCTGGAAGTGGCCCAAGGTGTCCGCGATGAGATGGATCGCCTTAAGCAGAACTTCCCAGAAGATTTGGACTATCAAATCCTCTATGACACCACCTCCTTTGTACAAGCCTCCATCGAAGAGATGGTTATCACGCTGATTATCGCCTGTGCGCTGGTTATCTTCGTTGTGTACTTGTTCTTGCAAGACGTGCGTCAAACCATGATTCCGGCGATTGCCATCCCGGTATCGCTGGTGGGCACCTTTGCCTTCTTGCTGGCTACCGGTATGACCATCAACACCGTGACCTTGTTCGCGCTGATTCTGGCGATTGGTATCGTGGTGGACGATGCGATTGTGGTGGTAGAGAACACCACCCGATTGATGCAACAAGAAGGCCTCGGGCCGATTGAGGCCACTGAGAAATCCATGCTGGAGGTAAGTGGCCCGGTTGTCGCCACCACCTTGGTGTTGCTGGCGGTGTTTATTCCTACAGCAGTAATGCCCGGGATTACCGGCCAGATGTATGCCCAGTTCTCGATCACCATCTGTATTTCGGTACTGATCTCGTCGGTGAACGCACTGACTTTAAGCCCAGCGCTGTGTGCCTCTTTGCTGCGTAATAGCGAGCCACACACCAAGGGCTTTCATGCGCTGTTTAACCGCAACTTCGAGAAGCTGACCGGCCGCTACAACAGCTTGGTAAGTGGTATTTTACGTAAGCTCAGCTTTATTGGCGTGCTTTACGTGAGCCTGCTGCTGGGTACCGGCTTTATGGCAACCCAGTTGCCGAGTGGCTTCGTACCTACCGAAGATAAAAAGGCCTTCTTTATCGATGTGCAGTTGCCTGATGGCGCATCCTTGAACCGTACCAAAGATGTAATTGGTAAGATGGTTGAAGAGCTTGGTGAGATGGAAGGGGTAACCAGCGTTATCTCTGCTGCGGGTTACTCGGTGATTGCCGGCTCTGTGTCGTCTAACTCCGGTCTGATGGTACTGAACTTATCCGATTGGGAAGAGCGTCAAACGCCAGAGCTCAGTGAAGCAGGCTTGGTGATGAAGGCCAATCAGATCTTGGCGGGCTACCAAGAAGCGCAGGGTATGAGCTTCTCACTGCCGGCGTTGCCGGGTGTGGGTACCGTTGCTGGGGTTGAATTCTTCATCCAGGATACCTTGGGACGTGGGCCAGAGAGTTTGGCGCAAGTGATGCGTACCATGTCTTTGCAAGCCTCCGAGGCTACCGAGCTGGGCGCAGCATTCAGTACCTTCCGTGCCGACGTGCCGCAGATCTTTGTGGACGTAGACCGTGAAAAAGCCAAGGTGCAGGGCATTCAGTTGGATAGCATCTTCACCACGCTGCAAACTATGCTGGGCTCGCTATACGTGAACGACTTTAACCGCTTCGGTAAGGTGTTCCGGGTGAACATGCAAGCTGAAACGGAGTTCCGTAATAGTGAAACAGATATCGCCCGCTTCTATGTGCGCAACAACGCAGGCGAGATGGTGCCACTTAACACCTTGGTAGAAGTTGAACCGGTACTCGGTCCTGAATACACCACCCAGTTCAACCTCTATGGAGCGGTGAAGATGAATGCCTTCCCTGCACCGGGTTACAGTACCGGTGATGCTATTGCAGCGGTGCGTAATATCGCCGAGACCAGCTTCCCGAGCGGTTACACCTATGACTGGAGTGGTCAAACTTACCAAGAGCTGCAAGCCGGTAACCTGGCGCCGTTTATCTTCTCGCTGGCGCTGATCTTTACCTATCTGTTCTTGGTGGCGCAGTACGAGAGTTGGACCATTCCGTTATCGGTGATGCTGTCGGTGCCAATCGCTATTCTGGGCGCCTTTATCTACATCTGGTTAATGGGCAGTGAGATCAACCTTTACACCCAGATCGGCTTGGTGCTGTTGATTGGCCTCGCCTGTAAGAACGCGATTCTGGTGGTGGAGTTTGCCAAGCAGTTGCGTGAAGAGGGGCACTCAATCGTTGAAGCAGCTACCACAGCAGCACGCCTGCGTTTCCGCGCAGTACTGATGACAGCGCTGTCGTTTATCTTGGGTATGATCCCGATGGTCACAGCGTCCGGTGCGGGGGCGGCGAGTCGACTATCGCTTGGTTATGCGGTAACCGGTGGTATGCTGGCCGCCACTGTGGTGGGTACCTGCTTGGTTCCTGCCTTCTACGTTATCTTGCAGAGCCTGCGTGAGAAGGTAAACAAGCCTAAGACGCAGTAGCGCTTAGAGGCGTTACCCAAAAAACAAAAGGCGCCTTAGGCGCCTTTTTCAGTTGGGCCGGGGTCAAAGAAGTAGCAGAAGCGGATCTCTTTGGGCTGATAGTTCTTGAGCAGGTTCTTGGAGATTTGATCGACTTTTACCGACTTATCCACTTTCACTTCACCGTCGGCGAGTGCGAGCAACTCGCCGTCGCCAAAGTTGGCATCGGCTTGTAGCATGATGACGACCGGGCGCAGTTTGTCTTTAGGGTTGCTTGATTGCACCAAGGCGTACTCGCCATTGCTTAACTGCACAAAACTGCCGGGTGGGTAGATCCCCATCACCTTCAGCAGGGCTTCAATCACGAACTTGGCGTATTTCACATCGGCATGCTTGTAGATGTAGGCGAAGGCCTCTTGTGGGGTGACCGGCTTTTGGTAGGGAAGGGGGTGGCAAAGGTGCTCAAACTGTTCGACCACCGCCAAGATCTGGGTGAGTACATCGGCAGCAACCAATTTGCTATGGGCCGGATAGCCGCTGCCGTCTAAGCATTCGTGATGATTAAGAATAATCGGCAGGATCTCCTTAGGAAATGACCCCGCTTGCTTGACGGCCTCCAGACTGAACTTGGGATGGCTTTGGAAAAAACTTAATTCAGAGCCGCTCAAGGGCTGGGGCGATTTGCGGATCTGCTTGGGAACCTTTAATTCGCCGATATCATGGCAAAGCGCTGCCAATGCCAGGGTTTGACACTGCTTCTCATCGATATTCAGTTGCTTGGCGGTCAAGCAACTAAGCACCGCAACGTTCACGCTGTGCATAAACAGGTCTTCGTCTGCTTGACGATCGATGCACAAGTACACGGGCACTTGTTGCTTGTTTTGGTATAGCGGCGCCAAGGTCTTGTTGACGTTCTCAAACAGTAAAAAGTAGGCTTGCTCAGGTTGGCTTTTAAATGCAGTAAGCGCTTGGCGGAAAGCGTCGGAGCTAACCTGATGCGCTTTGGCGGCGCGGCGTTGATTGGCGCGAATTTCTTTTTGCCATCGCGCGTCGTCATCAAGCTCTTTAACCGCTTCTTTTGGCGTGTCGAGGGTATCCAGCTCGGCGTGGCTATCTGGCACTGCAACGTCGGATTTTTCCGGGATCACTTCAATATCATTAAGCTCAAGGCCTTTTAACACCGTAAGCTGTTCTGCGTTCTTAATCTTAAAGTTATTGCGCATAAAGGGGTGGGAGGTCCACCCCATGGGCAGGCAGATATAATGCCCGATTTGCAGCTCATTGAGTTTTAGTGACTTCCGTGTCATTAGCTATCCGTTAAGGACCGTTAGTTGTTTGCCGGACGCTGACAAGCGACATAAGCAATGCAATCAATTACACTTTGCATCCGGCTAACAAGTTGTTAGTTAAACTATATTTTAACATAAGAACGAGAACTTACGTTGATGCAAGAGATCACATTAGCAATAACTGGGGCGTCAGGCGCACCTTATGCACAGCGCTTACTTGAGTCTTTACTCACAACCGGCCATAAAGTGCACCTTTTGCTATCAAGCGCTGCCAAGGTGGTAGTGGCGACGGAGTTGGCCGAGCCTTGGCCAAACAACAACGATAAGTTGCGCAGTTACCTGTGCGCGCGTTTTAATGTTGATGAGCAACAGCTGGAGATCCCCGGCAAAACCGATTGGTTCTCCAAAGTGGCTAGCGGTTCGTCTTCACCGAAGCAAATGGTGGTTTGCCCTTGTAGCATGGGGACCTTGGCGGCGGTCGCCCACGGCATGTCTGACAACCTTATCGAACGCGCGGCAGATGTGGTGATTAAAGAGAAGGGGCAGTTGGTATTGGTGCCGCGAGAGATGCCTTTCTCGGCGATTCACTTAGAGAACATGCTTAAACTGGCACGCTTGGGCGTGGATATCATGCCAGCGTGTCCGGGTTATTATCACCAGCCGGAATCGATAGATGACCTGGTCGACCATGTTGTGGCACGCGTGATGGATCACCTAAATATCGAGCACAGGCTATCTAAACGCTGGGGCTATCAACAATAAAGCCGGCGTTAGCCGGCTTTACTTGCAAGTGATTGCTTGAGCGCTTACTTCTTGTTTTCGCAGTCTGCTTTGCTGCAGTTACCGTAGAGGTAGAGGCTGTGGTTGGTAAGCTCGATGCCATTAGTCTGCGCCACCTCACGCTGGCGGCTTTCAATGGTATCGTCACTGAATTCGATTACCTTGCCACAATCTAAACATACCAAGTGGTCGTGGTGTTTTTGACTGCTCAGTTCAAACACGGACTTACCGCCTTCAAAGTGATGACGGGTGACGATGCCCGCATCGTCGAACTGGTTAAGCACCCGGTATACAGTCGCTAGGCCGATTTCCTCTCCTTGGTCGAGCAGGCGTTTATAGAGGTCTTCAGCACTTACATGCTGGTTGCCTGGAGACTGAAGTAAGTCCAGGATCTTCATTCTTGGAAGAGTGACCTTAAGGCCTGCCTTTTTTAGCGCTGCATTGTTATCTGGCATAACGGTTGTATTGATCCCTTGCTTGTTTAGCAAATGCTTATAAGTTTGCACGTAGTATATGTGCTTCCAACCGAAACATAAACGCCATTGGCAAATTCTTGTGTTGCGAACGGTTTTTGTTTAGGCTTTTGCCTTACTGGTCGTACCACATGGAAGGGTTAGCATGGTTCAAAAGCTCCTCTCAAACCCCGGCGTTGCCAAATTAGCGCTCAATCTCTGGCCACCATTCTGGGGATCGGGTATCAAAATCAAGCGCTTATCTAAAGACTTCACACATTGCGAAGTGGCGCTACGTTTTAGCTGGTGGAACAAAAATGCCAACCGTAGCCAGTTCGGTGGCTCGATGTTTGCGATGACCGATCCTATTTACCCGCTGATGTTAATGGCCATTTTGGGCTCGCGTTACCACATCTGGGACAAGTCGGCCCATATCGACTTTATCAAGCCGGGCATGGGGAAACTCTACGCACGTTTTCATATTGAGGAGCGCTTTGTACGCGAAGTGCGCATGGCTACCGAGGCTGGGGAGAAGTTTAACCCTAAGATGGTCTGCGAGGTGGTCGATGAACAGGGTGAGGTTGTCGCGCGTATCGAGCGCACTTTGTATATCCGCTTGAAGCGCCGTTTTAGGCCCGCCCAAGTAGAGGCGGCATAACAGGGAAGGCGCTATTGTAAGGCAGTTAGGTTTTCGCGATAGCGACGCATCACCTTTTCAACGTAGTTTTGTGTCTCATTAAATGGTGGGATCTGATTGCCGTAGCGCTTAACCGCATTCTCGCCTGCGTTGTAGCCCGCTAAGGCCAACGACAGTGAATCAAACTCATCCAACAGCCAACGCAGGTACTTCGAACCTGCATCGATATTCTGTTCAGCCTCAAACGGGTCACTCACTGAGAATCGCTTGGCGGTTGCTGGCATCAGTTGCATTAGGCCCATTGCGCCAGCGCGCGATACCGCATCCACTTGATAGTTTGACTCTACTGCGATGACCGCATGGATCAGTGCTGGATCTAAGGCATAACGTACCGCGCTCTTTTGGATGTACTGATCGTAGCCAAGTTTTTGGCGTGACGGCGCAGGGGCCAAGCGCGGCGCTTGGAAGGTTGCGCCCGAAGGCGTGCGCATCAATAGCTGCCACTTATCGCTTTTGCGGGTCTGGGAGAAGTGCATAACCCCCCGTTCATCTTGAAAATACCAAACATCTGCAGTGGCTGCAGAGGACAATAAGAGTAGGGCGGTGGCACAACGTGCGCTGTAGGATAATTTGCTCATGGTTAAATTAAAGCAAAAATAAAGCCGGATTGACCGGCTTTATTGAGAGATTATTAAGTGCTTTTTAAGTAAGCAAGGGTTTAGCCTTCCAGCTCGGCCAAGCACATCTCTTCGTATACCTGTGCACACCAAGCTTTAACCCGCGCTTCGGTCAGCTCTGGCTGGCGGTCTTCGTCGATGCCAAGACCCACAAAGTGGTTGTCATCGGCCATCGCTTTGGACTCTTCAAAGTCGTAGCCTTCGGTAGACCAGTGACCGATAACGGTGGCGCCTTTTGCTACCACTATATCATTCAAGGTGCCCATGGCGTCCAGGAAGTACTCAGCGTAGTCTTCTTGGTCACCACAGCCGAAGATCGCAACCAGCTTTTCAGAGAAGTCGATTTGCTCTAGCTCTGGGAAGAAGTCATCCCAATCACACTGGGCTTCGCCGTAGTACCAGGTAGGGATACCAAATAGGATCAACGAAAACTCGTCGATTTCCTCTTTGGTCGACTTGGCAATATCTTTAATCTCTACCAGTTTTTTACCAAGTTCTTTTTGAATCATTTGCGCGACAGCTTCGGTGTTACCGGTGTCACTGCCAAAGAAAATGCCAACACTCGCCATAGTTATACCTGTATTCAGTGTTAAGGTGTTTCGTTGAGAAGCGAAACTTGTTGAGTAAGAATATCAGCAATCAACTCGCTGCGACTAAGACCTGAGTCAGTTGCCAGTTGGTTGAGCTGCTCAAACAGTTCACTATCCACTTTTAGTTCGATGCGCTTAAAGCCGTTTTCCCGATCTCGCTGGATCTGCTTACGCTTGTTCGCGCGAAGCTGATCTTTACGACTTAGCGGATTAGTACGGGGACGACCGACACGCTTTTCATTAGAAAATAGATCGATTGTAGTTCGATCGCTGCTCTGTTTTGCCATATACAATAAAAAACTTGCTGCTAGCCAACACCGGCACCTTGCCAGAATACCTGTATCAACCCTTTAGCAATGAAACCTGCACAACCTAAGAAAAGCACCAGCCATACCACCGCACGGCCAAATAAAGGCACATTGCCTTTCTTAAGTACATCTTGGATAGCCATGCCGATAAAAAAGAATAGAACGACCAGACCAAGGTTTAGACCCCAAGCCTCGAAGGTATCGATATATTGCGCGAGCATGACCATCCCTGTTCATAAATATGCGGCGCACTATAGCACAGCGCCTGAACCATGTTAATTTAGGCTGTGCAAAAAACGCTCGGTTAAACGATTGAAAATGTCAGGTTTTTCAGCGTGTAGCCAATGGCCGGTCTGTTCGATGATCTTCAAGCTAGCATGGGGGAAGATCTGCGCGACCTGCGGCTGGTACTTTGCCTCTATATAGTCAGAACGTGCGCCCTTAATAAACAGGCAAGGCCCCTCGTATCTGCCCTCGACCTGCCAGTCGATAATCTGCGGATAACAACGACGCAATTCGTTTAGGCGAAACAGCCAGCGCCAGCCCTCTGGCTCTTTGGAGAGTGACTTAAGTAGAAACTGCCGAACGCCCGGCTCTTGAACATGCTGCGCCATATACTGTTCGGCGTCGCGGCGGCTGGTGATCTGGCCCAAGGGCACCGCATGCAAGCCATCAAACACTGCCTGATGGCTATGTTGGTAGGCCACCGGCGCGATATCGGCGACAACCAGCGCCTTCACTCGCTCGGGGGCTGTGAGCGCAAGCGCCATCGCCACCTTACCGCCCATCGAGTGGCCCACAATACAGCAGCGCTCGATAGCGAGTTGGTCGAGTAGGGAAGCCAAATGTTTCGCTTGGGTTGCAAAGCACATATCGTCGCTGGTGGGGGAGTGGCCATGATTGAGTGCATCGACGCTGATGACTTGATATCCCAATTGAACAAGGTGTTTTGCCAGTAGTGCCAGATTCGACAAGCTACCAAAGAGTCCGTGGTGCAGAACCACCGGTTCCCCTTCACCAAGGATCTGATAATGAAGTGACAACGTTTTCTCCCTGCGCTTGTGAAATCAAGCGCTTAATTTGCAATCTATCTCAGGTGAGTTCTTCTCGGCCATATGTATAATAGCCGCAAGACGATGTTACGAAACAGAAGAAACAATGAAAACTATAGAAGTCGATGATGACCTTTATTTCTATATCGCAGGGCAAACCCGATACATCGGTGAAAGCGCTTCAGACATTCTGCGTCGCCTGCTAGATGTGGATGCGCCGCAAGACGCTAACGCCATACAGCAAGCCCAAGAGAGTGTTGCAGAACAAGCCGCTGTTGAGCCTGAAACGGCCGAACAACTAGCAGAGCAAGCAGAGCAAGCAGAGCAAGCAGCGCAAGCAGAACAGGTAGAGGCTGTAGCGATTGAGCCTGCCCAACAGCCGGTTGCTAGTGCAACGCCTGCGCAAGCCTTCGATGCGCTGCAAGAGATTGCCGAGCTGCGCAGCTCTACCAAACGCTTTTTGGCGCTAATGTCTCGCCTGTACGCCTATGACGCCGACAAGTTTGGCGCGGCCACCGAAATTAAAGGCAGCAAACGCATCTACTTTGCGACTTCTAAAGAAACGTTGTTGGAAACCGGTAAAACCACCAAGCCTCAGGCAATTCCTGAGACCCCTTACTTCGTGATTACCAATACCAACACCGATAGAAAACGAAAAATTCTGTCACAGGTAGCCGAGCAAATGGGCCTTGCCCAAGCAAGCTACCAGGATCTGGTCGATCTTATTTAATTTCTAACTTCAAGGAAGCGGAGAAGCCAACATGGCACTACACCCACAGGCTGGAAAGCCAGCTTTGCCTTCACAACTTGCTGATATCCCTCGTCTGGTTGCTGATTACTACCTGTTAAAACCCGATGTTAGCGTACGCGAGCAGCAAGTAGCATTCGGTACCTCAGGACACCGCGGCACCTCAGCCAACAAGGCCTTCAACGAAGACCATATTCTGGCGGTAAGCCAGGCCATCGTTGAATACCGTCAGTCGCAAGGCATCGATGGTCCACTGTTTATCGGTAAAGACACCCACGCGCTGTCTGAGCCAGCATTTTGCTCAGCGCTGGAAGTGTTCGCGGCAAATGGCGTAAAAGTGCGTTATCAAGAAGGCTCTGGCTACACTCCAACGCCGGTTATCTCGCACGCCATTTTGACCTACAACGAGGCTAACAGCGATCAAGCCGACGGCGTAGTGATTACCCCTTCACACAACCCACCAGAAGACGGCGGCTTTAAGTACAACCCACCAAACGGTGGCCCGGCTGACTCCGATATCACCACCTGGGTGCAGAACCGTGCCAACCAAATCCTGGCGGAAGACACCGGCGCAATTAAGCGCGTGCCTTACGAGCAGGCATTGGCCAGCGATGGCATTGAGTCTTACGACTACATCACGCCATACGTTGACGATCTGGAAAACGTACTCGACATGCAGGCGATCGCTAAGGCTAAGGTGAAAATCGGCGTAGATACCCTCGGCGGTAGCGGCGTGGCCTTCTGGCCTGCGATTGCTGAGCGTTACGGCCTGGATATCGAGGTGGTAAACGATCGCATCGACCCGACCTTCTCGTTTATGACCGTTGATAAAGACGGCAAGATCCGTATGGATTGCTCGTCGCCTTACGCCATGGCGGGTCTGATTGCACTAAAAGACAAGTTCGACGTGGCTGTGGGCAACGACCCTGACTACGATCGCCACGGCATCGTTACTAAAAGCAGTGGCTTGCTCAACCCTAACCACTACCTGGCTGTTGCTATCAACTATCTATATAGCAACCGCGAAGGTTGGTCAGCCAATGCCGCTATTGGTAAGACCCTGGTATCCAGCTCTATGATTGACCGCGTAGCGGGCAAACTGGGGCGCGAGCTAAAAGAAGTACCCGTGGGCTTCAAATGGTTCGTAGACGGCTTGTTCGATGGCGGCATCGCCTTTGGCGGTGAAGAGAGTGCCGGGGCCTCGTTCCTGCGCCGTGATGGCAAGGTATGGAGCACCGACAAAGACGGTATCATTCTGGCCTTACTCGCTGCCGAGATCATCGCGGTAACCGGTAAAGATCCGGGTGAGCACTACCAAGCCTTTGTGGCTGAGTTCGGCGAGCCGGTATATCGCCGCATCGATGCGCCTGCAACCATCGAGCAAAAAGCGGTTCTGAGCAAGCTGGACCCATCGATGGTGGAAGCGGAAACCCTGGCTGGCGAGCCGATCATTGCCAAACTGACCAAAGCACCGGGGAACGATGCTGCGATTGGTGGCTTGAAGGTGGTGACCGAGAACGGTTGGTTCGCTGCTCGCCCATCAGGTACCGAGGCTATCTATAAAATTTACATGGAAAGCTTTAAAGGCGAACAGCACATCCAACTGATTGAGCAAGAAGCGCAGAAAATCGTTGCCGATGCCCTTGCCAAAGCCTAACGCTAATCTAAGCTAGATATTAAGGAGCCTTATGGCTCCTTTTTTATTGCGCTATAAAAATCTCAATGGACGGAGATTGCTATTGAGCAACTATTTTAGATATTAAACAGGGAAGCGTTTTCAAACTGTTCGCTTTGTAATTGTTCTGTCGTGTTAATCGCTTATGGTCGGATACAAGTGGTGTAAATACCCCATGTTTTCTAGCGCAAAGTGGTTCAAAAACCGACAATTACCCCCTAAAACATTTGACGTTGATCAACCTGTGAAAAATTATTTCAAATGAAATCATTTTCAAGATCTGGGCTTTTCACTGGATTTATTTACACTGTGTCAGCGTTAAGAGGCAAGGACTGTAAGTCGCTTATTTTTAAGCCTGCTTTATCAATTCATAAAGCTGCTGTCTCAACAAATTTTTGCTTGCACGGCGGGCTAGTCCCAAAATCGGTTAACACCGTGTAGGCAACAAAACGTCGTCAAAGGTTAGACATAAAGGAAAAGACTATGGCCGCTAAAAAGGCACAAGCCAACTCTCTTGGCTTAAGCAAGAAAGAGTTTAAAGACTCTATCGTTCGCCATCTGCGCAGCACCTACGGCACTGATGAAAGTCGCGCTAACGACCAAGCATGGTGGAAAGCGACCTGCTCAGCTGTTAACGAACTTATCTTCGAGCGCCTGACTCAAACTTCAAAAGCCAACGCTGACAACGACTCGCGTGCGGTTCACTATCTTTCTCTAGAGTTCTTGATGGGTCGCTTGACCGTTAACAACCTGCACAACGTAGGCGTTTTCGAAGCAGCACGTGATGCACTGAGCGATCTGGGCAAGGACATCAACGACGTATGTGATGAAGAGCCTGATATGGCTCTGGGTAACGGTGGCCTGGGTCGTCTGGCTGCTTGTTTCATCGATTCTCTAGCTACCCTGAACTACCCAGCGGTTGGCTACGGCATCCACTACGAGCACGGCCTGTTCCGTCAAGAAATCCAAAACGGTCGTCAGATCGAGCGTCCAGACAGCTGGCGTGAATACGGCAACCCATTCGAGATTTGCCGTCCAGAATCTGTACAAGAAGTTCCACTATACGGTTACGTAGAGACCGTATTCGGTGAAGACGGCAAGATGCGCAAAGTGTGGCACGCTGGCCGGAAAATCAAGGGTGTGCCATGGGATATCCCAGTAGTTGGCTACGAAGCGAAAACTGTAAACGTACTGCGTTTGTGGGAATCTAAAGCAGCTGACTTCTTCGATTGGGATGTATTCAACGCCGGTGGTTACATCGACTCTCAAGCTGAGAAATCTCAAGCTGAAGCGGTATCTAAAGTACTGTACCCGAACGATGAAACCGAAGCGGGTAAAGAACTGCGTCTGATTCAGCAGTACTTCTTCTGTGCATGTTCTTTGAAAGACATCATCCGTCGTTACAAGCGTAATCACACTGATTTCTCTCAGTTCTCTAAGCAAGCCGTTGTTCAGCTGAACGATACTCACCCAACCATCGCTATCCCTGAACTGATGCGCATTCTGATCGACGAAGAAGGCCTACAGTGGGACGAAGCGTGGAAAGTATGTTCAGAGACCTTCGCTTACACCAACCACACTCTGCTGCCAGAAGCACTAGAGAAGTGGGCTGTATACCTGTTCGAGAAAGTACTGCCTCGTCACCTGGAAATCATTTACGAAATCAACCGTCGCTTCCTGGAAGACGTGGTTGAAGCTAAATGGCCTGGCAACGACGAAATGAAGCGTCGTCTGTCTATCATCGAAGAAGGTGAGAGCCGCATGGTTCGCATGGCGTTCCTGTGTGTAATCGGCAGCTTCAAGACCAACGGTGTTGCAGCAATGCACTCTGAGCTGGTTAAAGAAGACTTGTTCCCAGAGTTCTACGAAATCTGGCCTGAGCGTTTCGAGAACGTAACCAACGGTGTAACTCCACGTCGCTGGCTGCTGGCTTGTAACGAAGAACTGGCGTCTATGTACACCGACCTAGTGGGTGACCAATGGCCACGTGACCTGAACCTGCTGAGCAAAGCCAACGAGTTCGCTGACGATGCTAAGTTCCAGAAGAAATTCATGGACATCAAGCACACTAAGAAGGTTCAACTAGCCAAGGTTATTAAAGACCTGTGTGATGTAGAAGTGGATCCATCTGCTATCTTCGATATCCAAATCAAGCGTCTACACGAGTACAAGCGTCAGCAACTGAACCTGATTCACATCATGGCTCTGTACCGTCGTCTGCTGGAAAACCCAGACCTGGATATGCACCCACGTGTATACATCTTCGGCGCGAAAGCGGCTCCGGGTTACAAGCTGGCTAAAGACATCATCTACGGCATCAACAAAGTAGCTGACAAGGTAAACAACGATCCTCGCATCAAAGGCAAGCTGAAAGTTGTATTCCTGCCTAACTACCGCGTAACTCTGGCTGAGAAACTGTTCCCAGCGGCTGACGTATCTGAGCAAATCTCAACTGCTGGTTACGAAGCTTCAGGTACCGGTAACATGAAGTTCGCTCTGAACGGTGCCCTGACTCTGGGTACTATGGACGGTGCAAACGTAGAAATCCGTGAAGAAGTGGGCGATGACAACATCTTCATCTTCGGTATGGACTGTGACGAAGTGAAAGCTGCCAAGGCTGCTGGTTACAACCCATGGGATTACTACTACAGCAACCCTGAGCTGAAAGCTGTTCTGGATTGGTTCGACACTGACTTCTTCACCCCGGGTAACCCTGGTGAGCTGTCTTCTATCAAGCACAGCCTGCTTGACGGTGGCGACCCATACCTGTGTCTGGCTGACTTCGAATCTTACTCAGACGCGAACAAAGCTATCGATGCGGCTTACCGCGACCAGAAAGGCTGGGCGCGCATGGCAATCATCAACTCAGCGTCTGTTGGTAAGTTCAACTCTGACCGCTCGATTGAAGATTACGTAGAGCGCATCTGGCACTTGGAAAAAGTAATTCCTGCTTAATCACTGATTAAGTAAGCAATCGATAAAGAGGAGCATCATGCTCCTCTTTTTTTATGCGCGCTGAAGCCGCATACTGTTGATGCTCGAGCCTTAAATTAATCTACACAATTAGCCCGAGTAATTGATATCACAAGGAAGTAACACCGTGCATTCAACCAGCTTTGATTTTCTGGCGCATAGCCAGCAGGGCAATCCTTTGCCTGATTTTTCCGTAGAGCAACTGAGTATTAGCCAGAGCGCGCCGGGGGTAGTGCAGGTTCTGCCGCATGGCACAGAGCATTATCGCCGTGCCGTCGTCATCTCGGCTGGCGTGCATGGCAATGAAACCGCACCGATCGAATGGCTTAATCGATTTTGCGAGCAAATCGTGACCGGACAAGTTGCGGTGACCCAGCCATTGTTGCTTATTTTGGGCAATTTACCTGCCATCGAACAGGGCTGCCGCGAGACCTCGGTGAACATGAATCGCTTATTCTGCGGTGCCCATCAAGACTACCCGCAAAGCTACGAAACCCTACGCGCTGCAGAGCTAGAGCAGCAAGTGGCGCAGTTTTTTGCGCGCTTTAGTCATTTGCAGCCTTATCATTTTGATATGCACACCGCTATCCGCGCCAGCAAGCATGAAAAGTTCGCGGTCTATCCCCATGGGAACGAGCTGTTGGTGACCGAGCAGCTGGCGTTCCTACAAAGTTGTGGGATTTATGCGGTACTGTTTTCCAACAAACCGACCACTACCTTTAGCTATCACAGCGCTAAAAACCACAGTGCGTTTGCCTATACCCTTGAGCTGGGGCGCGTAAATGACTTTGGTCAGAATGATTTGAGTCGACTACAGCGCTTTGATGCGGCCATTCAGCAATTGCTTAGTCAGCCGCAGCAGCCGCGCCTCGATTTTGATACCCACCGCGCCTATGTCTATCAGGTCACCGAAGAGCTGACCAAGCTTGCCGACGATTTCGAGTTCACCTTTGACGATCAGCTGGCTAACTTCACCGAATTTAGCGAAGGGGCGATTATCGCCAAGCAAAATGGCAAAGCCACACGGATCGAAGGTGGCGCTCGCGGCGTAGTCTTTCCTAATAGCCACGTGGCCTTAGGTCATCGCGCGGCGCTGTTGGTGAAACGGGTTGAAGAGCTTGAGCTTAAGGTGCTGAAAGCCCAAAGCAGTAGCACCTTACCCTAAGCTTTTTGTCAGTAAATTTTGTCAGCACTTGTTGTAAGAAGAACCAGCGAATGAAAGTTAAGTACGTGCTGGGTTTCACATGGTACAATCCAGCGAGTTTTCAATAGATTGAAAGGGACAATGGAGTGATGATCCCGCGATTAACGCCTTCAGATGCGCTAGAGACGCGCTATTTAGAATATCTCTCAAAGTTAGAACAATCCGCCTTTAGCGGTGATATCGAAACTACCTACAGCAGTCGTTTGGCAGTGGCAACGGATAACTCTGTCTACCAGTACCTGCCACAAGCGGTGGTCTATCCGCGCTCGACGGAAGACATTCAGCAGATCGCCCGGATTGCCTCGACCAGTCGTTTCACCGACATCAAACTGAGCCCGCGCGGTGGTGGCACTGGCACCAACGGGCAATCGCTAACCGAAGGGATTGTGGTGGACTTGTCTCGCCATATGAACAAGGTACTGGAGATCAACGTTGAGCAGCGTTGGGTGCGGGTACAGTGCGGTATTGTTAAAGACCAACTTAATCAAGCGCTGAAGCAACACGGCTTGTTCTTCTCGCCCGATCTGTCCACCAGCAACCGCGCCACCTTGGGTGGCATGATCAATACCGATGCCTCAGGGCAGGGTTCATTGGTATACGGAAAAACCAGTGATCACGTGTTGTCGGTTACTGCGGTACTCGCCAACGGCGAGCGTATTGATACCGCGCCGGTGGCCTTAGATAAGATCTCCTCGCTGCATGCGGCCAGTCAGCGCCTTTACACTGCTGCGGTTGAGGCCTGTGTGGATCAGCGTGCGCTGATTGAGCAACGCTTTCCCAAGCTAAACCGCTTCTTGACCGGTTATGACTTGAAGAACGCCTATGATCAAGATGATCAAACCATCGATCTGACCCGCTTGCTATGTGGCTCAGAGGGCTCACTGGCCTTTATCGGTGAAGCCAAGCTCGATCTAACGCCAATCCCTAAGCTGCGCTCGCTGGTTACGGTTAAATACGACTCCTTCGATTCAGCCTTGCGCCACGCTCCTGCGCTGGTTAAGGCCGATGCGTTATCGGTGGAAACCATCGACTCCAAGGTGCTGAACCTGGCCCGTGAAGATGTGGTCTGGGACAGCGTAAAGGCACTGATCACCGACCTGCCTGATGCCGATATGCAGGGCATCAATATCGTTGAGTTCGCCGAAGACGACGAGGCTAAGCAGCAGCAAAAGATCGCCGCACTTACCGAGCGCCTCGATGCGGGCAACGAGAAGGGCGTAATTGGCTATCAGATATGCCATCAGCTTAGCGAGATCAACGCCATCTACGGCATGCGTAAAAAGGCGGTGGGTCTTCTGGGTAACGCCAAAGGCTGGGCCAAGCCGATCGCTTTTGCTGAAGATACTTGCGTGCCACCGGAGCATCTGGCGGATTACATCGTGGAGTTCCGCGAGCTGCTTGATAGCTACGACCTTAACTACGGCATGTTCGGCCACGTGGACTCGGGCGTGCTGCACGTTCGCCCGGCGCTCGACATGTGCGATCCCGAGCAGGAACGCCTGCTGCGCAGCATCTCCGATAAGGTGGTGATGCTGACTGCCAAGTACGGCGGCCTGATGTGGGGCGAGCACGGTAAGGGCTTCCGCTCAGAATATAGCCCCTCGTTCTTCGGTGAGGAGCTGTTTAAAGAGTTGCGTCGAATCAAGACGGCCTTCGATCCGCACAACCAAATCAATCCGGGTAAGATCTGTACGCCGTTTAACAACAGCGAGCAGCTCGTCTCAGTGGATGGCACCAAGCGCGGCGCCTATGACCGGCAAATCCCGATTGAGGTGCGCGACAGCTTCAACACCGCGCTCGAGTGTAACGGCAATGGCTTGTGCTTTAACTACGATCTGGACTCGCCGATGTGTCCATCGTTTAAGGCCACCGGCGATCGCCGCTTCTCGCCGAAAGGGCGGGCAGGCTTGGTGCGCGAGTGGCTGCGCCAGCTAGAAAAGCTCAAAGTTGACCCGCTGGTGCAGGAGAAAAAGCAGCAGCGTTTCACCGTTCACCCAGAGACCTGGCTGCTACGCCTGCGCAACAGTATGGCGCTGCGCAAAGGCAACTACGACTACAGCCACGAGGTCTATCACGCCATGCAAACCTGCTTGGCCTGTAAAGCTTGTACCACCGCGTGTCCAATTAAAGTGGATGTGCCAAGCTTCCGCGCCCGCTTCCTAAACCTCTACCATGGCCGCTACCTGCGTCCGCTAAAAGACTACTTTGTTGCCTATGTAGAGAGTTATGCGCCGCTGATGGCCAAAGCGCCCGGCCTGTTCAACGCCATGATGAGCCCAGCCTGGCTCAATGGCTTGATTGAGAAGAGCGTGGGCATGGTTGATATCCCTCGCTTAAGTGCGCCAGCGCTGCGCAAACGGGTGCCTAAAGTACTCAACGACAAGCAAACCTTGAAGATGCTGCGTGGGCTGAGCGACGAGCAACGCCAGCGCACCGTGCTCCTAGTACAAGACCCATTCACCTCATACTACGAGGCGGACTTGGTGGAGCGCTTTGTACAGTTCTGCGCCAAACTGGGCTACCACTGTGTGTTGCTGCCATTTAAGCCGAACGGTAAGCCGCAGCATGTGAAGGGCTTCTTGGGTAAGTTTGGCCGTACCGCTAAGAGCACTGCAGCATTTTTAAACACCGTGGCCGAACTAGATCTGCCTATGGTTGGGTTAGAGCCTGCTACGGTGTTGTGTTATCGCGACGAGTACAAAGAAGCGCTTGGCGATGCGCGCGGCGACTTCGAGGTACAACTGCCGCAAGAGTGGCTGGTGAATGCCTTACCAGAGGAGGCGCAGAGCGTCGAGCAAAGCGAACAGCCGTGGTACTTCTTCCCACACTGCACCGAGACCTCCTTGCATGCCGATGCGTTCAAGCAATGGCAGCTGGTGTTTAGCCACTTCGGCCAACGCCTTGAGAAGGTCACCGTCGGCTGTTGCGGCATGGCGGGCACCTATGGTCACGATGCCAAACAGGTCGAGACCTCGAAGGAGATCTATCGCAGCAGTTGGCAGGTCAAGCGCGAACAGCTACCGGCCGAACGCTGCGTGGCCACCGGCTATTCCTGTCGCAGTCAGACCAAGCGCATGGAAGGCGATAAGATGCAGCATCCGCTGCAAGCCTTGCTGGAGCATGCGCTGGGTAATGCCGCTAAAACGGTCGAATCTGAGCAGGAGCAAGCGGCATGAGTATCTGGGCCCAACCAGTCAAACTCGAGCAGCTCAATGCCATGAGTCAGGGCAATATGCTCGGTCATCTGGATATCACCTTTACTGAGGTGGGCGACGATTACCTGTGTGCCGAGATGCCGGTGACAGCCAAAGTGAAGCAACCCATGGGTCTGCTGCATGGTGGTGCCAGTGTCGTGCTGGCTGAGAGCTTAGCCAGTTGCGCTGCCTACCTTACAGTGGAGCAGGGCGGCGCTGTGGTGGGCTTGGAAGTTAACGCCAACCATATGAAGGCCGTGCGCGATGGCGTGGTGACAGCGAAAGCCAAGCCGCTATCGATGGGGCGACAAGTACAGGTGTGGCAGATCGATATCTTTCAACAGCAACAGCAGGTCTGCGCGGCGCGTTTAACCACCATGATTAAACAGCCTGCCGTTAGTGCCAGTTAGGGGCAAATCTCAGGTTTACTAACTCAAGTTTATTAAGACAGGCCGCAGTACCAAAACTGCGGCCTTTTTTGTGTCTGCGTTGCTGGTGCGCAAAGTCGATATCAGCACCAAACTAGTTGAAGCTTTTCTTACCAACATATCTAGACAAGTGGCCTTGTGATGGCTCTGTTTATGGACAAAGTACCAGTAGAACAGGGGCTTGCTCGATTTTACACAAGTATGATATCGGTGCTTGGGTGTCATATTTATGTCAATTTACCTCCATGAATAGTTCATAGTTGCCCGCCAAGATGCTGTTAGTTCAAGCAGCAAGGCAGCAACATGGAAGCGATTATTCAGGTCAAAGGACTGAGCAAAACCTTTGGCGACAAACACGCGCTCAAAGATATCAACCTTGATATTACCAATGGCAGCATGACCGCTTTACTCGGTCCCTCTGGCTCAGGCAAGTCTACCTTGTTGCGCCACCTCAGTGGCTTGGTCTATTCCGACAAAGATCCCGCGGCGCAGGTGAGTGTGCTTGGCAGCCAAGTACAAGCTGGCGGTAAAGCCAGTAAGCAGGTGCGCCAATGCCGCGCCCGCGCCGGTTACATCTTCCAGCAGTTCAATCTGGTCAATCGACTCACTGTTATGACCAACGTATTGGTTGGCGCACTGAACCAAACGCCTTGGTGGCGCACCTTAAGTGGCCAGTTTACCCGCGAGCAGCAAATGCGCGCTTTGCAGGCCCTTGAGCGAGTGGGGATGGCGGCCTTTGCCCAGCAGCGGGTGTCGACCTTATCCGGGGGTCAGCAGCAGCGGGTAGCGATAGCCCGTGCACTGATGCAAGACGCCAAGATCATCTTCGCCGACGAGCCGATTGCATCGCTCGACCCCGAGTCATCACGGATCGTGATGGAGCTGCTTAAAGACATTAATCAACGTGAAGGGATCCCTGTGATTGTGACCCTTCATCAGGTCGATTACGCGAAAAGCTACAGCGACCACATTATCGCTCTGCGCGCCGGTGAAGTGTTCTTCGACGGCCCCAGCGAACAGTGCACCCAAGAGGTGCTCGATTCTATCTACACCAGTCAATCTCAAACACCCCAGGCAACGCAACCAGTCGGTATCGGTGGCGTAGGTTTGGGTCAACAACCTGCGTATAACAACTAAACGGAGTTAACCAACATGTTATGCAAGTTTAAGAGGGTCCTTACTCAACTGGCTATGGTAGCCGCAGTCAGCAGCGCACCAGCCATTGCCGACGAACAGCCACTTGAGAAGATTAACTTTGGGATCATCTCAACCGAGTCACAGCAAAACCTGAAAGCCGCCTGGCAAACCTTCCTTGACGATATGGGCGAAAAGCTCGGCGTTGAGGTAAAAGCCTTCTTCGCACCTGACTATGCCGGCATCATTCAGGGCATGCGTTTCGACAAGGTGGATGTAGCGTGGTATGGCAACAAATCTGCCATGGAAGCAGTGGATCGCGCAGGCGGTGAAATCTTCGCCCAAACCGTTGATGCATCCGGTAACCCGGGTTACTGGAGCTTGCTGATTACCCACAAAGACAGCCCCATCAACTCGGTAGAAGATATGATCTCAGCCCGAGGCGACCTGAGCTTTGGTAACGGCGATCCAAACTCTACCTCTGGTTTTCTGGTGCCTTCTTACTACGTATTCGCACAAAACCAAATCAGCCCATCTGATTTCAAACGTTCGGTAAACGCCAGCCACGAAGTCAACGCCTTTGCGGTAGTGAACAAGCAGGTGGACGTTGCCACCAATAACACCGAAAACGTGGCCCGCTTTACTGCCAACAACCCTGAGAAAGCGGAAGACCTGAAAATCATTTGGAAATCACCGCTGATCCCTTCCGATCCCATCGTATGGCGCAAGAATCTGCCTGTTGAGACCAAACAAGCGGTGTACGACTTCTTTATGAGCTACGGCAAGTCAGGTAACCAAGCGGAAATCGACGTACTTGCGGGCCTTGACTGGGCACCCTTCAAAGCCTCTAGCGACCTGCAACTGCTGCCTATCCGCCAGTTACAGCTGTTCAAAAACCGCAGCGTGATTATGAATAAAGCCGACCTGAGCGACGCAGACAAAGCGGAGCTGGACGCCATCGACGCCAAACTGGCTGAGCTGAATCGTCAAATGGCTGCGTTGGATGCAATGAACGCAAGCTAAGCCTGCCGCTAGTTAGCCGCAACAAACAAGGGGCAGGGCGCAAAGCCAAGCCCCGCTGATAAGGAAAAGATGTACATGGAAGCGAGTCAAAAGCAGCTGCTGGAGCACCAAGTCCCCCAGCGTATCAGTCTGCTCACATTCACCTCAATGCTGGTTCTCGTGGCCGTACTGGTGTGGTCTTGGTATGGCGCCGAAATGGACCCCGGTCAGCTGATCCGCGATGCCGGCAATATGGCCGAGCTCGCCGCCGACTTTGTGCCACCGGATTTCTCACTGTGGCAGCTCTATCTGGAAGAGACCATCGTCACCATCCAGATTGCTGTGTGGGGAACCGCGCTCGCCGTGGTGTTCTCGATTCCCTTTGGTCTGCTGTGCGCTGACAACATTGTTCCAGCCTGGATCTATCAACCGGTACGCCGCCTAATGGACGCCGCCCGCGCAATCAACGAGATGGTGTTCGCCATGTTGTTTGTGGTGGCGGTTGGCCTAGGGCCGTTTGCTGGCGTACTGGCCTTGTTTGTCCATACCACCGGGGTGTTGGCCAAGCTGTTCTCAGAAGCGGTGGAAGCCATTGACCTTGGCACCGTCGAAGGTGTCCGGGCGACCGGTGCCAACAAGCTCGAAGAGATCGTCTATGGCGTGATCCCTCAAGTGTTACCGCTGTGGATCTCATTTATTTTGTACCGTTTCGAGTCCAACGTTCGCTCGGCGACAGTAGTCGGAATGGTGGGGGCTGGCGGGGTAGGTGTACTGCTGTGGGAGGCTATCCGTGGTTTCCAGTTCCAGCAAACCGCAGCAATCATGCTGGTGGTGATCATCACCGTTAGCGCCATCGACTTTATGTCGCAAGTGATCCGCAAGCGCTTTATCTAAGCGCTTTTTTTGCGGCAACTTGTCTAGACAAGTTGCCGGTTATGGCCAACGAGGAGCGAGCAAGTGGCTGTCTACATGAATATCGCCAAAGAGCTGGAAAGCGAGGTACTGCAAGACTACCGTCCGGGCGATTATCTGCCATCGGAGTCCACCTTAGCCGGACGATTTGCGGTGAACCGCCATACTGTGCGGCGGGCGGTGGATGAGCTGGTGTCACAGGGCTTGGTGCTGCGCCAGCAAGGCAAGGGCAATATGGTGCTGTCGCGTCCAGCCGATTATCTGCTGCATTCCGGCGCCCATTACACCGCCAACGTACTAGAGCAGGGTAGCCTGCCACGCTGCGAGGTGTTGCAGTCGCGCACCATAAAGGCCTCCGAGCGGATAGCCGAGCGCCTAGGCGTAAGCTGCGATAGCAAGATTATCCATATCCGTACCTTCCGTCGAACCGACGGCGTACCGCGCGCGCTTATCGACCACTACTTTGCGGATATGAGCTGGTGGCCGGTGCTGAAACACTTTAAGTGCGGCTCATTACACGCCTTTATCAACAAAGAGCTCGGCGTCCAGTTGGTGCGCAAGCAAACCCGGGTAAGGGCGCAAATTGCCAGCCCCGAGATGTGTCGGCAGCTACAAATCAATCACAGCATTCCGGTGTTGAAAATCAACACCATCAACCTGATCAAAGACACCCAGATCGTCGCTGAGCATTCGTGTTCTAACACCCGCTCTGATTTCGTCGAACTGGTAATGGAGCACTAGATGAGTCAACTGAAATCACGCGCCCGCTGGATGTCGGTACTGGCCAAAGCCGACTTTGCGCAACTGCAGCAGTGTTGGACAGAGCTGGAACTACAGCCCGATTACACCGTGGTGCGCGCACCGGAAATCGGCCTGGCGCAGGTGCGCGCGCGCATTGGCAGCAGTGGCCGCCAATTCAATATTGGCGATGTCACCATCACCCGGGCTGCGGTAAGGCTGAACAACGGCACCCTGGGCAGTAGCTACCTGCAGGGGCGCAATAAGGCCCATGCTGAGCTGGCGGCCTTGCTCGATGGCCTGTTGCAGCAACCCAAGTATCAATCCCTGTTGACCGAGCAAGTGATCGAACCGTTAGAGCAAGCCAAAGAAGCGGCAGATGCGGCGCGCGCCGAGCAAGTTGCCACCAGCAAGGTGGACTTCTTCACCATGGTGCGAGGCGAGGACTAAACCGTGGGGCATTTAAAGCAAACACTAAGGATTTCACCATGACACAAACCTGTATTACTGAAGGCATGCGTGATGTTGTTCACCACTCTCAGGCCTGTTTTCGCCAGGTGCTAACAGCCTTGTCTGAGCCGGGCAGTCGCCACACCTTGGGGCGACATGCCGGCTTTGGCGATATGAGCGCCGCCGCCAGCGAGGTAGTGCTAAGCCTGTGCGATGGCAACACGCCGTTGTGGCTATCACCGCGCTTGGCGTCGCAAGCCGAGATAGGCGCAAACCTGCACTTTCACTGCGGGGTAAATCTGGTCGACGAGACCCACGCAGCCAGCTTTGTGGTGATAGGCCGGGGCGACCATGGCGATTATGTGGCCAAGGACTTTGCCCTCGGCTCTGAGGAGTACCCGGACCGCAGCGCCACAGTGATCATCGAGGTCGATCAACTTGATCGCGGATTATCCTTGGCGATTAGTGGCCCGGGCATCTCTGGGCACAAACAAATCTGTTTGGGCGATCTTGATCCTGCGTGGCTCAACGCGCTGCGCGAAGGACGCTTTCCCTTAGGGCTGGATCTGCTGTTTGTCGCAGGCGACCAGCTATTGGCTCTACCAAGAACCACCGTTGTCGAGGTGTTAGCATGTACGTAGCAGTAAAAGGGGGTGAGCAGGCAATTGCAGCCGCACACCGCTTACAGGCGCAAAAGCGCCGGGGCGATAGCCGCATTGATGAGCTGTCAGTGGCGCAGATCGAGCAGCAACTGGCCGGTTCGGTAGATCGGGTGATGACTGAGGGCGGTATCTACGACAAGCAACTAGCGGCACTGGCAATCAAGCAAGCTGCTGGCGATTTGGTGGAGGCAATCTTCTTACTACGCGCTTATCGCACTACCTTGCCGCGCTTGGCTGTATTAGAGCCGGTAGATACCGCTGCAATGAAGGTGGAACGACGCATCTCGGCGGCCTACAAGGATCTGCCCGGTGGTCAGGTGCTAGGGCCAACCTACGACTACACCCATCGCTTACTCGATTTCGCGTTGTTAGCCGAAGACAGCTCCCTACAAAGCGAGAAGGAAAACGAAGAAGCAAACACACAGCAAAGCACAGATTACCGCACGCGGCCCGAGCAAGATTTTGCCCGCTGCCCGCAAGTGATGAGCATGTTGGAGCGTTTGCAATTGGTGGTTGAAGAGCACGACCAGCAGCAAGCGCCCAGCGATGTTACCGAGCAACCGATCGATTACCCTTGCGACCGCAGCGCCCGCCTGCAGCAACTGGTGCGCGGTGACGAAGGCTACTTGCTCGCCTTGGGTTATTCCACCCAGCGCGGCTATGGGCGCAACCATCCTTTCGCTGGCGAGATCCGCTCCGGCAAGGTTAGTTTATTCCTCGACAGTGAGGAGCTCGGCTTTGAGATTGAGATTGGCGAGATAGAGCTGACCGAGTGCCAGATGATTAACGGCTTCGAGGCCAGCGAGCAGCAACGGGCGCGCTTTACCCGTGGTTATGGCCTGAGTATGGGCTTTACCGAGCGCAAAGCGATGTCGATGGCCTTGGTCGATCGCGCCCTGCAATCACGCGAACGTGGCGAAGCGGTCGATGGCCCCGCTCAGGATGAAGAATTTGTACTGGCCCATGCCGACAATGTCGAGGCTGCAGGCTTTGTCTCACACCTGAAGTTGCCCCATTACGTGGACTTCCAATCAGAGTTGGCCTTGCTACGCGATCTACACAAGGCCTACGACCAGCAACTGGCCAAAGCGCCTCAAGCTGAGCCCACCGCTTCACAGGAGGAGCAAGATGACTGAGCAACTTAATAGCGGTTACAACTACGCCTACCTAGATGAGCAAACCAAACGGATGATCCGTCGCGCCATCCTCAAGGCGGTGGCGATACCCGGTTATCAAGTCCCCTTCGGTGGGCGCGAGATGCCGATGCCCTATGGCTGGGGAACCGGCGGGGTGCAGGTCACAGCGGCAATCATTGGCCAACAAGATACCCTGAAGGTGATTGACCAAGGCGCCGATGACACTACCAATGCGGTATCCATTCGCGCCTTCTTCGAAAACGTCGCGGAAGCCGCTACCACAGAAAAAACCGCCGAGGCGAGCATTATCCAGACCCGCCACCGCATCCCGGAAGCGCCGTTGGCGAGTGAGCAGATTTTGGTGTATCAGGTACCAATCCCTGAGCCGCTGCGCTTTATCGAGCCGCGCGAGACCGAGACCCGCAAGATGCATGCCCTGGAAGAGTACGGGATTATGCAGGTCAAGCTCTACGAAGATGTTGCCAAGTATGGGCATATCGCCACCGCTTATGCCTATCCGGTCAAGGTGAACGGCCGCTACATTATGGACCCGTCACCGATTCCCAAATTCGACAATCCCAAGATGGATAACTCGCCTGCGTTGCAACTGTTTGGTGCTGGGCGCGAGAAACGCATCTACGCCATTCCGCCCCATACCGAGGTGCAGAGCCTTGAGTTCGATGACTACCCCTTTGAAGTGCAGCGTTGGGATGAGCCCTGCAGTATCTGTGGTTCGACCGAGTCCTTCCTCGATGAGGTGGTTATCGATGACCAAGGGGGCAGTGTGTTTATCTGTTCTGACACCGATTACTGCCGCGGCCAGCAGCAGAGCAACAAGCCGCTAAGTAGTGACGAGGAGCGCCCACAATGACAGCGATGAATTCAGTCATCTCAAAATCTGGTCCCGTTCAGCAAAAGATCCACGGCCAAGCCGACCGCCCACTGCTGGTGGTGGACGCACTGAGCAAGCTCTATGCACCGGGCAAGGGCTTCAGCGAGGTCAGTTTCGATCTCTACCCCGGAGAGGTGCTGGGGATTGTCGGTGAGTCTGGCTCGGGCAAGAGTACCTTGCTGCAAGCCTTGTCGGGGCGCCTTAAACCAGACGCAGGTTCTGTTTTGTATCGCGGTACTGTAAAAGGTGATCAAGGCGATCAAATGAATGATCTCTATGGCATGCCCGAGAGTGAGCGCAGGCGTCTGCTGCGCACTGAGTGGGGCGTGGTCCACCAACATCCTATGGATGGGCTGCGGCCCCGCGTGTCTGCCGGTGGCAATATTGGCGAGCGACTAATGGCCAAGGGCCTTAGCCACTATGGCAGTATTCGCGAACAAGCACTGCGCTGGCTGTCGGATGTGGAGATCGATCAGGGGCGGGTAGATGATATGCCGACCACCTTCTCCGGTGGCATGCAGCAGCGCTTGCAGATTGCCCGTAATCTGGTCACTCATCCCCAGCTGATTTTTATGGACGAACCCACCGGCGGCTTGGACGTATCGGTACAGGCGCGCCTTCTCGATTTGCTACGTCGCTTGGTCAACGAGCTAAACCTGTCGGTGATTATCGTCACCCACGACCTTGCGGTAGCGCGCCTGTTGGCCGATCGACTCATGGTAATGAAACAGAGCCGGGTGGTCGAATCAGGGCTCACCGATCAGGTGTTAGACGACCCACAACATCCCTATACCCAACTATTGGTGTCTTCGGTTCTTCAAAATTAAGGATATCTGGAATGGAAACCATGCTCAGAGCGAGTGAGGTAAGCAAACGCTTTGTATTGCATAACCAAGGAGGCGTGGAACTGCCGGTGCTCACACAGGCCAGTTTTAGCGTCAATCAAGGGGAATGCTTGGTGCTAAACGGACGCTCAGGTTCGGGTAAATCAACCCTGTTACGCGCACTGTACGGCAACTACTTGGTCGATAGTGGGCGGATTGAGGTGCAAGCAGATGGTTATTGGCTGGACATTGCATCCGCTACGCCGCGAGCGATTTTACAGCTTCGTCGTAACACCATCGGTTGGGTAAGCCAGTTTTTACGGGCGATCCCACGAGTCAGTGCCTTGGATGTGGTAATGCAACCATTGCTGGATGTCGGCGGCGATGCCAAACAGGCCAAGCGCAAGGCCCAACAGCTACTGGAGCGCCTAAACGTGCCTTCACATCTGTGGGCCTTGGCCCCAGCCACCTTCTCCGGTGGTGAGCAGCAACGGGTGAACATCGCTCGCGGTTTTGTCCTCGATTATCCAGTGCTACTGCTCGATGAGCCCACTGCATCCTTAGACAGTACCAACGCGAGCGCAGTGGTAGAGCTTATCGACCAAGCCAAACAACGCGGCGCCGCTGTTGTCGGCATTTTTCATGACAGTCAGGTACGTGAGCAGGTTGCTGACCGACTCTATGACTTGAGTACGCAAGATGCGACGGTGCAGGGGTAGTAGTGCGATGATCATTACAAATATCAACATGGTGCTCGAAAACGAAGTGGTGCGCGGTTCCATTGAGTTTAACAAGCAAGGGATCGTGAGCCTAGCTGATAGCCCATCGCAACACCCCAGCGCCTACGATGGTGAAGGGGGCTGGTTGATCCCGGGGCTGATTGAACTGCATACCGATAATCTCGAGCAGTACTTCACCCCGCGTCCCAAAGTGGACTGGCCGCCATTTTCGGCCATGAGCGCCCACGATGCGCAGGTGGTAGGGGCGGGCATCACCACGGTGCTCGATGCGGTAGCGTTGGGCGATTACCGCGGTACCGGCGATCGAAGCAAAAACGTCGATAAGCTGATCGAAACAGTGGTGGAGAGCCAAAAACGCGGGGTAAACCGCGCTGACCACTTTCTGCATCTGCGCTGTGAGCTGCCCCATAGCACCACGTTGGGTATGTTCGAGCGTTACGCAGACGTCGATGCTATCAAGCTAGTGTCACTGATGGACCACGCCCCGGGACAACGCCAGTTTGTTAATGTCGAGAAGTACCGTGAGTACTATCAAGGCAAGTATAAGTTCAGCGACGCCGAGCTACAGCACTTCGAGCAGGAACAGGTTGCGCTGTCTGAGCAGTGGTCGCGCCCCAATCGCGTGGCGGTGAGTGAGCGTTGCCGCGATTTAGTAATCCCAATGGCCTCCCACGATGACGCTACTCTGGAGCATGTTAATGAATCCCGGGAGCTGGGCATGGCGATTGCGGAGTTTCCCACCACCGTTGATGCAGCAGTGCGCTCCCACCAACTTGGCATGCAGGTGCTAATGGGCGCACCGAATGTGGTGCGGGGCGGTTCTCATTCGGGGAACGTTGCGGCGCACCAGCTCGCTAGTATGGGCGTGTTAGACATTCTCTCTTCCGATTACTACCCAGCAAGTTTGCTCAACGCAATCTTTGCCCTGAGTAGCGATGAGAGTAATGACTACGACATGGTGAAGGCCACTCGGCTGGCTACCTATAACCCCGCACAAGCGCTGTTACTGGAAGATCGCGGGCTTATCGCCGAGGGCAAACGGGCCGATCTGCTGTTGTGTCATCTGCACCATGGCAGTCCCTATGTCACCCACGTATGGCGCAATGGCCGTCAGGTGTTCTAGCTAAGCGGAGCAAAGAAATTGATGCACGGTACGCTTTATTATCTGATGGGGCCGTCAGGGGCGGGCAAAGACTGCTTCCTCGATGGCATCAGAGCCCATACCCAGATCCTGGTTGCCCATCGTTATATCACCCGCCACGCCGATGCAGGTGGAGAGAACCATATCGCACTGAGCGCCGATGAGTTTCAACAGCGCCGGGCAGGGGGCTTGTTTAGTTTGTACTGGCAAGCCAATGGGCTTGAGTATGCGGTCGGCAAGGAGTTGGAGCTTTGGCTAAGCGCTGGCTTTGATGTGATGGTCAATGGCTCACGTGGCTATTGGGAGAAGCTCAGTCGAGAATTTAGCTTTGCACTGCAGCCGGTGGTGATCGATGTGGATAATGCTACCTTGATTGAGCGCTTGCGGGTGCGAGGGCGCGAAAGTGAAAACGAGATACGTGCCCGTATTGAGCGGGCTGAACAGTTTCGTAAGCTTCGCCCGGATGACGCTATCTTGATTAACAGTGCAGGAGACAGAATGGATACCTTAACGCAGTTTACTCGCCACCCTTGGGTCAAAAGCCGCGCACGCGCTACCAGCGTAGAGTGTGGGACGGCGGTCGAGGAGGTGCGATGAAACTCACTCTGCTGGGTACCGGCAATGCCGCGACAATCCCGGTTTATGGCTGTGATTGCAAGGCCTGCCAACGCGCACGCTGTCAGCCTCAGTTTCAACGCAAACACTGCTCTGCGGCGATAAGCGTTACTGACGGCAAATATTTACTCATCGACGCTAATGCCAAAGATCTACAGCAGCGCTTTCCCGCCGGAAGCATCGAGTCGGTGCTGCTGACGCACTACCATATGGACCACGTATCGGCACTGTTTGATCTGCGTTGGGGCGAGGGGGAGGTCATCCCGGTGTTTGGTCCGAGCGACGCCAACGGCTGTGATGATTTGTACAAACATAGCGGGATCTTGGCGTTTAAGCCGCCGCTACAGCCCCAATCAAGTTTTAAGCTGGCCGGTCTGACGATTACCCCGCTTAGCCTAGCGCACAGCAAGCCAACCCTCGGCTATGTGTTCGAACGGATCGCCGCATCTGGCGATGAAGCGCCGCGGCGCCTTGCCTACCTTACCGATACCGCCGGTTTACCTCGCGACTCGTTAGCGTGGCTAAAACTACACCCCATCGACACGCTGATAATCGACTGCGGCTACCCGCCTGGCGAGAGCAAGTTACGCCCGCTTAACCATAGCTGCCTTGAGCAGATACTAGAGATACGCGAACAGTTGCGGCCCCGGCGTGTGGTGTTAACCCACATTGGGCATCATTTTGAACGTTGGATTATGGAACATGGCGATCGATTTGATGAATCGTTATCGGTCGCCGCAGATGGACAGGAGTTTGAGCTATGAACCAGCCTTTATCGGCAACCTTATCTGAGATCCCAAAGATCGCCGACAGCGCCAAGGTACACGCCTGTAACTGGGGGCGCTGGGTCGAAGTGGGTGAGCGTTGCATTCTTAACAACGTTGAGATGGGGGATTACAGCTACATCCAAAACGACAGCGACCTAATGTTTACCAAGGTGGGCAAATTCACCTCTATCGCCTCGAGTGTGCGTATCAACCCCAGCAATCACCCGTGGTGGCGCCCAACCTTGCACCATTTTACCTACCGACCGGGAAAGTTTGGTTTGGCAGAGGACCCCGCTGCCCTCGATCAAGAGATCTTCGATTGGCGCGAACAAGATCGGGTCGAAATCGGCCACGATGTGTGGATTGGCCACGGCGCCATCTTGCTCCCGGGTATCAAGGTCGGCAATGGCGCGATTATCGGCGCGGGCAGTGTAGTGACAAAGGACGTGCCTGCGTGGTCGATTGTGGTGGGCAATCCCGCCAAGGTGCTGCGTGAGCGTTTTGCCGACCCAAGTTTTGGCCCGCGGCTAGACGCTATCGCCTGGTGGAATTGGAGCGATCAGCAGATCGCGGCAGCGCTGCCCCTGTTCCAAAAGGACACCGGTGAGTTTCTGAGCGCTTGCGAGGCCGATGGCTTGTGAGTTTTCAAACTGTCACGTAGCCATGAACCGTAGTCGTTTGTCCACTGTGCTGATTGGCAGCGCCCAAACCCTACTATGGGCGGCGCTGTATTACTCGTTCCCAGCACTACTCGCCGATACCCATGCTCACTTTGACTGGAGTTTGCCGCTGATCACCGGCGCATTTACCAGCTTTATGCTGATGATGGGCCTTGCTGCGCCGTTTATCGGTTGTTTGATAGACCGGGGCTTGGGGCTAGCGGTATTAAACGCATCTGCCACCCTCGGTGGGTTGTGTTTACTTGCGCTAGGCGCTGTTACCCACTACTGGCAATACCTTGCGCTGTGCCTGATTGCTGGCCTCGCAGCGGCCGGTTGTCTGTACGAACCCTGCTTTAGTGTGTTGACCCGTTACCGGGGAGCGCAAGCGCGTTCGGTAATCACCTCGGTGACCCTGATGGCCGGGTTTGCCGGCACGCTCAGTTACCCCTTTTGTCACTATGCGGTGAACAAGCTTGGCTGGACCGCTACCGTGCAAGTGCTCGGCGGTTTTACCTTAGTGGTGACGGTGCCGCTGTTTTACTTGGGGTTACGTCTACTCCGCCAAGGTAGCGATATGACGCGCGGGCGTTACGCTCCGAGTCGCAGTAAGACACGGCTACCCGTGATAGACCGTCGTTTGTTTGGGCTGGTGGCCGCAGCTTTTTCTACCGTTGCCGTTGGCCACTATCTGGTTATCAGTTTCTTCATCCCGGGGATGGAGTCTAGCGGTATCAATGCGGGGCTTGCGGTACAACTTATGGCGATGGTGGGGCTGATGCAGGTATTGGGCAGGGTGCTGATGCTGTTTGCTGGCAATCGTCTGAGCGCCTTGCAAATCACCATGGTCTCGTTTGCCTGTTTGTTCGCTGCCAGTCTGTTGCTGGTTGCGCAGCAGCAGTTTTGGTATTTGGCCTTTGTGTTTGTGGCGCTGCAAGGCAGCGCCTATGGGGTGACTGGCATCTTACGACCGGTGCTGCTGCGTGAGCTGTTTGGCAAGAAAGGCTTTGGCCAAATCTCGGGGATGCTTAGCCTGCCTTATATGCTTTGTGCAGCCGCTACGCCACTGCTCGGTGCCATTTTGTGGAGTGTGTTTGGCTGGCCATCGATCTCGTTGGTGATGGTTGTGGCGGCCTCTTGCGGGGTATTGGCTATCGCCGCCGTCGCGCGTAGACACCAGCAAACACAAGTCCGAGCTACGACTAGCCCAAAAGTGGCTGTGGGCTCACACAATCAATGAAAGGCGGGTAATTATTAAGCGTGAGGTATCAGCGCTTTGGCAGCTAGCTCACGAAGATAGATATCGTAAAACTCAATAAAGGCTTTCGCAATACAGCATGTTGGGGAATTGTTTTTAACTGACTGAGTAACGTTAGCTATGAGTAAGGATGCCCGTGTTAGACACAGATTTAGTCAATAATTTATTTCGTAAGTCACTGATTGTAATGAGCTTAAGCCTCGCCGCTTGTGGGGGCAGTAGCGGGGGCGATCAAGGCGGCGATGAGCCAATCAGAGAGCCGATGGTTGAAAGCTTGAAGGCCTTAACTGACATTCATCTGGGCGTTGCGGTGCCCGCTGCCTACTATGACTACTTTTCCAACGACATCTTACAGCGGCCTGACTTGCAAGATGTGGTGGTTCAGCACTTTAGCCAAATCACCGCTGAGAACATCATGAAATCCAGTTACCTTCAGCCCGCGCAAGGCGTGTTTGAGTGGCAGTGGGCCGATCAGCTGGTTCAGTGGGCGCTGGATAACAACCTAACAGTGCACGGTCACGCCTTAGTATGGCACTCGCAGATGCCAACATGGATGGAGCAGTTCGACGGCGATGCCGGGCAATGGCAGGCGATGTTGGATGATCATGTCACCAATGTGGCCTCCCACTTTAACGGCAAGGTAGTTAGCTGGGATGTGGTGAATGAGGCACTATCGGATTGTGCCAGCGCCAATGACAGTTACTGTGGTGATAGTGCCGCAACCTATCCTTACCGTAACTCTGTGCTCTATCAGAACTTAGGCGCGGATTTTATCGCTGCGGCTTTTCGCACGGCGCATCAGGCCGACAGCAGCGTGCCTCTCTATTACAACGACTACAACATCTCGGCCAATGGCCCTAAGATGGATGCGTTAATAACCATGGTCGAAGGCTTGCTGGCTGACAATGTGCCCATAGATGGCATCGGCTTTCAGATGCATGTCGATTACAACTGGCCTGATATCACCAACATTCGCAGTGCCTTTCGCCGCGCCGCCGCAACCGGTCTGCTGGTTAAGATCACTGAATTAGACCTGAAGATGAACCCGAATGGGCAAAACTCCCGCTTCACTGCAGCGATGGCCGAGCAGCAGCTAGAGCGCTATCAGCAAATCGTGGCTGCGTATCTTGAGGAAGTGCCTAGTGAGCAACAGGGCGGCGTGTCGTTCTGGGGCGTCAGTGATGCCGATAGCTGGATCCCACATCACACCGGGCACGATGACTGGCCCTTACTGTTTGACCAAGATCTTAAGCAAAAACCTGCCATTGAGGGGGTAGAGCAAGCGCTAATCATTGCCCAGTAAATCTTGTTACATGGCAAAAGGCGCTAATTATCAAGCGTCTTTTGCGTTTTCCCAAAAGCAATCCGAGCTAAAACAGACTGAAACGCATCTATAGTTAACATGGTGACAATATACCCGAGCAAGCACTTAGAGGTTTTCGAGTATATGGGTCGCCGATGAGCGTTTAAATTCTAAACAGGGTGTTATGGGAAAGTACCGCAACTGGCCAATCTCCAGATCGTTTATTATTAAGCTATGCCTTATCAGCGTTTGGCTATTTGTACTTATCGAATACTGTGTGGCTAATCGCCAGCAGGTATTGGAGAGCTTCAAGGTTAGCTCGGTGGAAGCGGCCGCGACCATCGAAGATGACTTCCTGATGGCACAGTCTTATGCCAGCTCGCTTAGCCAACAAATGTCCAAGAACATCCAACTCGCAGAGCTACAGGCCTTGTATCACCCCGCGGCCAGCTTCCTTCACTATTTTCCTCAATACGACAACTTTGGCATCGATCCAGAATACTCGTCGCGCTTTAACATTAACGGGAGTTTACTAGGGCTTGGGCATTATCAACGATTAGATGGGCAGCAGTTTCAAGAGCTCAGTGCGGCGCTCGCGTTGGGGATCCGCCCGGAGCCGCGACTTGGCTTGGTATGGACCTACTATACCTCTTTGGCCAAATTCAGCTACATCGTACCGGGGGTCAGCGTATCTCAGTATCAACTGACCGATGATACCTTTGCCAGCGACCATTGGCAGCTGCTGCTACCAGAGAACAATCCCACCGCCAATCCCGTGGTAAGCGATGCCTACCAAGATGCGGCGGGGGAAGGCTTAGTGGTTTCCATAGCCAGCCCGGTACTGGTCAACGACGTGTTCAAAGGCGCAATGTTCGTCGATGTTAGCCAACGCGCCTGGGCGCCTGAAGCGCTTTGGAAGGGAAGCATTGGCGAGTTTATTCTGACCAGTCGTCAGAATCAGGTGTTAGCCACCAGCGTTGTGCTGTCAGACGAGCAGCTAACCGCGGAGTTAGACTATCGAGATTTTCTTAGTAAGTGGGATACCACGTGGTTGGGCAACGAGCCTTTGGTGTTGCGCTATCCCTTGCTTGATGGGCAACTCCAGTTAATCGCGTACATTTATCCCAGCACCTTGGTGTGGGCGACGCTATGGGATATCAGCTACGAGCTGGTGCTGATGCACCTGTTGCTGCTCTCCCTGTATCTACTATACCGCTTGCGGCGCAGCTTGGTGTTTCAACGCTATGTGGCTGCCCACGATAGCTTGAGCGGCCTGCTTAACCGCGGCGCTATGTCGGCCCGTAGCGAAGAGATGCGAATGCGCCATCAGCGATTTGATGAGCCAATGTCGCTGGTACTGTTCGACTTGGATCACTTCAAATCGGTTAATGATAACTATGGCCACCACACTGGTGATGAGGTAATCCACGCCTTTGCCAAGGTGCTTAAAAACGTCAGTCGCAACGTCGACCTGGTCAGCCGCCATGGCGGTGAGGAATTTCTTGCCATGTTGGAGCGCACTGACATCAATGGCGCCGAGGCATTCGCCAATCGGGTGTTAAAGGCAACGCGAGTAGCGCCGGTTAGCGGCAAGCGGCTCACTGTGACTGCCAGTGCCGGGGCCACGCAATTGCTGGTCAATGAAGAGATCGATAGCGCGCTAAAACGCGCTGACAAGGCCTTGTATCAAGCAAAGTCGGCGGGGCGCGATCGCTGTATTTCACTACTGCCATAGTCCTTTGAGTTGTGCCCTAGCGATTACCCGTTCCATGCACTCATCACACTTCCCACACACTCTCGCGCTGCAGTCAAAGACCCAATAATCCAAAGGGTTAAACCACACTATCAATCCACACGTTAGCTCTTAAGGAATGTAACCCCTTGCAACCGCTCTCACAATACTAAGAGGTAAGGTATGTCTGATTTTCAATCTGCCCATCACAGCGCGACCCGCACATCCGAGCGTATCGCACTCAAGGTCACCAAGTTTCTCAAGTTTGTCTTGAACATCTTCTATGGCGAGCGCCTGGCCAAACGTGCCGTCATCTTAGAGACCATCGCTGCCGTGCCAGGTATGGTGGCAGGGATGTTTAACCATCTCAAAGCGCTGCGCAGGATGAAAAATGACGAAGGCTGGATCCGCGAGTTATTGGACGAGGCCGAAAACGAGCGTATGCACTTGATGATCTTTCTGGATATCGCCAAACCTAACTGGATAGAGCGCATGTTGGTGCTATTGGGGCAGGGCGTGTTTATCTTCTTCTATGGCATCATCTACCTTGTCTCTTCTAAAACCGCCCATCGTATCGTGGGGTATTTTGAGGAAGAAGCGTGCAAAAGCTACACCGAATACCTGGAAGCGATCGACAGCGGCACAGTAGAGAACATCGCCGCACCGATACTTGCCATCAACTACTACAACTTGCCAAGTGATGCGACCTTGCGCGACGTGGTTGTGCGGATCCGCCTAGATGAAGCCGGACACCGCGACCGCAACCACCGCTTTGCCAATGCCTACGAGAGCCGCGACTTGCCAGAGCATTTGCTATAGCGTTCTTGTAACGCTTTGATGTTAACGAGCCCAACAAAAAATGCCCGCTAGCTCAGCGGGCATTATCAATTGCATTGAGGGTTATTTGATTACGATACGCTTATGCGCAATGCCAGTATGGCAGTCGATGCAGGTCTCGCCGCGCTCTTCGATTTGCTCATGATTTAGCCGGGCACGCTGCGGCTGCTTGGCCAAATCAAAGTTATCGCCTTGATGGCAGTGGCGGCAGTTGGCTGAGTCGTCTGCCACCATATGGTCCCATACTTCTTGGGCAAGGCGCGGCCGGTGCTCTTCAAAGGTCTCCTTGGTGATAGTGCCCTTGAGCATGTGGTAAATATCGGCGGTGGCAGCAATCTTTACTTTGAGCTTGGCGACGTAATCATGCGGCACATGGCAGTCTGCGCAGGTGGCGGGCACGTTGTCATCGCTAATGAAGTGAGGCGATGCTTTGTACTCCTGAACGATGGTATCCATGCTGAGGTGGCAACTAAAACAGAACTCGTTATGGTTAGAGGCCACCATCGCGCCCTGAAATGACGCGCCTAACAGCACGATGCAGTAAATACCAATAGGGATACCCAGCAGCCAAGGTCGTTTCAGCCACCCCCACAGCTTTTTGAACTTAAGCTTTTTGAACTTAGATTGAGACTCGCCCATAAGGCCTCCGAGCAAACAGAGGAGGGGACCAGCCCCTCCTTCTGTCAATTAGTGGCTTTTGTTGTCCTCGACATAGCGCGCTTTAAAGGCGGCCTGGGCTTCTTTGCGAGCCGCTTTCACTTCTTCTGGCTCATTGCCGCTAAACCAAGCATGCTCTGGTCTCGCTAGGATCTCATCGAGTACCGCACGGGCGCGCTCGGCGCCTTCCACATTGCCCTCGTGCTCGGCGTGTTCTACCAGTTCAAGGAACTGTGGCACCATCTCGATGTATAAGCGTTCAGCCACTTCATACATGCCGTGCCACTGCACATAGTCTGGCGCTTGCATGGCGGCGCCATGGCGGGCGCGGCGACCTTCGTGGTGCCATAGGTAGAACCAAGTCCACTCAATCTCTTCATCGAAGCCGGTGTCGGTAATCATCTGCTCTTCTTTAAGCACGGTCATCAGCGCCTTACCGGGACGAGCAAACTTGTCGTTATACAGCTCAACCAAAGAGTCGAACTGCTGATAGAAGTTGTCGACCATCGGTTTGGTGTGGCACGAATCACATACCTTTTCCATATCCGCACGGCGCGCTTGCCAGGATTTGGTCTCTTGGCCAGAGGCGATCGCTTTGGCGTCAATCTTCTCGGAAATCGCCGGGCGAAGTGTCCAGGAGATACGGTCGCCAACATCGTGGGTAATCGGCAGCTCGCGGGTGGCTGACATATGACAGGTGGCACAGGTCGGCGCGGCGTCATAGTCTTCACCAACGATCCACTTGCCTGAGTCCAGATTCATCCGGTCGACGTTAGCGAAGAAGTTGATGCCGTGCTTCGACTCTTCATAGATCTCTTTTTGCGGATGGTCAGGGCCAAGGTGACACTTACCGCAGGCTTCCGGCCGGCGAGCCTGCACCATGCTAAACTCATGGCGCTGGTGGCAGGCGGTACAGGCACCCACCGAGCCATCCGGGTTAATCCGGCCAATACCGGTGTTCGGCCAGGTGGCTGGGTCAAGATCGCCGTTCTCCATTACTTTGACTTCAGAGCCGTGGCACTGCCAGCAGCCGTTAACTGCTGCAGGCGACTCGCCATTCATAGTGAGCGCACCTTCTACCACTTCAGCCAAGAAGTTATCCAGCGAGCCGATGATCTGACCCGCCTTCGCATGGTGACTGGCTGCAAACTCTTCTACCTCTTGGGTGTGACAGTTGGCGCAATCCTTGGGCGATACAATCACGGCAATGCTATGCCCTTCGTGGGTTATTGCATCGGGGTCATCGGGCGCGGCTTGGTGACACTCGTAGCAGCCAACGTTTGCCCCATAGTGCTTAGAGCGCCCCCATTGAGCATAAATAGAAGGGTTGCTGTCTTTGTGGCAGGCTGCACACTCCTTACTCTCGTCTGAGAGTTGCGCAAAAGGCTTCATCACCAGCGCCTTGGGCGTGGCATGCGCAGCAGCAGGAAGGAGGGTGAATAACAGCAAAAGAACCGAAGCAACACCCATCATGCAGGTGTGCAGCGGGTTGTATCGGCGGAAGGTGTCCATGTTGGCCTCGCTATATTGCTTCCCTAGATTGACCGGAAGAAAGTTATACAGCTCAAATAACCATCAACTCTATGTGACTATTTTGGCAAATAACCACTATTTATCTATGGGTAAATTGTGATCCGCCTCGCTGCTCCAGCACGGTAAACTGAACACTTATTGATATAAATCAAAACTACTACTTTCGGGGTATATCAACAAGAGGTAAGTTTCTGAAATCCATAAGGATAAAAGAGAAACATTCGCACTAAGCGCTGCAAAAAAGCGCGTTAGGTGGGGTGACAAGTGATTATCTAAACGCGCTTAGCGTTGGGCTTGCGTTAAGCGCAGGCTCACCAAGCTGGCAACCAATATCGCTAAATAAAAGCTTCCGACGATGGACTCCATAAACACAAAGAACTGCGCGATGGGTAGGGTTGGCGAGATATCGCAGTAGCCAACGGTTGTTAGGGTAATAAAGCTAAAGTACATGGCATTGAACAGGTTATTTAGCCAAGGTAGAGCATCCAGGCCATTGAAGGCATTGGGTAACAGTTCGAGAATCAGCAGGTAGCAGACTGTCCAGCTAAGCCCTAGCAACATGTAGATGCAGACAGAGCCGACGATATGGTTGCGTGTTACCGAGTCACTTAGCGCTACCTGCTTCACCGCCGCAATAATCTGTGCGATGAGAAAGAACAGCAGGGCCGCGAGTGTGACTACCGATAAGTCATACTCCTCAAAAAATGATAATGCGCCAGATACTGCCATGGTCGCAATCAGTACCTCATACCATGTCCTGAGCATCTTTCGCTGTCGATTTACGCCAGCCACCGCCACGGTTAGCGTGACAATGATCAGCCAAAAAAGGTCTTTTGGCCCTAGGGTAGAACTGCTGCATGACTGCGCAGCCAAAAATCAAAGCCAGTAGCGCGAAGAATAAAAAATAGAAGTTGTCGCCGGCGTTGAGGGATCTCATTGGCTCTCCTCGGTGCTGTTATGGCTTAGCCAGCTACTTAACAGTTGATAGCCCAAACTCAACACCACAGAGCCTACAAACAGGCCGATAATGCCAGACATGGCCATACCGCCCAGTGCGCCGAGTAGTATCACTAGCGTTGGCACGTGGGAGCCGCGGCTCAGCAGCATCGGTTTTAACACGGCATCGCTACCGCTTACTAAGATACACCAGACTAAAAATAGCGTGGCGGTGGTAGTGGTCCCCACGCTGAACAAATAGATAATCGCCGGCAGTAAGGCCAGTATCGGAGGCAGTTGCACGATGGCAATCAGCAGGACGCCAAGTGCCCAGATCCCCGCAGCGGGTACGCCGGCCACTACTAAGCCGATAGCAGCAAGCACCGATTGGATGGCCGCCACGCCAATCACGCCTTGGACAACGCCGCGAACCGTGGCGGTGGATAGCTCAACCAAGCTTTGTCCTGCGCCTTGGGTCATGCGATCGACAAGGCGCATTAACCCGGTTTTACACGCGGCTGCATGGTTCATAAACGCACCTGCGATGATGGTGGCAATAATAAACTGCAACAGCCCACCAGCCAGAGAGCCGACAACTGAGGCTGCGCTGCTACTTAGCTGGCGAAGCTCATCGCCATATTTGGCAAATGCGCCTTCGAGATTGGTTGCTGCTAGCGTCATCATCGCATAAAGCTTGTCGCCGATGACGGGAAGCTCTTGGATGTTCGGTTTTGGCTTGGGAAAGACCAGGGTGCCATCTTGTAAGCCAGTGAATAGCTCGCTAGCGCTGGTGTAAATACCGGTAGAGAGTGCGACCAATGGGATCAGCAGCAAGATCACGCCGATCAAACTGAGCAGGCTGCTGGCTTTGCCTTCACTGAGTCGGGTTTTACCGGCGATCATCAAGGCGACTGGATACAAGGCGGTTGCGATGATCGCCCCCCAGGCGATCAACATGATAAACGGCCGCAGGATCGCAAAACACCATGCCAGCAATACCACAATGGCCAAAAGCTTGAGTGCATTGTCGATTACCTGCTGTGATGGATTGGCATCAGTTTTCATAGGGCATCCTTGGCATAGGGGCTAGTCGGACAGCGGCTTCCACCGCCTCGATTTGAGAAACAGTGACACAAACACCATGTACAGGCTGACTGCGACCAGTTGGCCAACCCTGAGAATGGCATTGCTTTCAATATCGCCGGCACTCATTAAGGTACTGCCAATGAGCACTAAGACGGTGCTGAAGGCAGTGGCGTAAATAGGGGCTTTTTGTGGCTCGCTGTAGATACGTTTTGCGATACTAATCGCCATTAAGCCGATAAGTAGCGTGTAGAAAATAAGGTTTGGCACAACCGCAAGCACTGAGTAGGTCGCGACCGCGAGTACCCCTCCCAACGCGTTACAAAAAATAAGAAACATGCTGATCTTGACCGACTTCTCCGAGGTGATCATAAAGCACAGTATTGCGATAAATATCATGGTGAGCAGGGCTTCGGCGATCTGAAAGATAAAGAAGTAACAGACGATGGGAAAAGACACTATCATCGCCCTAAATGCCATCTTCCAACGTTGCGAGTAGTTGATTGCCGGAGGCGCGAATCCCGCGAACTGTTGCTTCGGCTCGGGAATGACAAGGTGCATCAAGGCGAACACCATAACTGCCACCACCCCTGAAGTCGCCAGACCTAGCGCTAACATCACCGATATGCCCGGATTGGATATGGCCATAAATGGCAGTACCAGTACCGCAATAAGCAGCATGGTACTGAACAGGTTCCACTTTGGATGACTAAACAGGTAGTAACTCCACAGCATGACCAACCCGACCAGAATCAGCAGTGGAATGGGGTAGTGGGTGATGCTGCGCGACAGCAGTAGCCCCATCGCCATGGTGGCTATCAATGCAAGCAACAACTCGTAGAGCGTCGCTCGATGTAAATGCGACTTATCCAGCAGAAACTTGGCGGTAAACACTGGCGCCACGAAGGCAAGTGGCCAGTTTATCCACGCTGCCAGCAACACCGCAGTCATTACACCGAGGGTATATCGAAGCACTCGCCGCTGGGTTGCCGCATCGAACTCGCTGGTCACAGCAGCACGCTTAGCTGACATAAGAGAACAGGCTAAGCAGGCGGATCCACACCTTACCAAAGGCGTTAAACAGCCAGTTGTCGCCGCTGTAAACGATCACGTCGGCTTGGCCGCCGATACGCAGTAGTCCACGCACCTCATCGCGCTCAAATTGAATGGTGATCGGTAGCATCTGGGTTTGGCGCAGCCAGCCGGTTTGCTCGCTTGCTTGCGCAAGCTTACCCGCTTGGTTGCTTTGTCCCCAATCGATACCCCAATCGATGCTGGTTACCCGGCCTTTCACTACCTTGCCCGGGGCGAAATCCAGCGCCACTTCCACCTCGTCGCCCACCGTTACGTTGCCAAGGCTATTTTCTCTAAAATAGGCCTCGATCCAGATGTCTTCGATGGACACGAAGGTCATAATCGCTTGACCGGCGGAGGCATAGAAACCCTCCGACAGGCTAAAGTTGGATACTCCGCCTTGGGTCGGTGCTTTAATCACGGTGCGCTCGAGGTTGAGTTGTGCCTGCTCTAGCGCCAGTAGTGCCGCTTTGACCTGGCTGTTTTCCTCGCCTTGCTGACCCATTTGCTGCTTGGCTTGCTCAAGATCGGCCTGAGCCTTAGATACGCCCGCTTTGGCACTAGCCAGCGCTGCCCGTGCGTTGTCCGCTTCAGCCCGGGAGACTACGCCTTTGTCGGCCATGGCCAGCACTCGGCTAGCCTGTTGTTGGGTGTTAGCTTGTTCGACCATGGCGGAGGTCAGTCTGGCCTGCGCCGCGGCTACATTGGCCGTTTGCGCGCCAACGTTTTGCCCGGCAATCTCCAGGTTTTGCTCGGCGTGGCGAACGGCAATGCGATAGTCGGCCGGATCGAGCAGGGCAAGCGGGTCGCCTTGATTAACCAGTTGGTTGGGCTGAACGACGATATCTAATACCGTGCCCGACACTTCCGGCTTGATGGGCACGATATAGCCTTTAACTCTAGCGTTGTCGGTAATGGGGATAATCCGATCGGCGATAACACTAAACAGGAAGATAACGACCACTGAGATGACCAAGATATTGGTCAGCTTGCGCACCTTGTCCGGCGCGCCGGTTTGCTCGGACGCATTCACAGCCTCCGGGCTTACTTGCTCTGATTCGCTCATGTAAGTCCCTTTACTTGCGCGGAATAGTTTTGCAATTACTGGCAAATCAGGCATAGACCGTGGTGTATTTTGTTCAAGGTCACTAGATGGCTTTGCGCTCAGCGACTTAGGTCACGTGAGGGTCAACCACAGCGAACCAAACTGACACTAAAACGGCTGATTTACCGCAAAACGAAACAGCGTATCCACATCGCTAAACGCAAAATCCGCGCGCGCGACAATATTCTCCACAAACACCCGCACACCAAAGCCTGCGCTCCACTTTAGATCGCTATGCAGCTCTTCAAGACTAAAGTGCGGCGCGACATCGCCAAGTTCGGCAAACAGCGCAACCTGCCACCAAGGAAACTGGTAACGGTTAACCAAGGGAATCTGCGATTGTGGCTGCCACTGCGGGATCACGCGATACTCCGCCGCATAATGTACCGCGCTGCGACTGTGAAAGTAGTCATCTTCGTAGCCGCGCATACGCTCTGAGCCACCCAGTACAGACTGTGCAAACCAGTCGGGTTGACTCGCGGTATTGTGATTGCTCCACGTGGGTATGTCTGACAAGTAGGCACTTAGGGCTAAGGTTTGCTGCTTAAATAAGGCCGAACCACCGAGGTCGAGATAGCGTGCATACTGGGCTTCCCAGCGGGTGTATGCGGCGCGCTCAGCGCCTCCCCAGTCGCGCAGGACTTTCCCGGTTGCAAGGTAGCCGTTACCGGGGGAAGCTTGGTTATCGCGCGTGTCCTGAACTAACCCTGCGCTCACGCCATAGCTTTTGCCATGCTCACCTGCGGTGGAGTTGGAGCGAATGTCTCTGGTTTTGTAGAAAGGCTCGAATTCAAAATCGGTTCTGGCCCTCAGGGTGGGCAAATTTCTTCGCAAGGTTAGATACCAGTCGCGTTCTAGATACGCTGCTGGATACTCTGCCTTGCTGGCGTCAACGCTGTCAGTACTGCCTTGTAGGGGCGAGTCCATAAACTCTGCTTGAAGCATTGAGACATCGATACTCCAATCACGGGTTAATGCAAAGTTGAAATAACCCAGATAAGTGATGTAGCTGTCATTGACTGAGTACGCGCCAAAACCAACAAGTTGCGTGTTGGCTTGCCCGATATGGGGAACCGACACAACCGCACCGCCCATCATCCCGGTGCTCTTCAAAGCCGCTGCTACCGGAATAACCACCATACCTTGCTCTTTGCCATCGCCGTCAGGGTAGTATTCAAGCGCGTGCTCCTCGGCTAGCAAACTTGGCGAATAAAGGGTTAGGGTGAGTAAGCTTATTAGGGTTACTCGCAACAGTTGATACAGCTCTACTAGTAATGAAATCAGCGAAGTCATGTCTCGGTTATCCCACAAGGTTGGTTAGTTTGTGTGTTGGCGCATGAAAAAACTGCGACGATTCTATGCACGGACTTGGGCTGACGGTATGACTTTGAGAAATTCACTTTTGCCTAGTTGCATCATCTGCAACCAGAGACTTAGCGGGAATGCTAAGTGTCTGATTTTGTTTTTGTTGTCGGCTATACTGATGGTGTGTTAGTTGCGGGTTTAGCCACCCGTAGTTACTCAGAACTAGGCATCAACTAAATAACTTGGATAAACGCGCTGATGAAGAAGGATCTCGAGAAGCTCGATCTAAACCTGTTGAGGCTACTGTGCGCAGTAGTAGAAACCCGCAACACCCATACTGCCGCCGCCAAGCTGGGGATCTCTCAAACCAGCGTTAGTCGCGGTATGGCAAAACTACGCGAAACGTTTGGCGACAGGTTGTTTATTCGTAAGGCCCATGGTGTTGAACCGTCAGAGCTTGCTGAACGACTCGCTGAGGCTGCAGATGTGATGCTGGTGCCGTTTATCAAGGTGCTCGAATCCTATCAAGATTTTGATCCTGAGGCGTTTGAAGGCACTATTCGTGTGGCCGTGCACCTATTGGTACTGGATGTTCATGGTGGTGAGCTGTTTGATGCGCTGCGTACAGCGTTTCCCAAGGCACACATCCAGCTTGTTTATTGGCAGGATCATTCGCTGATAGAGTTACTCAAGGGGGATATCGATATCATGATCTGTTTTGAGGGAATGGGCTTTCCTCAGGACATCTATCAGTGCGGGCTGCGTGATATTGAAGTGTGTATCGTCGCGCGAAGAGGGCATCCCGTGCTAACAAACACCAGCGGCTGGGATGCAATTGGCAATCTTCCTCTTGCGAGGGTAATTTCTGACGGGGCCCCCAATCCGCAAGACCCATTGGATGAGGTATACCGTGCGAAGGGCTTTGAGCCTAGGGTGACACTGACTACCCATAGCGCCCAAGCGATACTGCATAAAGTAGCGAGCTCCGATGCCATTTTCTATGGCAGTACCTACCTTGGCTGCTTACGCGAAGATATCGATTGCTACCCCTTACCTCCGAATGTCCCGGCGGCACTAAACAGTTATCAATTGTGTTGTGGCTATTTGCAATCCAAACGTGACTATCCCATGACCCAGGTGCTCCACCAGGTTATCCAAAGCTACTTTGATAATACCCCTCAGCCGGAGCTAATCTCCCAACTCAATAGCTAACTCATGTGCTGAAGCTCTCCACTTCGTTAACTAAATTGGCGAGTTGTAGGCGCTGCTTTAAACGCTGTTTCAACATTGGGTAGAGTACGTGCCCGCTGCCCGATGAGAGTAGGGTGAGCTTGTCTAGCCAGTTGATATCAGCGAACAAATGGACGTCATCGGCTAGCGACTCTAACTGACTCACCGTCATCTGTGATGCAGGGATGGGCCATGCCTGCGAAATGTCGATCACCAATATGCGGAAGCGGTTATTTTGGTAGCGCTTAAGCAACTCTAACTCTACAAAGTCTTGACCCGAGTGGAACACCATCAAGACTGCGTCGCCTTCACCGTCATCGTTAATCCGATATTTGCGGCCATTTAACATCAATTTGAACTGCATTGTATTTCTCGATCTGAATAAGTGTTCGAGCATTATCAGAATCGCTCTCATTGCTGAATAGGGTTTTAAGAAATTCAAATTTGGCGAAACCCAGACTACCAAATTTGAATTTCTGTAATCCCTGTGCACGCCAAATCTGACGAGTAAGCTAGCCGCAAATCTGATTACGCACTTTCGGCCATTAGGTGGTTTTTATGGTCGGCACGTTTAATAGCACTTTGTGGAGCTAACTATGTTGCAAACCAAACACTACGATGGCGCACCGGCAACGCGTCGACTTATAAGCCTTGGCGCGCTAGCGGTAATTGCAGGAATGCTCAGTGCTTGTAGCGCTGAAGACCAAGCTATGCCTGTCACTGACGGGATTCGACCGGTGATTACCGAGCAAGCCGCAGTCAACAGGCTCGGTGATGAAGCCCGTTATTTCGGCGTCGTGCAGTCTGCCTATCGCGCGGCACTGGCCTTTAGAACCCATGGGCGGATCATTGACATCTTTGCTGATGAAGGCGACTACGTTCGGAATGGCGATCTGATTGCCCGCCTAGATCCCACCGATGCAGAGATTGCCCTATCACGCGCCAACATAGAGATGGAAAACAGACACCGAGAGCTTAAACGTGCCATGCAGCTGTTCTCTAACAATGGGGCTATCGCCCAGGCGCAACTCGAAGAGATAGAAAGCCGCTTCCTGATGGCGAAAAACCGTGTGGCTGAGGCTTCGCGACAGCTAGAACACACCTTTCTATACGCGCACTTTGACGGGGTTATCGCCCGTCGCTTGGTCGACAATCATGACCTGATACAAGCAGAGCAATCTGTAATCACCATGCATGACTTGGACAGCCTTGAAGTCGTAATTAACGTTCCCGCTCGAGCGATGCAACAGCAAGATAGTGACGGCGCTGCTGTGGGAAAACTGCGTGATTTCCCGGGCAAGCAGTTCGAGTTGTCCTTGGCCCGGTTTGCCACAGAGCCCGATCCGGTCACTCACACCTACGCTGTCACGCTAGCGTTTAAAGAGCTAAACGGGCAGGGCGTGCTACCCGGTATGCCGGTCGAAGTTACCACTTCGCGTGCCAACAATGATCAGGGGCAGCAGCTTTCGCTACCGCTAACAGCGGTACTCCCCGACAACATGGGTGGCCTGTTCGTTTGGGTGGTGAACTCCGACGGAAGCTTATCCAAGCGCAAGGTAAAGGCGGGCGCGATCAATATGGACCGCGTTGCCATTGAAAGTGATATCCAACATGGCGAGCAAGTAGTGATTGCCGGTCACAGTCAGTTGTCAGCAGACATGACTGTGCGCGCCCAGGATGTGTCTGTTGTGGAGGCTAACTAAATGAACCTTGCTCGTTATACCTTGGCCAAACGCACCAGTGTTTGGGTGATTATCGCCTTAGTGCTGGTAGGCGGCCTGTTAAGTTATCAGCAACTTGGTCGCTTTGAGGACCCGGAGTTTGTTATTCGCCAATCGGTGGTGGTGACGCCCTATGCCGGCGCAACTGCGCAAGAGGTATCGGATGAGGTGACCGATGTCATTGAAGGGGCGCTACAGACCTTGCAGGAGGTAAAAGAGATAACCTCCACCTCCAAGCAAGGCATGTCAGAGGTGACGGTAGAAATCGAGATTGGCTTTGCCAAAACGGAGGCGCAACTGCAGCAGATTTGGGATAAGGTTCGCCGCAAAGTAAGTGATGCCCAACGCGAGTTACCCGCCGGCGCAGGCCCATCAATCGTGAATGATGACTTTGGCGATGTATACGCCCAGTTTTATGCGGTAACCGGAGAGGGTTACAGCGACAAGCAACTACAGGATTACGTAGACAGCCTGCGTCGCGAGCTGGTGTTAGTCCCCGGCGTTGCGCGCACCCAAACTCTCGGTGAGCGCCAAGAGACCATCTTCGTTGAGATCTCAAACCAGCGTTTGGCGCAGTTCGGTGTATCGGCAGATCAAATCTATCGCGTACTGGAAAACCAGAATGCCATTACCGTCGCGGGCTCAGTGGATAGCGGCGACATGTATATTCCGGTTATTCCTAGCTCTACGGTGCGCACCTTCGACGATATCCGCAGTATTCACCTAGGGCTAGGCGCCAATAATGCGGTTGTTACTCTGGGCGATGTGGCAGAGGTGAGCCGCGGCTATCAGGAGCCAACCAGCTTGTTGATGCAGTATAACGGCGAGCGTGCCATCGGCTTGGGCATCTCTAATCGGGCGGGCGGCAACGTGGTCAACATGGGCGATGCGGTTAAACAGCGTATCGACGAGTTAGCTGACCAGCGACCACTTGGCATCGAGCTGCACGAGGTGTCGCTGCAGTCGGATTCGGTGCGGGCGTCGGTGAATGATTTTGTAAACAACCTGGTTGCTGCCGTTGTCATCGTGTTCGTCGTGCTGCTGTTGTTTATGGGTTTGCGCACCGGGATCATCATCGGGTTTGTGCTAGTGCTAACGGTGGCGGGCACCTTGATCATCATGCTGATCGAAGATATTGCGATGCAGCGGATCTCGCTCGGCGCGTTGATCATTGCGCTGGGCATGCTGGTGGACAATGCCATCGTGGTCACTGATGGCGTGTTGGCGCGTTTACAGAGTGAGCCGGAGGCCGATCGCATCGATGTAATCTCAGATGTCGTCGAATCGACTAAATGGCCCTTGCTGGGCGGCACCATTGTCGGTATCTGCGCATTTAGTGCCATTGGCCTGTCGCCCTCAAACATGGGAGAGTACGCGGGCTCGCTGTTTTGGGTGATCCTCTACTCGATGCTACTGAGTTGGCTGTTCGCGGTGACGGTAACGCCTTTGCTATGCCATGACTTTTTGAAGGTGGCTAAGGCTAAAAGCAACGCGGTCAGTCGCCCCATGTCGGCTTACACCAAGGTGTTGCAGCGTGTTCTGGCGCATCGCCGAGTCGCGTTACTCGCGATTGCTATCGCGATGGTCGCGGGCATCAAAGGTTTTGGGTTAGTACCACCTGGGTTTATGCCGGAGTCGCAGCGCCCTCAGTTCGTTGTCGATGTGCGCTTGCCGCAAGGCGCGGATATCAGCCTTACGCAACGTGTTATTAGCGAGATTGAGCAGGATGTCGCCGCCCATGAAGGGGTAACAGACATCACCAGCTTCATCGGCGGCGGTGGCCTGCGCTTTATGCTGACCTACTCGCCAGAGCCGGGTAATGCCAGCTATGGCCAACTACTGGTCGACGTGGACGATTTTCAGCGTATCGAGCCTTTGCTGCTTTCGCTGCAGGCTCAGTTAGAGCGAGACTATCCAGACGCGTCGATTATGGCTTGGAAGTTTGTGTTAGGGCCGGGTGGCGGCAAAAAGATTGAAGCGGCATTCCACGGACCAGACAGCACAGTGTTGCGCTCGCTGGCTGAGCAAGCCAAGCAGGTTATGGCTGACAACCCGTATTTAGTTGCTGTTCAAGATGATTGGCGCCAACAAGTGCCGGTGGTGCAACCGGTGTTTTCGGGCGAAAAAGCGCAGCGCTATGGCCTTACCTCGCGCGAGATCAATGCCGCTATTCAGCAAACGCTAACCGGACGCCATGCCGGGGCATATCGTGAAGGTAACGATCTCATCCCAATTGTAGTGCGAGCGCCTGCGCAGGAGCGTCATCACGGCAAAGCGTTGGAGAACACGGAAGTGTTTAGTCACAGCCTTGGCGAGTTCATTTCCGTGTCGCAGCTAGTCGACAGTGTTGATGTGGTTTGGCAAGACGCAATGCTAAAACGGGTAGACAGGGTACCGACCATTATGGCTCAGGCCGATCCTGCGCCGGGCGTGCTAACTGCCCAAGCATTTGCCAGCATACGCGCCGAGTTGGAAGCCATCGAGTTGCCCCCGGGCTATCAACTTAATTGGTACGGCGAATACAAAGACGCTAAAGAGGCCGATGAAGCGCTAATGGCCGCAGCTCCCTTTGGGTTTACGGCGATGGTGCTGGCAGTGGTGTTCATGTTTAACGGCATTCGCCAAGCGTTGGTTATCTGGCTAACCGTGCCATTGGCGGTCATAGGTGTAGCGGTGGGGCTGATACTGTTCCAGACCCCGTTCGAATTTATGGCCACCCTTGGGTTTTTGAGCCTGGTGGGCATGATGGTGAAAAACGCCATTGTGCTGGTAGACCAGGCAGATGTAGAGCGTCGGCTTGGTACCCATCCCTATCAGGCAATCATTAATGCAGCGACTAGCCGGGCGCGCCCGGTATTGCTTGGCGCTTGTACCACCATTTTGGGCGTGGCCCCTTTGCTGGTGGACCCATTCTTTAAGAGCATGGCGGTCACCATCATGTTTGGTTTGCTGTTCGCAACCTTGCTCACATTGATGGTTGTGCCCTTGTTCTACGCGCTGATGTTTCGCATTAAATCGCCTTCATAGCTAACTAGCCGATTAGGAGTGCCCCGGGGCCGATCCTAATCGGCGCATGTTAGCGATGGGGCCACTCGTTTCCTTTTCGTTTCCAATTTAGTTGTGCCTGCTAGCGGCCTGTTGGCCGCGGCACAACTACAACCAAATCTTGGGTAGACCATGACTGAACTGCAATTAGATGGCTTTATCTCTTTTACTTTGGCGATGGCGCTGTTGTTTGTGGGTAAAGCTGCAACCAACCGTTTCTCGCTACTCAGACAATACAGCATTCCAGAGCCGGTTATCGGCGGCTTTGCCTGCGCATTGCTGGTGGCGGCCATTTATTACTTTGGCGGGGTCGAGCTGAGTTTTGACTTGGTGCAGCGCGACTATCTGTTGCTGTACTTTTTTGCCGGGATAGGGCTTAAGGCAGACCTTAAAAGCCTCGTCAGCGGCGGCAAGCCATTACTTGTACTAACGCTACTGGCGGTGGTTTACATCGTGTTGCAAAACGGCGTAGGCATCTGGGTTGCTAGCCTGTTCGGGCTTGAGCCAATGATTGGGCTACTTGCCGGATCCATTTCGTTGATTGGTGGAGTAGGGACCACCATGGCTTGGGCACCCATTTTTGAGGCGCAGGGCATTGCCAATGCCGCAGAGATTGGCGTGGCAAGCAATACACTCGGACTCATCGCTGCCTGTTTAATTGGCAGGGTGAGATCGCGAACATTTTTTGAGCGCTTATAAGCAATTTGACCTGACGTCCGTGCTGTGATCTTATACTCCCTTTTTCGGGAGCCTTCCATGACCATCGATGTATTTTCCCAGCATTTCGGCAGTATTAAAGATCCTCGACAAAGCGCTAAAGTAAGCTATCCGTTGTTCGATGTGCTGTTCCTAACCGTATGTGCAACGATTGGCGGAGCCAATGGCTGGGAAGATATCGAAGACTTTGGTGAAGCCCACTTCCACTGGTTCCGTGAAAAGGGGCTATTTACTGCAGGCCTACCAGTACACGATACCATTGCCCGATTGATTTCACGCCTCGACCCAGC
>NZ_AUBZ01000020.1 GCF_000429505.1 Aliagarivorans taiwanensis DSM 22990 | reverse complement strand
GATTCCCCAGTAGCTCAGTTGGTTAGAGCGGTGGACTGTTAATCCATGTGTCGTTGGTTCAACTCCAACCTGGGGAGCCACTTCTTAGTTATCCCTCATAGTTCCATCTCGCTCCCACTACACGCATATCCCCCACTCGCCTATCTCCAGTTTGGCTTTTGGATGCTTACCCTTGCGCTAGTGACAGTAGATCCCAATACCGTTACATTGAATCCAGTTTTGAAACAGTAGCGCGCCATACATTCGGTTTTATCGATCCTTATGTCCGATCATCTCAAGTACATCGCCCATTACCCACAACAGATCCACACTCAGGTTGAGCAAATGCTTGCTCAAGGTACGCTGGGCCACTATCTAACGTCGCGTTACCCGACGCCCCACGATGTTCGCTCAGATAGTGCGTTGCGCGATCTGGTTGAGCAATACAAACGGCGCTATATGAAACGCGCTGCGCCCCTATCGAAGGTGGCTTACGACCCCAACATTCACGTGGTTAAGCATGCCCTCGGCACCCACACGCGGGTTTCTCGGGTGCAGGGCAACAAGCTCAAGAGTAAGAATGAGATCTGCATAAGTCGCCTGTTCAAAGATGCACCCTTAGGGATGCTAGAGATGATTCTGGTGCATGAACTCGCCCACCTTAAAGAAGCCAACCACGACAAGGCCTTTTATCAGCTTTGCCAGCATATGCAGCCCGACTATCACCAGCGAGAACTTGATACCCGCCTGTATCTTATCGAGTTGGAGGCAAATGGCCCGCTTTACGGAGCGGCGGGCACTTAACCGCTCTACCCGCTTTTCAGCGAAACCTACCGAACTACAAACACAAAAAAGGCGCCATACTAGGCGCCTTTTGAAGTATTCATGCGGCTAACTACATAGCCACCACGTCGATTAAACCAGGCTGTGGTGCTTGCTCAGGTTTATCGAACGGCGCATGCAGAACATTTTGGTTGCTGCTGCCACGCCATTTGAGTTTTGCATCGGCCAGCTCTTGTTCAAACTTACCGTCGATCATCACATCAACATACTCAAGTACCGCGCGTTGCTCATCAGATAGCTCCGCCAGGGTATAACCGGTCCAAAGCCAGATATCCTTGCCCGCACACTCTTGCTTAACACGCTTTGCCAGACGCAGCACCGCAGCGACGTTTGCTGGGTGCAGCGGATCCCCGCCACTCAGGGTTAAGCCGCGCTTGCGAATTCGCTGATCATTGAGATCATCGATGATCTGTTGCTCGAGCTTGCCATCGAACTCAAATCCTGAATCGCAGCGCCAGGTGCTTTTGTTATAACAACCGCGGCACTGGTGCTCGCACCCTGATACAAACAGGGTGCAGCGGGTACCCGGGCCGTTAACGACATCAACGCTGTGGTACTTGTGGTAGTTCATTAGAGGTGTTTCACTCGACGTTTAACTTCTTCTTGCTTGCCGTAGTTGAACGGACGCGCATCTGGGCTACCCAGGTAACCACACACGCGGCGGGTTACTGACACCTTGCTAGGGTCGCTGTTACCGCAACTTGGGCAGACAAAGCCTTTGCTGGTGCACTCGAACTCGCCGGTGTACTCACAGCTGTAACACTCATCGATCGGGGTGTTGGTGCCGTAGTAAGGCACGCGGCTGTAGCTGTAATCCCATACGTCTTCCAGCGCTTCGACGTTGTGCTGCATGTTCGGGTATTCGCCGTAGCAGATAAAGCCGCCGCTTGAGAGCGATGGGTATGGCATCTCGAAGTCGATCTTATCGTAAGGGGTAACCTTCTTCTCAACGTCGAGGTGGAAGCTGTTGGTGTAGTAACCTTTGTCGGTCACACCGTTGATCACACCAAACTTCTTGGTATCGATGGAGCAGAAGCGGTTACACAAGTTTTCACTTGGCGTAGCGTACAGGCTGAAGCCATAGCCACTTTCCTCTTTCCACGCTTCAGTGGTTTGCTTAAGCTTCTCAACGATGGTCACCGCTTTTTCGCGCAGAGCTTCTGAGTCGTAAACGTGGGTCTCATCGCCGTATAGCGCGTTCACCGTTTCATGCAGACCGATGTAGCCCAGCGAGATAGAGGCGCGGCCGTTTTTGAAGATCTCGTTAATCTCGTCGTCGGCTTTCAAGCGCACACCACACGCGCCTTCCATGTAAAGGATTGGAGCAACGCGGGCTTTTACGCCTTTCAAACGCTCGATGCGAGAATCCAGCGCGCGCTTAGCGATAACCAAACGCTTCTCTAGGATTTCGAAGAAGCGGGTTTCGTCGTGCTGCGCTTCAATCGCAATCCGTGGCAGGTTAAGGCTAACCACACCCAGGTTGTTACGACCTTCGTGGATCAGTTGACCTTCTTCTTCGTAGGTGCCCAGGAAGCTACGGCAGCCCATTGGCGTCTTGAACGAACCAGTCACCTCAACTACTTTGTCGTAGTTCAGGATATCTGGGTACATACGCTTGCTTGAGCACTCTAGCGCCAACTGCTTGATATCGTAGTTTGGATCGGCCGCTTTATGGTTTACGCCGTCTTTGATGGCGAATACCAGTTTCGGGAATACTGCGGTCTTGGCGTTTTTGCCCAAACCGGAAATACGGTTCTCTAGAATAGAGCGTTGGATAAGCTTGGCTTCCCACGACTCGCCCAGACCGAAACCAAAAGTGACAAACGGGGTTTGGCCGTTGGCGGTGTGCAAGGTGTTGACTTCGTACTCCAGCGACTGGAATGCGTCATGGCACTCTTTCTCAGTGCGCTGCTTGGCGTAGGCATGCGGATCGGCAATCTCCCACTCCTGCGCTACCGATAGATGCTTGTTAAAGCTTTTTACCACGTATGGCGCAAGGATCTCGTCGATGCGGTTAATGGTGGTGCCGCCGTAGATATGCGAAGCCACCTGCGCGATGATCTGCGCGGTTACCGCAGTGGCAGTCGAGATAGACTTCGGCGTGTCGATTTCGGCGTTACCCATCTTGAAGCCGCCGGTGAGCATGCCTTCAAGGTCGATCAACATACAGTTGAACATCGGGAAGAACGGTGCGTAATCCAGGTCGTGGAAGTGGATCTCACCGCGCTCGTGGGCGGTTACCACGTCTCGTGGCAGCAAGTGGCTCTTGGCGTAGTGTTTCGCCACGATACCCGCCAGCAGGTCACGTTGAGTCGGGATCACTTTGCTGTCTTTGTTAGCGTTCTCGTTCAACAAAGCAGCATTGCTTTGTTCAACCAAACCGCGGATCTCTTTGCTCAATGAGCTACGGTGTTCACGTGCTACGTCGCGATCGTGGCGGTACTCAATGTACGCGCGCGCCAATGATTTGTGGTCACTGTCCATCAGGTGGTTTTCTACCGCACCTTGGATCTCGTTGATATCCACCTCTTCACGGTGCATAAACTGTTCAGTGACGATCTGAGCGACACGCAACGACAGTAAGTCGTCGCTGGCACCTACCGCTTTGGCCGCTTTAATCACAGCTTCTACAATGCGTTTTGCATCATAAGGGACTCGGCTTCCATCTCGCTTTATCACGACGGGTTTCACGTTTTTTATTCTCCGGTGGTGTTGGGTACAGCACGTAAACACGCGCCAGTACTGGCTCTAGGGCCAATATTGACGGCGATGACCATATATTGTGTTTGTATATTCTAATAACCACTAGATGTGGTGGCTATGGCTGATATAAGCGATCTCTAAATGAATTGATCACGATCAAGTTTGCTGCAGATTGGCGGGAGAAAGAGTGTGATCGACCAATAACTAATCAACTTAATTTATGTCGAGAATGCCCCTGCAAAAGCAAGGTTGTTAAGCCGCTCACAAACAAGGATAATATGCTGAATTTTAACCTCGATTTTTCCGCATGACAGAGTATTTGCTGTTGTTGATAGCCACGGTGTTGGTCAACAACTTTGTGTTAGTAAAGTTTCTTGGCTTGTGCCCATTTATGGGTGTATCAGGCAAGGTAGAGTCTGCCATTGGCATGGCGCTGGCCACCACCTTTGTGTTGACCCTAGCCTCGCTTAGCTCGTACCTGATTGAGACTTACCTGCTACTTCCACTTAATCTGGGCTACTTGCGCACCATGAGTTTTATTTTGGTGATCGCGGTAGTGGTTCAGTTTACCGAGATGTTCGTGCAGAAAACCAGTCCTACCCTTCACCGCGTACTCGGCATATACCTGCCGTTGATTACCACTAACTGTGCAGTTCTTGGGGTTGCACTGCTTAACGTTAATGAAGGGCACAACTTTTTTCAGTCGGTTATCTACGGATTTGGCGCAGCGCTTGGTTTTTCGCTGGTGCTGGTGCTGTTCTCAGCGATGCGCGAGCGTTTGGTCGCCGCCGACGTTCCACTTCCGTTTCGAGGCGCAGCCATCGCGATGATTACCGCCGGCTTGATGTCTTTGGCCTTTGTTGGTTTTAGCGGTTTGATTAAGTAGTAAAGATGATAGAAGCAATTATTGCGCTAACCGTGCTAGCTGCCATCTTCGGGGGGATCCTCGGGTTTGCCGCTATTCGTTATCGTGTAGAAGGCGATCCCATCGCCGATCAAGTAGAGCAACTGCTGCCACAGACCCAATGCGGTCAATGTGGCCATCCCGGCTGTCGCCCCTACGCCGAAGCCATCGCTAAAGGTGAGGCCATTAACAAGTGCCCACCAGGCGGCCAGGAAACCGTAGAGAAGCTCGCCGATTTACTCGGTGTCGAGGTACCCGAGCTAGATGCATCGGCTCAAGAGAAAGAAAAGCCTAAGTCGGTAGCGTTTATCCACGAAGAGGCCTGTATCGGCTGTACCAAGTGTATTCAAGCCTGTCCGGTGGATGCCATTGTAGGTGCCAACAAGCAGATGCACACCATCATTACCAAGGAGTGCACCGGTTGCGAACTGTGCGTCGCGCCCTGCCCGACCGATTGCATTGAGATGCGCCCGATTGCGCAGACCTCGCGCACCTGGGACTGGCAGCTCAACAAGATTGACATCGCAGTTATCGATGTAGCCAGCGGATCGGCGAAGCTTGAGGAGGCCGATAATGCGTAGCTGGCTAGATAAAATCAAACAAGGCCAACTGTGGCGTTATCAAGGTGGCGTTCACCCCGCCACCAAGAAAGATAATATCGATTGCGGCAAGCCGGAAACTCTAACGCTGGCGAAGCAATTGGTGGTGCCCCTGCAGCAACACATTGGCAGCCCGGCCAAGGTCTGCGTTGAGGTGGGCAGTACCGTGAAGACCGGTCAAGCGCTGACTGAATCACGCTTCTATCAAAGCCCGCCTGTGCATGCCCCCTGTTGTGGCACCGTGGTGGCTATCGAAGCGCGACCGTCGGCTCACCCCTCCGGTATCAGCGAGTTGGCGGTGGTCATCGAGCCGAGCAGTATTCAAAATGAACATGCCTTTATGGCGCCGCTCCTTGAGGCTGAACTCACGCCTGAGCTTATCTGTGAACGGGTCCACCAAGCGGGTATCTCCGGGATGGGCGGTGCGGGCTTCCCGGCAGCACTTAAAATTTCGCCAAACAAGCCGTTAAACGTGCTGATCATCAATGGCGCCGAATGCGAGCCCTACATCTCATCAGACGACTGTTTGATGCGTAACTACGCTGAGCCTCTACTACGTGGCGTTTCGCTGCTGGAAAAAGCGCTCTCTCCCAAGCTAGTCATTGTCGCAGTCGAAGATGACAAACCAGGGGCCATCAAAGCGCTACAAGCGGCAGCGGGCGATAACATCGTTGTACGGGCGATTCCGACTAAGTACCCTTCCGGTGGTGAAAAACAACTGGTTCAGGTACTCACTGGGCGCGAGTTAAAGGCCGGTCAGTTGCCTATCGATCAGGGCATTTTGGTACACAATGTGGGAACCGCTTATGCGGTGCAACGCGCCGTCGATCATGGCGAACCATTGATTTCGCGGATCGTTACCTTAGCGGGTGATCATGTGGGTGAGCCCCGCAACTATTGGGTGGCCATCGGTACGCCGGTCTCGCACTTGTTGGAACAACAAAAGCTGGGCACTCACCACCAAGCGATTATGGGCGGCTCGATGATGGGCTTTATGTTGCCCAATCTGGCCAGCCCGATCGTTAAAACAGCCAACTGTATTCTGGTCAACAACACCCCTGCGCAAGCCCAAGAGCAGGCTTGTATTCGTTGTGGCGAATGCGCCCAAGCTTGCCCCATGGGTCTGCTGCCTCAGCAGCTGTATTGGTACGCCAAGGGCGACGACCTTGAGAAATCTCGCAGTTATAAACTGATGGACTGCATTGAGTGTGGTGCTTGCGCCTACGTCTGCCCTAGCGCGATCCCACTGGTACAGTACTATCGCCAGACTAAGGCGAAGGTACGCGCTGAAGATCTGCTGGCGCAAGAAGCAGAACGCGCCAAACAACGCTTCGATGCACGCAAGCTTCGCCTTGAGAAGGAACAGGCCGAACGTAAGGCTCGTCAAAAACAAGCCGCTGAGCGTCGCCTGCAACAGGCCCAAGGTGCAGGTAACGATCCGGTTAAAGCTGCTTTGCAACGCATGCAGAACAAGCAGGTCGAGATCAAAGCCATTGAAAACGAGCAAGGCGAGCTGGTGCCAGATAACAGTGCCGCTATCGCCGCCAGAAAAGCGCGCAAGGCTCAGGCTCGTGCAGCGAAGGATGCCAAGACTACCAATCCTGCGGTGGCTGCGGCCTTAGCGCGCGCGAAAGCCAAGCGTGAAGTCGACGGCGAGCAAAGCGCCCCAGCTAAATCAGCCAACCCGGCAGTGGCAGCTGCGATTGCCAGAGCCAAAGCCAAGCGCAACAGTGAGCAACCTGCGGAAGCAGAAGGCAGTAAACCGGCTACCTCCGCTAATCCGGCGGTCGCTGCAGCGATTGCTCGTGCCAAGGCGAAGAAAGCACAGCGAACCGATGCATCACAGCCTGATAGCACAGCAGCGAAGCCAAGCAGTACGTCTAGTAACCCTGCCGTGGCGGCGGCAATCGCCCGTGCCAAAGCGAAGAAGCAAGCCGCAGAACAGCCATCTGCAAATGCGAAAGACGCTGCAGTAGCGGCTGCTGTCGCCCGTGCTAAAGCGAAAAAAGCATCCCAGAGTGAACAGCCTGAGCTTGAACGGCCAGAAAACGACGCATCCAAAACTGCATCTTCAGCCAATCCCGCAGTAGCTGCGGCGATTGCGCGCGCTAAGGCCAAGAAAGCGCAAGCCGAGCAGCAAACCCAGGGCGAAAACGCTGACGCTAAACCAGCTAAGTCATCAGCCAACCCTGCAGTTGCAGCCGCCATCGCCAGAGCAAAAGCGAAGAAGTTGGCCCAAGAGCAACAGCAACAAACACAGAACGAACACAGTGAAGATGCGCGCTCTGTTTCCTCGAGTGATTCTCCCGTAGAACCAGCCGATGCAACATCGCCTCCTAAACGCAGCGCCGCAGTAGCTAAAGCGATTGCCGCAGCTAAAGCAAAACAAGCAGCAAAAGCCGCGTCTTCCATGGAAAGCGACAATGACGAATAACTTACTCAGCTCTCCCTTTATTCGCAAACCTCTGCGCACCCAAACCTTGATGTTTTGGGTGATGGTGTGCCTGTTACCCGGCTTTATTGCACAGAGTTACTACTTTGGCATCGGTACGCTAGTTCAGGTGTTGCTGGCAAGCAGTGCCGCGTTGGCTACTGAAACGGCGACTCAACTACTACGTGGCCGAAGCCCAGCGGCGGCCTTGGCCGATAACAGCGCACTGGTTACTGCCGTGCTGCTAGGTTTGGCACTGCCGGCCTATGCACCCTGGTGGGCGGCCGTTATCGGAGGGGTATTTGCTATCGCGGTGGTAAAGCAACTGTATGGCGGTTTGGGCAACAACCTGTTTAACCCCGCCATGGCTGCCTATGTACTGTTGCTGGTGTCGTTCCCGGTGACCATGACCTCGTGGATCCCGCCTCAATCACTGCTTGCTGAGAGCCTGTCGCTGAGCGATGGCTTGCGTCTGATCTTCACCGGTTTTACGCGCGATGGCTTTAGCCTAGTGCAAATCGCCAGTGTCGACGGCCATACGTTAGCAACGCCACTTGACGCAGTGAAAACAGGGCTAAGCCAAGGATTGATGACCGAGGAGATCTTGCAAGGCGCACAGTTTGGCGCAATCGCCGGACATGGCTGGCAGGTTATCAACCTGGCCTATCTTCTTGGGGGCTGTGCACTACTCTATCTCAAGGTTATCCGCTGGCATCTGCCCGTTGCATTCTTGGTCAGCCTTATCGTGCTCGCTATCTGGGGGCAACTGTTTGGGCTAACTAACGCGGCGCCTGTGTCACTTCACCTACTCTCCGGTGCGACCATGTTGGGCGCATTCTTCATCATCACCGATCCGGTAAGTGCTGCGACCTCGCCGCGCGGCCGAATGATCTTCGCCGCGCTCATTGCGCTGTTCGTCTATGTTATACGCACCTGGGGCGGCTATCCCGATGCCGTCGCGTTCTCAGTACTGCTCGCCAATATGTGCGTGCCGATGATCGACCACTTCACCAAAACTCGGGTATATGGCTACAACGTGGAGCATGACGATGACTGAGCAGCGTAAATCCATTCAACAAAATGCGCTCAAGTTAGCCTGCTTTGCTGCCGCGTGTACCGCCTTGGTATCGGCGGTCAACTGGTTCACTTCTCCCTTGATTGCTGAGCAATTGCAGCTGCAAACTGAGCGACAAATGCAGGAAGTGCTTCCTGAGAAGATTGTGTTTGGTGGCTTTGATGCTCACTGCTTTAGCAACATTAGCCAGCAGTTTTTAGGCACAGCAGAGGCATTACCGAGCTGGCAGATTGAAAAAGAGAGCCAAGCGGTTGCCACGGTTTATCAGACGGTCGCACCGGATGGCTACAACGGTGACATACTGCTACTGGTTGGCATCGACGACAACGATACCGTGACCGGCGTTCGGGTGTTACAACACAGCGAAACGCCTGGACTCGGTGACAAACTCGAACTGCGTAAAAGCGACTGGATCAACAGCTTTGCCGGTCAGCGGCTGAACAGCGATGAAGACAGCCGCTGGGCGGTTAAGAAAGACGGTGGCCAGTTCGATAGTTTTACTGGCGCCACCATTACGCCGCGAGCAGTGGTCAAAGCTGTGCGCAACACCCAGCTCTTTCATCAAACCCACGCCTCTGTGGACGATGCTAACCTGCAACCCTGCGAGCAATAGCCATGACTGATTACAAAAAGATTGCCTGGCAAGGGCTTTGGAAGAACAACCCCGGGTTGGTCCAGCTTCTCGGCTTATGTCCGCTGCTGGCAGTCACGTCGAACGTGACCAATGCGCTCGGCTTGGCCTTAGCCACCCTTGCAGTATTGATCGCGTCCAACGTGAGCGTTTCACTGATCCGCAACTGGGTACCTAAAGAGATCCGTATCCCGGTGTTCATTATGCTGATTGCCACCTTCGTGACCTGTGTGCAGCTACTAATGAACGCCCTCGCTTACGAGCTCTATCAAAGCCTGGGCCTGTTTATCGCGCTGATCGTAACCAACTGCATTATCATTGGCCGCGCCGAGGCCTTTGCCGCCGGCAATGATGTTAAATCTGCAGCCTTTGATGGACTCATGATGGGTCTTGGCTTTGCGCTGGTACTGTTAAGCGTTGGTGCTATCCGCGAGCTACTAGGCGCCGGTACGCTGTTCGATGGGATGGAGTTACTGCTCGGTGATTGGGCGGCCTCGCTGAAGATCGTTGTGTTCGAGTTTAACGAAGCGTTTCTGGTTGCGCTGTTGCCGCCTGGCGCCTTCTTGGTGATGGGCTTCCTGATTGCCCTTAAGAACGCCATCGATCACTACGCTAGCCAGCGCAAACAACAACCACAACCTGAGACCACTCCCGCTTTGCAGGAAGCAGAATGAATAAAGAAAAACGCCTCGAGATCTTGACCCGACTGCGAGATAACAACCCACACCCGACAACCGAGCTCAATTTCACCACGCCGTTTGAGCTGCTCGCTGCAGTGCTGCTATCGGCGCAGGCCACCGATGTATCGGTCAACAAGGCCACTGATAAGCTCTACCCGGTCGCGAATACTCCGCAAGCCATCTTAGATTTGGGTGTGGAAAAGCTAAAGGGCTATATCAAAACCATTGGTTTGTTTAACTCCAAAGCCGAGAACCTGATTAAGACCTGCCAAATGCTGGTGGATCTGCACGACGGCGAGGTCCCTGAGTCGAGAGAGGCATTGGAAGCGCTGCCCGGGGTTGGGCGTAAGACCGCTAACGTAGTGCTAAACACCGCCTTTGGTTGGCCAACCATCGCCGTAGATACCCACATTTATCGGGTATCGAATCGCACCAAGTTTGCGATGGGCAAAAATGTCGACCTGGTTGAGCAAAAGCTTCTTAAGGTGGTGCCGAAGGAGTTCAAGGTTGATGTGCACCATTGGCTCATCCTACATGGTCGCTACACCTGTGTGGCACGCAAACCACGCTGTGGCTCGTGCATCATCGAAGACTTATGCGAGTTCAAAGAAAAAACGGAGCTGTAAGCTCCGTTTTTTCCATCTGATATTTACTGACTGGACCTAGAGCAACTCTTTACCCAGTGAGATCACCACCCTACGGTTGGTTTGCCGCTGCAACGCGGTGCTATTTGGCGCAACATGGCGACGCTCGCCGTGACCGGTCACCTCAATGGCATCCTCATCCAAGCCCGCTTGAACAAAGTAGTCTTTCACTACGCTAGCACGCGACTCTGACAGGGTTTGGTTTTTGTAGCGGCTACCGTAAGCGTCGGTGTAGGCATCCAATAACACCAATTGAATATCGGGATCGTGTTTCACATACTCAAGGATCGCATTCAGGCGGTGCTGCGAGCGGCGAGTTAGCTCGTTGCTGTTGCTACGATACGTCAGCACCGTAAAGGCGATGTCGCTAAATGAGTAAGGCAGTAGGCGACTAACACACTGCAGAAACTCGTTATGCACCGGCGAAAAGTTGATGGTGGATAGCGATACCGAGGTGTTGATCCCGTTGCCGTACCAATCTCTAAAATAGAAGGTCGGCTCATTGCCTCGCTCTAGCTCGTTGATCATCTGCCAAGCGTGTTGCTCGTTAACGTAGCCATCAAACTGTTTGTAAAACGCGAGATCGGCGATGCGACTAACACTGCGTCCTGGCTTCCAGCTCGGTGGCACACTACGCAACGACACATTGTGGGTATTGGGGTTCTGGCGATAACCGTTCAGATGGAAATCGAGATTGATATCTTTAGACGCTTTGGTCACAAAGCTCGCCACACCAAACGACGGAACAATGTGGTCGATTCGACATTCGATCGGGCTGGCATGCGACATGACCCAAATTGAGTCATCCAGGCTCGCTGAGTACTGTTGAATAGCGGCGTTTGCCATGCTGCTGGCAAGCAAACTTGATGCAAGTAGGCTTCGAAACATCTGATGATCCTCTTATTACCTTTTAGCTATCGGCGTGGTCGGCAAAATGTTTAGCCGAAAATAGCCATTTAATCGGGCTTTTGCCATAATGCGCCCCTCTTTCCACTGCCTTCAATACTATGAGTGAAACCAACCAAGTAAGCGAACTGATGTCTTCCCGTTTTCGCGGGTACTACCCTGTTGTTATCGACGTTGAAACCGCCGGCTTTAACGCCAAAACCGACGCGATGTTGGAGATAGCAGCGTGCCTGCTAACCTTCGACGACGCAGGCCAACTGGTGCCCAGCGAAACCGTCCATTTCCATATCGAGCCCTTCGAAGGGGCGAACTTGGAGAAAGCGGCACTTGAGTTTACTGGTATTGATCCCTACAACCCGCTACGCGGTGCGGTGGGTGAAGAGTTTGCCTTGAAAGAGATGTTTAGGCCGATCCGCAAGGCGCTCAAGGCCCATGGTTGCAACCGGGCGGTGATGGTGGCGCATAACGCAGCCTTTGATATGAGCTTTTTCAATGCGGCAGTTGAGCGCAGTGGAATTAAACGCAACCCCTTCCATCCGTTTGTGAGCTTTGATACCACCAGTATCAGTGCAGTTGCGTTAGGCCAAACAGTGCTGGCAAAAGCCTGTGAGGCTGCACAAATCAGCTTCGACAACAACGAAGCACACTCGGCCCTGTACGACAGCCAAAAAACCGCCGAGCTGTTCTGCCACATCGTCAACCAATGGCAGGCACTGGGCGGCTGGCCCATGGGATTACAGGAGTAAACATGGTCACGCAATATCTGGCTGAGTCAGGGATAAACCCGGTACTGATTTCAGTCATTCTGATGCTGGTACTCAGCTTGGTTCGTGTCAATGTCGTGGTCGCGCTGGTGTTGAGTGCCATTGTCGGCGGCCAGTTCGCGGGAATGGGCCTCGCCGATACGATTTCAGCGTTCGAATCGGGTCTTGGTGGCGGGGCAAGTATCGCCCTAAGTTACGCTCTACTGGGCGCATTTGCGGTGGCGATATCGCAAAGCGGCCTGACCGACTATCTGGCGCAAACCATCGTTAAGAAAGTAACTGGGGCCAACCACCAAAGCCACCAAAGCCAACAAAGCCAACAAAGCCAACAAAGCCAACAAAGCATGGTCAAAGGTGCCATCTTGCTGGCAATCATCGCCATGGCGGTTGCCTCTCAAAACCTGGTGCCGGTGCATATCGCCTTCATTCCTATTTTGATTCCACCTCTACTGGGGGTTTTTAACCGCCTGAATATCGACCGTCGCCTGATTGCCTGTTGTTTAACTTTTGGCTTGGTAACCACCTATATGTGGCTGCCGGTTGGCTTTGGTGGGATCTTCATCAACCAATTGCTGCATGGGAACCTTGTAAGCAATGGCCTGGAAATCGCGGCCAGTGAGCTACCTAAAGCGATGACTCTACCCGCTCTGGGCATGTTCGCGGGCCTTATAGCTGCTACCTACTTTTATCGCAGACCGCGCAATTACACCGCTCAGGCCGAGGCTGGCCAGACGGAAATCGAGCGAGCCTCCATTGAGGCAAAACCTAACTCAGTACGCCTGTTACTAAGCTTTGCTGTCATCGTGCTTGCGTTGATTGTTCAGTTGAAAACCGACTCGATCATTGCGGGCGCCTTATTCGGCTTTCTCGCACTTACCACCGCTTGTGGCATCAAACCCAAGCAGAGCCAAGACCTGTTTATTGAAGGCGCTAAGATGATGTCGCTGATCGGCTTTATCATGATCGCGGCTGCAGGATTTGCAGAGGTGATGAAGGCCAGCGGCGGTGTACCCGATCTTGTCGAAGGTGCCAGCTCTATCCTTGGAAACAACAAGTACTTGGCTGCTGCAGCAATGATGGCGATCGGCTTACTCGTGACGATGGGAATTGGCTCATCGTTCTCTACGATTCAGGTTATCGCCACGATTTATGTCCCTCTGTGTGCGACGCTTGGCTTTTCGCCACTGGCAACAGCCGCATTAATTGGCTCTGCCGCAGCGATTGGCGACGCGGGGTCGCCTGCATCTGACTCCACCCTAGGGCCTACAGCTGGTCTGAATGCCGACGGACAACACGATCATATCTACGATACTGTGATCCCGACATTTGTGTTTTTTAACCTCCCACTGCTATTTGCTGGCTGGTTAGCGGCAATTCTTTTATAGTCTATTAACGCGCTGATAATAAAAACAAAACGGAGCTGTTGCTCCGTTTTTCATTCTCTAAGAGTAAGCTAAGTGTATACAACGCAACTGCAGGCAGAGCAGCTAAATCCTGCTCTTCCAACACCGGAAAGATCTTCTACCAACCATTGGCGTAAGCTGTTGCCACAAGCCGCTGAGAGCCTGGACTATTTTGCAACGCAAGCCAGCGGTTACATGCTGATTCAAGGCCCTTCTGCGCTTCCCTATAAGGACATTATCGAACAGCTTTACTCCTTTGAACGCGTAACGTCGCAAGCGCTGTTTGTGATTGATTATGCGCCCCATTGCGCTCTAACACTTAGCTGCGCTGCTCACAACGCCAGCCAGCTAAAGTCTGGCCTGAGCAACGTATATAACGCCATCGTTGACCAAGATGCCGCTGCGTCGCTGAGTCGAGAGTACCCTAGCGATACTACAATCGAGGGGCCGCAGGAGTTAACGCTGGCCCATCAAGGCTTGTCACTGCTGCTTGATGACAGCCAACAGCCATTACTCAACAAGCTCATACAACAGTGGCAACAGCATGTTGGCTGGCTCGAAGCGAAGCCTGTTTCCGCCTACTACCAAGTGCACTACACCACTGAACGCGTAGCAGAGCTATCCCATTCAAACCCACGATTCAGCTATGGGCGCATCGGTCATGGTGAACATGGAACCGTTCGTCCGGGCGCCCTACTACTCGCCCACAGGGGCCTTTTGTTGGTCGACGCCGATGTGATACTGGCCACGCCGCACAGCTGGCGAAACATCAAACACTGTATCCAAAGTGGCCTATTTGATTGGTGCTTGGCAGAGCGCGAGCAGCAATCAGCCTATGAGGTTGATTCCGCAATCGTCGAGCTCAAGGTCATCATCCATGGCGATCCACTCGCGATAGCCAACCTTAGAGAAGGTGACCCAGTGCTCTATGAGCACGCTTTAGTCAAGGTCGAGCTGCCCAACGATGTCGCACTTAACTCGGAAAACGCTGGTGCACTTGTCGCACTCTGCGAGCAGCGTTGTGGTGTTAGTGCTTTGGAGCAGGAAGATATCGCGTCACTGCTTCGCTATGCTAGCCGACTCAGTGAAAACAACCTGCAACTCAGCCTAGAACTTTGTGAGCTCTGCAAACCACTAGAGTGGATGTCTCAACACGAAGGTGTGGGCTATCAGCAAGCATTAGTGAAACTAGAATCCTTCGCTCAGCTTCAAATGGCCTACAGCAACCAAGGGTTCAATGAGCGACAGATTAAGTTGTGGGTAGATGGCGAACAACTTGGCCAAGTCAATGGTCTTTCCGTTATCGACTTTGACACCATCGGCGAGAGCTTTGGCGAGCCACTGCGGATTACCGCAACGATTCAACAAGGCGATGGCGATATCTCTGATGTCGAGCGCAAGTCCGAACTCGGCGGTAACATTCACGCCAAGTCGATGATGATTATCCAAGGATTTTTGAATAATCAGTTTGCTAGCGAGCACCACTTTCCGCTGTCTGGCAACGTGGTGTTTGAACAGTCTTACCATGAGATCGACGGCGATAGCGCGTCGCTGGCCGGGCTTATCAGTGTGCTAAGTGCACTGAGCCGCGTAGCCGTACGCCAGTCACTTTCCATCACCGGCGCACTAGACCAACATGGCCACGTGCTCGCCGTGGGGGGCATCAACGAGAAAATTGAAGGCTTCTATCGTGTATGTAAGCTGCTGGGCATAAACGGCCAGCAAGGCGTGATAATCCCCAAGGCAAACCTGGGTCAGTTAAATCTTCAGCAAGACGTGGTCGATGCTGTGCGAGAGCAGCGCTTCGCTATTCATGTGGTTGATCATGTAAGCGAGGCGATACCGCTGCTATTAAATAAACCCGCGGGCAGTAACGATGATCCTGACAGTATTTATGGAATCATCCATAAACGGGTTGTAGAAGATGATGAAGCGCCAAGTATTTGGCAGAAGCTTTTGGACACTTTTACAGCCCTCTTTAATCAACGAGGTTAGACCAGCAATAGCAATGACCAACAATTGACCGATATTCAACTGATTGGACTTGTTTGGCGCACACGTGTTCGCTAAAGTTGCGAAAACCCAAATATAAGTAAACACAGATGACGAAGACTTCTCAAAAGGATTTAGGTAAGCACAGTTTTTCCCGCGAAGAACTGCTCGATTGTAGCCAAGGACGGTTGTTCGGCGAGGGAAACAGCAAACTCCCCGCCCCCAACATGCTGATGATGGACCGCATTGTCCATATCTCCCATGAAGGCGGCGAGCACGGCCAAGGCGAGATCATTGCCGAGCTCGATATCGACCCTTCACTTTGGTTCTTTGAATGCCACTTCCCTGGCGACCCAGTAATGCCAGGCTGCTTGGGCCTGGACGCCATGTGGCAATTAGTTGGCTTCTTCCTCGGCTGGAGTGGTGGCCCGGGTAAAGGCCGCGCGCTAGGCGTAGGCGAAGTTAAATTCACCGGCCAAGTGCTGCCAACCGCGAAGAAAGTAACCTACAAGATCCAGATGAAACGCGTGATTCTACGCAAGCTGGTGATGGGTATTGCAGATGGTGTTGTTGAAGTGGATGGACGCGAGATCTACTCGGCTAAAGACTTGAAAGTAGGCTTGTTTACCGACACCTCAAGCTTCTAAGCTCACTGCCATGATCGACTAGCGCGTCATGATCTAAAAGGCCCTGCATTGCAGTAATGCCAGTCAGTTAAGCTGACTGGCTTTTCTTTTTAAATGGATACTTAGTGGGTTTTCGCCTTACTTCTCGGGGGTAAACCCTAACTGGTCGATAGGCCGGGAGCGTAAGCATTCGCAGTGTTTCCAGTAGTGCAGCATAGTGCTTGGGTAAGTTGCCGGGGCTGCTCATTGGTAACCTGGCAAGGAAGGTGGTCACGTGCCACAAGCAGTGGCTAAAGCTTAGCCTCGTTGGCGTTAATGGCTCTTCTGCTGCACAGGCCTCTATCATCACTATTCTAATGAGATTGTAAGCTAACAGGACGCCCCACAGCTCCTGGTGAACCATCTCTAGCTTTTTGCTTCGCAATGTATGTGCAGATTGCAGCAGCGTCTGCTTTATCTCCCGATATCCCAGCTCGATTTCCCAACGCTGGGCATATAAATCAACAAGTTCATCATAGGGGTACCGAAGTGGCTCAAGTAATGAGCTCAGTATTCGGTAGGTTTTGCCATTCAGGGTATAGCGGGTGAGCCGGTCACTGATATGCGTACTCAGCCCCGTAAACTTCTTTCTTGCCTGAGGCGATGTAGGTATCGAGACAAGCCAGTCATTCTCGCCTAAGCGTTTTTGCTCGTTAAACCGGGCTCCTTTTCGGGCTGGGATGACCCAATGGCGCTCTTCCCCTGCTTTATGCCAGCTATCTAACAATCCAAGCGAATAGTAACCTCGGTCAAACAACGTAACGGAGTGGTCTACTGCTCGTCCTATCAGACGCTCTGCCAATGTCATCTCACCGACTGCTCTTGCATCAAATTCGCTACCGAGTATTAAGTGACTCGTAACTTCCATCAGACAGCACATCCTCACTTGCGGATAACTGTTCTCCCCTTGCTGGTTTCGCTCCGAGCCAAATGCATTCCGGTTGTCGACACTGTCGTGAGCCCGAAACATCACGCCATCAACCGCAAGCTGGTTTAACCCACACACCATGTCTCAAAAGCCTGATGCTCGAACGTACGGTCAGTCAGACCTTCAAATGTCGCGCGAATAGCCTCACTGCCTAAGCGTTGTCTGGCTTGTACCAACGCACTTGGCGCAACGAGGCGGTGCTTTCCAGGTAGGGAAATGTCCATATGGCTGGCAATATCCCAAACGGATGCTTGTCGAAACAGTGCCATTCCCACCACCGACCAGACAACAGCTTCCAGAGGTAAGCGTCGTCTTCGGACCGTTGCAACACCCGCATGCTGAAAGGCTTGGGCAAGTAGCTCTGGAGAGAGCAACTCATTCAACTTATCTAAGGAGGTGAATGTATCTACTTCTTCGAAAGTACTATCGAGCAGGTCTTGAATGGGCATAAAAAATCCGATACCAGAGAACTGATATCGGATTCTGCTTGAGCTAGAAAGATCGTCAATGGATCTGTCTTAACTGATCGGCATTACTGCATTGCAGGGCTTTTTTGTGTTGTATGAGTGTCTTATGTTTCGAGACCTGTTACGCGTTCTTCAACCGCTTCTCTCCAGCCTCCGTACCAGTATCCCCTGGCATCAGCACCTGCATATGGGCAGGTCTCCTTCGATTTTCCTGATAGTCCAGCTTGATACCCCTTTGCATGGGCCCGTTCCATACGGTCGCGCTTTTGTCTCTTCATAGACGTTTTCCTCTTCATAACTGAAAAAGCAGAGCAATATTTCTACTGCTCTGCTTCTACTATTCCTCAAGGAATTTTAAAGGTCAAAGGCAAAATGTAACAGTATCGCCTAAGCCTTTGATCTAAGTGTTACGCCTTTGTGGCATTTTTGGTGAATTTGAACTGTCTCACAAAAGCTATTGGAAGCAATAAAAGCAAACTCCACCATGCCATCGCTCCACCACTTCGCTCGGATGGTTGCTCTTCTAGTTGAGGGCATTGCGCTAAGTTTGCTAAATCGCCATTAGGGTTTACTGTGAGGCGGAGCAGTACTGGTCGCGGATTAGTACGATTGATGAAGTCATTTGCGTTAGCATAGTGGTAACCACTGGCGATAACAGTACCGTCGTCCTCAATCGACTGCGGGTACTCGATGCGATAGAGGGGAAGCATTGCTTCTCCAGCATCACTCTCGTAACAGGTTAGATCGATCAGGTTCCAAGAACTAACCGCAGCACCACTTTTGTAGGCGTTGTAATCCAAGATAAAACCGGTTTGGCGACGGGTAGTACCGCGGTAAGATGGCTGCTCTTCACCGTCGGCGTCCCGCCAACCGACTACATACGAGTTAGCATTCACATCAGAAAAGTGGCTGTTGCTACCTCGTTGCGGAAGGTTGCGAAATGGCCAAGCTACCGTATTACTGCCATCGTCTTCGTAGACAAAACCCTCAACAGGACGGTTACGCCCTTTCTCAGCACTAAACCTCAAATTACCGACGATTAGCCTGGACACGTCGTTAACAGCCGTCGCCCATGTATGCATAACGGTATCGCGATACTTATCAGTATTCGGGGCGTGGTTATCGCTTCTCAAGTTAGGGATCTGTATGGTGGTGTATGGTACTTCAGCAGTATCACTATTCGGAACAAACTTAGTTGCACGCCCTCGTGAACCAGTGCGGCTGTCATACTCTGCTCGGGATGACATACCCACCATCGTCCCCCGGCTGCCAATGTCATTCACTACATTGTAACGAGATGCGCCATATCGAGCCAAGTCGTAACCATCGACTAGCTGCTCTCCGAACACTAAGTCTCCATCAGCCGCATCGGTGATATCCCAAATCCATACCTGAGTGTCGAAGCCCGAGCAACGTGAATAGTAATCTCGGTTACCCCTTTGACAGTCATTGAAGTAAGAAGAGCTATTATCGAGGTAACGATAACTGGCAAAGCCAACGACGACAGTACGCCCCTCATACCCAGGCAGCTCATCATTGAACACAAACTTGGCGCCTACAGAAGCACCACCGTTGAGTCGGGTAACATCGCACTCGTCGGTGCTAGTTAAGCTTTGGTTACAGGGCGCAAGCGTGATTACAGCTCCTGTAGAAGCGTTCTTAGCAAAGCCTCGACCGATATGGTCTCGAACATAGTTACTACTATCGTTGAGATAGTAAGGTGCCGAGTCCCAGCCGGTGAGCCAAACATGACCATCTATACGCTGGATATCGTTTATCTGAGTATCTGTAGTCGCTTGACCTGATGTCGGATCGTCAAATACGTACAGCTTTTCGTCTACGACAGGCCAAACGGGAACTGGTTCAACGTTAGAGCCAGAATTTCGAATAGCCGGAGAACCGCTTAGATCCGCCCAGTAGGCAAGAATCTTTGACTCATATAGGCGGCTTCGTTGATGGATATGCGCTTCCCGGTAAAACTCATAAAAGCCATAGTTAGAATAGTTATAGTTGTCACATACATCAGAAGAGTACTGACAACCATAGTCAAACGTCGTTCTGTCGAAGAAATCGAAGAAAGTAAAATAGGTGAAGAAGGTCAATGCCCTGCCCGCAACCAGCGTTCCATCATCGCTGACCGCGGTTACATTGAAGTCGTATCGAGCATCTTCCAATCCGAGCAAGTACGGTTCTGGAGCTTGCTCTTCGGCGAGCTCTTCGACAATCGGGATCTCTTCAACGAGGTAATAAGGTTCGATATTTGCGGCGTGCGCAGTTACCACTTGTTGGCTGAGTATCAAGCCCAGCGCGGATGCGACAAATGTTTTCTTCATGAAAGTTTTTGTTGTTCCAATTCTTCCCAACGAGCAAACAAGCCTTCCAGTTGCTCTTCGGCGAGGGTTAATTCATTAAGTTTCGCTTGAACCTCAGCTTGATCGCCGTTGAAAAACTCGGGATCGTTAACCTGAGATTGCAGTGATTCGACACGTTGTTCAGCAGCTTCCAACTTTTCAGGCAGTTGGTCAAGTTCAAGCTGCAACTTGTAAGAAAGCTTACCTGAAGTTTTCTTGGGTTTTGCGGTGGTGGTGGCTTTAACAGTTTTCTGTTCTGTAACCGTCGGCTTAAGCGCTTGCTGGTAGCTCTCCAGCTCGCTGTAACCACCGACAAACTTGAACACGTTACCGTTCCCATCAAACGACCAGCATTGGCTAACCGTGTTGTCGATAAACTCTCGGTCGTGGCTAACCAGTAACACCGTTCCTTGGTACTGATCGACCAACTCTTCAAGCAGTTCGAGAGTTTCGACATCCAAGTCGTTGGTTGGTTCATCCAATACCAACAAATTCGCCGGCTTCAGGAACAGCTTGGCCAGCATCAGGCGGTTCTTTTCGCCGCCAGATAGGGCTTTTACTGGTGTGAACGCGCGCTTGGGAGGGAACAAGAAGTCTTGCAAGTAGCCCATCACATGGCGTTTGCCTCCATTTATCTCGACTTCTTGCTTTCCGCCAGCAACGTTGTCCAATACTGATTTTTCGGGATCGAGCTCTTCGCGATACTGGTCAAAGTACGCCACCTGCAAGTTGGTGCCTGTCTTGAGCTTACCGCCACTGGCTGGCAATTCGTCGAGCAGCAACTTAATTAGGGTGGATTTGCCGCAGCCATTGGCGCCCACTAACGCAATTTTGTCGCCACGCATAACCAGCAGGTCTACGGGATTGATCGTTGGAGTCTTTGCTCCGGAATAAGCAAAACTCAGCTGTTCGGCTTCGAACACGACTTTACCACTGCGCAAGCCTTCATCAACCTGAATAGCCGCGGTACCTTGACGCCCTACCCGCTCAGAGCGCTCTTTACGTAATGCTTTAAGTGCCCGCACCCGCCCTTCATTGCGAGTACGTCGTGCCTTAATTCCTTGACGGATCCACGCTTCTTCTTGAGCGAGCTTCTTATCGAACTGGGCATTCTGCTCTTCTTCCACACGCAACCATTCGGCCTTGCCCTCGAGGTAGGCCTGATAGTTACCCGGCCAAGAGGTAAGAACGCCACGGTCGATATCGACAATGCGCGTTGCAATTTTGTGGATAAACGCCCGGTCGTGGCTAATAAACACCAAACTAATGCGTTGAGTAAGCAGGAATTCTTCAAGCCATTGAATGGTTGAGATATCCAGGTGGTTGGTCGGCTCATCGAGCAACAGAATATCCGGGTTACTGGCCAGCGCCTTAGCTAAGGCAACTTTACGCAGCCAACCGCCGGAGAGCCCTTTTAACTTGGCATCCCCTTCGAGCTTTAAGGTAGTCAGCACGCGTTGGATTTGCGAGTCAAATGCCCAGCCGTCATTCGCTTCTAGCTGGTGCTGTAAACGATCAAGCCGTTTTAACGCCGCATCAGATGAGTTGCTCCCAATAGACGACGACAGCTCATGGTACTCAGCCAATAAGCCGGCGAGTTCTGGTTGCCCCTCTGCAACGTATTCGAAGATGGTTTGATCGGTAGCTGTAGGCGGGTCCTGTTGAAGGCGGCTTATCACTACGTCATTAACGATTTGTCGTTGGCCATCGTCGAGCTTGACCTCGCCCTCGATGACCTTAAGCAAGGTACTTTTGCCTGCGCCGTTGCGCCCGACTAAACAGACTCGCTCTCCGGCGTTAATCTGCAGGTTTGCTTGATTTAAAAGTGGCGTATCGCCATAAGCCAGAAAGGCATCCTGAAGGTTAATTAGCACTACATTGTTCCAAAAATGCGTTGAGACTGGTGATATCAAATGGCCAAAGCAGTTCACGTTCGCTCTGGTTATGCTTTAGCACGGGGATAACAACCCGGTATCGAGCCAAGTCATCGTCATTATCTATGATGTCGGCCGAACAGTAATCCACAGCACCGATTTGCTCCATCAGTGCTTGGGCCTGTTCACAAAGATGGCACCCGTCGGTGCCGTACAGCGTGTAGTCGGAAGAACGATCCATGGTCCTAGTTCTTAGTAATCAACCAGCAGTTGTGAATATGCTTGTTGCGCTCGAAATCGGGCGACAATGATTGCTTGGAGATGTTTTCAACTTTGCACCCCAGAGCCTCGATGGCGGCCTGTTCCATCTTAAACTGACGTTTGTTGTTGGAGAAGATCAGCTGACCATCGTTGTTTAGCCTTGCTACCGCTTGAGCAATCAGATCGACGTGATCGCGTTGCACATCGAAGGCGTCTTCCATCTTCTTAGAGTTAGAAAACGTTGGGGGATCGAGGAAAATCAGATCGAAGCTCTGGGTTGCTTTACCCAGCCAAGCCAAGCAGTCGGCGCGCACGAAGTCGTGCTTAACCACACTCAGTTTGTTGAGGCGGAAGTTATCCTTTGCCCAGTTGAGATAGGTGTTGGACATATCCACCGTCGTCACCTTCTCAGCGCCGCCTATTGCTGCGTGAACACTGGCGCTGCCCGTGTAGGCAAACAAGTTTAGTACCGCTTTGCCCTTAGCGTTTTGCTGGATGTAATGACGCATATTACGATGGTCCAAGAACAAACCAGTATCGAGGTAGTCGGTAAGGTTTACATAGAACTGGGCGCCATATTCACTCACCACCATACGTTCACGCTCATTGGCGTTTCGCTGGTACTGCTGCTTACCTTTTTGCTGCTGCCGCTGTTTGATAATCAGCTTGTCATTATCGACTAAGCCGCTTTGCACGATGCCAGTCAGCAAATCCATCATCCTACGACGCGCTTTATTCGCATCGATGGATTTTGGTGCGCGGTACTCCTGAACAACCCAATGATCTTGGTAAACATCCACTGCAACGTTGTACTCTGGCAGATCCGCATCGTAAAGGCGATAACAACCTAGTTCTTCGCGTTTAAGCCATTTGCCCAGCTTCTTCTGGTTCTTCTTAAGTCGGTTTACAAAATCTTCAGCGTACAAACGTTGTTGAGATTGCTCACCCTCACCGACTTGGTAGAGCTTTAGCGTACACTCCAGTGCACCATTGAAAAACTTGTATTGCTTGTCGGCGCGCATACGCAGGTAATCAAGCAGTTCCGGTGACCCAGAGAACAATGCCACGCGCCAGCCTGCATAATGCTGTTTGATCCCGGCGCCGAGCGACAAGAACAGTCCTACAAGCTTGGTTAGTTCTCCCAAACGCTCACCGTAAGGCGGGTTACTTAGAATCAGTCCCTTTGCTTTTGGCGCTGGCGCGATATCGGCGGCGTCGTGGGTGTGAACGGAGATAAACTCAGAGAGTCCCGCGCGCTCAATATTCGCTTTGGCAATCGCAACCATTCGCTTGTCGCTGTCATAGCCAATCAGTTTCTGGCTGGCATTAGCCTTACCTGATTGTGCGCGTTGCTGTGCCTCGTCCTTAACATCAGACCAAGCTTGCTCATCGTAGTTTTTCAGCTTTGTGAGTGCAAAAGGACGGTTCAAACCCGGCGCTATGTCGTAGGCAGCCAACGCCGCTTCAATGAGCAAGGTGCCCGAGCCACACATCGGATCGACCATATACTCTTCGGTCCACTTGCTACGAGCAACCACGGCTGCAGCGAGATTCTCTCTGAGCGGCGCTTCGCCCTGCTCAGTGCGATAACCTCGGCGGTGAAGTGGTTGACCAACGATATCTAGCGAAATTGCTAAAAAGTTGTTGGCCAGGCGCGCTACGATGCGCACATCAGGGTCTTGACGTTCTACATTGGGACGTTCGTCGTGAAACCTCGTAAAGTGGTCGACGATGGCATCCTTAATGGTCAAGGCGCCAAACTGGCTGTTGCTAATAAAATCGTTGGTGCCATTGAAGGTGACCGCGAAGCTTTCCGCGGTGGTGAAGTAACGTTGCCAGTTGATCTCGTGGGCGGCCCGGTACAAGGCTCGCGCATCGCGGATCTCTGTTTCAACAAGGCGAAGCATAATGCGCGAGGCAAAACGCGTCCAAAGCGCAATCTTGTACACCGTGGGCCAGTCACACTCGAAGCTCACGCCAGCAACACGCTGACGGCAGTTCTCTGCTCCAAGTGATTGAAGTTCTTCTAGACAAAGGTTTTCTAAACCTTTTGCGGTACTCGCAAAAAAATCGGCCATGGTGTTACTCATTATTTTCGGTGCGGCGATTATACCTGTTTCGTCATAAATCAGTAGCATAAAGCACAGCTGAATCATCGAACTCAGGCACCCTATTAAACATAGCTGTAGATACGACTAGTGGAAGTTACAACACCGCAGCCAAAGGCGATGCGGCACACATTGTGTTCTTATATAACTCACTGACATCAAAAAGGGATTTGCTACATTCAATAGAAAAATCGATGCTAGATCCGTTGCTTATATAAACAAAACACCCTACTTAGGTCATTTGTTGGTCAAACTCTCATTGATTTCAATTTACTCCTTGTAATCACCCTGCCATGTCTATAGTATTCGCCTCCGTTGACGCGGGGTGGAGCAGCTTGGTAGCTCGTCGGGCTCATAACCCGAAGGTCGTCGGTTCAAATCCGGCCCCCGCAACCAATTCTCGATAAAGAATCAAAACTTATCACCCTCTTCGGACGCGGGTTGGAGCAGTCTGGTAGCTCGTCGGGCTCATAACCCGAAGGTCGTTGGTTCAAATCCAGCACCCGCAACCAATTCTCGATAAAGAATCAAAACTTATCACCCTTTTCGGACGCGGGTTGGAGCAGTCTGGTAGCTCGTCGGGCTCATAACCCGAAGGTCGTTGGTTCAAATCCAGCACCCGCAACCAATTCTCGATAAAGAATCAAAACTTATCACCCTCTTCGGACGCGGGTTGGAGCAGTCTGGTAGCTCGTCGGGCTCATAACCCGAAGGTCGTTGGTTCAAATCCAGCACCCGCAACCAATTCTTTTGTACAAAATCAGCCATCTGGCTCAACTCTCTATAAGAGCGCGAAGCTCGTCAGCTCAAACACAGCACACGCAACTAATTTATTTCGTACAAAAATTAGCCTTTTGAGCTCAACTCTCTACAAAAATTCCAAGGTCGTTGGTTCAAGTCCGACCCTGCAATCAATTATTGTGCAGATCCTCAGCTCCCTAACACTGCTGCGAACTTATCTCTTTCTTTTATAAGCAAGTCCGAATCTACAAACTGCCTCGCGCTCATAACAGCACACAAATCACATCCTTCTCCAAACCATGCTGTTAAACTACAGCACCTTTTCGTAGTAGCACCTGAGCGGCGTTACATGGAGTAGCAACAAGCAATGCAAAATGTGTTATTTATCGCTGTGTGTTTAGCGGTTTTGGTCTGGATGATCATTGATTCGGGTAAAACCGACGTGGCTCTAAATTTCTGGGAGCATGTCTCCCTCCCCGCTAAAGAAGATCTCGCGGTCTACTTCAGTCAGGGTGTGTATTACATAGCACTACTCATCGGCATGGTATACCTGGCACGAAAGTTTAAACGACGTAAGTAATTCTCCGTTTCAATTCGCCGTTTCACATACAAAAAAGCCACCCTACTGGGTGGCTTTTTGAGTGGCTATACAAAACACTTAAGACGCTGAACTGAGTGCATTGAAGTCGAGCGCAATCTTGGCAGCCTCGGTCAAGAATGCATCGTCGAACTCTACATCTTCAGGAAGGTCATCAACGTCCTCAACCTTTGGCAACGACATCCGTGCCAAGCGCTCGTTGAGTCGCTCAAGTTGCTTCAGCTCCTTCTGATCACGCAACGTAATACGTTCCTGCTGGTTTAGACTGACTGACTTCTGTTCACGTTCTTCACGAAACTCTTGAATGTCAGTGAGGATGTATTGGAACTCGGGATCGACTTCGATTCGCGCGCTATGTTTGTCGTTGAGCGCCTGAACCAAGCTTGCTAAGTTCCCTACCCGGTCATAACTGGCTGGCTGGATCTGATCCCAAGGCAGTGCGTTGTCTTCGACACTCTCACCGGTTTCTTCAGGCAACAGCGGTGACGGGTAGATAACGTCTGGGATAACCCCGCGGTGTTGCGTGCTGCCACCGTTAATCCGGTAGAACTTAGCGATGGTGTACTGCACGTGCCCCAATGGATTTTCGTACAAATCATAGATGCGACCGATACCACGATGCTGCTGCACGGTGCCTTTGCCGTAGGTTTGCTCACCGACAACCAACGCACGACCGTAGTCTTGCAGTGCGGCAGCAAAGATCTCTGAAGCGGATGCACTGTAGCGGTCAACCAGAATCACCATCGGTCCATTGTAAGCAACAGAGCCGTTGTTATCGCTGTTTACGGATACCCGGCCTAGCTGATCACGCACTTGGACAACTGGACCTTCTTTAATAAACAAACCGGTAAGCGCAGTGGCCTCGGTAAGCGCACCGCCGCCGTTGCCACGTAAATCAACGATTAAGCTTTCAACATCGCCTAGGGTGGCAAGCTCTGCTTTTGCGTCTTCGCTGAGATTCACGTAGAAACTTGGGATCTCAAGCACGCCGACCTTTTTACCGTCAACCTCAATCACCTTGGCTTTAGCCGCGCGATCTTCCAAGCGGACTTTGTCTCGGACGATTTCGATTACTCGTGGCTTAGCGTTGCTCGAGCTCGCACCGCCTAATATTTCCAGTCGAACGGTTGTCCCTTTGGGGCCTTTGATCAATTCAACGACATCGTCTAAACGCCAGCCGATAATATCAACGATTTCGCCCTTTTCCTGACCGACACCGATAATGCGATCATCTGGCTTCACTTGATTACTCAAGGCTGCTGGACCGCCGGGCACCAAACTGCGGATCACCGTGTAGTCATCTTCAGCCTGTAGCACCGCACCGATACCTTCCAGCGATAGATTCATCTCCATCTTAAAGCGCTCAGCATTACGCGGAGATAGATAACTAGTGTGTGGTTCGATGCTGCGAGAGTAGGCATTCATCGCGGTTTGGAAGGCGTCTTCACTGGTGGTTTGGGTTAAACGCTTTATCGCACTGTTGTAGCGCTTGCCCAGCGTTTCGACGATCGCTGGCCACTCACGTCCAGCAAGCGCCAAGCTCAATGCGTCGTATTTTGCTTTTTTGCGCCACAGGTCGCGCAACTCTGCAGTGTCTTTGGGCCAGCTGGCTTCGCTACGATCGAACTGATAACGCTCATCAGACTCGAACAGCATCGGTTCATCGAGCAAGGCTAGAGAATACTCTAGTTGCTCGTAGCGACGCTGAATGGAAAGGTTGAACATCGTGTACAAGGGGTCCAAGCGGCCCTTGGGTACATAATTGTCCAGTTGTGAACGATATTGCTCAAAGCCTTCAATATCGCTCTCTAGGAATAGAGAGCGATTGAAATCAAGCTGCTGGAGGTATTTGTCGAAGAACTCGCTAGATAGCTCATCATCGAAAGGAACGCTGCGATAGTGCGAGCGCGTATACAGTGCACTTATTCGTTTAGCGGCAGTCGCGTGCTGACTTTGTTGGCTGAGAACCGGCAAGTCTTGCTTGCCAATCGTTGGAGTTTGAGCAAGAACAACAAAGCTTAGGCTGCTTAGCAGCACCCCCAAGCCAACACAAAACTTTCTCATAGGCACTGCCCCGTTAAGATTTAAGATACAACGTGTTCTGGTTTAACTTTTACCAGCATTCCAGAATTAAGTTTTACAGCAATACCGTCTTTTGTCACTTCTGCAACTTCACCAGGCATCGGCGACTTACCAACCAATACCTTAACCGCAAGGCCAACTTGCAGTTGATCTTGGCTAACTTGAGTCAGCTTAGGCTTAGGTGCGCTTGGTGCATTACGCTTGCTGCTAACGGGTTTTTGAGTACGAGCACGACGGGCTGGAGCTGGCTTCTTCTCGCCATCGCCCTGTGCCTTTTGAGCTTGTTGCTTGGCTTTCTTGGCGGCAAAGGCTTTCTCTTTGCTCTCTTTAAGGGTTTTCTGCGCGTGCTCTACGTGTGACGCTTCGATAGCATCGCCTTCTTTACCGTCGAGATCCACGCGGTTAGCGCCAAGTTTAACGCCATGCAGGTAGCGCCAGCTTGAGGTGTATTGACGAAGTGCGCTACGCAGAACAGTGTTGCTAACCCGCTCATCGTCTTTCAGACGTTCAGCCAGATCCTGAAAAATGCCGATTTTAAGAGGCTTAGCCTCGCCCTCTACAGAGAAGCATTCGGGGAATTGGCTAGCTAAGTACTGAATAACCTCTTTGCTATTTTTCAGTTTGTTCGTTTGTTCCATGTTGACCTTTCTTTGTACATCTAGAATCACAGCGTGATTTTGCTGATTCGGGCTATTATAGAGAGCGCGAGGTTAATTACCATTAAAAATCCGCGTCACCTAAGGATTTTTCTAGTGCTCTAACCACTAGCTCCAAGCCTTGTTGGTCGTGTTCACTAAATCGCTGCTTAACAGGACTATCAAGATCGATTACCCCGATCAGCTGCTCGTTTGCATACAACGGAATAACAATTTCGGACTCGCTGGCTGCATCGCAGGCGATATGCCCTTCAAACTGATGTACGTCATCTACCCGTAATGTTGTCGCTTGTAGATAGGCACTGCCACATACGCCGCGGCCAACCGGAATCAAGGTACAGGCTGGCTTTCCTTGAAATGGCCCCAACACGAGTTGGTCTCGCTCAGCGTGATAAAGGTAGCAGCCTGCCCAGTTCAGCTCAGGCAGGGCGTCGAACAGTAATGCCGAGAAGTTTGCCAAGTTGGTGGTGCGTGGTAAAGCCGGATCGAGCAGGCTGCTTACCTGCTGGGCTAGAAGTTGATAGTCGAATGAAGCGGTCACTCCGCATTCTCCTCTAATTGGATTTCGTCGAAGGCTTTTCCTTTTAGCAACAACTGCAGCGATTTTTGATGGCTAGCCAAGAACAGACTAAGGTTTTCCGCCACCGCATCTTGCAATTCAGGCTCTGCATGCTTGAGCATCAGGTTAAGCTGATCGGCAATATCCAGCATTTTGTCGTAGTTGTCAGCCTCCTTTTTCGACGTAAATGTCATTTTTTCTTCACCATTACGCTCAACAACATACTTTACAATTACAGCCACTGCTGCCTCCGAATACTGTATATATATACTGGTCATTGTGCACTATTCACCGGCCTTGTGCTAGTCTATTGTAATTAAAACAATTTATTGCTTATCTAACTGCTTATCTGGGCACTCAACATCGATAGCTCTCAACGGACTGAAACCATGCCACAAAGGCCACATGACCTTTGCATTTGCCCGAGTTGTGATCTGGTGATCTCCCAGTTGCCAGAGTTAAGTGAAGGCAATGCGCTCCACTGCCCGCGCTGTGGGCACAAACTCAAGAGCAGTAAATCGCTGCAGTTCTCAGAAACGCTGGCCTTGTCCCTCGCCTGTCTGATTACCTTGATTATCGCCAACTTTTATCCGCTACTCAGCTTCGATTTTCTCGGCTCGGAAAGTCACGCCAATATCCTGGAAGGGACAATTTTGCTGTTCGATAACGGCTATTACTTTGTTGGTGGTGTGGTGCTGCTAGCTAGCGTGGTGGCACCCGTGGCAGTGTTCTCCTTAGTCGCAATCAACTCCTTTTTACTAATGCAGAAACGCAAGACACCGGGCTTAGCGTCAATGCTGCATTATCAAGACTCATTGATTCACTGGAGTATGCTCGAAGTGTTTCTAGTCAGTTTCATCGTGTCTCTGGTAAAACTGATTGAATTATCAGATATTAAACTGGGCTGGGGCTTGTGGAGTATTTGCCTCACCATTGTGTTTTCCGGGCGCTTGTTGCTAGGAATCGATAGCCAGCGGTTTTGGGAGCGATATGCAGCCATCAGCTAAGCAAGCAGGACTCAAACTGTGCCCTCACTGTCACTTCGTTCAGCCTATCGCGGAAAAGCACTGCCCTCGCTGCAGTATGCGTACCCACTCTCGGATCCCATACAGTATTCAAAAGACGTGGGCGCTGATCATCACCGCAACCATCGCGCTTGTTCCAGCCAACCTACTACCGATTACCGTACTTAGCACCCGAGGTGCACCTAAACCCGAAACGATTATGTCGGGCATCATCAATCTGTTTCAAAGCGATATGCCCGTGGTCGCCAGCGTAGTGTTTATCGCCAGTATTGTGGTCCCGATTGCCAAGTTAGTGGGCTTAGCGCTGATTTTAGCGGGTTTGCATATGCACATTGAGCTAAGTGACCGCCAACGCGTGCAGATGTTCCGTTTTATCGATTTTATAGGCCGCTGGTCGATGCTAGACCTGTTTGTGTTATCCATCATGATTGCGGTGTTCAGTCACCACAAGATCATCGATGTTGCCGCAGGCCCCGGGGCTACGGCGTTTGGCCTGGCCGTGGTCCTCACTTTATTTGCCGCAAAGACCTTCGACACCCGTTTAATTTGGGACTATCAAACGTGAGCCAACAAGCAGTAACCCGCAAAGAACGCATTATTTCACCTATTTGGCTGCTGCCAATCATTGCATTGGGCATGGCGATTTGGCTGCTTTACAAAACTTGGAGCGAAGCCGGTGTCCCGATCACCATCGATTTTGCTTCTGCTCAAGGCATCGTCGCAGGTCAAACCCACATCTATTATCAGGGCTTGGATATCGGCGTCGTCACCAAGGTGAACCTCAATGAATCGCTAACCGGCGTTCAGTTAGAGGCGGAAATCGACCGGGATGCGGAGCAGTTGCTCACCGAAAACAGTATATTTTGGCTGGTCTCCCCTAAAGCATCACTGACTGAAATCAGCGGCCTGGATGCCTTGGTGGGCGGTAACTACATCGAGCTGCAATACAATGAAGGCGAGCCAGCCCTTAGCTTTGTCGCCGTCCCCGAGCCACCTACGCGTATCGACGGCAAAGGCCTGCTGCTGCACCTTCGGGCTGACGAGCTCGGCTCCTTGGATGTCGGCTCGCCAATTTATTTCAAGAAAATCCCGGTGGGCGAAGTAAAGCGCTATCAACTTGATGACGACCACAGCGTAGTGATGGACCTGCTGGTTAAGCCTGAATACGCGCACTTGGTAAAAGACCATTCCCGCTTTTGGGATGTATCGGGTATTGACGCCGATATCTCCCTCCAAGGTATGCGCCTACAAAGCGAGAGCTTGGCTAGCCTGATACATGGCGGTGTTGCCTTCGATAGTCCCGAGCAGGGCTTGCAAGCCCGCGCAGGTCAACACTTCACCCTATTCGAAGGACGTGACGCGGCAACCCGGCTAAGCCGCGTGTCGGTCACAACCGATACTGTGGAAGGTCTGAATGTAGACAGGACCCGACTGCGCTATAAAGGCGCGGAAGTTGGCCTGCTGCGACAAATCGACTACCAGCAAGATCACTACCTACTTAGCTTTAGTGTGAATAGCGAATACATCTCGCTGTTTAAAGAGGACACCGAGCTGCGTCGATTACAGCCAGAGATAGGACTAGAAGGCCTTAAACACCTGGAAGGCTTACTTGGTAGCATCGACATTGGGGTATATCCCGGTGCGGGTGCCGCGGCACAAAGTTTTACCCTGAGCAGTGCCAAACAAGCCCCACCGGGGGCGCAAACCTTGGTGCTTAATGCCAGTCTGTTACACGGCATTGAAGCTAGCTCCGTGGTTATTTATCGGGGATTTCCCGTTGGGGGTATCTTGGATATTCGCCTCGATGGCAACGAGTTCGATATTGAGATCTACCTTGAAAAGCCTTACCTAAGCCTGCTTAACGATAAGAGTTACTTCCATATCGTCTCACCACTGGAGGTCGAAGCGAGCTTGTTTGGTCTGGATATTAGCTCGGGCGGGATCCGCTCGTTTATTGCCAGCCCCATTGCGCTTGATTATATGGAGTCGACACCAGCCTCCGCTGAGCAGCGGCTGTTTGCCTCCAAACATGACGCCCGTGAACACCAGCGTCCAACCAGCGCCCCCAAGCGATTAAACCTTCGCACAGAAAGGCTTGGCTCGTTATCGGTTGGCAGCCCGGTGTATTTTAAGCAGCTGCAAGTGGGGGAAGTGATCGCTTATCAGTTGACCTCGCAGCAAGATGTCAGCATCGACATCGATATCTATGGCGAGCACCGCGCCTTAATAACCGACTACTCTCGTTTTTGGCACGCCTCCGGCGTAAACCTAGAGATCAACAGCAGCGGCGTGTCGTTACAGAGCGAATCTCTTCGCTCCATCGCACTCGGTGGCATCGCGTTTGAGAATCTAGAGCAACTTCCCAAACAAACGCGCCCGCGCTTGTACAGCTCCAAAGAGGATGCGCTGCAACGACGACTAAACGTAACCCTTCTTGCTGAGCATGTACAGGGCCTAAAACCCGGCGCGGCGATCCGCTATTTGGGAAAACAAATCGGTCAGTTAAAGCAGGTACACTTGGCAGAGGACTTGTCACACTTTGAGCTCGGTGCCGAGCTCTACCACCCCTACTCCAAACATTTTGCGCGCGAGCAGAGTCGCTACTGGCTTGAGAGTACAGAACTATCGCTCGATGGCGCCAAAAATCTGGGTAATCTGATTACAGGCAACTATATCGAAGCGCGGCCCGGCCAAGGGCGGCCAATACAGCAATTTGAGTTGTCTCCACACCCCCCTCGCTACTCAGAGGATGCTTTGCTGATAAGCGTAAAGGCGGTTCATTTGGCAAGCGTGGATGCAGATTCGCCGCTTCTCTACAAGCAGCAAACCGTTGGAAGGATTCTAGGCACCCGTGTTATCAATGACGGCTCCGGCATTATTGCAGACGTGATGGTCGAACCAGAATATCGACACCTGGTTCGTGCCAACAGCGTGTTCTGGCAAGCCTCTGGCGTGGATTTCTCATTAGGGTTTGGCGGTGCAGATTTACATATGGACTCTCTCGAAACCCTAGTCAAAGGCGGCTTGGCCTTTGCTACACCGGAGAGCATTCCCTTTGCCGACGCTGTAACAGCTGGCTTTGAGTTCACTTTAAGCCCCACTTTTGACAAAACTTGGTTAAAATGGTCGCCCTCAATTCCAAACCAATAGTTACACATTGAACCCAAGTTACCCGCAAGACCTGCTTGAGCTGCTCAAGCAGGCACTGCCCGACGAGCAGCAGCTCGCTGAGATGCTCGATTACAACTCGCGACCGCTGCGTACCAGCATTCGTCTTAACCCACTTAAGTGCAGCCGTGAGGTGTTTATGGCCCGCGCGAATGAGCTGGGTTGGCAATTAACCCCTATTCCTTGGTGTGAAGACGGCTTCTGGGTAGAGCTTCCGGCGGGTTCTGTGAGTATCGGTAACAACTTGGAACACATCGCTGGCCAGTTCTATGTTCAAGAGGCGAGCTCTATGCTACCGGTTGCAGCTCTGGCAGCGCACTACTCTTTTGATGAAGACAGCGTGGTGTTGGACGCGGCAGCAGCGCCGGGCTCAAAGACCACGCAGATCGCCGCACTGATGGCAAACCAAGGCGCATTGGTTGCCAACGAATACTCTGCCAGCCGCATTAAGGTGCTGTCAGCAAACCTGCAGCGCTGCGGGGTAAACAACGTGGCTATCAGCCACTTTAGCGCGGAAGTGTTCGGTAGTTGGACGCCCAAATCCTTCGATGCCATTTTGCTCGATGCCCCCTGCTCCGGCGAAGGCACACTGCGTAAAGATCCCGATGCGTTGAAGAACTGGAGCATACAGCACGTAAAAGAGACCGCCGAGCTACAGGTCACCCTGTTTGAAAGTGCTCTGCAGGCGCTTAAGCCCGGCGGTACGCTGGTCTACTCAACCTGTACTCTCAATCCTTTAGAGAATCAGGGCGTGATCAACGCGATCATGGAACGCTATCCCGATGCGTTAACACCGATTGATCTGTCTGGTCTGTTCGAAGGCGCGGCGCTTAGCGCCACTGCCGAAGGTTATCTGCATGTGTGGCCCCATGTATACGACAGCGAAGGTTTTTTCCTGTCAGCTTTCACCCGCAGCGATAGCGAGTTAACACCAGAGCCGGTCGAGAAAAAGCTAAAGCCACTTCCTTTTAAGCCGCTCGCCAACAAGCCTCTGCAAGAGCTTTCCAACTACTTGCACAAACAGTTTGGCCTGACTCTACCGAACAGCCATACGGTGTTTAGCCGCGACAAAGAGCTTTGGCTGTTTCCCGACGCAATCCTGCCGTTAACTGACGAGATGCGTTTTCAGCGGATAGGTATCCGTCTAGGCGATGTGCTAAAAGTGGGTTTTAAAATGAGCCATGAGTTTGCGACGTCGTTGGCAAGCAGTGCAGGGATTAACCGTGTCGACTTAGACATTGAACAAGCAAAACTGTACTTTGCGGGGCGTGATGTCCCCTACCCCAACAACCATAAGGGCGAGCTGGTTGTGTGCTACCAAGGCACACCGATTGGCATGGCAAAATGGGTGAAAAACAAGCTAAAGAACAGCCTGCCTAGGGATCTGGTTCGCAATTATGATCAGCTGTCGTAATCGCGAAAATGCATGCTTGATGAAGTTGAAAACTCGACGTTGAAAAATATCCATTCTCAACTAGTCTTAATGCTACAAGTTAGCGCAAAGGCCCGTGCCCACGGGCCATTCCCCTAAGCTCCGCTCATGGATTAGAGTGGAGCGATTTTTTATCTGCTCCCCTCTCTAAACTTGCTTTTCAGCCAGCTTAAACAAGCGGAAAAAGTTGTCGGTGGTTTGTGCCGCCAACTCCGGCATCGATACCCCTTTCAGCCGAGCCAAAAAATGGGCGACTTCACGGGTATACGCCGGTTGGTTCTCTTTGCCGCGATGCGGTACTGGTGCGAGATAGGGGCTGTCCGTTTCAACCAGCAAGCGCTCTATGGGCAGCTGAGTAAACACCTGCTGTAACTTTTTGGCCGAGTTAAAGGTAACGATACCGGAGCAAGAAATATAAAAGCCCAGTTCGATAGCAGCTTCTGCCATATCCAAGTCTTCCGTGAAACAATGTAGTACGCCACCGCAGCGCTCAGCGCCATGTTGCTTGAGCAGATCTAGCGTGTCTTGCTTGGCATCACGGGTATGGATGATCAAGGGCTTATCGAGCTCAACCGCGAGTTCGATCTGTTCGGCAAATACGCGCTTTTGCTCAGGCTTGGTCTCCGGCGTGTAGTAGTAGTCCAACCCCGTTTCACCGATGGCGACCACGCGGGGATCTGTAGCTAACTCACGGTGGGCTTGCTGCTGATACTGGTGATCTTGCACATACAGCGGATGCATACCACAAGAGGCAAACACCTGAGGAAATTCACCAATGCAGTCCATCATTTGTGGAAATGCGTCTAACGAGGTGGCGACCGCCAGGCAATGCTCTACCCCCTGCTGCTTGGCTTTTTCTAGAACATCGGCAACGCCGTCGTGTAGATCGTTAAAGTTCAAGCGATCCAGATGGCAATGGGAATCTACTAACAAGGTTATCTCTCTAGTTGGGCGAAAATCGGGTATAGCTGCTGCGCCAGATTGAGACCCGATATCTGGTATTGGGCCTGTCTTAAGGCTAGCAGATCGCTATGACAGCTTTGTAGCGACGCGATGGAATGATGAGAAATCAATGCAGACAACGCTTCGCTCGTTTGGTTAGACAAACTACAACGAAGCGCGAATTGCAGCAGTTGTAGCGACCAATCCAAAGCTTTAGCTTGCTTGCTTATGTGGGCAATCAGCGGCTCGGCGCTAAAGGGTATCGCAGTGAAGGCATTCACGACAATCTCAAACTCGGCTTTGTCTTCATCGAGTAACTTTTTAAGCGCCTCTGGGCTGCCTTGCGCCACCCGGTAATACAGCGCAAAGTCATCGGGCACTGTAATGCCTTGCTCTGACAGCCACGCCGACAACTGCGCTTCAGTAGGTTGTGACACGGTAAGTTGAACACAACGACTCAGCACCGTCGAGATTGGCTGCTTGGTTTCTAGATTGAGCAAGACAAAGAAGGTGTTTGCGTTGGGCTCTTCCAGTGTCTTGAGGAAGGCGTTGGCCGATGCCTCATTGAGCTGACCTGCGCCATAGAGCAAGGCAACTTTGGCCGCCCCCACCGAAGAAGACTGCTGAGCCCAGCGATTTAGCCGACGAATATCATCAACCTTAACGCTCTCTTCCACACCAAGACGAAATACACCCGGATGAGTGCCCGATTCAACCAGCTGGCATTGCTTGCAGCGGTTACACGCTCGCCCGCTTTGTGTTTCGCATAGTAGGGCCTTGGCGCAATACTCGGCCATCGCCTCAATGCCCAAGCCTTCGCTTCCTCGCAACAAGGTGCTTTGAGGAAAGCGTTGCTGGCTAAGTGCACTGCTAAGCTGCCGCCAAACCGGGGTTAACCACGGACCACTCATAAGCGCTTATCCTAGTTGCTGACTCAAAGCCTGCGCGATGGCCTCGGCAACAGCCTGCATATCTTGGCTGGCATCGATTCTGACAACGCGCGGGTTAGTTTCAGCTTCGGCTAAATAGACTTCACGGGCGCGGTCGAAAAACGCAATATGCTGCTTCTCAATTCGATCAAGCGCACCGCGACTGCGCGCTCGCTCGAGGCCTATACGCGGGTCGATGTCCAGATACAAAGTCAGATCGGGCTCGAAATCTCCAATGGCAAGCTGCTTTAATTGGCTAAGCTTGTCTAGCCCCAATTCTCGGCCGCCACCTTGGTAGGCGCGCGAGCTTAAATCATGGCGATCGCCAATCACCCAGGTACCTTCACTGAGTGTTGGCTGGATAACGGTATCGACGAGTTGGGCGCGAGCGGCGTACATCAGCAGTAGCTCGGTATTGCTACTGGGGATATCGTCATCCACGCCGTGCTTCACTAACTGGCGAATACCTTCAGCCAGCGGTGTACCGCCGGGTTCGCGGGTGCAACGGTAGTGAATACCGCGCTGCTCGAGCCAGCGTTCAACAGCGGTCACCGCAGTACTTTTGCCGGCTCCTTCAAGGCCTTCAATAACGATAAACTTACCGGTCATATTACTTACCCAAGATGTACTTTCTTACAGCACGGTTGTGCTCTTTAAGTGTTTTAGAAAAATAGTGTTCACCGCCGCCCTTGGCCACAAAGTAAAAATACGGGCTGTGTTCGGGGTTGAGCGCTGCGTGGATCGCGTCTTCGCTTGCCATGGCAATCGGCGTAGGCGGCAGCGCCGGGATCACGTAGGTGTTGTAAGCCGTGGCTTCGCGTAAATCAGCGCGACGGATCCGACCGTTATAGCGATCGCCCATACCATAGATAACGGTGGGATCGGTTTGCAGCCGCATACCAATATTTAGTCGATTAACAAATACCGAGGCGATACGCGGACGCTCATGTTTTGCACCCGTCTCTTTTTCGATGATCGATGCTAAGATTAGGGCCTCGTAAGCATTGTTGATCGGCAGGTCTTCAGCACGAGCCTGCCATTGCGCTTCAAGCACTTGTTCCAAGGCCTGATAAGCGCGTTTTACGATCTCTTCTGCGGGCGTATCAGTGACAAAGAAGTAGGTTTCAGGCAACAGCAAGCCTTCTAACTTGTCTCGCTCGGAGCCAAGCAGTTCTGCAACCTCAGCCTCTGTCAGCTCACTGGCAACGATCCCTTCAGTGCCGTTAAGCTTTTGCCAAAACTGCTGGAAGGTTTCGCCTTCCACAAGGGTTACCTGAAGTTGGATCTCGGTGCCGTTTCTCAGCACATCACTTAGACCTTCCAGGCTTAGCGATGAGTCGACAGCAAAGGTGCCGCTGCGCACGCCAGCAGTTTCAGGGTTAAAGCGGAACCAGGCGCGTAGCCACCATTCACCAGCAAAGGATTGTTCAAACACCCGGCTCGCAACAGCGTAGTAGGTGTCACCGGGGTTAACGGTCACTTGGGTTACTTGGGCGTCTCGTGGCAACTGCCATTGTTGGGCGACGAAGCGTTTAGCGGAAAAAGCAGCCGTAGCCAGTACCAGCCCTAATGCGATCAGGGCGAAAATTATCTTTTTTATCATAATGTGTTAACGGCAGAGAGAAGCCATTGTGTTGCAGAAAAATCGTCGTAGTGTCGTTGGTTGTAGGATTTTACCGGAGCAAACTGCAAAATGGCATTGCTGACGATGATTTCTTCGGCCTCGCGCAGTTGAGCGATGGGGAATTCGTCAATCACCAGCCTGAACGGCGACGCCTTAACGTTATCTATCATCCATTGGCGTTGAACGCCTTTTATTCCAGCAAAACTTAGCGCAGGCACGTACAGTGTATTGCCTTTGCGAAAGCAGATATTAGCGCTTACTCCCTCGACGAGGTTTCCACGAATGTCGGTGCAGACTAACTCATCAACATCCAAGCGCTCAGCGTCGCGGCGAAGCAGCACTTGTTCCAATCGGTTAAGGGTCTTTAAACCAGTGACTTGCCCTCCGCTGGCAAGGGGCTGTTCACTGTCAGCCAAGCGTAATCCTGTCGACTGAAGCTGCTGATAATGACTTGGGTAGTCAGACAGATATACAGCCAGCGCAGGCTCATTCGCCCCTGTAGGGCTGTACGCCCTACCGCCTTCACCGCGTGATACCAACAGCTTTAGCACGCCCCTTGAGCACTCGTTCGCCCGCACATCGAGTTCGGTTTTTATTTGCTCGATGTCGGGCAGGCTTATCCCCAGTGCTTGGGCATGGCTGACCAGCCGGGCTTGATGATAGTGCCACAAACACAGTTGCCCCTTCTCGACCAAGATGGTGGTAAAGAAGCCGTCGCCATATTGCAGCGCGCGGTCACGCAAGCCTACTGAATCAACAAACAAGATCTGCTACCCCAAAAACAAAAAAGCCTGATGCGAACATCAGGCTTATAACTCAATATTCTTTTTTAGTTTAATCGCTTACACGTTTAAACAACAGTGTACCGTTGGTACCGCCAAAGCCAAACGAGTTCGACAGTGCGTAATCGATTTTGGCTTTACGCGCTTGGCCAGTCACGTAGTCCAAATCGCATCCTTCACTTGGGTTCTCCAAGTTGATGGTCGGCGGGGCAACTTGGTCACGAATACTCAGTACCGAGATAATCGCTTCTACCGCACCGGCAGCACCCAACAAGTGTCCAGTCATCGATTTGGTCGAGCTTACCATCACTTGTTTGGCATGCTCTCCGAAGACAGACTTAACCGCGTTGGTTTCCGCGATATCGCCTGCTGGCGTCGAGGTGCCGTGAGCGTTGATGTAATCAACCAGCTCTGGTGCCAAGTCAGCATCGTTCAACGCAGCCTGCATTGAGCGTGCTGCGCCTTCGCCGTCTGCAGGTGGCGAGGTCATATGATAGGCATCGCCACTCATACCAAAACCAATCAGCTCAGCGTAGATCTTGGCACCGCGCGCTTTGGCGGCTTCGTACTCTTCCAGTACCACCACACCGGCGCCATCACCTAGCACAAAACCATCGCGGTCTTGATCCCATGGACGACTGGCTTTTTGTGGTTCATCGTTACGGGTAGACAGCGCTTTGGCAGCACCAAAACCGCCCATGCCCAAATGGGTAGACGCTTTTTCTGCACCGCCAGCTACCATCACGTCAGCATCGCCATAAGCAATCATACGCGACGCCAGGCCGATTGCGTGGGCACCAGTGGTACACGCGGTGGTCACCGCGATGTTTGGCCCTTTAAGGCCTTTCATAATCGATAAGTGGCCAGATACCATGTTGATGATGGTAGATGGCACAAAGAACGGGCTGATCTTACGTGGCCCATTCTTTACGTAATTCTCGTGGTTTTGTTCAATTAAGCCTAAACCACCAATACCAGAACCGATAGAAACGCCAACGCGTTCAGCGTTCTCTTCGGTGATGTCCAGAGAGGCATCTTCCATCGCCATAAGGCCAGCAGCAACGCCGTACTGGATGAACTCATCCATCTTGCGCGCGTCTTTACGGCTGATGTACTTCTCGCGGTCAAAGTCTTTAACTAAACCTGCAAAGCGGGTTGGGAACAAAGTCGTATCGAAATGCTCAATGTTAGAGATTCCACTTTGACCTGCCAGCAAAGCTTCCCAGCTTTGTTCAGCGGTATTACCTACAGGTGATAGCATACCTACGCCAGTTACGACGACTCTACGCTTAGTCACGGGTGTGCCTCCGGGGGGATGTTTATTTCTTCGGTTGGAATCAAAACGGGCGACATAATGTCGCCCATCTTGCAATTAGTCTTGATTATTCAGAACGTAATCAATTGCAGCTTGAACGGTAGTGATTTTTTCAGCTTCTTCGTCTGGGATCTCAGTGTCGAATTCTTCTTCCAAAGCCATCACTAGCTCAACGGTGTCTAGAGAATCAGCACCCAGGTCATCTACGAAAGACGCTTCGTTTTTAACTTCGTCTTCGCCTACACCTAGTTGCTCTACGATGATTTTTTTAACACGTTCTTCAATTGTGCTCATGACAATATTTTTCCTTAGTAAATACGCTCTTGCGTTGTTGCGTTAGTGTATTCAAACAAGGTTTCTTTGCAAGCCTTGTTATTGTGGTCTAACCACGATTATGGCGATTATTGTTATCCAGTCCAGACCAACAATCAATTATTTGAACAATAACTTAGTGATCGCTTAAACCATGTACATGCCGCCGTTGACATGCAAGGTTTCGCCGGTGATGTAAGCAGCATCGTCGCTGGCTAAAAAGCCAACGGTTTTTGCAATCTCAGTCGGGTCACCAAGACGCGCCATCGGCACTTGGTCAAGAATGCCTTTGCGCTGAGTATCATCAAGCGCGCGGGTCATATCGGTCTCGATAAAGCCAGGGGCTACCGCATTCACGGTAATGCCACGGGAGGCAACTTCACGGGCCAAGGAACGGGTAAAACCTAGCAGGCCTGCTTTCGCTGCCGCATAGTTGGTTTGCCCTGCGTTGCCCATGGTCCCCACCACCGAGCCAATGTTAATAATGCGGCCGCTACGCTTTTTCATCATGGCGCGCAGCACAGCTTTACTTAAGCGGAACACCGAGGTCAGGTTAGTGTCGATGATCGACTGCCACTCGTCCTCTTTCATGCGCATCATCAGGTTGTCGCGGGTAATGCCGGCGTTGTTTACCAGAATATCGATGTCGCCATGTTTTTCTTTAATGGTGGCAAACAGCTGCTCAATGGACTCGCTGCTGGTTACATTAAGCGCCAGGCCTTCACCTTTGTCGCCCAAGTATTCACCAATCGCCGCCGCACCGCCTTCAGATGTGGCGGTACCAATAACAAATGCACCACGAGCAACCAGCTCTTCAGCAGTCGCTCGACCGATGCCGCGACTGGCACCAGTGACCAGGGCGATTTTCCCTTCCAGTGACATTATCTATCTCCTTAAACTTAAAGACTTAGCGCTGCTTTAACCGAAGCACTATCGTTAATCGCGATTGCCTGTAGCGGCTTATGAATACGTTTTGCCAAGCCGGTAAGCACCTTGCCCGGGCCACACTCAACCAAGGTCTCTACGCCTTGCTCTACCATCGCTTCAACGGTTTCGGTCCAACGGACCGGGCTGTAAAGCTGACGAATCAATGCACCTTTAATCTCAGTGCCAGATTCTGCAGCAGTTACATCAACATTGTTGATAACCGGCAGACTTGGCGCTTGAAACTCGATGCCTTCGATGTATGCGGCAAGCTCGTCAGCTGCAGGCTTCATTAGTGCACAGTGCGACGGAACGCTAACCGGTAGTGGCAACGCACGCTTGGCGCCTGCTTCTTTACACAGTGCGTTCGCACGCTCAACAGCGGCCTTGTTACCGGCGATAACCACTTGGCCCGGCGAGTTGAAGTTTACCGCGCTTACCACTTCTTCTTCGGCCGCTTGCTCACAGGCGGCGATGATTTGCTCATTGCCAAGACCAATGATGGCCGACATTGCGCCTACGCCTTCAGGCACAGCGCGCTGCATCAGTTGGCCACGTAGCTCAACCAGTTTCAGCGCTTCAGGGAAGCTGATAACGCCTGCGCAGCAAAGCGCAGAGTATTCACCCAAGCTGTGACCGGCCAACAGTTGAGGCTGGGCGCCACCTGATTCGTTCCACAGGCGCCACAGGGCTACGGAGCTGGCCAGTAAGGCGGGTTGAGTGCGGTGGGTTTGGTTCAGCTCTTCGGCTGGACCATTAGTAATCAGCGCTGTCAGGTCATACCCTAAGGTTGCTGACGCTTCTGCAAAGGTATCTGCTACGATTTTGTGTTGCTCAATCAACTCGGCCAACATGCCAACACTTTGAGAGCCCTGACCAGGGAACACAAACGCAAATTTATTCATAACTTTTCCTGAGTTAATTTCTAGAATCTGACAAGGGCACTGCCCCAGGCGAAACCGCCGCCGAAGGCTTCGAGCAATACCAGTTGTCCACGTTGAATACGTCCGTCGCGAACGGCCTCATCCAACGCAATAGGCACCGAGGCTGCCGACGTGTTGCCGTGACGGTCCAAGGTGAGTACCACTTTATCGAGTGGCATGGAGAGTTTCTTAGCGGTAGCTTTGATAATTCGAAAATTGGCTTGATGTGGCACCAGCCAATCCAGCTCAGTTTTATCAATGCCGTTAGCTTGTAGCGTTTCAACCACGATCTGGCTCAGCCGGGTTACCGCCACCTTAAACACCTCGTTGCCACTCATGTACATGTAGGACTCCATTTCTGAGCCACTCATGCCACGACGTGGTTGAGGCAGTTTCAGCAGTTCGCCATAGCGACCATCCGCATGAATATGGGTAGACAAGATGCCCGGCTCTTCGCTGGCACCGATCAGCACCGCACCAGCGCCATCGCCAAACAAGATGATCGTCGAGCGATCATCGGGATCACACATGTGCGAGAGCTTGTCTGCGCCGATCACCAGCGCATATTCAACCTGGCCGGTTTTCACAAACTGCTCGGCGACGCTAAGCGCGTAGCTAAAGCCTGCACAGGCAGCGGCAACGTCAAACGCCGGTACGCCGTCTAGCTCAAGCTTGGCTTGTACTTCACAGGCAGCTGCCGGAAAGGCGTTCTCGTTGGAGGTGGTGGCAAGAACAATCATGCCTACTTTATTTTTATCGATACCTGCCGCTTCAATCGCGCGCAGTGCAGCCTGGTAGCCCATATCGGCCACCGATTCGTCTTTGGCGGCAATTCGACGTTCCTTGATACCGGTACGTTCGGTAATCCACTGATCACTGGTATCGACCATTTGTTCGAGATCAGCATTAGTGCGAACGGCCTGGGGGAGATAACTACCGGTAGAGAGAATTTTCGCGTACATAGATAACTAGTTTTTGTCCGTTAATAATGCTTCGATTTTATCGATAATTTTTTGAGGGACTTGTTGCTGAACCTCAATAACTGATTGATTTATCGCCTGAAAGAATGCTTGATGGTCGGCGTGGCCGTGACTCTTCACAACAATACCGCGCAATCCTAACAGACTTGCACCGTTATACTGGTCGGGGTTCAGATTTGAAAGCCACCCCGCCAGTTGCGGTGCGAAAACTTTGAGCAACAGGCGTTGCCACCACGAGCCCGTCGACTGCGATACCCTACTAAGCAACAATTGCGCGACACCTTCGGCGGTTTTAAGCGCAACATTGCCCACAAAGCCGTCACAGACAATAACATCTGCCTTGTTAGCAAATAGTTGATTTCCCTCAACAAAGCCAACGTAGTTTAGTCCTGAGCTGGATTCTAGCAACTGGGCCGTTTGGCGAACCACATCGTTGCCTTTGATTTGCTCTTCACCGATATTGAGTAGCGCTACGCGCGGGTTTTGCACCTTCCCGCACGCTTCGGCTAAGGCTGCGCCCATCATGGCAAATTGAGACAAGATCTCGGAGTCGCAGCTGGAATTTGCGCCAAGATCGAGTAATAAGGTTTCACCGCCACCTTCACGGGGAAGGCCAGTCACCAGCGCTGGACGTTCAATACCCGGTAACAGCTTAAGCACCGATTTCGCCAAGGCCATTAACGCCCCGGTGTTGCCAGCACTCACACAAGCTTGCGCCCTTCCCTGCTTGACCACTTCAAGAGCCTGACGCATTGACGAGTCTTTGCGAGCACGCAGCGCGGTAATCGGGCGATCATCTGAGCGAACCGAGTCGGCACAATGGATAAACTCCAAGCGCGGGTGCTTGGCTATTTGGTGCTTAATAAGTTCGGGATTGAGAGCGTGGCGCTCGCCAAAAAGAAGAATATTTAGGTGGGGATGAAATGCGAGTGCCTGCTTGATAGCAGGCACCGTAGCTGAGGGACCGAAATCGCCCCCCATGGCATCAACTGCAATAGTAAGTTTTTGCAAAGTGCAAAATCTTACTTGTTGATTACCTTGTTACCGCGGTAGTAACCGTCTGCAGTAACGTGATGACGACGGTGAGTTTCACCTGAAGTCGCATCGGTGGTTAGTGCAACATTGTTCTCGATGGCATCGTGTGAACGACGCATACCACGGCGTGAACGAGTAACTTTACTTTTTTGAACTGCCATTGACCCAGTCTCCTAGTCTTTCTTTTTCAAACTTTCTAACACAGCAAACGGATTTGGTCGAGATTCCTCAGCCTTTTCCTCGATAACTCCGAACGATTGTTGCTCCACCTTTACCTCACACTCGCTAAGCTCGTGCATGGCAATTAATGGAAGCGACAACAGTAATTCGTCTTCAATCAAACGATGAAGCGAAAACATGTCGTTTTCATCGAGTTCCAGTACTTCGTACTCTTCCGGAAGAAGCTCCATTTGCTTCTCAGAGCAGACTGGTGAATAGGTAAACTCAGTGTCGATCGCATAGCTGTAAGGCTTTCCACAACGCTGGCATTCCAATTCAACCTCGGTTACAGCTTTGCCTTGTAAGACAACCAACCCTTGCGGGTCAATTTCAAAGCGTAACCAGACGTCTACATCACTATTAACTTTCAAAGTTGCATCGATTAAGCGCGGAGCCTGCTTAACTTCCAGGGAACCCTGATAATCAAGCTTGCGTTTCGCCGCCTTAAACGGATCAACTTCTACTGGTAACTTCACCTTCTGCATAAGGCGCGCATCATATAGTTCGGTGTATCTACTGTCAAAGCAAATCTTAATTTTTTCACTACTTTGACGCGTTTAGGGAAGCTTTATTATGCTTGTCTGGATTTTAATTAAGCACAAGCTCAAATAAACACCATGAATAAGCAAAACAAGCCAAAAATTGTACTCGCTTCCAGCTCCCCTTTTCGAAAGCAGATTCTAGCCAAAGTCGTCAGTAACTTCGACTGCTTTTCGCCAGATATTGACGAATCGCCGTTGCAAAACGAAACGGCCAAGCAACTGGTCGAACGCCTGGCGATTGAAAAAGCTAAAGCAGGCAGCGATAAATTCGACGATGCGCTGATCATCGGCTCCGATCAAGTGTGTGTAATAGATGAAGAGATCTTGGGAAAACCCGGCGATCACCAAGGCGCGATTGCCCAACTCAGCAAAGCCAGTGGTAAAACTGTGCGCTTTTATACTGGGCTGGCATTGCATAACAGCCGCACTCAGAGCACGACGAGCACCGTTGAGATCTTCGATGTGAAGTTTCGTGAGCTCAACCCGGCTCTAATTGAATGTTACTTGCAGAGCGAACAGCCCTATAACTGTGCGGGGAGCTTTAAGTCGGAAGGCTCGGGCATCGTATTGTTTGATGCATTGCTAGGCGATGACCCAAACACCCTTATTGGATTACCACTGATACGCTTGGTTAGTTGGCTAGAGAAAGAAGGAGTAGCGCTACCCTGCTGATAGCGCATGGTTGCCCGAACAAGCACATTGAGCTTGTTCGGGTATAGAAGATAGGCGCGCTTAGCTTAGCGCGTCACAGACCGCTTTAAGATCATCGGGAAGCGGCGCTTCTAGCTGCATGGTCTTGCCAGTGGCCGGATGCTCAAAGTTGATCCGCCATGCGTGTAAGAACAGTCGCTTTAAGCCTTTTCCCTTCATCTCGCTGAGTTGCTCGTTCTCGGCATACTTGTCGTCGCCGGCGATTGGGTGTCCAGCCCACTGACTATGAACCCGGATCTGATGGGTGCGGCCAGTAACCGGACTGGCTTTTAGTAGCGTCATATCGCTGAACTGGCGCTCAATCCGATAACGCGTCAACGATGGCTTACCTTCTTGCTGGTCGACAATCACCATCCGCTCGCCCGATGCCACGACGTTCTTACGTAAGGGCGCATCGATGCTACGCTGCTTTTTCGGCCAACTGCCATGGACCAAGGTCAGGTAGTCTTTTTGCACATGCTTTTCGCGAAGCTGTCGATGAAGCTCACGCAAACTGGAGCGTTTCTTTGCCACCAACAAAATACCAGAGGTGTCCCGGTCGATACGATGGACTAGCTCTAGGTAGCGGCAATCGCTACGCAATGAACGCAGCGCCTCGATAGCGCCGAAGCTCAAGCCACTGCCACCGTGCACCGCCAAACCACTGGGTTTGTTTAACACTAATAGGCAATCGTCTTCATAAAGGATGTGCTGCTCGAGTTGGCTAACCTTGTCGAGCTTGTTAGAAGGCAGCTCGCTAGGCTCAGCCAAACGGATCGGAGGAACCCTCACACTGTCTTCAGCTTGCAGCTTGTATTCGGGTTTTACGCGCTTTTTGTTAACTCGAACTTCGCCTTTTCGCAAAATCCGATAAATTCGACTTTTAGGTACCCCTTTCAGGCGCCTGACGAGAAAGTTATCTATTCTTTGGCCAGCTTCATCGGCAGAGACCTCGATGAACTGAACAGCTTGGTAATCGGTATTCATAGACAAAAGTGTAACATGTCCGGAAATTAGTTTGATGGAAAAAACTGGCTTTGCTATATTTGAACGGTTATATGCGCCTAATTTTCAAGTTTTCTATCAAGGCGCGAGCAAAAATCGGCGGATAAGACGTTCATAACGACGGTTTAATTATATGAAACCGTGCCGAGAAAAACAGAATTTATTGCAACCGTAGCAGGCAGTACCGCACGCCTTAATTAGCTATAGCGAACAGTTTTTACAGCTTGGCCAACGCATCCAAACACACAGCGTTGGCGGGGCTTGCATAATAGACACGCGACAATGCGCCCTAAAGGAGCCGCTAGCCGAGATGGCTACCATCTACTCTCGAGAACACAGGGCCTAGCCAGTTAAGGCAGGTTGGATGCTGTCTTGCGGTTGTGTAACAACACAATCCAAGGCATAGACATGAAAAGAATGTTAATCAATGCAATGCAGCTCGAAGAGATGCGCGTTGCATTAGTCGACGGCCAACGACTATACGACCTCGATATTGAGAGTCCTGGCCACGAGCAGAAGAAAGCCAACATCTACAAAGGTAAGATTACCCGCGTAGAGCCTAGCCTAGAAGCCGCTTTTGTTGATTATGGCGCTGAGCGCCACGGTTTCCTTCCAATGAAGGAGATCGCCCGTGAGTACTTCCCTGAAGGTTATACCTACCAAGGCCGTCCTAACATCAAAGAAGTGGTGAAAGAAGGCCAGGAAGTTATCGTTCAGATCGACAAAGAAGAGCGCGGTAACAAAGGTGCAGCACTGACCACCTTTATCAGCTTGGCGGGTAGCTTCCTGGTATTAATGCCAAACAACCCACGCGCCGGTGGTATCTCTCGCCGCATTGAAGGTGATGAGCGTACCCAGCTTAAAGAAGCGATGAATGGTCTGGAACTGCCGCAAGGCATGGGCCTGATTGTTCGCACCGCGGGTGTAGGCAAATCGGCAGAAGAGCTGCAGTGGGACTTAAAAGTACTGCTTAAGCACTGGGCGTCTATCAAAGAGAGTGCGGACAACCGCCCTGCTCCTTTCCTGATTCACCAAGAAAGCAACGTTATCGTACGTGCCATCCGTGACTACTTGCGTCGCGACGTGGGCGAAATCCTGATCGATAACCGCAAGATTTTCGACCAAGCCAAACAACATATTGAACTTGTTCGCCCCGACTTCGTTAGCCGCATCAAGCGCTACGAAGGCGAAGTACCGATGTTCAATCACTACCAGATTGAGTCGCAGATTGAATCAGCTTTCCAACGCGAAGTGCGTCTGCCATCTGGCGGTTCAATTGTTATCGACCCAACCGAAGCACTGACCTCCATCGATATTAACTCAGCCCGTGCAACCAAGGGTGGTGATATCGAAGAGACCGCCCTGCAGACTAACCTAGAAGCTGCTGACGAAATCGCACGCCAACTGCGTCTGCGTGACCTTGGTGGCCTGGTGGTTATCGACTTTATCGATATGACCCCAGTTAAGAACCAGCGCGAAGTCGAAAACCGCTTCCGTGAGGCCGTCAAGCAAGATCGCGCCCGCGTACAAGTCGGCCGTATCTCTCGCTTCGGCTTGCTTGAGATGTCACGTCAGCGCCTACGCCCATCACTGGGTGAGTCGAGCACTCACATCTGCCCACGCTGTAATGGCCAAGGTACCATTCGTGATAACGAATCGCTGTCGCTGTCTATTCTTCGCCTGTTTGAAGAAGAAGCACTTAAAGACAATACCTCTGAAGTTCACGCTCAGGTGCCAGTGCCTGTTGCCGCCTTCTTGCTTAACGAAAAGCGTATTGCCATTAACAAGCTGGAAAAACGCCACAATGTGCGCTTGGTCATTATTCCTAACCAGCACATGGAAACGCCACACTACGACGTTACCCGTATCCGTAAGGGCGAAGAACCAGAGGAAGTTAGCTACAAGCTGACCAACGAGCAGCCGTCTCCGGTTTATCAACCAAATGTGCTCGCCACCGAAAAAGCCCAAGCTGAGCAACCTGCTCTTCAAGGCTTTAGCGCACCAGCAGCGCCTAAGCAGCCAAGCAAGGCTAAGCCTAAGAGCCAGCCAAAAGCCAAGGCCCCCGCTAAGAAAGAGGCAGCGCCGTCGCTACTGGCTAAAATCGCCGCTTTCTTTAGCGCACTATTTGGTGGCACGGAAGAGAAAAAAGAAGCCGAGCAACCTAAACAGCAGTCAAAAGGCAATGGTAACTCTAATCGCCGCAATGACCGCCGCAACGACCGCCGCCGTGGCAACCGTTCGGGTGACAAACGCAGCAGTCGCTCAGGTGAGAATCGCAATGGCCGCGATGGCGAAAGCCGTAACAAGTCGCAAAAGAGCGATGAGCGCCGTGACAAGCCGTCTGGCAGCAAGCAACAACGCTCTGACAGCCAAGAAGAGGTCAAGCAAGAGAAAGCTAAGCAGTCCAACCGCCGCCGCTCACGCTCTCGCTCTGCCAAGGCAGACACTGCCGAGGAAGAAGGCAGCAAGAAGCAGCAACAGGTTCAGGAGCGTCGCCAGCGCCGCAATCTGCGCAAGAGCGTACGTAATCAGCCTGTAGAAGCCAAAGCAGATGCTCAGCAAACTGCAGAAGCGCCAAAAGCAGCACCAGAGACTAAGCCAGAAGCGCAAAGCAAACCCGCTGCGCCGGAGAAAGCTGAAGCAATCGTTGAAGCAGTAGATAGCTCGACCGAAGCCAAACCTGCCGAGGAAAAAGCGAAGAAGCCTCGCCGCCGTCGCCGCAGCTCAAGCCAAGCCGGTCGCAAACGCTTTAGCGATTTGCCAAAAGCCGAACTGTCTGCCGATGCAGCCGCAGAAGCTGCTCAAGAAGCAGCTCCTGAAACCGTAGTCGAGACCAACGGTGAAGCCGCGATTGATGCACGCTACCCAGAGCAGCAAGAGCAAGAAGTTGTTGCCAGCACTGAGGTAAACGAGGGTGTAGAAGCACCGCAACAGCTTGAAACGCCTGCTGAGCAAACACCTGTCGTTGAGCCAGTGGCAGACGTTCAAGCTGAAGAGCCAAAGGCTACTGAAGTTGCAAACGTAGAGCCAACTAATGCGCCAGCTGAAAATGTTGTTGAACAGCCCCAAGTTGCGACCGAGCAAGTAGAAGCTGCACCAGCTGAGGAGCTAGCACCTGCAGAGGTTCACGTTGAGGCAGCATCTCAAGAAGAGCCTGTTGAAGTTTCAGTTGAAGAAGTCGATCAGCCAGCAGAGCAAGCCTCAGAAGCTGAGGTTGTGGCTGAGGTGAGCGAAGCACCAAAAGCTGAGCCTGTAGAAGAGCAAGCTGTAGCTGAAAAAGCTCCTGAAGCAGAAGCAGAACAGCCTGCGGCGGTTGCCGAGCAGCCACAACAGATTGTGGTTAAAGGTGGACGCGCCAGCGCCGCCATGGCCAAGCCAGCTGAGTACCCACAAACCGAGTACCCAGAGGTTGAGGTGAAGCCCTACGAGCGCAAAGCAACGCTAAGCAGTACCCGTGTTGCGGGTACTAGCGATGCGGTGAACAGTGCCTCTGCACCAATGGCTAAACCAGCAGAGTTCTAATCACGCTGTGATATCTCGGGCCATTCCAGGCCCGAATCGAAACCGCCCTTAGCCTTGCTAACGGGCGGTTTTTTATTGCCTAAGAGATATTTGTGCCGGGCGACAAACAAAAATATGCACCCAAGTTTAGGCGCTTATGATATTGCTAATGAACATTAGCGATGTATGGTGTTAGCGATCATGTTGTTGATATGACGAAACCTTCCCCTCTTCCATCATATCGAGAAGTCGCTCCGACGCTTCTTCAATGATATCGAGCACTCGGTCGAAGCCCGCGACACTGCCGTAGTAAGGATCAGGGATCTCACCTTGCTCCATACCCACATAATCGAGCCAAAGGTGCAGCTTATGTTGAAACTCCGGCGGACAGTGTTTCTTCATATAATCGATATTGCTCGGCTCCGCGGCAAGGATCAGGTCAAAACGCTCGTAATCGATGGCGTCAATCTGACGCGAGCGGATCCCCTTAAAGCTGTAACCTCGTTTGGCTCCCACTCTCGCGCCGCGTGGATCAGCGCCCTGCCCGACATGAAAAGCAGCAACGCCCGCGGAATCGATATCCATGTCCATGCCTCTGCTGCGCGCTTTATGGCGTAGCACCACTTCGCCGGTGGGCGAACGGCAGATATTGCCAATACACACCACCAATACCGACGGAAACAGGCTGTCGCGTCGTTTACTAAATCCAAACATTAATTAAAGAAGTTCCCTAATACGTCTTTTACCTGATCGCGTAATCCTTCATCTTTAATCACGCGGTCGACTTCTTGTCCGACTTTCTCTTTCACTTCGCTACCAAACTGAGCCTCTAACAACGCTTTGAAATCAAGGTCGATCTTCGGTTGAGTCCAGGTACCAGCAATATCTATTGGGAATGTCACGCCGGACAAGTCGTTGTTACCTCCCTGTCCTTCAAGGCTTGATACCACTTTGACCAAAAAACGCAGATCAAGTGTTTCCTTAACCAAGTGAGTGCTGCCATCGCCATCTACCCGTAATAGTGGACTTTGCATGCTGGCCGTGTTGAGCTTCGCTACGCCCTTGCCCAACAGCACATCGAGGATGAGCTCACTAAAATCGGTCTTCTCTTCGGCAAGTTGGCTTGCATCGGCGCCGGTCAGGCTTGTCTTGGCTTGGCGGATCTTGTGGGGGATGTTGATGCCATAAATGGCCCCATCGGTGAACGTTGCCTTCAATGGCCCGGCAATCTTGCTACGCAGTGCGGATTCTGACAGGCCTATACCACTGAGATTGGCATCGGCATTGAGGGTGCCAGCAACGATTTCCAGATCGGCAGCGGCCTGCAAAAGAGGTAGAGCTTGCACGCCGTTTATCGCTGAGTTGAACTTAAATGGCGCTGGGCTTTTGTTGCTATCTAACTGACCGCTAAGGTTGATTGCCCCTTGATAGAGCTTGGCGCTGGTTTGATTTAGCTTTAACAGCCCGCTTTGCAAACTGGTGTGCTGCTCAATGTCAGTCACTTCTAGCTTTTGGAACAGCAGCTTTCCAATACTCAGCTTCCCATCCAAGTTGAACTGACTAAGCGCAGTGAGATCTGGCTCTTGTTGCTTATCCTGTTCACTTTTCGGCGCACTTTCCGGCTCACCGTTTGCGCCTTGCTCCTCGTTAGCCAAGTATGGGTTTACGTCTAACTCTGGGATCGAGAGTTGGTAACTAATTGTCGGCACGCCTGCGTAGCCAACCCCAAGCTCACCGGAGATGGTAATTTGCTCATCGATTTGGGTGACAAATTGCTTCCAGCTAAGCTGTTGGGCGGTTTGGTCTATGTGAATGTTGCCCGAGTTAGATACGCTAACCTTGCCGTTGGGAAGCGCTTCGCCCTCTGCCACCAATTGGTTACTAAGCTCTTCGATGGTAATTGTTGCCAGATCGCTCGCGATGGTCAGCATGCCTTCGGCCGACTGGGTGAGCGTGATCGCACCATCGTCATACGCGCTGTCTAATGAGAAGCGGTTCGCAGTACCTAAACTGAGCCCTTCCAAGCTGAGGTTAATAGGGCCAATAAGCTGCTGGGTGCCCGCCTGATGATCAATCAGATTGGCAGTTGCGTCTTTGATGTTAAGACCCGCTAGCGAGATAGCCCACGGTTCGGCGCTCGCACCACCTTCGCTTGTGGACTCGCTACCGGGATCTTGTGTGGAAGATTCGTCGCCTTGCAGCAAGTCATCAATGTTACTCGTGCCGCTTTGATTAACCTCATAGCGAATGCTGAGGCCTGATAGCTCAATGTCACCAAGTTCGATTTGACGATCAAGCAGTGGCATCACTGCCACCGACATCGATGCTAAGTCAAAGCCCAGAGTGGGCTGAGTGCTGAAATCAGGGTGATCCATCAGCTGAGTCTTACCCAGCTCAAAGCCAATACTTGGAAAGAAGCGCCAGCTGAGATCGCCTTCAATAACCAGCTCGCGACCAGTTGCTTCACGTACCTGTTTAACTAGAAGCTGTTTGACATCTTCAGTGTCCACCAGCAAAACGACAGCGGTGATTGCAATGGCAATGACCGCGATTAAAGCGACAAATACATAAAGCAACTTTTTCATGAGATATCCCTATGCTCAAACTTGCGGTTAGTCTTGGTTGATTCGACTCGCTACAGCGCCTTGCTGGTCTTTGTACTTAGCGTTATCACGCTTGTTATATGGCCGCTCGGCGCTACCCGATAAGGTTTCAAAGTTAAGCGCGCCGATACACATTTTCGGGCGCAGCGCCAAAGGCAGCTTACCGGAGTTGTAGAACTCTAATACGATGCGGCCACTCCAGCCAGGATCGATACGGTGGGCGGTTACGTGAACCATCAGGCCCAGGCGCGCTAGCGACGAACGTCCATCAAGCCAGCCGACGATATCGTCAGGCAGCGTAACGGTTTCGTAGGTGACGGCCAACGCGAGCTCACCGGGGTGGAGGAAAAAGGCGTCGCCATCTTCAATCAGGATCTCGTCGCTCATCACCTTTTCAAGCTGTTGGCTTACCTGCTCGCGTGGACCACTTAAATCAATATAAGGCGCGGTATGGTCGTTAAACACGCGGAAAGAGTTGCCCAAACGCACATCCACGCTAACACCTGAGATGGTGTCTTCACTTGGCGCGGGATCGATCTTGATACGTTGTTCGGCTAAGTAGGCTTTTATGTCTCGGTCACACAGACGCATTGAATAACTCCGTTACTGCGATGCCAACAAGTGGCGGATCTTTGAATTAATAATATCAATGGCGATTTTGTTCTTTCCGCCGCGCGGAATGATCACATCAGCATATTGCTTGGAAGGTTCGATAAACTGCAGGAACATAGGGCGAACCGTGGCGTGGTACTGGGCCAGAATCGAATCGAGTGAACGCCCGCGCTCTTTCACATCGCGCTGAATACGGCGCGCCAGGCAAATGTCCAACGGCGTATCGATGAAGATGCTGATGTCCAGCTGCTCACGGATGGCTGGATCGGTTAGCAACAAGATCCCCTCAACGACCACCACCTGGGCGGAAGCGATGTTCTTGGTCTCGGCGGTACGGTTGTGTTCGGTATAGCTATAAACCGGGCAGTCGATGCTTTTGCCCTGCTTTAACTGTTTGATCTGCTCCACCAGCAGCTCGTGGTCCATCGCAGAAGGATGGTCGTAGTTGGTTTGAACCCGCTGTTCCATGGTTAAATGGCTTTGGTCGTTGTAGTAGCTATCCTCTGCTACTACCGAAATGGTCTCCTTGCCTAACTCATGGCGGATGTCTCTGACGATGCTTTTTGCAAATAAACTTTTGCCGGATGCAGATGCACCAGCAATGCCGATAACGACACAATGACGATCTTGATTATTCATGGGAACTACCTGGAGGATTTGGCGTAAATTATAGGCCTTGTAATTGGTTACGTCATCCAAAGAATCACATACTTAAGCACGCTATGCGGTCTTTCCAGCCTAGGCATTCCATGCCGCTTGAGGTAGTATTAGCGCCCTATCCGATTAATCAATTCGCTTTGGCACGAAGTAGATCTCATGACAGAACAACAAAGAAACATTCTTGTTACCAGCGCCCTCCCTTATGCAAACGGCCCGATTCACCTTGGCCACATGTTGGAGTACATCCAAACCGACATATGGGTTCGTTTCCAACAGCTGCGTGGTCATAACTGTATCTATGTATGTGCGGACGACGCCCACGGTACCCCAATCATGCTGAAAGCTCAGCAGATGGGTATTACGCCGGAAGAGATGATCAACCAGGTGCACACTGAGCACAGCAGTGACTTCTCTGAGTTCCTGGTGAAGTTCGATAACTACCACAGCACCCACAGCGACGAGAACCGCGAGCTGGCGCAAAGCATCTACCTGAAGCTGAAAGAAAGCGGCCACATTAAGACCCGCACTATCTCTCAGCTGTTCGATCCTGAGAAAGGCATGTTCCTGCCGGATCGCTTTGTAAAAGGCACCTGCCCGAAATGTGGCGCAGAAGACCAAAACGGTGATAACTGTGAAGTATGTGGCGCGACCTACTCGCCAACCGATCTTAAATCACCTAAGTCGGTTATCTCCGGCGCTGAGCCGGTACTGAAAGACTCAGAGCACTTTTTCTTCGACCTGCCAGCATTTGAAGGCATGCTGAAAGAGTGGACTGCGTCTGGCTCGCTGCAAGATGAAATGGCCAATAAGATGAACGAATGGTTCGAGCAAGGCCTGCAGCAGTGGGATATTAGCCGCGACGCACCTTACTTTGGCTTTGAGATCCCCGGCGCCGAAGGAAAATACTTCTATGTATGGCTAGATGCGCCTATCGGTTACATGGGCAGCTTCAAGAATCTGTGTGACAAGCGCGATGATCTCGACTTCGATGCGTTCTGGTCAAAAGACTCTGACGCCGAGGTGTACCACTTCATCGGTAAAGACATCATCTATTTCCACAGCCTGTTCTGGCCTGCAATGCTCGAAGGTGCCGGTTACCGTAAGCCGAACAATGTATTCGCCCATGGCTACGTCACGGTAAACGGTGAGAAGATGTCTAAATCGCGTGGCACCTTTATTAAGGCGCGCACCTACTTGGATCACCTCCAGCCAGAGTACCTGCGTTACTACTACGCGGCTAAGCTTAATAACCGCATCGTGGATATCGACTTAAACCTAGAAGATTTCACCCAACGCGTGAACTCAGATCTCATTGGTAAAGTGATCAACATCGCCAGTCGCACCGCTGGCTTTATTACCAAGCGTTTTGACGCGACTCTGGCCTTAGAGTGCGCCAACGTTGATTTGCTGGACGAGTTCCTAGCAGCCCAAGACACCATCGCCGAGCTCTATGAGCAACGCGAGTTTGGTAAAGCTATGCGCGAGATTATGGCGCTGGCCGACAAAGCTAACCAATACATTGCAGAGCAAGCCCCTTGGCAGCTGGCTAAGGCCGAGGAAACCATGGTTCAGGCGCACAACGTTTGTTCGCTAGCTATCGAGTTGTTCCGCATCCTGCTGACCTATCTCAAGCCAGTGGTGCCTGAGCTTGCAGCCAAAGTTGAAGCCTTCTTGGGCCGTGAGCTGACTTGGGCCGGTTTAGAGACCACCATGTTTGGTCAAACTATTCAGCCATTTAAGGCCCTGATGCAGCGCATCGACAGCAAAGACGTTGAAGCCATGGTTGAAGCATCCAAAGAGAATCTGGCAGCAGCCGCTGCGCCGGTTAAATCGGATGCTCCAGCACAACAGTCAGCCACCAGCAGCGATATCGAGCCAATTGCCGACACCATTAGCTTTGACGACTTCGCCAAGGTTGATTTGCGCATCGCGCGCATCGTTAAGGCTGAACACGTGAAAGAGGCCAACAAGTTGCTGCGTCTCGAGTTGGATTTGGGGAATGAGACTCGTCAGGTGTTCTCTGGCATTAAGTCGGCTTACCAGCCAGAAGACCTTGAGGGTAAGCTAACCGTGATGGTCGCAAACCTAGCGCCACGTAAGATGCGTTTTGGCGTGTCAGAAGGTATGGTGCTGGCCGCGGGCCCAGGTGGCAAGGACATTTGGCTCCTGAACCCAGACGACGGTGCCCAGCCTGGCATGCGAGTAATGTAAACGCGCTCAACTAAGTACCAAAAAAGCCCACCTTTGCGTGGGCTTTTTAGTTGGTGCTGAATTGAGAATAGGTTCTGTCAGTAATCTCGTTAAGTGCAACGACGCTGACAGACTCCACATTTGCTGCCGGCGATCCTTGCTGTAGCCACAGCTGCAAAGCTTTAAGTGATTGCTCATCACCCTCTGCAATCACTTCAACCCGGCCATCAGCTAGATTGCGCGCGATCCCTACAAGAGACAGAGTGTTTGCTTGCTTCTGGGTGAAGTAGCGAAAACCGACTCCTTGCACTTTTCCGCTAACCAATGCGTGGAGTCGTTTCATCGGGTTGCCCTGCCTTCGTTAGCCGGTGAACTCGGCGTTCAATTCAACAAGGGGTTGATGGGCGTTGGGCTGGATAGGAGTTCTTGAGCGAAGGATTGTTTGGCGTGTTTACTGATGGGGATGGCGCACTTGTCGAGGTCGAGTTGGAAGAAGCGAGTGGGTTTGCCTTTACCGTTAACCCCATCAAGTTCGTTGAAGCCAAATTGGCCAAGGGTCCAACGCAAACGCTGGTTATTGCACTCACAAATCAAATTAAGCAAGGTATAACCACGTTCTGTCGCAAAGCGGCGCGACCAGTCAACCATCTGCTTGGCGTAGCCGACTCCCGCATAATCGCGGCGTACAGTAAGCTTGCGCATAAACATGCTTTCGCGGGTGCTTTTCTCGTCTAGCTGAAGGCTATGGGTTTGATTATTCAGAACCATCGCAGCGACGGGGACGCCACGACTAAAACCAAGGAACATCTCGTCTAAGCGGTACTTAGCGAGCAAGGCATGGGGGGTAATATCTTTACCGGTCCAGAACTGTTCGCCGGTATGCTCGGCCCAGTTGGCCGCTTCCATTAAAATGTCGCAGAACTGATAAAGTTCCAGACAAGTAATCGCTCTAATTTCCAAGCTGTTTTGGTGCTCGGTCAGCATAGTATCCCCAATATTTTCAGCGCTCTTATCGTCCTGAAGCGCACTTAACCGTTGTCTGCCTAGATGAATGAAAGACTTTCAAACGACCTAACTACTATTAATCGATGTGGATTAAAAGCGCAGTTGTCACGTGCTGTATTCATGAGCTTGATCTCATTTTAGTTGATCTGCACGCCAAGAGCAATGTAAGGAATCTGAAACATTGCGCTTCCATTGTTCTCAATCAAAAGATTTGTAATGCTAGCGCAAACGCAATAAAGCAAGGACAAATTGCCCCTATGGACCAATGCGCAAGCCCCGGACTTCTCGACTTCCACGCCGCCCTTACTCAATTGACCCAACACGTACCGCTGCTTTGTGGTGAAGAAAGCGTCGAGCTTAGCGATTTACTTGGACGAATCACTGCACAGGCTATCGTCAGCCCCATCAATGTGCCCGCGTTCGATAACAGCGCAATGGATGGCTACGCCTTTAACGCAGCATCACTTGAAGGCGACACCCTCACCATAAGAGGTAGCGTACTGGCCGGTGATTACGACGATTTGCCACTACAACCCGGAGAATGCGTGCGCATTATGACCGGTGCGCCTATCCCACCCAATGCAGATACGGTGGTAATGCAGGAAAACACCGAAGCAAGCGGCAACGTGGTGCGCATCTTAAAACACAAAGCGGGTTCAAACATTCGTCGTGCCGGTGAAGATATCAAGCAAGGTGAAACAGCGATTCCAGTAGGTCATCAGTTAAAGACCGCCGATATCGGACGACTGGCCAGTTTGGGGATTGCCAGCGCTATGGTACGTACACGCCTTAAAGTCGCGCTCCTATCCACCGGGGACGAGCTTACCCAACCCGGTACACCACTTGCTCCCGGGGCGATTTATGACAGCAACCGTTTCGCCTTGCACGCAATGCTATCCAAGTTACCGATTGAGCTGTTCGACCTAGGCGTAATCAAAGATGACTATCACGCTATTCATGACGCCTATGTCCATGCCAGTGAACTCGCAGACATCATTATTTGCAGTGGCGGGGTATCAGTAGGTGATGCTGATTACACCAAGACGGTATTGGACGAGTTAGGCAAAGTCGCGTTCTGGAAACTGGCGATGAAGCCCGGTAAACCCTTCGCCTATGGGCCTATTGGCGATAGTCACTTCATTGGACTACCCGGTAACCCAGTGTCAGCGATTGTGACCTTCTATCAGCTCGCTATGCCTATGCTGGCGAGCGCTATGGGCTGGGAACGTCCGTCACCGACTAGCGTCAAAGTTAAGGCGGGCTGCGCTATCCGTAAGTCGCCCGGTCGAACCGACTTCCAACGCGGCATCTTAGGTTGTGACGAAGATGGTAACCCCGTAGTGACGACCACCGGGGCTCAAGGCAGTGGTGTGTTCAGTAGTCTGAGCGATGCGAACTGTTTTATTGTACTGGAGCGTGAGCGCGGTGCAGTTGCAAAAGGTGAACGGGTTAACGTGGAAATGTTCCGGGCACCACTAGTGTGACGCTTGGCTTTCTTCGAGCGGCGCGTAGCCAAAGGCTTTAAGGATTGCGCGCCCCTCTTCTGATTCGATAAACGCTTATAGCTCACTGACTTCTTTGGTTTCATCAAGAACGGCGTAAAACTGCTCTAAGGGTTGATAGTAGTGCCGGGGTACTAACCAGTAGTCTCCAGCAGGCTGGTAAATCACTTGAGCCAGAGAGACAAAACCGGCCGGGACGCGATCTGCCAAAATGAAATGGTAGGCTTGTTCTACGTCGCTGGCGATAACCGGCGTCGCACGACCATCGATTTGACTAATCACCTGCTTAGCAGTTACGCCATAAGGGGCATTGAGCGGGTTAGCTAACACATACGGTTGCTGCCAATTCTGCCAGGTGGACTGATCCACCCTTCCCTGTTCACCTTTACTGGTGCTTGGCGCCCAAAACACTAAACGGCCTTGAACATAAGCGCTAATACGCGATGCTACACCACCATCATGCAAAAGCTTCGGCCGCAACTTATCGGCAGAAAAGAAAATGTCTATCTCTTCGCCCTGCAGAATTTGCTGGTAAAGAACGCCGCTTGAAGCGGCTTTAATCCGAAGGTGAGGCATATGGGTGCGTTGCTGATAACCTTTCACCAACGCTTGCAAGGCAGGCTCGAAGTTACTCGATACACCGATATCGAGGGTATGGGCGCCGGCTGGCGCCCACGACAATACTATGCTCAGTAAGCTTAAGACCAGCGCTTGCTGGCAACCCTGTCGCTTTCTCTCTGCTCGAGCCATTGTTCTCCTTGATCGCTAAGCTCCTTTTTCCAAAAAGGCGCTGAGGTTTTAAGGTAGTCCATTATGAACTCGCAGGCATCAAAAGCTGCCTGACGGTGGGCGGAATTAACGCCGACAAACACGATTTGCTGATTGACCTCTAACCGGCCAACCCGATGCACCACTGCCACATCGTTAATCGGCCAGCGCTGTTTGGCTTGTTCGACAATATCCGAGAGCGCGCGTTCCGTCATCCCCGGATAGTGTTCGATAAACAGCGCGTTGACTGCCGTGCCGAGGTTGAGATCGCGCACCAGACCGGTGAATGTCACCACGGCGCCGCTTGATGGGTTCTGCTGCAGGGCTTGGTATAGCGCAGCAACATCGAAGTCCTCTTTTTGCACTGAAATCACCCGACTATCCGCCTGTGACCGGGGGGAAAAAGGCGACTTCATCATTGTCTGCCAAACGATGCTCGCCACTGACTTGCTGCTGATTGACTGCACAGAGGATCTCTTGCGACTTTAACTGCGCCCAATTGTCGCCTCGAGAAGCCAGTTGGTCGGTAAGTGCCGCTACCGTTGCACCTTCTGGGCATTCACACTGAACGCTATCGCCCAATTGCTCGCGTAGGCGCGCGAACAAACGTACGTTAATCTTCATCGCCAGTTCCCTTGGTAGTGTTAGTATGCTGCTCGCCATGCTCTGCGATAAAGTGGCCTGACTTACCGCCGCTTTTCTCCAAAAGCTTTACCTCGCTGATCACGATGTCTTTTTGAACCGCTTTGAGCATATCGTAGATGGTAAGTGCTGCGACACTGGCTGCGGTTAATGCCTCCATCTCGACACCGGTCGTGCCAGTTAGTCGCACTCGGCTTTCCACCCGGATCTGATACTGCGCCTCGTCCAACTCAAACTCGATAGCCACCTTGGAGATCATCAAGGGATGACACAAAGGAATAAGGTCGCTGGTCTTCTTGGCCGCCATAATGCCCGCAAGCCGAGCGCAACCTAGTACTTCGCCCTTAGGATTGTTCTCGGCAGATAGCGCCGCCCAGCACTGGGCGGATAGCGAGACTCGCGCCTGAGCACGCGCCTCGCGCACCGTCTGCTGCTTGGCAGAGACATCAACCATCTCTGCCTCGCCGTTGTGGTTCAAATGACTTAGCAAGCGTCCACCTCCTTGACATGAGGGGCAAAGTTACACGGCTTGTGGGTCGAGTCTAGCTGCTCAAGCAAGATGCTGTTCCAAGCTGTTTTGCAGGCGTTGGTTGAACCGGGAACGCAGAAGATGGCCGTCTTGTTTGCCATTCCGGCAATAGCACGACTTTGCACGGTAGAGGTACCGATCTCTTGGTACGACACATAGCGGAACAGCTCACCGAAGCCTTCGATGGGTTTATCAAACAATACGCTTAGCGCTTCGGGAGTGTTATCACGCTCAGTAAAACCAGTGCCTCCCGTTGAGATAACACATTGGATAGTTGGATCCGCAATCCATTTGCTCACGATTGCGCGCAGCTTATATACGTCATCGATAACGATCTGCTTGTCTGCAACCTTATGACCGGCTTCGCTTAGCGCCTCGACCAGAAAAGCACCCGAGGTATCGTTTTCCTCGGTTCGGGTATCAGATACGGTAAGAACTGCCACGCGCAATGGCTTTTTTTCTGCACTTGCCAAATGGCCCATTAGTTACTCCTTAATTGTTGTATGTCACGCCACTGCTGGGGCGTATTCACGTTTCCAAATACCGCGGGTTGCTCGCTGCTTACTAGCGCTTCGCTTTGAGTCGTCTTGAGAAAAGCGCGAAGGCGGTAGTCTCCCTGAGCGAGTTGTTGTGAAATAACCGCGCGAGTGTCAGGGGTGTTTTGCACGATAAGGGGAAAGAGCGAGTCTTGAAAGTGATAACTGCCGGGCTTTGATTGATAACTGTGAGCAAGTTGCTCTAGCGCGCTTAACGATAACAACGGCATATCGACCGGACAAAACAGCCATGCAGACTTGCTCGGATTGGCATTAAGACAGCTTGCAATGCCACCGAGGGGGCCACGTTTTTCATATAGATCCGGGATACAAGCGAAACCTTCGTAATTGCCGCTTACATAGCACTGTTGGCACAACTGCGCTAATAGCTCCATGCTGTGTTGCAACCACGTTTTGCCTTGCCAAGGTAGCAAGGCCTTGTCCTGACCCATCCTTGTCGATAATCCGCCCGCTAGAACGGCTGCAGCAGGTACCACGTCTAACCCTTTACATCCCTATGCTTTTACAAGCTTCTACTTTGTTACCAGCATGCCGTTGCTATTAACAAAAATAAAGGCCTCTCAGCCATTTTTGACTGGAGGCCTCGATTATCATCAATGGTTTACTGATCCCAGCGGCGTAATATCAGCAAGCTTACCAACGCCACAGCGACAAAACCTCCGAGCAAAATGGTGGGTATCGCCGCATAGCCCAATACATGCCAAATAATTGATTCTAGTTGACTCATCTCGGCTCCTTATTGCCAGCCTTCAACACCGGCCATATCCGGCAAGCGGTGAGCAATGCCCTTATGGCAATCTACACAGGTCTTGTCGCCATCAGCCAGCGCGGTGGAGTGCTGTGCAACACTGCGAGGACCTTGTTCAGTGAAGTCCATATATTCGAACTCGTGACAGTTACGACACTCGAGTGAATCGTTCTCTTTCAAGCGATGCCACTCACGTTCAGCCAAGTGCTTGCGGCGAGCCTGAAACTTCTCTTCAGTACTGATGGTTCCCATGATGTGGGCAAACACCTCTTTACTGGCTTGCACCTTACGCACCATTTTGTCGGTCCAGTTGTGTGGCACATGGCAATCGGAACAGATTGCTCTGACCCCGGAGCGATTTGAATAGTGGATGGTAGATTGGATCTCTTTAACAATGGGCTGGTGACAGCCGGCACAGAACTCTTCTGTGTTGGTCAACTCCATCCCCGTATTAAATGCCCCCCAAAACATGATCCCACCGAAGAACCCCAACGCTAGCACAATACCAACCGCGGCCTTACTGGGACGTGAGAGGGCCTTAAAAAAGGCCTTTATCCATTTCATACTGCTGCCTCTTGGTTAACGGAGTGACTCTACTGGCTCAAACTGGTTGTCGACCAACTCTGGAGCATCGACCTGCGGCACATGGCACTGCAAGCAGAAATAACGACGTGGTGATACATCGGCCAACACCTCACCATCGCGACCGAGATAGTGGGTCACACTCACCTTGGTGGCGCGACTGGCAGGTGCATTCTTCCAGCTATGACACGACATGCATTTGTTGGCATTCAAGCTCATCTCATAGTTGCGAATATCATGGGGGATCAACGGAGGCTGAAAGATATAGGCATTGGGATAGGTGGTATCCTGCTCAATCACCGACTGCATGGTCGGCGGTTGGGCCTCTTGGTTCAGTTCGGTGCTACCACGCAGTGAGCTAAGCCCACCGTTGGTAACGTATTCGTCCGCAGTAACCTGTCCGATGGCAAAGCTGGCGAACAAAACAGCGAATAGGGTTTTAGTCATTGCTTGTTTCTCCTGCTCTATGCCTTGACCATGCGCACTGCGCACTTCTTAAAGTCGGTTTCTTTGGATAGTGGGTCGGTCGCATCCAGCGTCAGTTTATTGGTCAGCTGTTTGGCATCGAACCATGGCATGTAAACCAAGCCTTTCGGTGGACGGTTCCTGCCGCGTGTTTCAACCCGGGTACGCACCTCACCGCGACGGCTCTGCAGCAACACTTCATCACCGCGGCGTAAATCACGCTCTTTGGCATCGTCGGGGTGAACATAAACCACCGCGTCTGGGTAGGAGCGATACAGCTCTGGTACCCGGCGCGTCATCGAACCTGAGTGCCAGTGCTCGAGCACCCGGCCGGTGCTTAGCCACAAATCGAACTCTTCGTCTGGCGACTCAGCTGCCGGCTCATAAGGAGTTGCGATAATCAGTGCTCGACCATCGGGCTTACCATAGAATTGGTAACCAGCCCCCGCTTTCACGTACGGATCGCTGCCTTCACGATAGCGCCACAAGGTCTCTTTACCGTCGACCACCGGCCAACGCAGACCGCGTACTTCGTGGTAGGTATCGAAGTCAGCCAAATCATGACCGTGGCCACGGCCAAAGGTGGCGTATTCCTCAAACAGACCTTTTTGCACGTAGTAGCCAAAATGCGCTGACTCATCGTTAAGCGGTGAGTCAATTTGCTCCACGGGGTAAGAATCGATCTTACCGTTGGCAAACAATACGTCATACAAGGTTTTACCGCGATACTCTGGTTTCTTAGCAATCAGCTCTTCTGGCCACACTTCCTCTACACTGAAGCGTTTAGAAAACTCCATCAACTGCCAGAGATCCGATTTCGCCTTACCTGGTGCGGATACCATCTGATGCCAGAACTGGGTACGACGTTCAGCGTTACCGTAAGCTCCCTCCTTTTCTACCCACATCGCGGTTGGCAGGATCAGGTCGGCAGCTTGGGCGGTAACTGTGGGGTAAGGCTCTGAGACCACAATAAAGTTGGCGGGGTTACGATAACCCGGCAAGCTTTCCTCATTGATGTTTGGCGCAGCTTGCATGTTATTGTTACACATCACCCAGTAAGCATTGAGCTTGCCATCTTTAAGCATACGGTTTTGCAGCACTGCGTGATAACCCGGTTTGGGCGGGATGGTGCCTTCAGGCAGCTGCCAGATATCTTCAGCAATTTGACGGTGTTTCGGGTTGGCAACCACGTAGTCTGCTGGCAAGCGGTGAGCAAAGGTGCCCACTTCACGCGCAGTACCACAGGCGGAAGGTTGACCGGTTAGACTGAACGGGCTATTGCCTGGCTCGGAGATCTTGCCGGTAAGCAGGTGGATATTGTAAATCGAATTGTTGGCCCACACACCACGGGTGTGCTGGTTAAAGCCCATGGTCCAGAACGAGGTCACCTTGGTTTTGGGGTCGGCGTAGGTTTCCGCCAAACGCAATAAACGTTCTTCAGGCACGCCACTGAGCTCAGACACCGACTTCAGGTCGTAGTCTTTCAAGAACTCGCGATACTCATCAAAAGACATATCGCTCATGGCGCCGCTATCTGCATTCGCTGCGGCTTTTTGCAATGGATGCTCGGGACGCAGCCCGTAGCCGATATCGGTATCACCACGCTTAAAGTTGGTGTGCTGGTTCACAAAGTCCCAGTTAACTTTGTCGTTCTCAATGATGTAATGAGCGATGTAGTTGAGGATCGCCAAGTCAGTTTGTGGCGTGAAAATCATGCCGTTGTCAGAGAGCTCGAAACTACGGTGCTCAAAAGTAGACAGCACATGCACCTTCACATGGGGGTGAGAGAGGCGTCGGTCAGTAATGCGCGACCACAGCACGGGGTGCATCTCAGCCATGTTGGAGCCCCACAGCACAAAGGCATCGGCCGCTTCCATATCGTCGTAACAGCCCATGGGTTCATCGACACCAAAGGCGCGAATAAAGCCAACCACTGCTGACGCCATACAGTGGCGAGCGTTGGGGTCGATGTTGTTGGTACGGAAACCGGCTTTGTGCAGCTTGGCCGCAGCGTAGCCTTCCCACACCGTCCATTGGCCAGAACCGAACATGCCCACCGAAGTCGGACCTTTTTCTTTAAGCGCGGCCTTCCATTTCTCAGCCATCACATCAAAGGCTTTATCCCAACTCACCGGGGTGAACTCGCCTTGCTTGTCGTATTCGCCGTCGGTCATACGCAGCAGTGGCGTGGTAAGGCGGTCTTGGCCGTACATAATCTTGGAGAGGAAGTAGCCCTTGATGCAGTTGAGGCCCTTGTTGACCGGCGACTCTGGGTCACCTTGGGTGCCGACGACTTTGCCGTTCTGGGTGCCCACCAAGATACTGCAGCCGGTGCCACAAAAACGGCAAGCGGCTTTTTGCCAATTGACTCGGGTTTGATCCGATGAGGTGATCAAATTGGTTGCTGCTGCAGGTAGCTGGATCCCTGCCACGGCGGCCGCTGCGCTGGCAGCGTTCGCTTTAATAAACTGACGTCGAGTCCACTTCATCACCCTTCCTCTTTTTCGTTGTGATCGTTACTTTCGTATTGGTGGTATACCAAGTTGGCACACAGTACTTTCGGTAAACGGTTGATTTCTTCGATGACATCAACCAACCCGGAGCGCTCTCCGCCTTCTACGGTGACAACCAAACGACCTTCAGGGTGGAAGCCATGGACTTCTACACCTTCGTAGGCTGTGAGTTCTTCGATTAATGCTTGGATAGACGGAGGCTGGCAATACACCACCGCACTGCTGACATGAAATTCGTCCATTTGATTCCCAGGCTGCTGCTGCTGTGTTTCTTAAGTATTTGTATTGTATTAACCCTAGTAGCTATAAGCTTAAAGAGCGAAGACAAGATAAGACTAGTCAGACTGTGCCCGGTACGGTATACCCCTTTGGGGTGAAATTAGCCCAACGACATTGATTTAACGCAAGTTATCCGCCGATACTTGCCAAGTGCGGGGTAGCTCCCGTGTTCCCCTCTTGCAGAAAATGGCTGACCTTTTTCTCCCTCAGCGAGGCTTCCAGGAATGTCATCAACTCGCCTTGCTGTTGATCGTCTTCTAAAAGATGGCGCAGCGAGTAACCTTGCTCTCCAAAAAGACACAGATGCAACTTTCCGGTTGATGAGACCCTGAGGCGATTACAGCTAGCACAAAAATCCTGCTCATAGGGAAGGATTAACCCTACTCGGCCTTGGTAGTCAGGGTGTGCGAATATCTGAGCAGGCCCGGCATTATGGGAGGAAATCACCCGCTGCCAGCCATGATTTTTTAAGTAGGCCTTAAAACGTTGTCCACTGATATGGTTGCGGCGGAAGTAGTCGGGGTGCTGGCCCATCTCCATTAGCTCGATAAAGCGAACATCTAAGGCCCGGTTTTTAATCCAATCGAGATACTGGCCAAACTCACGCTCAGCGCTGCCCTTAAGCAGCACCGCATTCACCTTAACCCGTTCAAAGCCCGCCTGTAGCGCCGCTTCTACACCGTCCATTACCTTGGCGTAGGTTTTTGTGCCGGTGATCGCATTAAACTCGCGCGGGTCGAGACTATCGACACTAACGTTAACGCTGGTTAGCCCAGCGTCCCGCCACACTTGCGCTTTGCGGGCTAAACGAAAACCGTTGGTGGTCATCGCAACCTTCTCAACCCCCTCGACATCAACCACCCGCGCGATGATCTCATCGAAGTCTTTACGCAGGCTAGGCTCACCACCGGTAAGGCGGACTTTGTTAGTGCCCATTTTCGCAAACCCGCGCACCACGCGAGTGATCTCCTCACCGCTAAGATAGTTCTTGGGCTCTTGGCATTGATAGCCATCGGGCAGACAATACTGACAGCTGAAGTTACAGGCGTCTGTGATCGACAAACGCAAGTAGTAAAACTTGCGGGAAAATGAATCTTGTAGCATATGCACCTTTCCAATACGGGAGGCCTGCTCGTTTCCTTACAAACCCTGCTCAATCATTGTTGAGGGCCAAGCTGCCATATCGGGTGACTTAGGCAGTCGAGGCTTCGGTTTCTTTATTCAGCGTAAACGCTTTTTAGCACTTTGTTAAGTACCTGCATTCATTGTTACACTTAAGGAGTAGTTACGTTTTTAGCCCCATTCTGGAGTCAAGAGTGAAAGGATTCAGTAGTCGCCGCTCCTTGGGAACCATGGTCATTACGCTACTTAGCACGATGATCCTCATATTTGTTGTGGTTTCCTTGGTCTCGTTAACCAGCCTACGCAATAGCCTCAATGACGCCGAAGCGATCAACATCGCCGGTTCATTGCGCATGCAAAGCTATCGGCTCGCTTATTTGCAAGTGACCGACAACCAAGAACGTTTTGCAAAACTTGGCGAGTTCGAACGCTCGTTAGCCAGTCCCGCGCTGGTATTCGTCACTAAGCAAAATGATGAACTTGAACAGCTGTTTGCTGGAGTTCTCGACAACTGGCGCCAAATGAAACCCTACATCGAGACGGACGACCCTTACTATCCCCAGCATGTGGCCCGTTTTGTAAACCGCATTGATCACTTTGTAAATCGCACCGAATACTACTCCGAGCTCAAGGTTCAACGACTAAGCCAGTGGCAACTTGCAGGGCTCATCACCAGCTCGCTGATGGCCTTACTCACCCTTGCCTATTTGCGTTTCCGGGTTGTTCTGCCTCTGTATCAATTGGAGAGTTCTGCCCAGCAAATACAAGAAGGTAACTTTCAGATAGCCGCTCCCTCAGGAAAAGGTAGCGCCGAGTTGGAGCGCTTATCGGCGGCGCTGGTGGATATGGCCAAGCAACTCGATGTTTCCTACCAAAGCTTAGAGCGGCAGGTTGAAGCGAAAACCCGCGCACTTTCACAAGCGAATGCCGACTTGAGCTTTCTCTACCAACAAGAGCAACTGCTATTCAACAACCAGCTCGACGAAAAACTGCTGCAGCACAGTTTGGGCTTGCTGTCTGAAAACCTGGGCATTAGCCACGCCTCGTTAACCATCGATACCCTTGGCATCACGGTAAACCTGGGTGATGAGTCCCAAACCTACAACTACCAGCAAACCCTCACCAACAACGACCAAGCATTTGGACAACTGCGCTTACAAAGCGTGCCGGTCGGGCGTGAGGACATTGTTGCCAGCTATCAGCGAATCATCTCCAAGGTAGTTCGCTATGAGCAGGGCTTGTTGCAACGTCAAAAACTGCTGCTAATGGAAGAGCGTGCCATTATCGCCCGAGAGCTGCACGACTCGCTCGCGCAAACCCTCTCCTACTTGAAGATTCAAACCAGTCTCTTGCAACGTAGCCTTAGCGACCCAGCTATCGCGGAGGTCAACCCACCAGCAGGCTACGCCGATGAAATCCACCAAGTGATTAACGACGCTTACGTGCAGCTACGCGAGCTACTAAATACCTTCCGTTTAACCATCAAAGATGCCAGCTTGGCTGACTCGCTATCAGCCTTGGTCAAGGAGATGGGTCAGCAAACCGAAGTGACGATTAAGATCAACTCAAAGTTGGGCAATGACCTCGTACCAGCCCACCAACAAGTCCATATTATTCAGATATGTAGAGAAGCTATTGTTAATGCAATCAAACACGCAAACTGTGATAGCATCGAATTGAGTTGTGTCGATTATCCGACTAAGTTGTTGGTAAGAGTTAGCGACAACGGCCAGTCTGGCCAAAAACTTCAACAGCAGTCCGAACACTACGGGCTGCAGATTATGCAGGAACGCGCAGAACGCCTTGGAGGGCAACTAGAGTTCGGCAGCAGCCCCAGTGGCGGCGTCATCGTAACCCTCGAACTACCGCGCGAACAAGCTACAACAGGGAAAGTTAATGAGTCATCCATTGAATATAGTGGTCATTGATGATCATCCACTGATGCGCAAAGGCATCATTCAATACCTCAGTGTTGATCCTCAATTCAAGGTCGTAGGCGAAGCCAATAACGGCGCGCAAGGCCTTGAAGTATGCAGTGAGCTCGAGCCAGATATCGTGCTGCTCGACTTGAATATGAAGGGCTTATCAGGCCTGGACACCCTCAAGCTACTGCGCGAGAACCAAATCACCTCGACCACATCATCTTGACCGTCTCCGACGCTAAGCAAGACGTGATCAGGCTGATCAATGCCGGTGCCGATGGCTATCTGCTAAAAGATATGGAGCCCGAACAACTGCATATCCAGCTGCGTAAAGCGGCCAATGGCGAACAGGTGATGAGTGAATCGCTGCGTCCCTTTCTGCAGTGCCTCAATGAAAACGATGAGTTTGACAGCAAATTAGCCGCATTGACCAAGCGCGAACGTCAAACCCTTGCAGAAATTGCCAAAGGCTCCAGTAACCGAGAGGTGGCTAACCGCTTGAATATCACCGAGGGAACAGTCAAGGTCCACGTTAAAAGCCTGCTCAAGAAGATGCAGGCGAAATCGCGGGTCGAATTGACGGTGATGTATCTGGAACATAGCAGCTAGGAGCGGACAACGGTGGGACAAGTACTTGGACTGGCAGAATCAGCCACGTTAATCGTAGGTTTGGCGTTTGTGATAGTTGCCATTTGGCTTTACGGGAAACGCAAATCCGATTGGCTCGCGCCGGTTAAAATCGTGTTTAATCGCGTCGATGATATCCAGCCCAACGAGTTTGCAAAGCTGCGCATTGGTGTTGCACTGCTTATCGTTACAGTGGTGCTGCGTTTTGTTAACCATCTGATGTTCGCAGCCTGAGGAGCGCCATGAAGATTCTTTTGGTCGATGACACCCTTACTGAACGATTGGTATTAAATCGCTACCTCACCGCGATGAACCATGAAGTCGTGATGGTCGAAACCGGCGAACAAGCGGTAACGGCGTTCGTGGAAGCTCAACCCGACCTGGTACTGCTCGATGTGATGCTACCCGGTATCGATGGCTATCAGGTGGTGCAGAAGATCCGCGAAGTGGAAAGGCATTGGACCCCGGTCATCTTTCTTAGTGGTAAGAATACCGCTGAGGATATCAAAACCGGTATTGATGCTGGTGGCGATGACTACCTCACCAAGCCGGTAAACCGTTTGGTGCTTACCGCAAAGCTGCAAGCCATGCAGCGCATCGCGGATATGCGACAGACCTTGATCCAAACCCAGCAGCATCTCGAAGAAGCTAACCAAAAGCTCTCAGAGCAAGCGATTCGTGATGGCCTCACCGGCATCGCCAACCGTCGCCACCTGGAGCAGATACTGGATACCTCGTTTAAACGTGCTCAACGCACCCAATCGCCGCTAACTGTGATGATGTGCGATATCGACTGGTTCAAGCCCTTTAACGATCAGCTTGGTCACCTCAAAGGCGACGAGTGTTTGATTCAGGTGGCACAACTGATGTCTGAGGTCGTGCAACGCCCATATGACCTGCTAGCGCGCTATGGCGGTGAGGAGTTCTGCGTAGTATTAGGGGAAACAGACTTAGGCGGCGGGATGCACATCGCTGATATGCTACTGAACAAGATCCGCAACGCCGCAATCCCTCACCCCACTTCGCCTAACGGCATCGTCAGCATCAGTATCGGTGTTGCCTGTTCGCACAACCAGCCCGCCGAGAGCTATGAAGCCTTGCTCAAACAGGCCGATAAATCCCTTTACCAAGCGAAAGAGCAAGGCCGTGACCGCGCAGTTTGTTTCGACGCTTAGTTCTTTGCGAACTGCTTTTTGGTAAAGCGCGTTGCTGCCCGTTGCACACCCTGGTTGCGCATCGGTTTACCTCGGCGCGTTCCGGGGCTACCGCGGCGGTTATCAGCCGGTACCAGTTGGTGCTGGCCATTACCGATTAGCTTGGCCAAGCCCATGTTCTTCAGACCCTCGCGAATAATAGGCCAGTTGTCTTGGTCATGGTAACGCAGCAAAGCCTTGTGCAGGCGGCGCTGGCGCCCTTTCTTAGCCACCGACACCTTCTCAGCGTCATGGGCAATCTTGTGCAGCGGATTCATCAGGGTGTGGTACATCGTCGTAGCATTGGCCAGCGGCGACGGATAGAAGTTCTGAACCTGATCCAAGCGGAACTTGTTTTGCTTAAGCCACAGCGCCAACGCCACCATATCCTCATCACGGGTACCCGGATGGGCAGAGATAAAATACGGGATAAGATACTGCTTCTTGCCAGCCTCGGCCGAGTACTTATCAAACAGTTCCTTGAAGCGATGGTAAGTGCCCATGCCCGGCTTCATCATCTTGGACAGAGGACCGTCTTCGGTGTGTTCCGGTGCAATCTTCAAATAGCCGCCTACATGGTGCAGCGCCAACTCTTTCACGTAGCGCGGGTCTTCAATTGCTAAGTCGTAACGCACCCCAGACGCAATCAGGATCTTCTTAACCCCTTTAACCTTGCGGGCACGGCGATACAAGTCGATGGTCGGCGTATGGTCGGTGTCCATATGCTTACAGATGCTTGGATAGACGCACGACAATCTACGACAAGTTTTCTCGGCCTTCGGGCTCTTGCAGTTGAGGCGATACATGTTGGCGGTTGGGCCACCAAGGTCTGAGATAACACCGGTAAAACCGGGTACCTGATCGCGGATCTGCTCAATCTCGTTGATGATCGAATCTTCGGAACGACTTTGGATAATCCGCCCTTCGTGTTCGGTAATCGAACAGAAGGTACAACCGCCATAACAGCCACGCATAATGTTGATGGAGAACTTGATCATCTCATAGGCAGGGATCTTGGCTTTACCATAGCTAGGGTGCGGCTTGCGCTGGTAAGGCAGTCCAAATACCCCGTCCATATCTTCAGTGCTAAGTGGCAAAGCGGGCGGATTAATCCACAGTAAGCGATCGCCATGGCGCTGCACAATGGCTCGCGCACAACCGGGGTTGGTCTCCAAATGGAACACCCGGGACGCATGGGCATAGAGTACCTGATTAACCTTAACCTGTTCGAAGGCGGGTAAGCTGATATATACCTCTTCCCAAGGCTTTTTGTTGTCACGTTGCAGTACGATGGGCTTGGCAGCCTCGGCTATAGCCGGCTCAACCTGTTGTACATCGCTATCTTTGCTGCAGCTTTCCTCTTGCTCGGCATAGGGACTGAGGATCGGCTCAATTTTGCCCGGCTTATCCAAATGGGTCGAATCGATACCCGACCAACCGGGGATAGCTTGCTTGCGGATATGCGCAGTGCCACGTACTTCCGCTAACTGTTCTACGCTCTGCCCTTCATTCAAGCGATGGGCTACCTCGACCAATGGGCGCTCAGCATTACCGAAGATCAGCAGGTCTGCCTTGGCGTCAAACAACACTGAACGGCGTACTTTGTCAGACCAGTAATCGTAGTGGGCGATACGGCGCAGGCTAGCCTCGATACCGCCAAGGATCACAGGAACGTCTTTGTAAGCCTCTTTACAGCGCTGGCTATACACCAAGGTGGCGCGATCCGGGCGCTTACCGCCCACGTTGTTGGGTGTGTAAGCGTCGTCGTGACGCAGCTTACGCTCGGCAGTATAGCGGTTGATCATCGAGTCCATATTGCCGGCGGTGACGCCGAAGAATAGCCGCGGCTTGCCCAGAGCCATAAACGCGTCTTTGCTGTTCCAGTCGGGTTGGGCAATGATACCCACGCGGTAGCCTTTGGCCTCCAACATACGCCCGATCACTGCCATACCGAAGCTTGGGTGGTCGACGTATGCATCACCGGTAACGATGATAATGTCGCATTGATCCCAGCCTAACTGTTTCATCTCCTTGCGCGACATCGGCAAGAAAGGCGCAGGTTTAGCGATTCGGTTGGCGCAGGTTTGCGGCTGAAATAGGACACTGGCTGTTTGCATGGATTGGGGCTCTTTGACGCTCGGGGGCGCAATTATAACCAAATTAAACTTTGACGATAGCCTAAGTTAAGCACATAAGAAAAAGGGTATAATAAACAATCAGATGACTAGGTAATCAGGAACACATTTGTCGTTAGTACGCCGTATCTTTGCTTGCATGCTCACACTGGCCGTCAGCTTCCAGCTGTTTTCTTGCGCCCAGCGCCCAGAGCAAAGCCATATTGACGCACTTAAACACCCCAGCGAGGCGATATTACTCGACCCGGCCAGTACACTGGCAGAGGCCGCATCCGAGCATGCCATGCTTCTCACTGGCAGCAACGGCGTCACCCTGTTAAGTAGCGGTATTAGCGCCTTTGCTGCACGTTGGGAGTTGATTGAGCACGCCGAAGTCAGCGTAGATGCCCAGTATTACCGACTCAACAACGACCTTACCGGCAAACTATTTCTCGTTGCCCTACTCCGAGCGGCTGAGCGCGGCGTGCGGGTGCGCTTGCTGGTAGACGACATCAGTACTTCCGGGTTTGACCAACTGCTGAACACCCTCGCCGCTCACCCCAATTTATCTGTACGGGTTTACAACCCCTTCTACGACCGCCGCTATCGTGGCAGCCAGTTTGTGCATAGCTTCTCGCGCTTAAACCATCGTATGCACAATAAATCACTCACTGTCGACGGCGCTTTTTCGATAGTCGGCGGGCGAAACATTGGCGATGAGTACTTCAGTGCTCGCCATGATATGGAGTTCAGTGACCTCGATGCTATCGTCTTCGGTCCGGTGGTGGCCGACATTCAGCAAAGTTTTGACGAGTATTGGAATCACCACATCGCCTACCCCATCGAAGCCTTGGCGAACCCGCCTGCGGATACCCACAAGGTCTTACTCGAGCTTGAGCAACAGCTCTATGCGCAATCATTGCGCCCTTACCTACAGGCAACCCAACGCTTTGAAGACTATTTTTCTCAGCAAGGTAGCGAGCTAACGCTATTTGGCTGCGAGGCCACCTTGTTGAGTGATACGCCCGGGGTATTGGTGGGCTCACAGGTTGCAACCAAGCTGGGGCTGAGCATGGTGCGCTCAGCCGAAAGCATTGTGGTAGCGTCGCCCTACTTTGTTCCGCGTAAGCATGGCGCTGAAGGGCTGGCGGACCTCGCCGAGAAAGGTATCGAAATCTCGATTCTTACCAACTCACTGGCCTCCACCGATGTAGTCGCCGTGCACTCTGGCTATCAGCGCTACCGAAAGCAGTTGCTGGAAGCTGGGGTTAATCTGTTTGAGCTAAAAGCGGATGCACCTCAAGATAAACGGGTGAAGTTCTTCGGTAATCAAGCTCAGCGCTCAAGCCTGCACAGCAAGGTGTTCGTATTTGATCAAACACAGGTGTTTATCGGTAGCTTTAACTGGGATCCGCGCTCCATCAATATCAACAGTGAGATGGGCCTGCTGTTTGATTGTCCAGAGCTGGCCAGCTTTGTCTACCAAGGGGCATTCAGCGACTTGAAGCAAGATGTGTACTTTGTTGAGCTGGAGGGTAAGCGTGTAAGATGGCGGGAGTATCAGGGTAACGGTGAAGTACGGCAATACCGCTCAGAACCAAACGCCTCTTGGTGGAGGCGTTTCCAAGTATGGGTAGCATCATGGCTACCCATTGAAGACCAGTTATAGCTGCAGCAAGAATGGCCTAGTGGCCCTTGCCACCACAACATTCATGATCGTCGTCTTCATGGCCTTTGCCACCACAACACTCGTGGTCATCGCCCTTATCGTGGCTACCACAGCCGCCGTTACCGCCACAGCAACTGCTGCTAGGCTGATGGGCGTGGCCGTGAGCGATCTCTTCTTCAGTCGCTTCGCGGGTTTCGACGATTTCAACGTCAAATGCCAGGCCCACGCCAGCCAAAGGGTGGTTGCCATCAACAATTACATCGTCGCCTTCAACGGCAATCACCATCACCGACTGCTCGCCTTCTTCGGTGGTTGCACGGAACTGCATGCCCGCTTCCACTTCTATCTCGCCAAACATCGACAGCGGTACCGCTTGTACCAGGTTGTCGTTGCGCTCACCGTAGGCATCGGCCGGTTCTAACTCCAGCGCGAAGGCGTCACCGGCTTGCTTGCCAATAAGCGCAGCTTCCAGGCCTGGAACCAACTGCATATGGCCAATAAGTACCGCCAACGGGGCTTTGCCGGCAGTGGTGTCTAGCTGCTCACCGTTTGCTTTAACGGTGTAGTTCATGGTAACAACGGTGTTTTGGGTAATCGCCATTAAGCTTTCCTGTGAATGTGCTTGCTTAGCATATCGAAAAAAGGCGAGTTTACTCTTATGCCGCCTCTGGCTCCAGTATTTCTGTTTAACCTTGATGTTTTGGATGTAGTCTCGTGGACCTCACTAACCTTTTGTTGTTTATTCCTACCTTCTTTTTAGTCTCCATTACCCCCGGTATGTGCATGACCCTCGCGATGACGCTGGGTATGACTGTGGGTATTCGCCGCTCGCTATGGATGATGGCTGGCGAAATGGTAGGCGTAAGCCTGGTCGCCATTGCCGCCGTGCTTGGCGTGGCTGCCATCATGCTCAGCTATCCTCAGATGTTCACCGTGTTTAAACTGATTGGCGGCAGCTATTTGGCCTACCTGGGCATACAGATGTGGCGTTCGCGGGGGAAGATGGCGATTCCAGATACCCTATCAGCCCCGCCAAAGATTGGTCGAAAGGATTTGGCCACTCAAGGCTTTGTCACCGCAATCGCCAACCCGAAAGGCTGGGCGTTTATGATATCCCTGCTGCCGCCGTTTATCGAACATGGGCGAGCTCTTTGGCCGCAACTGAGCACTATGGTAGTGATCATCGCACTGAGCGAGCTGACCTGTATGCTTATCTACGCCAGTGGCGGCAAGAGCCTGCGCTTGTTCCTTAATCGCAGTGGTAATGTTCGCTTGATGAATCGCATCTCGGGCAGCCTGATGATTGGCGTCGCGCTTTGGTTGGTATTGGGGTAGTCGCGTTCTTCAGACATAAAAAAGGCCAGCATCATGCTGGCCTTTTTTCTAAAGCGTGAACGCTTATTTTAGCTTAGCACCTACAGGGCTTGCGCTACCCGCTTGGTCTTTCCACATCGGATCAACCAACTGCGCTTCAAGGCCCGGTACGGTAGCTGCGTTAAAGCTCGGCTTCTTACCCGCTTTAAGTTGCTTCTCGTAATCGGCAAATACAGCGAAGGCAACCTTAGACAGAGCAACGATAGCCGCGATGTTAACCAGTGCCATTAGGCCCATCGATACATCGGCAAAGTCCCATACGATGTTCAGAGAGGCTACAGAGCCCACCATTACCATCGCCAGAACCAGGGCACGGAATACGTACAGTGCAACCTTGTTCTTGGTCAGGAACACCAGGTTAGTTTCTGCGTAGCTGTAGTTGGCGAAAATAGAGGTAAAGCAGAACAGCATAATTGCGAAGGTCATGAAGTAAGCAGTCCATGAACCCAGTGCATCAGCCAGTGCTGATTGCAGCAGGCCGATACCGCCCAGCTCGCCACCGAAGTCTACACCCACAATCAGTACCATAGCAGCAGTTGCAGTACAGATAACGATGGTATCTGCGAACACCCCCAGCATCTGCACAAAGCCTTGCGCCGCAGGGTGGTTAGGGTTTGGATTAGCACTTGCCGCGATGTTAGCAGCAGAACCCATACCGGCTTCGTTCGAGAACAGACCACGAGCCACACCAGCCATCAGCGCGCCCATCAGGCCGCCAGCAGCTTGTTCCATACCAAAAGCGCTCTTAACGATGGCTACCAGTACGCCCGGCAGTTCGCTAATGTTCAGCAGGATCACAACCAAAGAGATGCTCAGGTAGGCCAGCGCCATAACAGGCACCAAGGTTGAAGCAACTTTACCGATCTTCTTCAGACCGCCGGTGATAACCCAAGCGGTAGCTGCAACGATGGCGATACCTACATAGGTTTCGTTAAAGCCGTAGGCGCTGCCCAGAGAGTCAGCAATGGTGTTAGCTTGTACGCCGTTGAAGGCGAAACCGAAGGCAATAATCAGCAATACAGAGAACAACGCGCCCAACCAACGAGCGTTCAGTCCTTGCTCCATGTAGTAGGCCGGGCCGCCACGGTATTGGCCATCGGCCTCTTTCACGCGGTAAACCTGAGCCAGAGTAGACTCTACGAATGCGGTAGCCATACCTAGCATGGCAATTGCCCACATCCAGAATACGGCACCCGGACCACCGGCGGTGATAGCGACAACAACGCCCGCCATGTTACCGGTGCCCACACGGGCTGCCATAGAGGTCCAGAAAACTTGTTTAGAAGAGAGGCCAGAAGCGTCTTGAGATTGGCCGCCTTTTAGTACGGATACGCCGTGTTTGAACATGCGGAATTGGACAAAGCCAAGGCGAAAGGTGAAGAAGATGCCGGCGCCAACCAGTGCATAAATAATCAGGTGGCTCCACAGCAGACCATTTAGTGTGTTGATGGCAGTTTCGATCAAACCTGCTTGCTCAACCACTTCTGCGGCCTCGATTAACTCAACCGCTTCTAACATCTCCGGGGCGTTTGCGGCTACAGATTCTGTTAGTTCTGCTGTTTCTAAAACTTCAGTCATGAAAGTGCTCCAATGTTGTGTCTGCCGTGCACTATTGAACTCACGGCAAATTGGTTTTTCCTCAACCGACTGCATCAAATGCCTAACTTATTAACATCTTCCTTGAGTGACCAAGCATCAATATTGGCACAAATAAGCAGTCAGCCTGGTGCTAAAACGCGGCGGAATATAGCACCAATCACTGGCAAAAGCGATATTTATGGAATTAAACGTTATTTATATGCGAATCGATAACTCTTTGCACTACTAGATGTAGTGCAAAGAAAACACTGTATTTTCCGTTACTTAGGTAGTCGGAAGGTGGATGTTAGGGCCCTAGTTAGGCCCATGCAGTCGCAATGCTAAGCCCGAGTCACGTTGGGTGTACGACTCGCAGCAGCCCAACAAGCTTCGGCGGTTTGCAAACAGTGTTAAGGCCTTTTTCGCTCGAGTGATCGCGGTATATAGCAACTCCTTAACGAGCAAACTACTAAAGCCTGGCTCCTCGGGTAGGCAGATTGCCACGGCAGAAAACTCCGAGCCCTGCGACTTATGAATAGTCATCGCAAAGGCCGTGTCATGGCGTGGCAAGCGTGCAGGCAAAATCCGTCGAGTAGTGCCATCTACGCCCGCAAAATGTACGTAAAGTTGCCCTGACGCAGGGTCAAGCAAGGTAATACCGATATCACCATTGTAGAGTTTCAACTGGTGATCATTACGGGTGATCATCACCGGCCGCCCCGGATAGAACTCTTGCTGTCGCGAGATCAAGTCGCGAGCCGCTAAGCGCTTCTCGATGGCTAGGTTCACCTCCAAAGTCCCCAGCTCGCCCTTGCGACTAGCACACAGCACGCGGAACTGCTCAAAGCTATTCAGCACGGCAAGGGGCTCACCATCGAGCATCGCTAAATAGTCTTGATAGTGACTAACGGCTAATTCTACCGTGTGCTTAAGCAGATGTTCTTGGACCCAATTGATATCGTCAAGCTCGCGCTCTTGCAGCAAGCTAAGGGCCTGTCGACTGTCGCCTGCGTTCACCGCACTTGCCAAGCTGCCAATGCCACCGCCAAAGCGCCAGCTCTTTTGCAGCATGGTCAGGCTATCGGCCACTGGCGATACCGCACGGATATGCTGCTGCAGCTCTGCCCCGGTCGCCGCCCCCAAGAATTCCGCCTGAGCTTTGCTATAGCTCATCAGCGCTCCACCGGCTGTGGGGCGGATCACCGAGCACACGTCACCTAATATACTCCCCGCCTCCACCGAGCTCAGCTGGTCTTTATCGCCGAGTAAGATCAGGCGGCAATGGCGAGGAAGCGCTGCCAGCAGCTTGGCCATCATCGACAGGTCGATCATCGAGGCTTCATCGACCACTAGCACATCAGCGTGCAGTGGCGCATCTTGATCGTGGCGAAAGTGAATAGAGCCGGGGATCGGTCCTAATAGACGATGTAAGGTACTGGCCTGCTCGGGGATTAAGTCCACCAGGCCAGCATCCAGCGTTAATGACGATTTGGCATTGCGGATCGACTCGCTCATACGCACAGCCGCTTTACCGGTAGGCGCCGCCATACGGATTACTAACGACTCGGGCTTCTCATGCAAAGCTAGCAAACTGGCCAACAAGCGAATTACCGTGGTGGTTTTACCGGTACCCGGGCCACCGGTAATCACCGACAGCCCACTACGGCAAGCACTGGCACAAGCGAGCTGTTGCCAATTTGGCTGCTCACCTGCCTCAAATAACTGACCAAGCAGGCCGTGTAAGCGCGCATCATCGACCGAATGCTGGATAGTAGCGCGCTCCACCAAGCTGTTCGCTACCTGCGTTTCATAGAACCAATAACGCCCGAGATATAGCCGGCCGAACTCGACCACTAAGGGCAACGCGCACTCAGCCCTTTTCTCCGCCCGTCTAGGCTCGCCTGCTACACCAGACGCTTGTAGTGTAACTGCCCAGCTATTCGCGTCGGGAAACTGGTAGCCAGCGTGTCCTTCAAAGACCACTAGTTGGCTGTGCTGGTAGTGCTCCAAACGAATACATACGTGGCCATCACCCTGACGCTGACTAAGCAGCAGCGCACTGTAGAACACCAGCTCATGATGGGCACTGGCCTGCTCTGCAATAAATCGGGCAAAGCGCCAGTCGATGGCTCTTAGCTGGCCCCGCTCGCAGGCCTCAGTAAACGCCGCGTGGTCGATAAAGGAAAGGTGCTCTGGTTGCTTAAGCATGACTGCTTCCTCCCAGTAATCGATCCAAGGCCTCTATCAGCGCCAGCGGCGGCTTGATAAATAACTGACCATAGCCGCCCTCCGTGCCATCAATGCCGCGTAAGAACAGATACAAGGCCCCGCCAAAGTCGCGCTGATAGTCATAATCGGCAAGTTGCTGCTTAAGGAAGCGATGCATCGCCACACAATAAAACAACAGCTGGGCATCATAACGATGATCGGCCATCGCATGGCTCATCGCTTGCTCGCTATAGTCCTCAGTGCAATCGCCCAAATAGTTACTCTTGTAGTCGCACACGTAGTAACGACCGTTGGCCTCAAAGCTAAGGTCGATAAAACCGCGCATCAGGCCATGAAAGCGACTGAAGTCGAGCCCGGCAACGTTCTGGGCGAGCAAGGGGTACTCCTTTAATAAGCGGTTAAACTGCTCGGCGCTCACGCTGCCATCAACTGACAGCATAAACTCCATCTCTGGCAATACTTGCCTCAATTCGAGTGATGCCAAGCTAACGACGTTCTCATCGTCAAGCATTAAGGGCGTAGTCATCACCGTGCTTAGCCAGTTTGCTACCACGGCAGGCCACGGCGCCTCAACACTCAAGCCAGCCCGCTGCATGGCATCTTCGGCCAGCGATTCCACTGCCCGAAGGTCCAAGCGCTGAAGATCCCCTGCGTTACCTTGGAACAGCGCTTCTAGGATATCGTGTAAGGCATTACCCGCATCAGCCCCTTTGGCAAAGCTAAACTGGGTGGGCTCAGGCGCCAGCGGCAGCGGAGAATCAAGTTCTACTTCTATCGAGCTTTGCTCTTCTAACACCTCATCCCCAGCCCCCGGCTCGAGCTCCGGGCTATGAAGCTTTCTGGCCATGGCAGAATAAGAGGTTAAGCGCCAGCCTTTATCGATGGTGCCGTCAAAGCGCTTGGCGGGCGATCTACTTTGCTCGCCATCTTCATTGGCCTGATACCGACTAAAAGCGTCACTCGGCTTGGCTAAGGCAACCAGCCCGCTGTTTTGCGCTACCAACTGTGCGAGGGCTTCATCCCGTTCTGCCACGTCACCGCCCGGACAATTAAGTATGTAATCCAGTGCCGTGATACCTTTGGGCTTACTCAGCGCAGCTACGCCCAAGTAACAGGCAAAGCCTGCACGGGTGATTGCCACATAAAGAAGTCGCAAGTCTTCGGCCAATCGTTCGGTATCGGCAATCTCCAAGTTCTGCTGCTGGCCACTAAAATCGACGGTGGTTTCGCCCTGTTGTGGGAACACGGCCAACTTTGGCTGACGACTGGCCAAGGCATAGGGCAGCATCACTACCGGATACTCCAAGCCTTTACTGGCGTGAATGGTGACGATTTGCACCAGATCGCGGTCACTTTCCAGATAGCGTTGCTGACCACCGTACTGTTGGGTGTCAGCGCCGCTTAACAACTGTTGAAACAGATTGAGCAAGGCCTGCTCGCCTTGCAGTGCGCTAGCATAGTGCTGCAACAGCTCACAGCAATGCAGCAGATCGGCCATCTGCCGTTCACCTTGTAGTGGGTCGGCTAACAGTTGAGCAGGTATTTGATAGATCTCCATCCAACTGAGTAGCGCCGCCATCACCCCTTGCTGTTGCCATAACTGCTGCAGATCGCTGAAATGGCCAAGGTGTTGCTGCCAGCTGAGTTCATCTTCGCGAAGTACTGACAGCTCCTTGGCGCTTTTGGCGCACAGAGGCAGCGCCATAGCCGCCATCACCAAGCGCTCGTTACGTGGCTCATACATCGCCAATAAAACGCGATATACCGCCTCGGCGGTGGCGGTGCTAAACACGCTGTCGCGCGATTGAAATACCGAGCGCACCCCGCGCAAGCGCAGTTGGGCAGAGATCTTCTCTGCCTCGAAGCGGCTACGCACCAGTACCGCAATATCGCCGGGATTAAGCCTGCGCTCGCCGAGCGTGGCGCGATCCTTAACGGCAAGGTTGAGCATATCGGTGATCTGCTGGGCACAGCAGCGTGCGGCGCAATCGCCGACCATAGTGTCTTCATCAAACTGCCAGATCTGTAGACTTGGCTGCGCCTGACCGTCTAGCTCAAGTGCGCCCTTATTGCCCTGATCGTGACTTTTTACCGCACTAAAAGGGATCTGCGCGTCAATAAAAGCCGAGTCCTTACATGCGCTAAACAAGGCATTGGTCGCCGCCACCATGGATGCTGCCGAGCGGTAGTTCTTATCGAGTGTGTAGTGCGCCGCTTGCTGGGTATCTTGCTTGGCTTCCACATAGGTATGGATATCGGCGCCGCGAAAGGCGTAGATGGACTGCTTAGGGTCGCCAATCATCATCCAGCTACAGTCGTCGTGGTTAAACAGCTGCTCAAAAATGGCAAACTGCAGCGGATCGGTGTCTTGGAACTCGTCGATAAGCGCAACTGGGTATTGCTGGCGCAACTGCTTAGCGATCCGCTCGCCGCTCTCGGGCTGGGCCAACAGCTCGGCCAAACGGGTCATCAGATCATCGGGGCTTTGCAGGCTCAGTCGCGCCTTCTCATGGGCCAATTGCTTGGCAAGATAATCCAGCGCCTGACTTTTCAATGCCGCCGCGATATCCAACTCGCTGGCTGCGGCTTGCCATTGCTGCAACAGCGCGCGGCAATGGCTTAGGTCCACATCCAGCCCCTTGTCATCGGCCGTAGCGACTTTTTCAGCGATATAGTCGAAGGCCACTCGGCTGGCTTTCGAGGGTTGCGCCGCTTCGCTGTCGTCGATAATGGCTGCGCAGTGCTTATCGATGGTTTTGCGGTTTAAGCGCGGCAAAGAGGCAATCTCGACTGCCACTTGCTCCAAGTTATCTTTGATAGCAGCTACAAAGCCTTGCCAAGCCTGCTTACTGCCCGCCAAGCGCTGAACCACCGCACTTGCCGGATCGACTGCTAATGGCTTGGGCGACAAGTTGAGTGATTTTCGCGATAGCAAAGGATATAGCGTTGGGAACAAGGCATCCGGCTCCTTGCATCCCAGCGCGCTCACCACCGCTTGGTAATCCTCACCGCGCAGTGGGTAGATGGCTTGGCGCCAGAAATCGGCCAGACATTGTTTGGCCAACAGGCTATCGTCTTCTAGTAGCTGGCTCTGCGCACTAGGCGATGCGGTGACTTGCTGATCGCTCAGCGCCCGGTGACAAAAACCATGAATGGTAAAAATCGCCGCCTCGTCCATCGACTTTTCAGCGGCATACAGGCGCTTAAGCACCTGTTCGCGCTCATCGGCATAGCGTTCCAGCAGATCGTCGATGATCTCATCGCCCTCGCTGGGCTTGCCCTTAAAACAGTTCACCGCACTGTGTAGTCGCGCTCGTATCCGCTCGCGTAGCTCGGCAGTGGCAGCACGGGTGAAGGTCACCACCAGTATATTTTCCGGCGTAAGGCTGCGCCGCAAAGGCTGCTCCACCACATAGCGCAGGTACAAACTGGCAATGGTATACGTTTTACCGGTACCGGCGCTGGCTTCGATAATACTGCGCCCGGGCAGCGGGACGGTCTTGGCATTAAGGACCTGCATGTGCGCCCTCCTGCTCTAAGAACTTAAAGAAAGCGCTGTGGCTTAACATATCGGTTTGCTTCTTCCTAACTTCATGCCATTGGGTGTGTTGCTCAATTGGTTTAAGCAAGGTCGCGCAATGCTTAACAAACTCGGGATAAACCGGCGCAAGCAAAGGATGGCAACGCTGAATATAAGGGTCGTTACCATCGCCTTTATGGGCAGAGTAGATGTCCTGCGGTGCCCAGGCCGCTTCGAGTTTTTGCTGCAATGCCTCGGGCTCTAACCGTTGATTGGCAAGCCAGCTAAACCCGCTGTTTAAAAAGAATGGCAGCGCGCGGTGCTGGGCTGATGTAAATACGCCAATGGCTTGCTGCAAATACTCCAGCGCCAGCTCTTGTGGCAACGCGCGATAGAGCAAGGCCTTGCCATCATCGATAAGTACGCTATCGGCAGATACCCCAAGGGCCGCACTTACCAGATGCTGCAGCCAGCCATGCAATCGGTCTTTAGCGCTAAGATTGCCGTTTTTCACCCGCCATAGCCGTCCCTCGATGGGTGCGACCGTTTGGCCCAGTAGCTCGGGCAAATCATCGCCAAGGCTTAGCCGAAACTCTTGCGGCACAGACGGATTGCGCAGCGCATCCGGCAGATATTCCATCAGCGAATCGCTAGCAGAGATGGCCTCTTCCAATTTGCGCTCACCGGCATCCCCCACCGGTAAACTGCCGGTTAATCCTTGCTGGCGTTTAAAGCCCGGCACATTTTGGTAGTAAAAACGACTCACAAAGGCCTGTTGCTTGAGCTGCCAACCGCTTAGCGCATCTAGCGCAAACGGCTCGCTATCAGGTACTTGCTCTGCAACCCCGTCGAAGTACACGCCCAATCGGCGCTGCAGAAAATAGCGGCAAGGGTTGCTCAGCGCTGCGGCAACTTCACTGAGTTCGACGCGCAAGCGCTGTTCGACGCTTTCCTGTGCACCTAATTCGGCATCACTAAAGGGCTCAGGTAGTTGCGGCTGAACCGCCCAAAACTGCGAGTAGGAGTGCAGCGGCGACCCTTGTTGGTAGTACTGGGCGTTAAACGCTTGCAAGGGATGCTCAAAGGTCATGGCATGCAAAACCTGCTTACCGGCTTTGTCGGGCGCTAAGCACTCATCGCCGCTCACCAGCCACGACTCAGCAATATAGTCTCGCAGCTCCATCAACAGCACCGACGGCGGCAGCTCTTGGTCGCTGCGAATATCCTTGCCCACCCATGAGATATGCAAATGCTGGCGGCAAGAAAGCAAAGCTTCAAGGAACAGGTAGCGGTCGTCTAACCGGCGCGAACGGTCGCCACGACGCCGCTGCTTTTGCATCAAATCAAAACTGATAGTGGGGTTTTGCCGCGGGAAGTCGCCGTCGTTCATGCCGAGCAGGCAGACAACCTTAAACGGGATACTACGCATCGGCATTAGGCTGCAAAAGTTAATCGCCCCCGCTTTAAAGCGGCGACTGGACTGGGCAGCGTTGAGGGTATCGAACAGTAGCTCTCGGACAATCTCCCGCGATACCGGCTGCTCATAGCCGGTCTGCTCTTGGGTATCGCGAAACGCCTGCATCGCCTCAACCACCGCCTTAATATCGCGGCTACCTTGCTCATCGGCGATATAGAAGTCACTTAGCACCTGATTAACACATTCCAGCCACTGCTCAGCAGTATGACTTTGGGTAAGTAACTCACTGGTCTGCTCAAGCCGCTCGATAAAAAGGCTGAACTTACCCAGCGCCTGTGCCTGTGCGCCCTCAATCTCATCGAAGGGCAAGGTGTCGGCGTAATCGCCCATGCTTGGGTGCATCGCATAGCCGAGTAGCATGCGCTTGAGACCAAATAGCCAGCTATTTTGCTCAAAATCCCCCACCCCAAACTGAGCGCGGTGCTCCGCATCTACGCCCCAGCGCACGCCCACATCGCGTAGCCAGTGCTTGAGCAAATCAAACTCATCTTCGCTAATGTCGAAGCGCGCCAAGGTGGCGGGCACTTCCAGCAGCGCCAGTACCTCGCTTAAGCCAAAGCGGCTCTCAGGCAAGCTAAAGATCTGCAGCAGAGAGTTGGCCAACACCGATTGCTGAACTGCCGACAAATCACTAATGCTAAACGGAAAGCTCGGGCGTTGCGGATTATAGGCAAACACTCCGCGGATAAATGGCGCGTAGATCGACACATCGGGCATCATCACCACAACATCGTTGGGACTAAGGCTTGGGTCGCTGTCAAACAGCGCAAACAGTTGGTCTTTTAATACTTCCAGCTCGCGCAGTGGTGAGTAGCACTGGTGGAAACGCAGATTAGCCAGTTCCGCTTGCTCAAACGCTTGCTTGTCGTCATTCGATGAGAGCTGTTGCGGGCTCAGGGCATCGAACTGACCACGACACTCAAGATGAAGGATCTGCTGCTGCAAGTAGTTAAGCGCGCCTGTTGATGGGAACGGGAAATACTGCTCGTACAAGTCGCTCTCTAGCTTTTCCAGCATCAAAGACAAGTTCTCTCGCCCTAAGCCACCGAAGGATGCCAGCAGCGGGTTGCCCACCAGGTAGTAATGATCGCTATCGAGATCTTCAAGCTTACCCACCAGCTTGCTGGCTTCGATCTTGGCCAGCGCCTTTTCATCGACAATATCCAGCCAAAAGTGCTCACAGGGGTTGAGTTGAAACCAGTGAATATCGATATGCTTGGCCAGGGCATTAAGCAGCAACATGGTTTGCTCTGGCAGCGAGCTTAAGCCAAAGATGGCAATACGCGGCGGTAGCCCACGGATCTGTAGGTGATCACTGTGATCTAATACCTCAAGAGTTTGCTGCAACAAGCGTCCCCGGTGTAGGTCTGACCCCGCCCTAGCGGTGATATCGTTGCTCACCATCCGCCACAAGCGCGCCTGCCATTGCTGCTGATCACCTAAGCCCTCGACCTGCTCGTCTTGCTCCCAACTGGCAATCCAACCTGGGCGATACATCAGGTATTGGTCGAAGGTATCGGCGATGGTTGAACACAGGCTAAACAGCTTTTGCTGTTGCCGCTCAGGCTGGGCATCTGCCAGTTCACTTTGCATCCATTGGAACTCGGGTTCGCTCATATGCTGCGGCAGCAGGCGCATCAGGGTCCAGGTCATAGCCGATTTAGCAAATGGGCTCTGCTCAGGTAGTGAGCTAAACGCTTGCTTAAAGATCTGCCACAAAAAGGATGAGGGTAGCGGAAACTGGATGTTGGCTGCGATGCCCTGCTTTTCGGCAAGCGAGATCTTAAGCCACTGCGCCATATCCGGGTTTTGCACCAAGATCTGCTCAGGTTCGAACACCGAGCAACCCGCCGGTCGCTGCTGATAGACATCGGCTAAGGTGTCGAGCAGCTTTTCGGTCAGGTTGGATTGATAGATAGTTAGCATTCTGGGTTGGGCGAGATAGTTATTCTTTTTAGGTAACGTGTAGCTTACCCGTATGTATCAACGAAACAAACCACTACGTTGCGCTAAGATTTTGTTAGATCACAGAATTCACGCTGCCTACCCTGGCCACTTTTCAACCCGATTGAGTTGTTACCACTTTCGGATTAGTTTAAGTAATCATAACAGCGTATTTTTCCTAAGCTTTCTTGAGAGAAGCAGATACTGATTTTTGATATATTTCAGCGCATTAACCCACCTATAAGAGTTAAAACATGCTGTCCGATTTAAAAATCTCCCAACAAGCCACCCTAAAACCAATTAGTGAAATCGCCAAGCAGGCGGGCATTCCTGATCAAGCCTTGATCCCTCAAGGCGCATCGAAAGCCAAAGTAAACCTCAACCTGCTAAAGGACAGCAGCGATAACGCACAGGGTAAATTGGTACTGGTGACCGCCATCACCCCAACCCCGCTGGGTGAAGGCAAAACCGTTACCACCATTGGCTTGTCGCAAGGCTTGAAGAAGCTCAATCAAAAGGTGATGGCCTGTATTCGCCAGCCATCGATGGGCCCGGTATTTGGTGTTAAAGGCGGTGCTGCTGGTGGCGGTTACAGCCAAGTGGCGCCGATGGAAGAGCTTAACCTGCACCTCACCGGTGACATCCACGCCGTTTCTGCCGCCCACAACTTGGGTGCCGCCGCTATCGATGCGCGTCTATACCACGAAGAGCGTTTGGGCGAAGGCTTTACTGCGAAAACTGGCCTTGAGCGCCTGAACATCGATATCGAGCGTATTACCTGGCGCCGTGTGGTCGATATGAACGACCGTTGCCTGCGCCGCATCAAGGTCGGCATCAACCGCGAAGGCTCTACCGTAAACGGTATCGAGCGCGAGTCGGGCTTTGATATCACCGCCGCCTCTGAGCTAATGGCGATTCTGGCGCTGGCCACCGACCTTAAAGATCTACGCAAGCGCATCGGTCAAGCGGTGATGGCCTACAACACCGATGGTCAGCCTATTACTGCCGAGCAGCTACAAGTTGCCGGTGCCATGGCTGCCATTATGAAAGACGCCGCTCAGCCTACCCTAATGCAGACCCTCGAAGGCGTGCCTACCCTGCTACATGCTGGCCCATTTGCCAACATCGCCCACGGTAACTCATCTATCATTGCTGATCGCATTGCACTGAGCCTTAGCGATATCGTGGTAACTGAAGGCGGCTTCGGCTCCGACATGGGCTTTGAGAAGGCCTGTAACATCAAAGCACGTGCGGCGGATAAAGGCCCAGATGCGGGTGTGGTCGTTGCTACCCTGCGCGGCCTAAAAGCCAACTCAGGTAAATACGACCTGCGTCCGGGCCAAGCCCTGCCAGAAGCGATCTTCGAAGCAGATAACGATGCGTTAGAAGCAGGCTTTGCCAACCTTAAATGGCACATCGAGAACGTGAAGCGTTATGGCCTGCCGGTTGTGGTTGCGATTAACCGCTTCCCGCAAGATACCGACCAAGAGCTGGAGTTGCTGGCTAGTTGGGTGCGTGAGCTGGGCGCGAAAGTGGCTATCTCTGAGGCCTTTGTTAAAGGCGGCGATGGTGCTACTGAACTGGCCGAGCAAGTGCTGCTGGCACTGAACGAATCCGAGCAGTTCAAGCCGCTATACGATGTGGAGCAAAGCATCGAAGCCAAGCTGCTGACTATGGTAGAAGCCGGTTACGGCGGTGCAGGTATCGAGCTTAGCGAACAAGCCAAAGCGGATATCGCCCAGCTTAGCGAGAACGGCTTCGCCAACCTGCCACTGTGCATGGCCAAGAGCCCGCTGTCGATTAGCCACGATCCCTCACTGAAGGGCGCACCGACTGGCTTTACCGTACCAATCCGCGAGCTAAAACTGTGCGCGGGCGCAGGCTTTATCTACGTGCTGACCGGAAACGTGCTGACCATGCCAGGCCTGCCAGAGCGCCCCGGCTACCTGAACATCGATATCGATGAAGATGGCAATATTGTGGGTATCGACGAGTAAGGCGCTCACTTAACGCAGTAGCGCTCCCTCAATACTCTTATCAAGCCCGCAACTGCGGGCTTTTTTCGCCGCTAAGTTGGCTATTGCTGTAGGGCCCTGTTCAAGGCAGACTTTGGCTATCTCTTAAATCAAGGAACGACATGCTAAACGCCATCCACCACACTGCACTTATCTGCTCTGATTATCAGCGTTCGAAACACTTCTACAGCGAAGTACTCGGTCTTACCATTGTCTCCGAGTATTACCGCGAACATCGCGATTCCTACAAATTAGATTTAGCCCTGCCCGATGGCAGCCGCGTCGAGCTGTTTAGCTTTGCCAACCCACCAGCACGTCTGAGCCATCCTGAAGCCAGTGGCCTGCGCCATTTGGCGTTTAGCGTAACGAATCTTGACGATGTGGTGAGTAAACTTACTGCACAAGGCATTGAGGTGGAGCCGATCCGCGTCGATGAGCTCACAGACAAGCGTTTTACCTTCTTTGCCGATCCCGACGGCTTGCCCTTAGAGCTTTATGAAGAGTAAAAAAACTAAGTAGCTGATCAAAGCCTAAAACGACAAAAGCTCGGAGAACCCGAGCTTTTGCTTAAACAGAGCAGCTAATAAGGCGCTTAGTCGCCAAGCTGCTGCGCCTGAATAGAGCTCACCGCATCCGCTGCCAGATTACGCTTCAGCAGTAACTCACCAGCCACCGCCAAGCGGTGATGCTTGCGGCACACCGATACATAGCGATCTTCGCCGCCAATCTCGGTTTGGGCGCCAGCGCTCATAGCGCGGCCTTGAGCATCAACCCGCGCCACCATGGTTGCCTTGCGGCCACAGAAACACACGCCTTTGATCTCTTCAATGCGCTCAGCCCAGGCCAACAGCCAACGGCTTCCCTCGAACAGTTCGCCAAGGAAGTCAGTACGCAGACCATAGGCCAGTACCGGGATATTCAGCTCGTCGACCACTTGGCAAAGTTGCTCCACCTGCTCTTTGCTGAGAAACTGAGACTCATCCACCAAGATGCAATCGAGTCGCTTGCCCTGCTCGGCAATCACCTCTTTCACTACCTCAAACAGGTTTAAGCCATTATCGAAAGGATGCGCCGGCGCACTTAAACCGATGCGCGAAGAGATAATGCCCTTTTGGATACGGTCATCGATGGCCGCCGTAAACAAATAAGTGCTCATATGACGTTCGATGTAGTTAAAGTTTGCCTGAAGCAGGTGGCTGGATTTACCCGCATTCATGGAAGAGTAGTAGTAGTGCAGAGAAGCCATGTAAAACCCGTGATTAAGATTGCAGTGCGCGAATGCCAGCATTGTATGCGCTGTCAAAGCCCGGCGATTTTACCTAGCCGCTTTGGCATTTTCCAACCTTTCTGCACCGCAGTGTGAATAGCCAACAGGCATACCCTCAGGGCGGCCTCGCAAAAGCTTACTCGCGACAAGGGCTTGCCCTAAACGCCATGCTGGTTAAACTAAGCGCTTACAGAAAAAAGAGTGTTGTTATGGCCTACCGAATTATTCCAGTTACTCCTTTTGCCCAGAACGCCAGCATCATCTGGTGTGAACAAACCCAAAAAGCCGCCATTGTCGATCCCGGCGGCGACCCAAAAGACTTGCAAGACGCCGTTGAAGAACTCGGTGTTGAGGTTGAGAAGATTTTGCTTACCCATGGCCATCTCGACCATGTTGGCGCCACCGAGATTATCGCCCAGCGCTTTGCCGCGCCGATTGTCGGCCCACAGCAAGCCGATGATTTTTGGCTAAGCCAGCTGCCTATGCAAAGCCAGATGTTTGGCTTCCCACGGGTGGAGAGCTTTGCCCCTAGCCAATGGCTAGAGCATGGTGAAGTAGTGACCATCGGTGAAATGGAGCTCGAAGTGCGCCACACGCCGGGGCACACGCCGGGCCACGTGGTGTTTATTGATCATGCCGCTAAGCTTGCCATAGTAGGCGATGTGCTGTTCAAGCGCTCCATCGGCCGCACCGACTTCCCTCAGGGTGATCTCCCAACCTTGATCAAAGCGATCAACGAGCAGTTATACAGCTTGGATGATGATTACCAGTTCATTCCCGGTCACGGCCCAATGTCGACCATTGGCGAAGAGAAACGGATGAACCCGTTCACTCGCTAGATTACTAAAAGGCCGCATCAGCGGCCTTTGTTGTATCGAACAGACCAACTACAAAACCTGTGTAAGCCCGTCTGTAAATGCGTCGAAGTGACGAGGCACTAGTCCTAACACCTTTTCTACATTACCACTCACTGTTACGACTACGCCTTAGCAGTTTCAGTAGTTAAGCTTGCCACCGTTTCGCGTAACTTAGCCTGCAACTCAGAGTTAGTCAGCCGCTGCTCAGCTAGGTCGAAGTTATCGTAAAAGCTTGGGATTGAGAGCGAGCCTTTCACCTCGGCGGCAAAGTAAGGTGCGCTGGTCACTGCCGCGCCCAGTACCGACTGTGCGCCACCCGGGCCCGGCGAGGTTGCAAGATAGACCGCTTGCTTGCCTTGGAACACCTTCTGGTCAATCCGCGAGGTCCAGTCGAATAGGTTCTTGTAGGCGGCGGTATAGCTGCCGTTGTGTTCGGCAAAGGCGATAATCAGGGCATCGGCGCTACCGATTTTATCGAAGAAGGCTTGCGCTAATACCGGTACCCCGCCAGCCGCTTCGCGGTCGCTGCTGTACAGAGGCATCTCGTAATCATTGATGTCGAGCACTTCTATCTCTGCGCCTTCTACAAAGGTCGCTGCATAGGTCGCCAGCTGACGGTTAATCGATTGGGCGCTGTTAGATGCTGCAAATACCAGTAGTTTCATGATTCATCCTTAGTGAGTTTGCCGAGTCGGCGACACCATGTGTTTAACTTGTAAACACTATAATTCCCTTTTCATATTTGATTAATGGGGCAAATGTGTAAGAATTATTTCCATATGACTCGCAATAAGCTGTGAATGCCTCAATTCCCGCTTATCGAAAGACAGGGACGACGATGAATAGCCAACTGTTCGATGGCATGGTGATCTTCACGGAATTGGTTAAACAAGGCAGTTTTACCAAGGCCGCACAAAAGCTTGAACACTCCACTTCGTACATCAGCAAAGAGCTGACCAAATTGGAAGAGCGTTTGGGTGTGCGGTTATTGCAGCGCAGCACCCGCTCGTTAAACCTCACCGCCGAAGGCCAGCTCTACTACGCCCAAGCCGAACAGCTGGTAGACGATGCCGCAGCGCTGGAGCGCGCCATGCAGGGCCAGCAGGCCAGCCCATCCGGCGTACTACGAATAAGTTGCCCCACCAGCTTTGGCATCAACACTCTGCCGAGGTTCTTAGAGCACTTTAACCAGCGCTACCCCAGAGTCAGTTTCGATATCGAACTGAACGATAAGAAGGCCGACCTGATTGCCGATGGCTTCGATTTAGCGATCCGCGCCACCACCGCACTGGACGACTCCAGCCTGATCAGCCGCAAATTCGCCACCTTTCGCGCGGTCATGGTAGCGTCGCCAGCCTATTTAGAGCGCTTTGGTACGCCGCAAACCCCAGATGACCTGCGCAATCACAAGCTTATCTGCTACAGCAACTTGCCCAACTACAACCAGTGGCGCTTTACCGGCCCCGACGGCCATCAGACTGAACTGGCACTCCATAGTTTTGTGGCAACCAATAGCTCGCAGCTAGAGGTTGAGTTATGTGTCGCGGGGCAAGGCATTATGCGTATGCCGGAGTTTAACTTAGGCGATGAGCTGAGCAGCGGCAGGCTGGTGGAGATCTTAACGGATTACCCAAGCGGCGATGTGGATGTGTATTTGGTGTACCCGAATCGAAAGCATATGTCTTCGAAGGTGCGAAGCTTTATTGAAATGTTTTTGGAGCACAAGGAGTGTATTGGGGCGGGGCTTGTTAGTGGTAGCTAATGGATCTATCTGGTCACGATCAGTTGTCTCCCTACTATAGGTTTACTCAAGCATCACTGCTTAGTCCCATTTTTGTTAGTGAATTTTCGCCTCTTTCACACCGTTTAGATCGTGTCGAATGATCTAACTTATGTTAGATAGGATTTTCATATAGTGATAAAGTTGATAACAAAGGCGCGATACATTGAAAACTGACCGGGGTCAAAGATTGCATTTTGCACTCGAGTAAACGGTTATCATAAAAGGAGGCAATACAATGGAATGCAGCTCATGCGGAAGTCAAACATCAATTAATTTTGGCGATGCTTCAATGGTTTTGTGCCAGTCTTGTGACTATGCGAAAAAGTCTGGCAAAGAAGTGAAACCAGAAGAAAGCAGCCGTTCGTCAATGGATCCAACAGATTCCTATAGTGTTTTATCTAACTACTCCACAGCTATAGGCGTTTCAAAATTTCTTGGTTATTGCGGCTGGTTTACCGTCGTAGTTGGCGTGATTGTAGCGTTTGCAGGGTTAAGTCAAGTCAGTAGATATGCAAACGGTATTCAGCAACTTTTTGCCCTCGGTCCTGGTGTTGGAGTCGCGATATCTGGTTTGTTCATGGTTGCGGCTGCACAAGTAACAAGAGCGGTTGTAGATACAGCCGATAACTCGAGGAAGATGCTGTCTATTATGGAGGCAACAATTTCCTCACAGTCCAAAAACTAACAATAGTAATCAAGCTGCTCGCTTTACTCGCCGGATCGGCCATAGACCGGTCCGCTGTTACTGGCATTTTGTGCAAAAAATGATGCTCCAATCCGATATACGATCCACTTGGCTCACAATATACGCTGATAACCACCTGTTACTTAAGCGCACTATGCTGGCAGTAGCTAAGTTAATATCATCCTAATTTATAGCTTAAACTTGGATAACCAATAGTTTTAGGTAGCAAAGAATCGCTACGGAAACTTATTGGTTTACTTGCGAAGATAATGTAGCGCAACTGTCAAAACCCGAAAATAGTGCAAACGGCTCATTGCTTTAACTGAGCTGGTATAGGTTACCAACCTATCTGGCGTTTGCTTTGTAGTTGTAGGGACTCATATTTGAGTAACAAACACATCAAATAGACACCATCGCCACTGTGTGGATGGACGCGCTGACACGCCCTGCCGCTTTGGGCGTTGATAAATCTACCTGCTAACGCACAAGCGTAAACTCCCACAAAGCACTAGAAGGCATGTCCCCACGCCTTCTGGTTTACGCTCAACCCTACTCCGCCAACGTCAACGGCGGCAATGGCGCACTGCGCAGCGGCTCATCAACCATATCATTCACTTCCAGCCAGGTATCTACATCGCTGTCGAATACGTGGGGGCTGCCGGTAATCGGGTGTGTGCCGGTCCAGAACTCGATACTGTTTAGCACCATTGCATCGCCCATTAAGGTGAAGGCGTAGACTGGCGAAAGCGCGATATTCAGGCCACCTCGGGCATAGCGGTTATCTACCGCTTCAACGTTTTTCTCCAGCAGCATGCCGGTTAGCACGTTACTGCCAACACAACCGCTTAGCAGGCCGGGTAATACCAAGGCCAGTCCCAATTTCTGTAAGTCTTTTAACCGCATTTTGGCTCCAATAGTCGTGCGCTCTGTGGCGCACTTGAAATAGTGCGCCGATGATACACACAAGCACTGGCAGGTTCACGGTAACGCGAACCGTTCGCTTATTAATTCGACTAAATGAGCGATTTAGTGAAGCTAGCTTGGCGACAGGCTTTAGAACTGGGCCTTGGGCCGCGTTTAGAAGCCGAGTACATCCAGCACAAAAAATGGTGCCAACAGCACTACCACGGAGCCTAGCAGGCACACTAGGCTCAGACCAAATACGCGCCAGTTGGAATGAAATACATGGTTAGGTGAGTCGATAATCGCCTGTTTGGTCATTTGATGGCGCTCAGCTACCATGCGGCCTACCAACACGTAGCACACAGTAAACGCCGTACTCGGGAAGCCGTCTGGCAATAAGGGCAAGAACACCCACATGGCCACGATGGCAATCAAACCGATCACCAAGGTCTCCTTTTTGAGCGCATCGTTCTTCAGCACCGCAAAGTTCACCATCAGAAAATAGATAACCGCCACCGGGCCACCTAGCGCGGAGGCCGCACCGATTTGGTTAGGCGAGTACATTTTTGTTGGGTTGATTGCTTGTGGTGAAGCGGGTGTTGAGAGATTAGGAGAGTGAGAAGAATTGTGTGCTTCCACGCGAGTGTTCCTTGAGTTTGTTCGATGAATCAAGCATGCCCAAATGGCGCTACATTGCCTAGCTGAATTTTAGATATTATTTTTATATATCAATAGCTTAAAGCGAGCATGCAGGCATGAATTATTACACACTTAAGGGCTGTTACGCTATCATCTCAATCTCGACGATCTTGGAACGAGTCATCACCACCTTCCAGCGCTGGATCACCGGCTGATCATCATCGTCGGTACTGCGAATAATCAGGTTAATAAGATGGCGTTTCTCTACCGATTCTTTAAGCACCTTGCCCTCTTTGAGTCGATAAACCCGCTGAGAGCCTTTTTCCATAAGCCGGGAGAATACCCGTAGATCTAACAGCATGGACTCGCGGGTTTTCTCGTAGCCACTGAGAAAACGAGTGCTACTGAGGTTGGCGCGGCTTTTGTAACGCAGCACTACTTCTTCTTTTTGCGAGACCTTGCCGCGGCGGGCCTTCTGAATATCGCGATCTAGTTTGCGAAAGCTTAGATATTCCAACCACTCGAGCTTTCTGCCGAGCGGCTTGCCCGAGGTGCCATCGAGATAAGTTTTACGCCACTTCGGTCGACCTTTGTTGATCACCCGCCATAGCGCATTGGTCACATCGTCCTTAAACACTTCGCGCAGCGCATAAATACCCGATAGCGTCACCACCAGCAGCAAGGTCACTCCATCCAGATAAGAGCGCGCTTGTAGCACCATGTAAGAGACGAACAGCATCACAAAGGCGGTGGCGCCGGCCTTTACCCATTTCTTGGTGTTTAGGCTGAGGTCGAGCGTTTTCTCGCGCAGGGTGACCGGGTATTCAATCAAGCGGCGCAGCAGGCGCATCTTGTTCGATAGTCGGGTCATATCCTTCATGGCATGGCGCGAGTTGTACTCACGGGCCTTGCGATACTCCGCTTCGGCATTAACGGTGGCCAGCAGTTGCTCTTTGGTATCGCCATACATGCCGCCGCGCGGTAGGTGCGCCACCAGCGACAGGCAGCGTTGCTCGGTAAACCACGACAAGTAGTTATCGATGTTTTCGAAATACTTAAGCAAATGCGCATCGCTGGGCTTGTTGCGGCGCAGCTTACGCAAAATGCTCTCGGCCAGCTCGCGCTGCTCGCTCACCAAATCCCAGAACTCATTGGCCTGGTAGGCCTCGTCCAGCATGTCGTCATGCTCCTGGTTGTCGCGCTTTTGCAGTACAAAGGGGTGCTTAAGCAAGCGGTGAGCGGTTTTCTCTAGCGCGATAACATATTGGTAGGCATACAGACTCAGGCTCAGTCGGTACTGCTCAGGTGGTAGCTTGCCGCGCGATGCCAAGCGGCTATGTACCAAGGGGAGCTGGTTCTTGTCGCTGTAGTAGGTGCGCTTACTGTGGATGGCGGCGTGGTAGAACTCGTCTTCAGATAACAGCTTTGGGCTTAGTTCCAACTCGCCCGGCACAAACAGAAAGATCTCCAGCTCACCCTGTTTGCTCTCGCTTTGCACGTGCGCAATGCGCAGTTGCATGCCATCTCGCTGTTCTACTGTTACCAATCGCCTACTCCCGTTATTGCTGCGGCATATCTGCGTATGCTCGGTTTAGGTGCGAGATAATAGCATTTCACCGCAGAAAATCCCCGTGGCATCAGCAATCTAAGCGAGCAACCAAGGAAATACCCAACACCAAGGAGTAACTAGGCTAAGTTTTTACTATTCCCTATCACAAAGGAGGTGCTGTGGGGACGTTTGTATTAAACACAGCCGCGACGGAATCACTTCACCCAGAGCTTCAGACTGTTTATAGCCAGCTACAAGGTCAACTACTGGGCAAATCGACGGTGATCAAGCAGGCTATGGCCTGCTTGCTGGCCGGTGGGCATTTGCTATTGGAAGACTTGCCCGGTGTGGGCAAGACCAGCTTGGCCAAATGGTTAGGCAGTAGCTTTGGCATGAGCTTCCAGCGGATCCAGTTCACCAGCGACCTGTTGCCCGCCGACATTATTGGGGTGTCGATTTTCGAGCAGAGTGAACAAGCCTTCCGCTTTCACCCCGGTCCGCTATTCCATCAGCTGATTTTGGCCGACGAGCTCAATCGCGCCAGCCCTCGCACCCAAAGTGCATTGCTGGAGGCCATGGAAGAAGGCCAAGTCAGCGTGGATGGTGTAAACCACACACTGCCCAGCCCCTTCTTTGTTATTGCAACCCAAAACCCCCACGAGCAACTGGGTACCTTCGAGCTGCCCGAATCGCAACTCGATCGTTTTGCGATGCGCCTTAGCATCGGCTTTCCCGATGCCGATAGCGAGCTGGAGATGCTCAAGCAAAGCAATCAAGCGGCGCGCTCAGATAGCCCACTAGTGGTTGAGCAACTGCCGCAACTGCAAGCCCAGAGCCAACAGGTGCATGCCAGCGATGCCCTGCTCGGCTACCTGCTGCGGCTTATCCATGCCAGTCGCACGCTCGAGCATGCTCGCCCGCTCTCTCCGCGCTGCTCAAAGACTCTGCTAGCGTGTGCCCGCGCCTGGGCATTTATCCATCACCGCAAACACGTCGAGCCAGAAGACTTGCAAGCGGTATTTGTGGCAGTAAGCGCCCATCGGCTAGGACGCGGAGAGCAAGGTGTGCAGTTCGCCAGCCAACTGCTAGGCGGTGTGGCCCCCTACCATGATCTCGAATAGCAAGCGCCGCCTGTTTGACCGTGAGCGCTGGTTAAGGCGCAGGCTTCCTCCAGCGGCGTCCACACAACTCGGGCGGCGCAACCTGTTTATTCTGCCCACCGGTTTTGGCTGCTGCTACCTGATTGGGGTGCTGGTGCTGTACTTACTGTCGACCAACTATCAGAACAACCTAGTGCTACTGTTGGCGCTGTTTCTGCTGGTGCTATGGGTGGTGACTTTACACCTATGCCACTTCAACCTGTCGGGGCTGCAAGTCACGCGTAAAACTCGCCCGCTCGGACTTGCCGGCGACACACTGGTGTTGGAGCTGCAGATTCACAAACCCGCTAGCCTGCGTGGTTTGGCGCTGGCGGGCTCAATTAGCGGGCTTAGCGACCAGCATTGGCGGTTGGATGACGGCCATGCCAGCCTCAGTTTCACCCTCGACCAACGAGGTGTGTATCCACTGCCTAGGCTAAAGCTTTCCAGCAGCTTCCCCTTTGGGCTGTTTCGATGCTGGACCTGGCTCGACTTAGACTGTGAGAGTATCGTCGCGCCGACGCCAGAGCCCGGTTACCCCTGCCCTCGTGGGGGTGAGCAAGAAGCTACAAACCACACTACCCAAAGTCATACCCTGCAAGACGAGTTCGCCGGACTTGTTCCCTACCGCACAGGCGAGCGCTTAAGTTTGCTCTCATGGAAGGCCTTAGCGGCCGGGCGCGGCCTACAACGAAAGAGCTTCGAGTCTTACCACGCGCAAGCACTAGTGTTGGACGAGTCGAGTTTACAGCAGCTTGAGCGAGAGCTTCGTTATCGAGTGTTGTGCCACTGGGTGTTACAACTCAGCCAGCAAGGGCAACGTTTCTCGCTTAGCGTTGCAGGCCAGCAACTCCCAATGGGTGAAGGCGAAGCCCAAAAGCAGGCAGCTTTAGAGATGCTGGCGAGGGCGCCGCGATGAGCCCCCTCAAGCCGGCCACGCAAGCGCCCGACCAGCGCAAGGCAGCATTGACGTACTTGCCCCTTGGCAAGGCGCAGTCTCTGCTCTTTTTGCAGTGTTTTATCGCTACCAGCTTGCTGCTTTGGTCGGTGGCGCCGTTATGGCTGTTAGCTACCGGTGGCGTGCTTGGCCTTTGGCGCTGGCGCTTAAGCCAAGGGCGTGCGCCGGATTGTCCGCGTTGGCTCAAGCTACTGATCACGCTAGCCATGGCGCTTTTGACCATCGCCAGCAGTTGGCAACAGGGGCAATTCGAGATCGCGGTGAATGTGGTGATGCTTGGCTACTGCCTAAAGCTCCTCGAGCTGCGCCAGCGCCGCGATTTGCAAGCGTTTGTACTGTGTGGCTGGATACTGGCCGCCCTAGCGCTGCTGCTTAATGTTGCGATTGTCTATGCAGTGCTAGCGTGTGTTAGCCTGCTGCTGCACCTACTGTTACTGCTTAGTGCTGATGTACCGCTATCATTGCCGCTGTTACGTCGACTCGCGCTGTGGAGCGGCTCAGCCCTGCCGCTAACCGCGGTGCTGTTTGTAGTGTTGCCACGGCTTGGCCCATTGTGGCAAATGCCAACGCTGCAATCAGCCACCACCGGATTATCCGAGCAAGTACGGCCCGGGGATATCAGCCAACTTATCCGCTCCGACCGCTTAGCCTTTCGCGCAACCTTTGACACCCCGCAATCAGATTCACAGCAGTTCTATTGGCGCGCCTTAGTGCTCGATCAGTTCGATGGGGAAAGCTGGTCGCGCAGCAATCACGCTAAGCTACTTCGCACATCGGGCGAGCTTAGCTGGACTGCAGGCGGCATGCCCTACTCGATTATCTATCAGCCCAGCGATGGCGTGTGGGCACCGAGCCTTTGGCCCAGTATGGTATCGCAAGGTGCACTGCGGCTAACCCGCGACAACAGCTGGCAACGCCGCACCAGCATTAACCAGCGTAGTCAAGCATCGTTTATTTGGCTAAGCAATGCGCCAGATGAGACACTCGCACCAAGCCTATTACGCCGGCTAAGCACCCTTCCCGCGAACACCGAGCAACGAATAGTTAGCCTCGCCGAGCAGTTCGCCGCCGCCCCTCAACCCTTAGCGGCCATGCGCGACTGGTTCTTACAAGCACCCTTTGGCTACACCCTAAATCCGCCCACCTATCCGGGCAGCCAAGGCCTGGGCGATTTCCTGTTCGAAGGCCAACTGGGATTTTGCGTGCACTACGCTCAGGCGGTGGCGGTGCTGGCCCGCAGCATGGGCTATCCCGCGCGGATGGTAGCGGGCTATCTTGGTGGCGAGTGGAACACCCAGCGTAAGGTGATCACCGTACGTGACTACGACGCTCACGCCTGGGCTGAGATATGGGTAGACGGCAAATGGCAGCAGATTGACGCAACAGGCTGGATAGCGCCTGAACGGGTGCAACTGGGCCTACAGCAAAGTGCTGAGCATGCTAATCAATGGCGGGAACTATCGCCATTCGGTAGCCGCCTGTGGTACAGCCAACAGCTGTTGGCATTGCGTTCCTTGCTAGAGCGTGCTGATTATCTGTGGGCCCAGTGGGTAGTCAACTTTGATAGCAATCGACAAAACCAGCTTCTCGATGAGTTGCAGCGCCGATTTAGTTTAGACAGCTTGCTGGTATTAAGCGTGGGTCTGCTATCTACCGCAGCCGCCCTCACCTTGCTGCTGTTTGCTCGCCCTTGGCAGTGGCGCGTACCCGATCTACCATTGTTGCGACTGAGAATGCAGCTAAGTTATTGGCGACTAAGGGGAAGGCAGCGCGCGCCAAACGAAACCTTAAAGCAGTTTTGCCAGCGCCTTCGCACTGAAACTCCTCGTGCCACAAGACGCTTGGAACTAGCGGTAGATGCCTACTATCGCAGCCGTTATCACAGCAACACATAAGCAAGTAACAGCAGGCCAAGGCGGTGTTTGCTTGCGCAAGTCAGAACCGCCACTCAATTTAACGCACAAGGACGTGTAATGGTCGATTTAGTGATTTATGACGAGTCAGAGTTTAGTGAGATTGAGCAACAGCTCTCCGCCCTGCTAGAACAGCGAGAGGCGTTCTTCCTCCCGTATACAAGCTCACTTGAGGTGCCTGAACAGGCGTGTCACATCTGCTGGCTGTTTCTTAGTGATGAACAGCTACGCAGCACGCTGCCGCTGTTCCTTGAAAGTGAAACGCAACTGGCGGTGCTGCCCCACCCTAACGCGGCCATGGCCAGTAAGGGCTTAGCGCTGGATAGCAAGTTAGACCAAGCAGTAGATCACTACCTGCAGGTAGAACCAGAAGCGGTGGACCTGCTGATGTGTAACCAACTGCCAGTTCTGCAATCGGTGACCATCGGCGACATGTATGGCTTTGTTCCCGGCGCTGAAGTATCGGGCTTTAAGGCCAAACTGCTCAAATTTAAGCACTACATAAGCAAACTTAGCAGCATTCAACCGAAGGCCTATCATCTAACCACGCGTAATAACGAAGCATTCTGTACAGCCGCCGTTGGGATAACAGTGGTAGAGCACGGCCGTAACTCTACCATTGGAAAACGCCTGCTCAGTGACTCCCACCTTAACGACGGCATGTTTCATATCTTGCTCTTAGCGCCACGCAGTGTAATGGAGTTACTCGCTGTGATGCTAGTGGCGCTGTTTGCCCGTCAACAAGCCACCTTGCCGCGCAGCGTGGGCACACTCAAAACCGACGAGCTAAAAATTGCCTGCGATCCGGGTATAGAATACAGCCACGATGGAACCAGCATGTGTTCACGCGAGCTCAGCTTTACCAACCACCCACGAGCGCTTCAGTTGCTGCCTTCGAGCAAGCTAAGTATTGAACGAGCAGCTACCCCGGAAAAAGAATCGCGACGTATGCAACACCTACCAAAAGGCGAAGGCATCACAGAGCTTTGCGCCAAGCCACTGCGCTGGGTCGCCCACGCAGCTCAAGATGACTTCCGAGAGCTCTACCAAACCCTAAGAGAGCAAGCGAGCCCCTCTCCGGTGTTCCTCACCTTAATGATCCTCTCGACCTTACTCGCCTCGCTGGGGCTGTTTGCTGACTCACCGCCGGTGATCATCGGTGCGATGATCCTCGCACCTTTGATGGGGCCAATCATCTCGCTGTCCATGGCACTCGCGCGGCAAGATGAAAGTTTGCTTAAAGGCAGTGTCACCACGCTAAGCACGGGCTTGGGATTGGCTCTGCTGTTTGCGGTACTGTGCACTTGGTTGTTACCGCTGCAACACACCACCAGCGAGATTGCAGCGCGAGTAAGCCCAACTTTGTTAGACCTTGGCGTCGCAGTGATATCCGGTATCGCGGGCGCTTATGCCCATGCGCGTGCTGCTGTTACCAAAAGCTTGGCTGGGGTAGCCATCGCCGTCGCACTTGTTCCCCCGTTAGCAGTAGCGGGTATTGGCCTGGGCTGGATGGAGGTTGAGCTAGTCGCCGGTGCATTGCTACTGTTTCTGACCAACTTAGCCGGCATAGTGCTGGCCGCAGCCGCAACCTTTTTGGTACTGGGCTTTGCCCCCTTCAAGCGCGCCCGCAAAGGTTTGCTGTTCTCGGCTTTAGCGGTCGCTCTGGTGAGTGTTCCACTGGCCATTAGCTTCAACAAAATGGCGCAAAAGACACAAGTTAACGAGGCGTTAGAAGGCTTTACCAGCGGCAAGATAATGATTCAACGGGTGCAAGTGCTACAGGTGGACCCGCTAACTATTAAGCTCGATATTGTCAGCTCGACACCACTTGAGGCCGAAGATTACCTCGAGTTAAAACAACTGGTTGAGCAACGGATTGGCGAAGGTGCAGAGCTTCAGGTAGATAGCTCTTTGCGTTTGTGAGTATTTAAGCCTCCCCTCGCAATCTTCAGAGGCTAAGCCATAGGCGTGTGTAGATCTGCCAGACAAGCAACGAGCGGGTGCTCGCGGTGTACTGCTATGTATCAAGCTGAACGTTAATGGCATTAGCCCGGCACCACTCGATAACCGCTGATTTAAGCGCTTCCTCTTCAAATCGATACCACTGTTCAATCAGGCCATTTGCGGTAAGCAAGTCTTTAAAGCGTGAGTAAGCGCCACGCCGAGAGAACATGTGGTGCACGTGCTCTAGCCGTTCCGGTAAGCTCTGGGCGGTAAACGTAAACACAAGTCGCTGTCCTAAGTCGAGATCTCGTGCGGAGGGGATTTCGATGTAAATGGGGTTATCGTAAGCATCGTCAGGAAACTCATCGCTATCAATGGCATCGCCAGCGTACAACAGCTGCCCCGTTGCTGTATGCAAGACGACAGCGTTATCAAGAGCCTCGCCAAAGGACACAAAATCGACGGCTACGACTACGTCGCTGAGTTTTACTGTGATTGCTCTATCACTTGGCATACTTAACTCCTGCCTGGACACGACCTGTAAAGCCGCAGCGGGGTTGTGAGTCAGCATTGTGCGCTGATTGGCCACTGGAGCAGCCCAACCGACACAGCATGGCAGGTGATGCCCCAAACGCGCAGCGTCTCACAAACTAAGTGACCAGTTTAGCGAACTCGCCTTGATTGATGACAACAGCAGCAAAGCTGCCATGATTGGAACTAGCCGCAACTTAACCAGCGCTTCGCCGCCCCCATACCGCGGATACGCAGCTGATGATGGCAGGCTTTGTACCGGAGCAGGCTGGTATCGCGCCCGACTACAGTGCCAAAATCCTTCTCCAACTGAGTGGTTAACACCAGCCAACACTCGGCATCGATACTTAAACGCTGCAATATAGTGTAGTGGCATAGTGAATTTGGCCACCTGAATAGACGAAGTGATAGACTCACTTCCGGACAAAAGGTGGTAGAAATGAAGAACACAAGACCGACA